>NZ_JCAHRL010000003.1:0-560593 GCF_059427765.1 Gordonia sp. B8661-1
GTTGTTTCAGGTGTTGGTGGCGATGCAGGATTCCTCGGGTCGTGGTGTGGCCGTTGATCTTCCGGGAGCGGAGGTCACGATGCACACCCTTCCGGCCGATACCGCGAAGTTCGACCTGTCCTTCGCCTTTGCCGAAGACCTGGGGGACGGTTCCGAGGCCGGTGGCCTCGACATCTCCGTCGAGTACGCGACGGATCTCTTCGACGAATCCACCGTGTCCGGCCTGGTACGCCGACTGACGTCGGTGCTCCGGCAGGTCGTGGCGGCGCCGGAGACACGCGTGTCGGAACTGACGCTGATCGACGAGACCGAACGCCGGATGCTCGAATCCTGGGGCCGGACCTCGGCGACCGCCGACATCGAGCCGCTCCGCCTGCCGGACATCCTGGCCGCCGCGGTCGCCTCCGCACCCGGCCGGACGGCGATCACCTGCGACGCGGGGGACATCACCTACCGGGAACTCGATGACGACTCGGACCGGTTGGGGCGCACGCTCATCGAGCTGGGGGTCGGACCGGAATCGGTCGTCGGGGTCTGCATGACGCGCTCGGCGGCATGGGTCACCGCGATCGTCGCGATCACGAAGGCGGGCGGCGCCTACCTGCCGATCACGCCCGACCATCCGGCCGACCGACGTCAGCGGATCGTCGCCGACGCGGAACCGCGGGTCATTCTCACCACAGCGGCCGACGCTCACGCGGTCCCCGACGCCGACGCGACCGATCACGGCGACGCCGGTATCTCGGCCGCCCCTCACACGATCGTCATCGACGACCCGGATCGCGACCTGGCGTGGCGCGACCAACCCGCCACGCCGATCACCGACGCGGAACGCACCGCACCACTGGCGCTGGATCATCCCGCGTATCTGATCTACACATCGGGCACCACCGGACTGCCGAAAGGCGTGGCCGTCACACACGCCGGTCTCTCCGCCCTCGTCGCCGCGCAGGCCGAGCGCTGGGGGGTGACGGCCGGTTCCCGTGTACTCAGCTGGGCGAGTACCGGATTCGACGCCGCGATCTTCGAGGTCCTGGCCGCACTCGGCGCCGGTGCGGCCCTGGCCATTCCCTCGACGGCCGAGGTCTCCGAACGTGATTGGACCGGTGCCGTCAACCGCCTGCGCGTTACGCACTCCTTCGTGCTGCCGAGCGTGCTGGACCTGATGGAACCGGATCACCTGAGCACGGACGTTGCGGTGATGGTGGGGGCCGAGCAGTGCAGCAGTCGATTGCTGTCCCGATGGGCGCCCGGGCGCCGGATGGTCAACGGATACGGGCCGACGGAATGCACCATCGGCGTCACCTTCTCCGAGCCGCTCACGGCCGCGGGGCCGATGGCATTGGGCGCGCCGATCGACGGTGCGAGCGTGGTGGTGCTCGACGATCATCTGCAGCCGGTACCGGTCGGGGTGCCTGGAGAACTGTACGTGGGCGGCAGGTTGCTGGCCCGAGGCTATTGGCGTCGGCCGGACCTGACGGCGGGTCGGTTCGTGGCGTCGCCCTTCGGCACCGGCGCACGGCTCTACCGCGCGGGTGACGTCGTCCGATGGCTGAGGGACGGCACGATGGAGTTCGTCGGTCGCGCCGACGACCAGGTGAAGATCCGCGGATACCGGGTCGAGCCCGGGGAAGTGGAATCCGTGGTGCGAGCCCACCCCGCTGTCGTGTCCGGGCTGATTCGGCCGGTGGAGACCGCCGGGAGCGTGCGGCTCGTCGGCTACGTCATCGTCGACCGGGCGGCGATCGCCGCGGACCGGGCCGGCGATGTCGGTACAGCGGACGGGGACACAACGGCCGGGGACACAACGGATCTCGAGATCTCGGCATCGTTGCGGGAGTGGGTCGCCCGCCGGTTGCCCGAGTTCATGGTGCCGTCGCTGTTCGTCGTCGTCGACCGGTTCCCGGTGCTGCCGAACGGCAAGATCGACCGGTCGGCGCTCCCGTCGCCGGACTTCACCGTGGCGTCGACCTCCGAGGGGCCGAGGAGCCCGAACGAGGAGATGTTGTGCCAGGTATTCGCCGAGGTACTCGGCGTGCACGGGGTCGGCGTACACGACTCGTTCTTCGATCTCGGCGGAGACAGCATCCTGTCCGTCAAACTCGTCGGTACCGCTGCACGACACGGTCTGCGGATCACCTCGGCCGATGTCTTCGCCCATCAGACCGTTGCCGGATTGGCCCGGTGCGCAGTGTCGATCACCGCGGCCGACCCGGTGGTCGTCGATGCGGCCGGGCCGACCCGCGGCACCCCGATCGTGCGGTGGTACTCCGGTCACCGGGACCACGACGACCGCTTCGCGCAGGCGGTGATGCTGCGCATCGCCGACGATGCGATCGGTACCGCCGAACTGGCGAGGGCATTGTCCGGAGTTGTCGCGTGCCAACCGATTCTGCGGGCGCGGCTCGTCGAGAAAGTGTTGCACATACCGGACGACGGGATGCCGGCGTTCGCGGTGGAGTCCGTGTGGATCGACGGGGAGCCACTGAGCGCGATGCGCCGGCACGCACGAACGATGCACGCGCGCATCGACCCGGGCGCGGGCCGGATGTGTGCCGCGGTCGTTTTCGAAGGGCCCGAACTCGATTGCCGACGACTGCTGCTGATCGCCCACCATGTGGTGGTCGACGCCGTGTCCTGGCGAATACTCCTGGGCGACATGGCTCGCCGGTTACAGGAACCCGACCGTGATCCGGAACCGGGCGACGCCTCGTATCGCGGGTGGGTGGATTATCTCGAACACCTCGCGGACACGCTCGATGTCGATGTGCCGTACTGGACGTCGATCGCCGGCCGTGTGCGCGCGGCGGGGCCGATGATGCCCGAGACCGCCGGTTCACGCCGTTCCGCCGACAGACTGGTCGATGCCGACAGGAGCCGACACCTGCTCTCGACCGTGCCGTCGATGGCATCGATGACGGCCAACGACGTGATCGCCACCGCCGTCGCGGCGGGCCTGGCGCACTGGTGCCGGCGCGACCTCGGTCAGGACGTGCAGACCGTGGCCTTCGACATCGAGGGCCATGGACGTGACGCGTCGGAGGTCGCGCGACCGGTGGCGTCGATGCGACGCGCGCCCGACGTGAGCGGCACCATCGGCTGGTTCACCACAGTCCGGCCCATCGTCTGTGCCACAAGTGAATTCGATGACGTCGGTGCGGCGCATCGAACAGTCCAACGGTGGCTGCATCACACCAAGGCGGCGCTCCGTGAATGTCCTGACGGTGGCCTCGGCTTCGGGATGGCGCGGCACCTGAACCCTACGACTGCGGACCTGCTCGCCGACTACCGTTCGCCCACAGTCGGACTCAACTTCCTCGGCCGTCTCACCGAGATCGATGAGTCGGCCGGATGGGGGAGCGCGCCGGAGGCGGGGGTGATACTGCCGGAGATCTCGGGAACGGACGCACGGTGGTCGCATCCCGTGGAGATCGCGATGGCGACCGTGCTCGTCGACGGCACCGAGTGTCTCCGGATCTCGGTCGACGGAGGTTCCGGCTCCGCCGACGACGCGATGGACGATCTGATGGAATCGATCTGTGCCGCGATCGACACGCTGGCGGATGCGGCACGTACGGGTGAGCGCTTCTCGTCGACACCGGACGATCACCCATTGATCTCCATCACACAGGAGGAAATAGCCGATATCGAGGCGATGTTCCGGTGACGGTCACGTGCGCGGGCAATCGATGCCGTGACAGGGCGACGTGCCGGCCAGCGAAAGGGCAGGCCCACCGAACTCGCTGGCCGGAGCGATATCGGTATTTCCCGTTTAGCGGAGGCGAGATGACCGCCCTTTCATCCTTTCGTACGAATCGCTGCTAGAGTCGCCTTTGACGTGATGTGCAAGGATTTACGAAAGCAGGGACGGTAAATGGCAAAGCAGACGGTCGTTCAGTATGTCGATGATCTGGACGGCAAGGAACTGACGGATCCGGTCACCGTCCGATATGCACTCGACGGCAAGTCGTATGAGTTCGACACCTCGGCCGCGCATGCCAAAGAATTCCACAAGATGCTCGACAAATACCTCGCGGTTTCGCGCCGGTCGGGCGTTGTGAAGTCACGGCTCTCGGCCGGTTCGGGTCGCCAGTCCAAAGAGCAGACCCAGGCGATTCGGGAATGGGCGCGGAAGAACGGCTACGACGTGAGTGATCGTGGCCGGATCCCGCTGTCCATCATGGAAGCGTTCGACTCCGCTCACTGACCGATCGGTGGGGGCGGACTCGCTCGCGGATGATGTGAGTTGGATATGCGCGTGAAGGCAGCCGTGGCAGCGCTGCTCGTGACGGCAGGACTGACCGGCACAGTCGCGTCGGTGCCGGAATCCGTTGCCGCTCCCCGTGCCGACGCTGTGGAGCGGACCCGCGCGGCTCTCGACGATCTGACCGTCCGGGGCAGGGCCCCGAAAACGGGTTATCAGCGCCGGATGTTCGGCACGGCATGGTCCGATGACGTCGCCGTGCCCGGCGGTCGTAACGGTTGCCGTACCCGCGACGATATTCTTCGGCGCGATTTGACGATGATCACGCTGCGCCCCAACGGATGCACGGTGCTCTCCGGGGTTTTGAACGATCCGTACACCGGTACGTCGACGCCGTTCGTCCGAGGCGAGCGAACTTCTGCCGCGGTACAGATCGATCATGTCGTGGCGCTGGCGGACGCCTGGCAGAAGGGCGCTCAGCAGTGGCCGGCGGACAAGCGACGCGATTTCGCGAACGACCCGCGTAATCTGCAAGCGGTGCATGCCTGGGTCAATCAGCGCAAAGGGGCGGGCGACGCGGCGACATGGCTGCCGCCCAATAAGAGATACCGGTGCACCTATGTGTCGCGGCAGATCGACGTCAAACATCGGTACGGGGTGTCGGTGACGCCCGCGGAGAAGGCGGCGATGATCCGGATTCTCGCCGGCTGCTGATCGGGAAGGTCAACCAAGGTTGACGCCTCCGTCATCCCGGGGCATGCTGGAGCCATGCGAACAGCACTCGACGGCGACGGTGACGAGACACCCGTGGAACAACTCGCGCGGGTGGCCTCCGCGCGCCGCGACCTGGCCCGTGACGAAGAGGTCGCGGTCCGGCGAGCGCGGCTGGCCGGGCTGTCGTGGGCGGAGATCGGTACGCTACTCGGGGTGTCCAAGCAGGCCATGCACAAGAAATACCGAAAGGTCGGGTGAGTCCGATCCATCCGCTCTCCGATCCCCTCGTCATCGATGCCCTCGGAGCCGACCTTCGCGCGGCGGGCTACACCACCGACGGCGTCGCGACCCTTCTGGGTGAGGAGGCGAACGACGCTCTGGGACGCGGTATCTGGTGGCCTGCCCTGCGGGCGACCCGGCGCGTCGAGTCGGACGCCGCCGGGCTCGCGACGATCATCCGTCTCTTCCTTCTCGGTTCCGACGAATCCGATGACGATGTGGCACAAGCCTTTCCGGCCTCCGGTCGCGACGCTCTCCTGGCGCAGGGGGTCCTCGAGGTGGCCGACGGCGGTTCCGGTCTGCGGGCCGCCCTCGACATCCGGCCACACGCCGACGATGCCGGGGACTATCTGATCGTCTCCGACCAGGACGCGGTCATGCGTGCCGAGCCGGTGCGGCGCGACCACGTCCTCGGCATCGGGGGAGCGTCGGTGTCGTTGGCACGCGCGATCATCCGGCAGCCGGTGACCCGCGCGCTGGACATCGGCACCGGCTGCGGCATCCAGGCCGTACACATGGCCGCCCACTGCGACGAGATCGTCGCCACCGACACCAACGAACGGGCCCTCGCGCTCGCGGCGGCGACGGCACGACTCAACGGTATGTCGTGGGATCTGCGTGCGGGCAGTCTGCTCGAACCGGTCGCCGGCGAACGTTTCGACCTCATCGTGTCGAATCCGCCGTTCGTCGTCGGGGCCGGGGAGCAGGATTACATCTACCGTGACTCCGGCATGAGCGGTGACGCGATCTGTGCGGAACTGATCCGGAGTCTGCCCGATCATCTGAATCCCGGTGGCACGGCGCAACTTCTGGCCAACTGGATCGTCCACGAGGATGTGGACTGGCGGGAGCGTGTACGAGGCTGGATCGAGGGGACCGGGCTCGACGCATGGGTGGTGCAGCGCGAACTGGCCGACCCCATCAGCTATATCTCGCTGTGGTTGTCCGACGCCGGGGAATCCGCCGAGAGCGTGGCCGATCGCGGTGCGGCGTGGCTCGACTGGTTCACCGAGCAGCGCATCACCGGCATCGGGATGGGGACCATCATCCTCCGTAAACGTGCCGACGGTGACACCGGGGAACCGGATCAGGTGATCGAGGAGATCACCGGGGCGGGTGAGGAGATCACCGGGCCGGAGGCCGAGGCCTTCCTGGCGCGCCGCGCCTACCTCCGGGCGATATCCGACGACGCGCTGCTGTCCGCGCGATTGCGGACTGCACCGGTTTTTCTCGACGAACAATCACTCCCCGGAGACGAAGGGTGGCAACAGGTGTCGTCCGCCGTCCGACGGCCCGGCGGACCGGGTGCGGTGCTCGGCGTCGACGAGGTGTCCCGGGCGCTGCTGGCCGGTTGCCGCGGGGTCGTCCCCCTCGGTGCGCTGATCGAGCTGCTCGCGGATTTTCACGGCGTGGAGTCCGATGCTCTCGCGCAGGCGGCACTTCCCGTGGTGCGCGAGGCCATCGAACGCGGGATCCTCTACGAAGCACGCGACGAGCAAGAGCGCGGCGGGTGATTTCGATACGCCGACTCGCTGCGCTCGCCGGCTACTCAATCAGCGGTGGGCCGACCGGACTCGCCGGCTACTCGATCAGCGGTGGGCCGGCTGGACTCGCCGGCTACTCGATCAGCGGTGGGCCGGCTGGACTCGCCGGCTACTCAATCACCGGCCTCCCGCTGATCGAGTAGCTCGAGGCGCCAGCCGAGGCCGTATCGAGATCCCATGTTCCACAGTCGATCTGAGTGATCAGAAAGTGGCATCGAGGGCGTTGCGGAGGTCGGCCTCGAGATCGTCGGGGTCCTCGAGGCCGACGGAGAAGCGGAGATGCCCCCAGCGACGGAAGTCGTCCGGATAGGCCGCCACGCGCGGGCCGTCGGTGCCGACATGCACGATGAGCGACTCGTCGTGCCCGAGGGATACGGCGGACGTGATCAGGCCGAGATTCGAGACGAACCGATTCTGGTCGTCGGGTGTACCGCGTACCGCGAATGCCATCATGGCGCCGAAGCCGCGTGAGCCGAACTGCCGTGCGGCCACGTCGTGTTGGGGATGCGAGGCCAGGCCGGGATAGGCGACGTAGGCGACCCGATCATCGGCGGACAGGACGTCGGCGAGTCGCCGAGCGGTACTCTGGTGCTGGGCGAAACGTAGTGGCAGAGTGACCGATCCACGTGCGATGAGCCAGGCGTTGAACGGGGAGATGGCTCCGCCGACATCGACCATGGCCTCCGCGCGGATCGGGTCGATCAGTTCGCGTCGCCCGATCACCGCGCCGCCCATCGCATCCCCGTGCCCGTTGATGAATTTCGTCAGCGAATGCACGACCAGGTCGGCGCCGGCGTCCAGCGGCCGGTAGAGGGGTGGCGGAGTGAACGTGGAGTCGACCATCAGCAGTGCCCCGCCCTCGTGGGCGATCCCGGCGAGCACGGGGACGTCGGCGATCTTGGTCGTCGGATTCGCGATCACCTCGGTGATCACCAGGCGGGTGTTCGGGCGCATCGCGGCCCGCACGGCGTCGGGATCGGTCACGTCGACGAACGTCGCCTCGATGCCGTATTTGCGCGGCAGCAGCGACGACCAGAGCTTCCAGGTGGCCTCGTATGTGGTGTCGGAGACCACGACGTGGTCTCCCGTAGCGACATGGGTGAAGAAGACCGAGTGCAGTGCCGCGACGCCGGTGGCCAGTACGACGGCTTCCTCTCCGTGTTCGAGGGCGGCCAATTTGTTCTGCAGCGCAACCTGATTCGCCCCGGAGTTGCGGGTGTAGAAGAACCGGTCGGTGCCCGACCAGTCCAGCGTCGACGGATCGTCGGGCAGGCGATACGAGTTCGCCATGGTGATGGGGGTGCGGATGGCGCCCTCCGCGGACTCGGAGTTCCCGCCGTGCACACACAGGCTGTGGTCGCCGAGCGTGTGCGGGTCGTGGCGGCGCGGAGAGTTCGTCATCGGGTCGCTCCCATCGGTTCCGTGGCGCGTCCTGGCCATCGTTGCAGCGCGAGTTCGGGGAGTCTGTGCAGTTTGTCGACCTGCCAGGCGCGCCGGAATTCGGCCCAGGCCCAACATAGTCCGAACACCAGGAGCACCACCGCGGTGGCGGTCAGGTCGTCCCAGGGGCGGTGTGCCACATGGATCGGCACCAGCACCAGGGCGATCGCCTGGATCACGTAGGAGTCCAGGCTCCGGGTGCCGGTCATCACCAACGGTCGCAACCAATCCCGGTGCCATCGATGCAACAGCCACCGGAAGATGCCGTAGATCGCCGGGATGGCGAGCCAGGCGCCGACGGCGCGGGCGAATCGGAACTCGAGTTTGTCGGCGATGGCGGATTCGTGGTCCACCCATGGTCCGGTGTCGACGCCGAAGTGCATCACCAGCGCCCACGCCACCGCGACCGCGATCACCAGTGGCAACCATCGGTCGATCAGCCGGGGGATCTGCCAGTCGCGCCATTTCCAGCCGACGACCACCGCCGGGACGAACATGACCTGCCATGCCGCCCAGTTCTGGATCTCCGGCGCGGCCATATAGGCGCGCAGGTAGAACCACTGCGGTGTCCAGACCTGCGAGATCGCGTACAGCACAACCGATGCCGCGAGCACCGGTGCCCACATCCCGCGCATCAACAGGGGGAACAGCACAAAGGCCGACGCCATGAGGACGAGATAGAGCAGCAGGATGTTGCCACCACTGGGGAGGTACTGCATGGTCACGGCCAGCCACAGACCGTCGGACCAGCCGTCCACGGGGAGCAACAGCGTGAGCCACCGGTGGCCGGCGAGAGCGGCGGCCACCGCGACGACCGCGATCGCGAGCTGGCAGAGATAGAGCACCACGATGCGCTTCGCGAGTCGCCGGTACGCGTAGCCCAGCGACTCGCGGTCGATCCAACGGCTGTACACGATCCCCAGCACCAGCCCGGACAGCAGCACGAAGGCGGACATACCGTCCACGTACGGGTAGGCATGGGTGGGTGCGGCGACGCGCAGCCCCGTGGCGAAATGTGCGGTGATCATGCTCCAGATCGCGAGGCCACGGGTCGCATCGATGGCGAGATCCCGGTTCATCGACACGTCAGCCTAAGCGCGCGCCGACTCGTTCCCAAGTCGGCGCGCGCCCGAACCGATGTGATCAGGCCCGCGCTCGACGGACCGCGACGATCACGTGTACAGATCGGCGATGGCCTGCTTGTGCGCGTCGTGGATGACGGCCCGCTTGAGCTTCAGCGTCGGCGTCAGCTCTCCGGTCTCGATGGTGAAATCGGTGTCCAGAATCACGAACTTCTTGATGGCCTCGGCGTTGGAGACCTTCGCGTTGGCGTCCTTCACCACGGCATCGACCTCGGCGAAGATCTTGTCGTTCGTCGCGAGGTCGGCGAGCGAGGTGTCGGCCGGCAGGTTGTTGCGCTCCAGCCAGCCCGGCAGTGCCTCCGGATCCAGGGTGATGAGCGCGCCGATGAACGGCTTCTGGTCGCCGACCACCAGGCACTGGCTGATCAGCGGATGCGCGCGGATGGTGTCCTCGAGCTGGGCGGGGGAGACGTTCTTGCCGCCGGCGGTGACGATAAGTTCCTTCTTGCGGCCGGTGATGAAGAGGTAGCCGTCCTCCAGCTTGCCGATGTCGCCGGTGTGGAACCAGCCGTCGATGATGGATTCGTCGGTGGCCTTGTCGTTCTTCCAGTAGCCGCCGAACACGACCGGTCCCTTGAGCAGGATCTCGCCGTCGTCGGCGATGGCGACCGTGACACCGGGGACGGGGCGCCCGACCGAGCCGACGCGCTGGTCGGTCTCGTTGTTCGCGGTGACCGCTGCGGTGGTCTCGGACAGGCCGTAGCCCTCGTAGACCGGGATGCCGACGCCGCGGAAGAAGTGGCCGAGACGGGCGCCGAGCGGTGCGCCACCGGAGATGGCACCTTCGCACTGACCGCCCAGCGCGGCGCGCAGCTTGCCGTACACCAGCTTGTCGAAGACCGCGTGCTTGAGCTTCAGGCCCAGGCCGATCTTGCCCTCCTCCATGGCCTTCGAATACTCGATCGCGGTGTCCGCGGCCTTGTCGAAGATGTTGCCCTTGCCGCCGTCGTAGGCCTTCTGCTTGGCGGAGTTGTAGACCTTTTCGAAGACGCGCGGCACCGACAGCACGTAATTCGGCTTGAAGACGGCGAGGTCGTCGATCAGGTTCGGGATGTCGTTGGTGTGTCCGAGAACGACGGCGTTCTCGACGCAGCCGACCGCGACGACGCGTGCGAAGACGTGCGCGAGCGGCAGGAACAGCAGCGTCGACTTGCCCTCCTTGAGGCCGGCGCCCACCGCGTCACGGGTGGCGGCGCACTCGGCGGCGAAGTTGGCGTGGGTCAGCACGACGCCCTTGGGGCGGCCGGTGGTGCCGGAGGTATAGATCAGCGTGGCGGCATCGGCGGAGGTCGCGTTGGCGTTGCGCTGGTCGAGGACCTCGTCGCCGACCGAGGCTCCGCGCTTCACGAGCTCCTGGATGCCGCCGTCGTCGATGACGAGCGTCTCGCGGAGTTCCGGCGCCCCGTCGATGACGGACTTGTGGTGTGCGAGGTGGTCGGCGTTCTCGACGATGAGCAGGCGGGTGCCCGAGTCCTCGAGGATCCACTGGACCTGGTCGGGTGCCGAGGTCTCGTAGATGGCGACGGTGGTCGCCCCGGCGCGCCAGACCGCGTAGTCGAGCACGGTCCACTCGTAGCGGGTCGAGGACAGGATTGCGACGCGGTCGCCGGGTTCCACGCCGGAGGCGACAAGACCCTTGGCGACCGTGTCGACCTCGTCGGCGAACTGCCGGGCGGTGACGTTGATCCACTGACCCGCCTGCCGCCTCTTGAACAGCGGCAGTGTCGGCCGCTCCTCGCGATAGCGGAGGACGGTGTCGATCATCGTGGTCTTGTCGTCGATGGAAACGGTCGAAGGGGTGGCGTACTGCTCCAAGGCGGAAGTCTCCTCATGACTACGAACTGGACATAACAGACATGGGACTGCCTATCGAGACGATGCCCCCGTGTTAAGTGGAACCGAGGGTATCAGCAACCGTGGGCGACATCACACGGACGTCGGCAGCCGAGCGGCGCAGGTCAGCCCGATCGGTTGCGGTGGGGTCGGCAGCGCGTGGATTCCTCGGAACGGGCCCTCGGCGTTTAGAGTTGAGGCAATGAACCAGACAGTATGCGCATGAGCGAGGCAGCCGACACCGCCACCGATTCCACCGATGGTCCCGCCACCGTGGGTTTCGATGATCTCGACATCGACGATCGGGTCCGGCAGGCGATCGCGGACGTCGGTTACGAGACGCCGTCCCCCATCCAGGCCGCCACCATTCCGCCCCTGATGGCCGGCCGCGACGTCGTGGGACTCGCGCAGACCGGCACCGGCAAGACCGCGGCATTCGCGATTCCGATCCTGTCCCGGATCGATCCGGCGGTCCGCCGCCCCCAGGCGCTCGTCCTGGCTCCGACGCGTGAGCTCGCACTCCAGGTCGCCGAGGCATTCGGCAGCTACTCGTCGCATATGCCCGATGTCCGGGTGCTGCCGATCTACGGCGGGCAGAGCTACGGCGTGCAGCTCGCGGGTCTGCGCCGGGGTGCGCAGGTCATCGTCGGTACACCCGGACGCGTGATCGATCACCTCGACAAGGGCACCCTCGACATCTCCGAACTCGAGTTCCTCGTCCTCGACGAGGCCGACGAGATGCTGACGATGGGCTTCGCCGAGGACGTGGAGCGGATTCTCGCCGAAACCCCCGATTCCAAGCAGGTCGCGCTGTTCTCCGCGACCATGCCGAGCGCGATCCGGCGGCTGGCGCAGAAGTACCTGAACAAGCCCGAGGAGATCACGGTCAAGTCGAAGACCGCGACCGCCCAGAACATCACGCAGCGCTATCTGCAGGTCTCCCACCAGCGCAAACTGGACGCGCTGACCCGGGTGCTCGAGGTGGAGCCGTTCGACGCGATGATCGTGTTCGTCCGGACGAAATCCGGCACCGAGGAACTCGCGGAGAAGCTGCGGGCCCGCGGGTTCTCGGCCGTGGCCATCAACGGCGACATGGTGCAGGCGCAGCGTGAGCGCACCATCAATCAGCTCAAGAACGGCCAGATCGACATCCTGGTGGCGACCGACGTCGCGGCCCGCGGCCTCGACGTCGACCGCATCTCCCATGTGGTGAACTTCGACATCCCGCACGACACCGAGTCCTATGTCCATCGCATCGGCCGTACCGGTCGCGCCGGACGTTCGGGGAACGCGCTCCTCTTCGTCTCACCGCGGGAGCGTCATCTGCTGCGGGCCATCGAACGGGCCACCCGTACCACGCTGACCGAGATCGGTCTGCCGAGTGTCGACGACGTCAACGCGCAGCGCGTCGCGAAGTTCGCCGACTCGATCACCGAGAACCTCGGGTCCGACAATCTCGCGATGTTCCGGCAACTGGTGGAGAACTACGCGCAGGAGCATGACGTGGCGCTGGCCGACGTCGCGGCCGCGCTCGCCCTGGAAACCCGTGATGGTGGCTTCCTGATGGCACCGGATCCGCCGGAGGGGGAGCGGCGCGAACGCCGGGAGCGGGCGCCACGCAAGTCGGGCGGCTCCTTCACCACCTATCGCATCGCGGTGGGGCGCAAGCACAAGGTGTCGCCGGGGGCGATCGTCGGCGCCATCGCCAACGAGGGCGGACTCACCCGCGGCGACTTCGGCAACATCAGCATTCGTGACGACTTCTCGCTCGTCGAACTGCCCGAGAATCTCGACAAGGAGACGTTGTCGTCGTTGCGCGACACCAGGATCGGCAAGTATCCGATCGATCTGCGTCGTGACTTCGGGCCGCCGCGCGGACGTGGGGGCGCCAAGCGCAGCGCCCGCGACGGACAGGGCAAGCGCAACGACTCCTGGGGCAAGCGGGGCACGCCGCGGGTCGCCGGTCGTCGGCGCTGACCGTTCCCTCACGCTCTGACCTGTGCTGTTCGATGAACAGTTGCCGTTTCGCGATTGATCCGTAACATTTTGTGGTGGGGGTACGGCGTACACGATGGAGGCGGACGAACACAAATCGTCCGAACGTCCGTGTCCCCCGCAATCACAGGACATCTCGAGACAAGAGGAGCGGGTGAGTCAACCAGTGTCAGTGGTGGATTCGATTTCAGGTGCCGAGGCAATGGCGCGGTGTGCCGACAATCGTGCGGTGATCGTCGATGCGCGCCCGCAGGTCATGCGGCATCAGGGCAGCGTGCCGGGCGCGGTCGTCGTCGAGCCGACCGATGTCCGTTCGCGTTTCACCCCGACCCCGTCCGGAACCTTCCCGGTGATCCGTGACCCGGACACCGAGATTTCCGTCGTGTCCGTGTCCTCACGTGCCGAGGCCATCGCCGAAGAGCTCACCGACCTCGGCTACACCAACGTGCACTACGTCGCGGGTGGCTATCGCGCACTCCGCGGAGCCGAACGCGGCTAGCCACCTCTCATCTGTGATCTGCGATTGGTAGCGTTCCAGAGGTATCCACGCCAGTGAATCCAGCCGACGTCGCCGGAGCAGGCGTACCGAGGAGGGTTGACCGAATGGCGGACACGGAGACCGGATCCCCGGACAGCGGGGACGACCACACCGAAGGCAGCGGCGCGCCGTCCGACGCCGCGCCGTCCGACGTCGTGGTGTCCGGGCGCGCCGATCGGGTGTCACGTCTCCTCGAATTCCTGCGCGAGTTGGTCCGTTCACGATCGGACGTCGTGAACGACGTCGAGCAGCATCCCGGTCTCGTCTGGATCGGCAAGACCGGACGCGTGCCCATGCGCACATCCGCTGCTCCCGGGCAGGTCATCGTGGAGGTGACGCCCGGTGTCGAGGCGTACGACGAGATCGCGCGGCTGGTCGACGACTACGCCGAGAACCCGGAAACGCTGGAACTGGTCGTCGCCAACGCGCTGGTGACGGTCCTGGACGCGGAGAGCGGGGGCGACCCGCTGGTGCGCGAACACCTGGTCTCACAGCACGTGGTCGCCGAACGGGACGAGTCGACCGGTGCCATCCGCATCAGTCTTGGCGCCGGGGCGCCGCCGGTCGCCAACGACACACATTTCCTGGCGCCCATCGAGGGCGTCGACCTGTCGGAGGCGGTCAAGGCGCGCGCCCGCATCCTCGACCTCCCGTCCGTCGTGTCACCGCAAATGAACGAGGTCACCGACGCGTGGAAGCAGCGCGTGGGAGTGGACTCCGATCTCGTCACGCTGCATGTCGAGTACTGGCCCGCGCTCGTGTTGCGCCGGCGCGGGGTGACTGCCGCGCTCGCGTTCTACGACGCCATCATCGCCGAACTCCGGGATACCGATTCCGACGATGTCCCGCTGGGGCTCGCGCAGCTCGTCGAACCCATCGAGGCCGCCGAACGTCTTGCGGCACTGGAACGTTCGAATGCCCTCTCCGCCGACGACCTGGTGCGCGACGCGCTGTATCCGTTGCCGGGCAACGTGGAGCAGCGGGACGTGCTGGCCCAGCTGGGTGCCGACAGCGGTGTGGTCGTCGAGGGGCCTCCGGGCACCGGGAAGACGCACACCATCGCCAACGTGACCGCGGCACTCCTCGCCAAGGGGCAGCGCGTTCTGGTGGTCAGCGAGAAGGCACAGGCCCTGCACGTGGTGCAGGGCATGCTCCCTCCGGAGTTGCGTGATCTCACGGTGTCGATCGCCGATGCGGGCCAGGACGACTTCGACGCGACGGTGTCGGCCGTGTCGGCGATCGCCGGGCGCAAGGCGGCGCACACACCGCGTGTCATCGACGCCGAGATCACCGATCTGCTCGCGAAGCGTGAACAGGCCACCGCCAAACGCGAACGCGTCCTCCTGGAGCTGTGGCGGTCCCGTGAATCCGAGACCGAGGTCCACGAATGGGTCGCGGGCGACTATCGCGGTACCGCCGCCGAGGTGGTGCGGGCGGTCAACGCCGACGCCGACCGCTACTCCTGGCTTCCGGGTCCTCTCGAGGGCGCGCTGCCGCCGCTGGACACCGCGGATTTCGAGCGCATGCTCGAGCTACTGAGATCCACGGGTGGTGCGACGACGCGGATGTCGCAGCGACTGCCGGATCTGGCCGACTATCTGCCGGAGACGAAGGATCTCGAACAGATCTGTGTCCGTATCGCGGCGCGGCCGCATGAGCCGATGGTCGGCAGCGGGTCGCTGCTGTCGATCCTCGACAACGTGGAGAGTCCGCGGCTGGTGCGGATCAAGGAGATCTGTGATCGTCTTGCGGTGACCTCGCATGAGGTGCAGGCCTTTCCGGCGACCGTCGTGGACATGGCGAACCGTCTGCTCGACGGCCAGGCCGGACATCTGTGGAGCCGCGTCACCGGATTGTCGCCGCTGATCGCGGACGCCGCCGAGAAGGACCGTGCGCTCGGGTCCCACCTGGTACTCGTCGACGGGGAACATCCGGGAGACGGGTCGGTGTTCCGGGCGGCGGCCGACCATCTGGCCGAGGGCGGCCGCTGGCGCGGACGGATGTTCCGGTCTCCGCAGCAGCGGGCCGTCGAGGAATCCGGTGTACGCGCGTCCGTGGACGGCCAGGAGGTGAGCGACGAGAGAACGTTGCGTATGGTCGCCGATCACCTGGACGTGCTGGAGGCCGTGCAACGGGTCCAGCGGGTGCTCGCGGATCTGCACGTACCGATCGACGCATCCGGTTCTCGATCGGCGCAGCTTGCCCGGCTCGTCGAACTCGATCAGCAGCTGGCCTGGGTGTCCGAGCTCATCTCCGGCCGTGACCGGCTGGTCCGCGAACTCGAGGCGATCAGTCCGGGAGGGCCACGTCCGCGCAGCGTCACCGAGGTCGCCGAGGTCGCCCAGCAGGCCGGTGCCATCGCCGCGACCAACGACGCGGTGCTCGCCGAACATGAACTGGCCGAATGCGCGTACCGTTTGTCGGCCGAGGTGGACAAGGGGCCGTCGCCCGAGGGGGACGCGCTGGTGGCGGCATTGGCCAACGCCGATGCCGAGACGATCCGGGAGACGCGTCGCCAATGGAACCGGGCCAGGAGCGAGAGCGAGGATCAGGTCGCCCTGGATCTCCTCGCGCTTCGATTGCGTTCCAAGGCACCGGAGTTCTGCGCTCTGCTGTTCGAGACGGCGGACGACCCGGAATGGCCCGCGCGTCTGCGCGACGTCGGCGCCGCGTGGTCGTGGCGCCGGGCGCACACCTGGATCCTCGAGCGCTCCGATCCCGGGCTCGACGCCCGCCTGCAGGCCGAACTCGACGAGCACGAGGCGGATATCGCCCAGCTGACGACGCGGCTGACCGCGGCCCACGCGTGGCGGGCCTGCCTGGAGCGGATGACGGTCGCGCAGGTGCAGGCGTTGCAGTCCTACCGCGACCACATGATCAACCTGGGCAAGGGATCGGGCAAGCACGCCAACAGGTTCCGGGCCGCGGCGCGCGACGCCATGGAGCAGGCGCAGTCGGCGGTGCCGGCGTGGATCATGTCGATCAGCCAGGTGGCCGAGACCGTCGCGCCGGTGCGGGATGCGTTCGACGTGGTGGTCGTCGACGAGGCGAGCCAGGCCGACATCACGAGCGCCTTCCTGCTGTGGCTGGCGCCCCGGGTCATCGTCGTCGGCGACGACCGGCAGTGCGCGCCCAACGGATTATCGGGTACCACGCTCGACGACGCCTTCGCACGTCTCGACTCCCACCTGCCGGATCTGCCGCAGTACCTGCGTGACAGCCTCACCCCGCGTTCGAGCCTGTTCTCGCTGTTGCGCAGCCGATTCGGTCATCTCATCCGGTTGCGTGAGCACTTCCGGTCGATGCCGGAGATCATCGAGTTCTCGTCGCAGCAGTTCTATGCGGGGGCGCCCCTGCAGCCGGTGCGGCAGTACGGCGCCGATCGGCTCCCGCCGCTCCGGTCGACGCATGTGCCCCGCGGCACGGCCACCGGTCAGGGCGCGTCGCTGACCAATGAGGTGGAGGCGGCCGCCATCGTCACGGCGCTCACGACGTGCCTGCGCGACCCCGCGTACGACGGCCTGGACTTCGGTGTGATCGCGCTTCAGGGATCGAAGCAGGTCGACGAGATTACCAAGAAGCTGAAAGCAGCTGTCTCCGAGGATGAGTGGCGTGAACGCCGCATCCGGGTCGGCACGCCGCCGGATTTCCAGGGTGACGAGCGGCACGTGCTGTTCCTGTCGATGGTGGTGTCCGATCCGTCCGCGATCGCGCCGCTGACGCGCGCGGAATCGCAGCGCCGCATCAACGTCGCCGCATCGCGGGCGATGGATCAGATGTGGCTGTTCCATTCGATCGAACTCGATCAGCTCAAACGTGCCGATCTCCGGCACTCGCTGCTCGGCTACATGCAGGCCAACCAGGGACCGCGCAACGCGCCGATGCCGACCGATGTGTCCGATACCGAACGGCAGCAACCGTTCTCGAGTCTGTTCCAGCAGCAGGTCTTCAACCGGCTCGCGGCACGCGGCTACTACGTGGTGCCGTCGATGACGGTGAACAACCGGGTGATCGACCTGGTCGTCACGGGATCGGACGCCCGGATGGCGGTGGAATGCGACGGCGACGCCTTCCGGACCACGGGGGAGCAGGCGCGGTCGGACATGGAACGTGAACGCGAATTGCGGCGCTGCGGCTGGGAATTCTGGCGGGTCCGGGAGTCGGAGTTCGAACTCGATCCCGACGCGGCACTCGAGGGGCTGTGGGAAGCTCTCGACCGGCGCGGGGTGAAACCGGGTTCGGTGACCACGCCGTCGACCGCGGCCGTGATCCGTGCCGGAAAGCGCTGGCAGCCCATCGATCTCGGAGCCGGGGAGTGATCTCGGACGCTCGGCGGCGGTGCATGCGCCGTCGCGTCAGCGCTTGGCCAGCCCGGTCACGAAGGACAGTCGGTCACGGAGCGAGATCTCGATGATGTCGTCGTGGCCTGCGTCGTAGGTGTGGAAGCGGGCGTCCACTCCGTTGGCGCGCAGGGCCGCGAGGGCCGGGAGCACCGCCGGATACGGCAGGGTCCGGTCGCGGAGACCGGCGCCGAGGAACATCGGTCCGTCGATGCCGCGCACGGGTAGTCGGAGGTAGCGCTGGAAGGCCTCGATCGTGTTGGTGCTCAACGGGGTTCGTAGGACGGCACTGACCGGGACACCCTTGGTGGCGGCATTGATCGCGTCGATGCACTTGGTGTCGTTCGACCGGAACAGACGTGTGCCGAGCGCGCTCAGGTGGTCCTCGACCCGTAGATCCGGGTTGATCGCCGAGAATCCGCGCAACGCCATGAGATACAGGCCGGTGAGTTCGAGTGGCAGCGGCGGGGTCGACGGTGTCAGGAGCGGGATCAGCGCATCCACCTGCGGCGGGAAGCTCGTCGCCGCCGCACCGAGGTAGCGGAGTTCGGGGGCGTGTTTCGGTCCGTGCGCGGCGGCATTGAAGGTGGCGTGGGCGCCCTGCGAATGGCCGTCCGCAATCCACGAGTCGACGGTGGGCTGCAGATTCCGCGTCGCGCGAGCCGCATCGGCCACCGCGTTGGCCTCGCCGACGGAATCGAGGAATCCCGACGGTCCGGGGGTGCCGAGGCCGATGTAATCCGTTGCCACGACGGCCAATCCGGCGGCGAGCAGCGAACGGAAGTAGCGCTTCTCGCGGTCGTGGCGGCCACGGACGGTGGGAGCGCACTGGTCGCCGAGCCCGTTGGCGCCGTGTGCCCAGGACACGACGGCGCGGGGTGCGCCGGCGGGCAGGTACAACGCTGCGCTGCTCACCCTGCTCGCGCCGCTGCCGTCCGCGGTCCGGTACACGATGCGACGAGAGGTCGCGGCGCCTTCGATCGCAGGTAGCGGACTCGACGACACAATCTGACCGTAACCGGGCTGACCGTAACCGGGCTGCGGCGCGGCACGGACGGTATTCGGAGCCGCTGCCGCGAACGCCGCGGCGACCGACAGGGAGATGAAGCCCGCGAGCACGCCGCGCCATCGACGTGCCATCGTCCTGGCTGGTGAGGTGGCCACGGTCCGAGGCTACTCGGATTCTCCATCGGACGGTGGCCGAGACGTCGCCGCCCTGTTGATCGGGTGGGTCGAGGTGCCGGCTGCCCCCGTTGATCGAGTTGGTCGAGTAGGTCGAGCGGCGGCTGCCCCCGTTGATCGAGTAGGTCGAGGCGCCAGCCGAGGCCGTATCGAGATCTCGCGCAGGTGATCTCGATACGCGGGCTCGGTGGGCTCGCGCGCTACCCGATCAGCGAGTGGTGGTGTGTGGCGGGCGGGCTCTGGTCGCGCGTTACTCGATCAGTCGCCGGTGTTCACCGCGTCGACGAGAGCACGGAGTCCCGCGGTCGCGGGGGCGTCGATGCGGTACAGGACGTCGCCGCTGAGCGCGGACGGTTCGGGGTTGACCTCGATCACCGGAATACCGTTCAGCGCAGCACGTTCGGGGAGCTCGGCGGCGGGGTAGACGACGGCACTGGTGCCGACGACCAGCACCGCGTCGGCGCCCGCGATGGCGGTCTCGGCGCGGCGCCAGGCATCACCGGGCAGGGCCTCGCCGAACCAGACGACGCCCGGACGGACGGGGGACAGGCAGACCGGGCAGCTCGGTGGCTCCACACGTTCGGCATGCACGGCCCGTGCCGGATCCGCGTCCACTCCCTCGTACGGCCGACCG
This sequence comes from Gordonia sp. B8661-1, assembly GCF_059427765.1. NCBI lineage: Bacteria > Bacillati > Actinomycetota > Actinomycetes > Mycobacteriales > Gordoniaceae > Gordonia > Gordonia sp. B8661-1. The sequence continues at coordinate 19,846 of NZ_JCAHRL010000003.1, forward strand.
CAATGGCTGCAACGCGGCGCGAAGAGGCTTCCGTGCAGGTGGGCGACGACATCGCTGCCCGCACGCTCGTGCAGGTCGTCGACGTTCTGCGTGATGACACCGACGGTGCGCCCGGCGCCGAGGTCGGCCAGTGCCCGGTGCCCGTCATTGGGTTCGGTGTCGTGCACCATCCGGGCTCGCCACTGATACCAGGCCCACACCAGTGCCGGGTCCCGCGACCAGGCCTCCGGGGTGGCCAACGCCGCCGGATCGTGCCGGGCCCACAGTCCGGTCTCGGCGTCGCGGAATGTCGGTATGCCGCTCTCCGCGGAGATGCCCGCGCCGGAGAACACGGTGACGGTGTCCGCGGCGCGCACGGCCTGCACCACCTCGTCCGGCAGGTGCACGGGTGATGTGGTCACCGGTCGTCCGTGGCGAGCGCGGTCCGGAGTATCTCGGCCGTGTCGTCCGGGTTCGGGTCCCGCCGGACCACCAACCCCTTCGCGAAACTGAGCTTGTCGCCATGGTGGCGCGGCACCACATGGAGATGGGTGTGAAAGACGGTCTGGAACGCCGCGCGTCCGTCGTTGACCGCCAGATTCACGCCGTCGGCCGCGATGGCGCTCGACTTCATCGCTCCGGCGACCCGCTGGCCCGCGGCGAACAGCCGTGCTCCGGTGTCCGGCTCGAGATCCGCCAGGCCGGACGAATGCGTACGCGGTACGAGGAGCGTGTGCCCGCGCGTGATCGGCCGGATGTCGAGGAAGCCCACCACGACGTCGTCGGAGTAGACGGTCCGCGACGGCGCGGTCCCGGAGACGATGTCGCAGAACACGCAGGAAGCCATGGTGTGCACCCTAACCCGTGTGCGTCGCGGCGCTGTCCGGAGAGCTGCGGCAACTCGACGGGCGGTCGTGTCGCATGTCACATAACGGTTATATAACGGTTTGAGAGACGAATTCGGCTACCCCGTCTCGGGGCCGAAAAGCGGCGCTGAGGTGCGGAAAAGAGGGTCCGCGCAGGGTCGTGGGGGACATGTCGAAAAGTTACTCGCCAGGTTACTGGTGGGTATACCGAGCGGTCCGCGCAAAACATGAGGAATCCCTCATTTTCCTGTGTCATCATGGTTCTCGCGATCACGTCGACGATTCCTCGCCGCCGAGGTGGATGTCCCCAATTCTCTTGGGCGACAGGCGTGTTCATTCAGTGTGCCCAGCGTGCGTGCACCCGCGACCCGACTTGTGTCGAGACGAAGGAGAACTTGTGACCGTCGATCAATTCCGTTCCGGAGCCCACGGGGCCGCCCACTCCGACCGCCCGGCCACGACCCTGATCGATCGTCTCGCCGCCGGTGAGTCCTATGCCATCAGCTTCGCCGGTCAGGGTTCGCCCTGGCTCCCGACCCTCGCCGAACTGGTCGTCGACGCCGACCTCGAACACCGGCTGGCCAAGGTCGTCGCCGCCGCCGAACGGCTCATCGACCCCGTCGCCGACCAGCTCAGCATCGCCGGAGCGGACGGCTTCCATCCGCTCTCGTGGGTCCGGGCCGCCGACGCGGGCGAGCCGGTCCCCGGCGACGATCACCTCGCCGATTTCACGCTGTCCGCACCGGGCGTTCTGCTGACCCAGTTCGCCGCGATCGAGGCGCTGCGCAAACAGGGACTCGACACCACCGCCATCAGCCCGTCCGCGGTGATCGGTCACTCGCAGGGTTCGATGGCCACCGAGGCGGTGGGCACCGACGGTCAGGCCGCGGAATCCGGGCAGGGGCTCCTGCTCGCGGTCGCCCGCTTGATCGGTGCGGCCGGCACCGTGGTCGCACGCCGCCGAGGCCTGGCCACCACCGCCGAGGGCACCCCGATGCTCGCCGTCGGCAACGTCGACCCGTCCCGCATCGAAGCCCTCCTCGCCGACTACCGCGACGGTCTCTCCGAGAGCGAGCGCCGTACCGCTCCGGTCGTCGCCATCCGCAACGGCCGGCGGTCGCTGGCACTGTCCGGCGCGCCGCGGCACCTCTCGGCCTTCGCGGCGCTGTGCGAGCGGGTCGCCGAGTCCGAGGCCGACGAACGCAAGCGCAAGGTGACCGGCGGTGCGCCCTTCACCCCCCGCTTCGATCACCTCGAGGTCAGTGCGGCCTTCCATCACCCGGCGATGACCGAGGCCGTCGACCTCGTCGCCGAGTGGGCGGATGCCTGCGGCATCGACACCGCGGTGGCCGTGCGCCATGCCAACGCGGTGCTCGTCGACCAGGTCGACTGGGTCGGCACCGTGGACGGCGTCGTCGACGACGGTGTCGCCTGGATTCTGGACCTCGGGCCCGGCGATCTCGCCACCCGGCTCACCGCGTCGCTGGTGCGTGGACGTGGCGTGGGACTGGTGCCCGCGGCACTGCGCGTGGGCCAGCGAAACCTGTTCAGCCCCGGCGGGATTCCCGAGGTGTCCACCCCGTGGACGAACTTCGCCCCGCGCCTGGTGGAACTGCCCGACGGCCGCACCGTCGTCGACACCGCCTTCACCCGTCTGACCGGCCGTTCGCCGATGCTGCTCGCCGGCATGACGCCGACGACCGTCGACCCCGCGATCGTCGCGGCCGCCGCGAACGCGGGCCACTGGGCCGAGCTCGCCGGCGGCGGGCAGGTCACCGAGGAGATCTTCGCCGGTAACGTCGCGCGCCTCACCGAACTCCTCGAGGACGGCCGCCAGGCCCAGTTCAACGCACTGTTCCTGGACCCGTACCTGTGGAAGCTGCAGCTGGGTGGCAAGCGCATCGTGCAGAAGGCCCGTGCCCAGGGCGCGCCGATCGACGGTGTCATCGTCTCCGCGGGCATCCCGGAACTCGAGGACGCCGTCGCGCTGGTCGACGAGTTCGTCGAGGCGGGACTGCGGTACGTGGCGTTCAAGCCGGGCACCGTCGAGCAGATCCGTGCCGTGGTCCGCATCGCCAACGAGGTCCCGCATCATCCGGTGATCGTGCAGATCGAGGGCGGTCGCGCCGGTGGCCACCACTCCTGGGAGGACCTCGACGACCTGCTGCTGGCCACCTACGGCGAGCTCCGTGCACGCCCCAACGTGGTGATCTGTGTCGGCGGCGGCATCGGCACCCCCGAACGGGCCGCTGAGTATCTGACCGGCGCGTGGTCGGAGGCCTACGGCTATCCGACGATGCCTCTCGACGGCATCCTGATCGGCACCGCCGCGATGGCCGCCAAGGAGGCCACCACGGCGCCCGAGGTCAAGCAGATGCTGGTGGACACCGTCGGCTGCGACACCTGGATCGGTGCGGGGCACGCGGACGCGGGTATGGCATCGGGCCGCAGTCAGCTGGGCGCGGACATCCACGAGATCGACAATGCCGCCTCGCGGTGCGGTCGTCTGCTCGACGCGGTGGCGGGCGACGCCGACGCGGTGGCCGAGCGCCGCGACGAGATCATCGCCGCAATGGCCGCCACCGCCAAGCCGTACTTCGGCGACGTCGCCGAGATGACCTACCGGGACTGGCTGGATCGCTACGCCACCCTGGCGGTCGGCGACGGGCGTCAGGATCAGGTGCCGTGGGCCGACATCACCTGGCAGCAGCGCTTCACCGAGATGCTGCAGCGCACCGAGGCCCGGATGAGCCCGGTCGACTCCGGCGAGATCCCGACCATGTTCGCGCACACCTCGGCCACCGACGATCCGCATGCCGCGATCGACGTGCTGGGGAGCGTGTACCCGGAGATCGAGACCGACGTGCTGCATCCGGCGGACGTGGCGTTCTTCCTGGAACTCTGCCGGACGCCCGGTAAGCCGGTGAACTTCGTGCCCGTCATCGACAAGGATGTGCGCCGCTGGTGGCGCAGTGATTCGCTGTGGCAGGCCCACGACGCCCGCTACCCTGCCGACGCCGTCTGCATCATCCCGGGCCCGGTCGCCGTCTCGGGCATCACCCGGGTCGACGAACCGGTCGGCGATCTCCTCGATCGCTTCGAGGCGCGGGTCGTCGCCGACCTGCGTGACGCCGGGGTGGATGCCGCGTCGGTCGAGACCCGCAAGCGCGCCGGACTCGTCGACGGTTCGGGGCCGCTGGTGGCACTTCTCGAGGCCGACGACGTGGAGTGGGCGGGCCGGATGGTGCCCAGCCCGATCGCGCTCCTCGGCGACCGGAGCAGCTGGTCGGTCGTGGATCCCGATCGCGCCGAACACGAGCCGACCGGTGCGGTCGTGGAGCGTGTGCCGAGCGAGAACAATGTCGCGGCCGGCTCCCGATTCGAACTGATCGTGCCGATTTCCGGTGCGTCCGTGCGTATTCCGCTGCACATCGACGGTGCACTGGCCGACGGCGGCGCACCGTGTGTCGGCGTCGACGAGGCCGCGCGGGCGATGACCGAGATCCTCACCGTCGCGGCGGGCGGTCGCCTCGCCGACGTGACGGACGGCGTGAGCACCACCACCGTCTCCTGGGATCCGGACGCCGTCGCCGACCATGCCGCGGTCACCGGCTTCAGCCTGCCCGCACACCTGCGGCCGACGACCCCCACGGAGCCGTTCGGCTTCGCGGTGCCCGACACCCTCGTCGGCGCGTCCTGGCCGAGTGTCTTCAGCGTCATCGGCTCGGCGCTGACCGACGACGGACGCCCCGTCGTCGAGGGTCTGCTGGACCTGGTCCACCTCGACCACGCCGCACACGTGACGGGGCAGATCCCCACCGACGCAGCCGATCTCACCGTCACCGCGACCGCGGGCCGGGTGTACGACTCCGAGGTCGGACGGGTCGTCGAGGTGACCGTCGACATCACGGGCGACGACGGACCGATCGCCACCCTGCAGGAACGTTTCGCGATCCGGGGACGGCTCGGCGACGACACGCTGACCGATCCGGTGCGCGCCGGAGGTGCCGCCGACGGCGAGCAGTCCGCGACGCGGAAACTGGTGCGCCAGGCCACGATCACGGCTCCTCATCGGATGGCGGGTTTCGCGGCCGTCTCCGGTGACCGCAATCCCATCCACACCGATTCGTCGGCGGCCAAGCTGGCCGGGCTCGGTGAGCCGATCGTGCACGGCATGTGGCTCTCGGCGGCCGCCCAGCAGGTCGTCACCGCGACCGACAGCAAGAACCCGACGCCGTCGCCCCGCCGTCTGATCGGTTGGACCGCACGCTATCTCGGCATGGTGCGCACCGGTGACGCCGTGACGATCCGCGTCGACCGCGTCGGTCTGGACGCCGGGCGTGAGGTCGTCGAGGTGACCGCCAAGGTCGGCGACGATCTGGTGATGAGTGCCACCGGTCTGCTGGCCGCGCCGCGTACCGTCTACGCCTTCCCCGGGCAGGGCATCCAGAGCAAGGGCATGGGACTCGACGCGCGCTCGCGCTCGAAGGCCGCCCGCGAGATCTGGGACCGTGCCGACAAGCACACGCGCAGTGCGCTCGGCTTCTCCATCCTCGCGGTGGTCCGCGACAACCCGACGACCCTGGTGGCCAACGGCACCACCTACAACCACCCCGACGGCGTGCTCAACCTGACGCAGTTCACCCAGGTGGCCATGGCCACCCTGGGCGTCGCGCAGATCGCCGAGCTGAAGGAGTCCGGCGGTTTCGTCGAGGGCGCCATCACCTGCGGCCACTCGGTGGGCGAGTACAACGCACTCGCCGCCTGCGCCGGGGTGCTGCCGCTCGAGGCCGTCCTCGAGGTGGTCTTCCAGCGCGGTGAGGCGATGCATCACCTGGTGCCGCGAGACGAGTTGGGCCGCAGCGACTACCGGATGGCCGCCATCCGGCCGAGCCAGTTCGGGCTCGACGACGCCGACGTCACCGACTTCGTGTCCGGTGTCGGCGCCGCCTGCGGTGAGTTCCTCGAGGTGGTCAATCTCAATCTGAAGGGCTCGCAGTACGCGATCGCCGGCACGGTCCGCGGCCTCGAACACCTCGAGGCCGAGATCGAGCGGCGCCGCAACGAGTTCGGCGGCAAGCGGGCGTTCATCCTGGTGCCCGGCATCGATGTGCCGTTCCACTCCACGGTGCTGCGTGACGGCGTCGGCGAGTTCCGCGAGAAGCTCGAGGGGCTGCTGCCCGAGCACATCGACCCGGCGATCCTGGTGGGTCATTACATCCCGAACCTCGTCCCGCGCCTGTTCACGCTGGAACGCCCGTTCATCGAGGAGATCGCCGCGCTGGTGCCCTCCGACCCGCTGAATGCCGTTCTGGCCGAATGGGACTCGTGGGCGGACACGCCGGGACAGCTGGTGCGCGTGGTGCTCATCGAGCTGCTGGCATGGCAGTTCGCGAGCCCGGTCCGCTGGATCGAGACGCAGGAGCTGCTCTTCGCCGGGCCCGAGCGCGATGGCCTGGGCGTGCAGCGCTTCGTGGAGATCGGCCTCAAGGGTGCGCCGACGCTGACCGGCCTCGCCACCAACACGCTGAAACTGGCCGACTACGCGTCGTCGACCGCCGAGGTCGTCAACGTGGAGCGCGACTCCGACGTGATCCTCGCCAAGGACTCGGGTCCCGAACCCGAGCAGGAGGTCGACGAGCCGGTCGCGGAGACCGTGGAGCAGAGTGCTCCGGCACCGGCCGCTGCTCCGGCCCCCGCGCCGGCTGCGGCCGCGGGACCACGCCCCGACGACATCGGCTTCGGCCCGGCCGACGCGGTGAAGTCCGTCATCGCACTGTGGACCAAGATGCGCACCGACCAGATCGGTGGGGCCGACACCATCGAGGCGCTGTGCGACGGTGTCTCCTCACGGCGCAACCAGTTGCTCCTCGACATCGGTGGCGAACTCGGTCTCGGCGCCATCGACGGTGCAGCGGAAGCGGATATGGTGGCGCTGGCCTCCACGGTGGACACCCTCGCGCGCGGCTACCGGCCGCTCGGCGCGGTACTCACCGACGCGGTGTCCGATCAGGTGCGCAAGGTGCTCGGCCCGCTGGGCAAACGACAGGCCTACATCACCGACCGCGTGACCAACGTCTGGCAGCTGGGCCCGGGCTGGGGCCTGCACACCGTGGTCGCGGTCGCACTCGGAACCCGCGACGGCGCGAGCGTGCGCGGCGGCGACCTCGGTGACCTCCTCGACGGTGGTATCGCCAACGCTGATGCGCTCGACGCCCTCATCGACCGCGCGGTCGCCTCGGTCGGCGCCGCCCGGGGCGTCGCCGTGGCCAAGCCCGCCGCCGAGAGCGGTGGCGGGGCCACGGTGGATGCCGCCGCACTCGGGGAGTTCACCGAACAGCTGACCGGTCGTTCCGGTGCACTCGCGTCGGCCGCGCAGACGATCCTCGCCAAGCTCGGCCTGGCCGACGTCGCCGAATCCGTGGCCGCGGTGGAGGATCCGAATGCCGGGATCGCCGAACGCGTCAGCGCCGAACTGGGCTCGGACTGGGCGCGGACCGTCGCCCCGGCCTTCGACGAGGACAAGGTCGTCCTGGTCGACGATCGCTGGGCCACCGGTCGTGAGGATCTCGTGCGGATCTGGCTGGCCGACGAACACGATCTCGACCAGGACTTCGAGCGCACCGTGAATCGGTTCGCCGGTGCGGGCAACACCATTGCCGAGCACGCCACGTGGTGGCAGGGCAAGGCGCTCGCGGCGGGAAATGCCGTGCACGCCCGCACCTTCGGCGCGATCGCACACGCGGCCGAGGAACCGGCGCAGGGGGAGTGGGCTCGCGAGATCGCGGTCGTGACCGGAGCGGGCAAGGGCTCGATCGCGGCCGGTGTGATCGGCGGATTGCTCGCCGGTGGTGCGACGGTGATCGCCACGACGTCGCGACTGGATTCCGGGAAGCTGGCCTTCTACAAGCAGCTGTACCGCGACCACGCCCGCTTCGACGCCGCCCTCTGGGTGGCGCCCGCGAACATGGCCTCCTACACCGATGTCGACGATCTCGTCGAGTGGATCGGTGCCGAGCAGACCGAGAATCTCGGCGGCGCCACCGCGGTGGTGAAGCCGGCGATGAAGCCGACCCTGCTGTTCCCGTTCGCCGCACCGCGCGTCGCCGGTGACCTGACCGACGCCGGCGGCCGCGCCGAGCTCGAGATGAAGGTGCTGCTGTGGTCGGTGGAGCGGATGATCGCCGGTCTGTCCGAACTGCACGCCGACCATGACATCGCCGCACGGCTGCACGTGGTGCTGCCCGGTTCACCGAACCGCGGCATGTTCGGTGGCGACGGCGCCTACGGCGAGAGCAAGGCCGCCTTCGACGCACTCGTGACCCGTTGGGGCGCCGAGGATTCCTGGAATCAGCGGACCTCGATCGCACACGCGCTCATCGGATGGGTGCGCGGCACCGGACTGATGGGACACAACGACGGCATGGTGGACGCGGTGGAAGCCGCGGGTGTGCGCACCTGGAGCACCGCCGAGATGGCCGACAACCTCCTCGGCCTGTGCGGCCCCGAACAGCGTGAACAGGCACGTGGCGAGGCGATCCTCGCGGACTTCACCGGCGGTCTCGATCCGTCGATCGATCTGAAGGCGCTCGCCGCGGTCGCGGCGGACGCCCCCGCGGACACCGACGAGGACACCGACGACGCCGCGCAGACCGTGGCGGCACTGCCCGCGCCGGCGCGTGCGCCGCGCGGCATGACGCCGAACTGGCCCGCGATCGACGCTCGTCCCGAGGACATGGTGGTCATCGTGGGAGCGGGTGAACTCGGCCCGTACGGCTCGGCGCGCACCCGCTTCGAGATGGAGGTCGACGAGAAGCTCTCGGCCGCAGGTGTTCTCGAGCTCGCCTGGAACACCGGCCTGATCCACTGGGACACCGCGCCCAAGCCGGGCTGGTACGACACCGAGTCCGGGGACGCGGTGGCGGAGAGCGAGATCGCCGAGCGCTACCACGACGAGGTCGTCGCCCGATGCGGTATCCGCCGCTACGCCGACGACGGTGCGATGGTGGACAACACCTCGCCGTTGCTGACATCGGTCTTCCTCGACGAGGATCTGACCTTCACGGTCGGTTCCGAGGCCGAGGCACGTGCCTTTGCCGCATCGAATCCGGAGAAGACCCGGGTCACCGAGAATCCCGAGTCCGGCGACTGGCAGGTCACCCGACTGGCCGGCACCGAAATCCGTGTGCCGCGGCAGTTCTCGCTGACCCGCACCGTCGGTGGCCAGATCCCGACCGGTTTCGACCCGACCCGCTGGGGCGTCACCCCGGACATGGCGGAGTCCATCGACCGTGTCGCACTCTGGAACCTGGTGGCGACCGTCGACGCGTTCCTCTCGTCCGGCTTCACCCCGTCCGAGCTGATGAACTGGGTGCACCCCGGTCTGGTTGCCAACACCCAGGGCACCGGCATGGGCGGCATGACCTCGATGCGCGAGCTGTACATCAACACGCTGCTCGGCGAATCCAAGGCCAACGACATCCTGCAGGAGGCCCTGCCGAATATCGTTGCCGCCCACGTGGTCCAGTCGTACGTCGGCAGCTACGGCGCGATGATCCATCCGGTCGCGGCATGTGCCACGGCGGCCGTGTCGGTCGAGGAGGGCGTCGACAAGATCCGGCTCGGCAAGGCGCTCTTCGCAGTGGCAGGCGGCTTCGACGACCTCGGCATCGAGGGAGTCGTGGGCTTCGGCGACATGAACGCGACCGCCGAGTCGGCGAAGATGTCGGCACGTGGCATCGACGATCGCCGGTTCTCCCGCGCCAACGATCGCCGACGCGGCGGGTTCGTCGAATCCCAGGGCGGCGGAACCATTCTGCTGGCCCGCGGTGACGTGGCCGCCCAGATGGGACTGCCCGTCCTCGGTGTGGTCGCGTGGGCGCAGAGCTTCGGCGACGGTGTGCACACCTCCATTCCCGCACCGGGACTGGGCGCGCTGGGCGCGGCGCGCGGCTCGGCCGACTCGCCGCTGGCGTGTGCTCTGAGCGCACTCGGTGTCAGCGCCGACGACGTGGCGGTGATCTCCAAGCACGACACGTCCACTCGCGCCAACGATCCCAATGAATCCGAACTGCACGAGCGCCTGGCCGGTGCGATCGGCCGCGGTGCGGGAGCACCGCTGTTCGTGGTGTCGCAGAAGTCGTTGACCGGACACGCCAAGGGCGGTGCCGCGGCCTTCCAGCTCATCGGTCTGTGCCAGCTGTTGCGCGACGGGGTGATCCCGCCGAACCGCAGCCTGGACTGTGTGGACGAGCAGATGAAGGAGTACCCGCATCTGGTGTGGCCGCGCGAGACCCTGCGCCTGGGTGAGCGGTTCCCGCTCAAGGCGGGGCTGCTGACGAGCCTCGGCTTCGGTCACGTCTCGGGACTCATCGCGGTCGTCCATCCGGAAGCCTTTGTGGCGAGCCTGGATCCGGAAGCGGCGGCGACCTACCGGGAGGCGGCCGCCGAGCGCACACGCCAGGGCAATCAGCGTCTGCTGCAGGCGATGTGCGGTGTGGAGTCGGCCTATCAGCGTCCGCCGAACCGGCGGTTCGACGAGGCGGCCGACGAGCATGATGCCGAGGCGGGACTGCTGCTGAACCCGGATGTCCGGCTCGACGCGGACGGCTCCTACGGCCTGCCGCCGGTCGCCGGTGCGGCCGGATGACGGCGGGACGGACCGCGGAGGCCTCCGACTCGATGAGTGTTCTGGGAGTGGGGATCGACATCGTGTCGATCCCGGAGTTCGGCGAGCAACTGGCGCAACCCGGTACGACGTTCGCGGAACGGTTCACCGTCCGCGAACGCCGGGACGCGGCCGCGGGCACCGGCGACGAGGCACGGCATCTGGCGGCGCGCTGGGCGGCGAAGGAAGCCGTGGTCAAGGCATGGTCGGTGAGTCGCTTCGCACGCTCGCCGCTGCTGCCCCTGATCCGGCACAGCGACATCGAGGTCGTCACCGACAACTGGGGGCGTCCCGCCATCCGGTTGAGCGGCGAGATCGGCGAGATCCTCGCCGATACGCGACTCCACATCTCCCTCACCCATGACGGGGACACCGCGGCCGCGGTGGCGATCCTGGAGGGCCCGGCGCGCGGAAGTGACTGAGCGCCAAGCGCTGTCAGTTCTCGGCGGTCGTCTCCTCGAGGAGGAGATAGCCGGCCAGCATGCGTTTGAGTTCGGTGACCGTCTCGTCGTGCGGGTGCCCGTCCTGCACCGAAAAACTCAGCAACGAGTACGCGGTATGAACGAGCACCTGCGACATCATCTCCCGGCGTAGCCGCTGGGTCGGGGTCAGCGGTGCGAGGATGCGTGCCACCAAGTCGGCCAGCACCCGTTCGTTCTGTGCGGCCGTCGCACGTGTCGCGGGAGTCGACTGCACGGCGAGCCAGACCGCACGGCGCGACGGATCGTCGCGCCAGAGGTTGGCCAGATGATCGAGGAACTTCTCCAGCAGATGCGGCCATTCGAGAGACGGGATCTCGGAGGCGAACGCGGCCAGTTCCTCCCGCACGCCGACGGTGTCCTGCCGGTCGAGTTCACAGACGATGACGTACTTGTTCGCGAAGTACTGATAGAGCGTGCCGATGGGCACCTCGGCACGCGATGCGATCTCCTCGCACGTCAGGGATTCGAAGCCGACCTCGATGAGCAGTTCGCGGGCCGCGGCGAGCATCGTCGAGAACTTCTTCTTGCTGCGTTCCTGGGTGGGCCGTTTACGCGGCTCCAGCAGCTCCGGAAAGGCCGGTGCGGACATCGTCTTACACGGACAGATCGCGACGTAGTTTGGCGACGTGTCCGGTGGCCCGCACGTTGTACTGGGCGACCTCGATCTTCCCCTGTTCGTCGACCAGGAACGTGGAGCGGATGACGCCGGTGACCTTTTTGCCGTACATCGTCTTCTCGCCGAAGGCACCCCACTCGGCGAGGACGGTTTTGTCCGGATCGGAGAGCAGTGGGAAGTTCAGGTTCTCCGCCTCGGCGAACTTCGCCAGTTTGGCGGGTTTGTCGGGGGAGATGCCGATGACGTCGAGGCCCGCCTCGTTCAATTCGCCGAGATTGTCGCGAAAGTCGCACGCCTGCTTGGTGCAACCCGGCGTGCTCGCGGCGGGATAGAAGTAGACGATGACCTTGCGGCCGGCGTAGTCGGACAATGACACCGGGTTGCCCTCTGCGTCCGGGAGCGTGAAGGCAGGGGCGGGATCTCCGGGGGACAACCGCGTGTTCGATGACATACGGCCAGGCTAGTCGATCGAGGCGAGAGCACGGCGGGGTCGATGACGTACTCTCGAAAGGTCGTCGGCTGCCCCCGGTCCTGCCGTGGTGCACCGAAGTACTCACAACCGACCGATGGAGGAGCGACGTGGGCGGGGATACCGAACGCATCGAGCGCGAGATCGTGCAGGCTCGCGAAGACCTGGCCAAGACTCTCGACGCACTGGCCGAGCGCACCAGCCCGCAGCGGCTGGCCGATGATGCCAAGACCAAGGCCGTCGCGCTCGTCAACAAACCCGCTGTCAAATACGGACTCGCCGCTGTCGGTGTGGTTGCCGTTCTGGTCGTGATCCGGTCCATCGCGAAGTGACCGTCTCCGGGGCGGCCCGCCGGGCCATCGTGGGCGGAGCGGTCGCCGTGGTGGCCGCCGGGATGTTGGCCGGCTGCACCGATTCGGCGAGCTACTCCGATCAACTGAGCAACGCACCCGCACTCGATTCGGTGGCGCAGCCCCAGATCTCCGTGACCGGGTGGCGTGATCGGCCGATGGCCGACAAGTCCGTCGGGGTCATGCCGGGCGCGCCCATCACCGTCACCGCCCGCGAAGGCAGTTTGTCGTCGGTGGTGGTGAGCGGACCCGGAGGAAAGGTCGCGGGCCGGACATCGCCGGACGGGACCCGCTGGGTGTCGAACGAAGCACTCGACTTCGGTGCGAAGTACACCCTGACGGCCTCGGCCCGCGGGGTCGACGGACCGGGTGCCCGCAAGATCGGCTTCACCACGGCGTCGGCGGATTCCCTGGCGAGCGCCGCCACGGTGACCGAGGACGGCGAGACCGTCGGTGTGGGCCAACCGGTCGCGATCAACTTCGACGCCCCGGTCGCCAACAAACGCAACGCGCAGAACGCGATCTCGGTGACCACCGATCCGCCCGTGCAGGGCGCCTTCTACTGGCTCAACGACACGATGGTGCGGTGGCGGCCCCAGCATTTCTGGAAGCCGGGCACCAAGGTCAAGGTCAAAGTGAAGACCAAGGGCATCGACTTCGGCGACGGGGTCTTCGGCGCGAACAATCTGACCACCAACTTCACGATCGGCCGGAAGTTCGTCGCCGTCGCCGACGACAACACCAAGCAGATCACCGTCTCGGTGAACGACAAGGTCGTCAAGACGATGCCGACGTCACTGGGCAAGGATTCGTCGCCCACGAGCAACGGCACCTACATCGTCGCCGAGCGGGTGCCCAGCGTGATCATGGACTCGTCGACCTATGGTGTGCCGGTCAATTCGCCCGGCGGCTACCGCGAGGTCGTGCAATCGGCCACGCGGATCTCGTTCAGCGGCATCTATGTTCACTCCGCGCCGTGGTCGCTCGGCGACCAGGGCGTCGACGACGTCAGCAACGGATGCCTCAACGTGAGCCCCGCCAACGCCGAATGGTTCCTGCAGAACTCACTGCGCGGCGACATCGTCATCGCGAAAAACACTGTCGGACCGCAGCTTCCCGGCGACGACGGACTCGGGGACTGGAACATCCCGTGGAAGGTCTGGAAGAAGGGCAACGCCTGACCGATCGGTGGGAGCGCCCTGACCAGCCGATTTCACATCTGTGGGGTCGTGCCTGTAAGGTTTCGTCTCGCACCGCCAAGCGCCATTAGCTCAATTGGCAGAGCAGCTGACTCTTAATCAGCGGGTTCGGGGTTCGAGTCCCTGATGGCGCACAGAACAACACCCCCGGTCAATTGCGGCCGGGGGTGTTGTGCGTTTCGGACCGTTCGTACAATCTGCGCTCACGTTTCCCGTTCCCGCTCAGCCCTCAGGTGTGAGCGAGAACGGAAAAGGTGAGCGGCGCTGTCTTTGTTCGAATGACACACACGCATAGCGGCCGACCGCCCGGCGTGAGATCGCTCACGTCGGGCCGGTCGCAACCTGGCCGTGTGACTGGTGGGACACCATGAGACCGGATCGGTATGACGCGTGCGCAGACACGGACATAGCAGACGAAAAAACTCTTCTACACTGGTGGGCAACCGCGCGATGGGTTGTATGTCCCATCGGCGCTTCGGCGTGTTCTGGCGGGATTGAGTCATTCAGGGTGGAGAACATGGGGATCGGTCGTACCGGCGCCGGCCGGCGCTCGACGCTTGCAGTGATCGGACTTCTGAGCGCGATGGCATTGACTGCCACCGCGTGCTCGCAGGACGCCAAGTACCCGACGAACGTCGGCAGCTCGAACCTCATCGACGACATGCTGACCCCGGGCATGACGATCACCGAGTGGGCCAACAAGCCGCTCGCCGACAAGGCCGTCGGCGTTCAGCCGGGCGCGCCGATCGTCGTGCAGGCCAGTGAGGGCTCCATCACCGGTGTCCGGATCGCCAAGGCCGACGGATCACCCGTCAAGGGCGCGATGTCCGAGGACGGTTCGCGCTGGGAGATCGCCGAACCTCTCGGCTACAACCGCACCTACACACTGCAGGCGGATGCGGTCGGCATCGGCGGCAAGTCGACCAAGCGGGTCTCTTTCACCACGCAGGCCCCCAACAACCTGACGCAGGCCTACCTCACCCCGTCGAAGGGCGAGACCGTGGGTGTCGGCCAGCCGGTGGCCGTCAAGTTCGACGAACCGATCCCGAATCGGAAGGCCGCCGAGCGGGCCATGAAGGTCACGACGAACCCTCCGGTGGAGGGTGCTTTCTACTGGATCAGCGACACCGAGGTGCGCTGGCGTCCGCAGCACTGGTGGAAGACCGGCACCAAGGTCAACGTCGAGGTCAACACCTACGGCATCGACCTGGGCGACGGCCTGTTCGGCCAGAGCAACGTGAAGACCAACTTCACCGTCGGACGCTCGATGATCATCACCGCCGACGACGCCAGCAAGCAGGTCACCTTCGAGAAGGACGGCAAGGTCGTCCGCTCGATGCCGACGTCGATGGGCAAGCCCGGCACCGAGACCGACAACGGCATCTACCTGGTGTCCGACAAGCACGACCACATCATCATGGACTCGTCGACGTACGGTGTTCCGACGAACTCGGCCGACGGCTACCGGACTCCGGTGGACTACGCGACCCGGATGTCCTACAGCGGCATCTTCTTCCACTCGGCACCGTGGTCGGTGTGGGCGCAGGGCAACACCAACACCAGTCACGGCTGCCTGAATCTCAGCCCCGACGACGCCCTGTGGGTCATGCAGAACACGCTCCGTGGCGATCCGGTGATCGTGAAGAACACCTCGGGCGGAACCCTTTCCGGCACTGATGGTTTGGGCGACTGGAACGTCCCGTGGAAGGTGTGGTCGAAGGGCAACGCCGACTAGATCGGGGCGCGGTGTGAGCGAACACCGTACCAACGGGTAACGGTGTCAATGCTCACTGTTACGATCACGCCTGACTCTTGCTTCCGAAGTAAAGGTGTAGACGCATGGCCAACCGATCCTCGTGGGAAACCGACGACCTGACCGCATTGCGCGAAATGACGCGCAGCTTCTGCGAGAAGGAAATCAAGCCGAATATCGAGAAGTTCATCGAGCAGCACCACGTCGACCGCGACCTGTGGAACAAGGCCGGCGAACTCGGTCTTCTGTGCATGTCCATTCCGGAGGAATACGGCGGCGGTGGCGGCACCTTCGCCCATGAGGCCGTCCTCATCGAGGAGCAGGCCCGTGTGGCCGATTCGTCGTGGGGCGTCAGCCTCCACAACGGCATCGTGGCGCACTACCTCCTCGCCTACGGTTCCGAGGAGCAGAAGAAGAAGTGGCTGCCGAAGA
The DNA here is from genome assembly GCF_059427765.1 of Gordonia sp. B8661-1. Taxonomy (NCBI): domain Bacteria; kingdom Bacillati; phylum Actinomycetota; class Actinomycetes; order Mycobacteriales; family Gordoniaceae; genus Gordonia; species Gordonia sp. B8661-1. The sequence goes on from NZ_JCAHRL010000003.1 coordinate 35,659, forward strand.
TGGCCAGCGGTGAGGTCGTCGGTGCCATCGCGATGACCGAACCGGGCACCGGCTCGGACCTCCAGGCCGTGAAGACCAAGGCCATCAAGGACGGCGACGATTACGTCATCGACGGGTCGAAGACCTTCATCACCAATGGCGGGCAGGCCGACCTGATCATCGTCGTCGCCAAGACCGACGTCTCCGAGGGTGCCAAGGGCATCTCGCTGATCCTGGTGGAGGCCGACCGTGAGGGCTTCCGCCGCGGACGCGTGCTCGACAAGGTCGGGCAGCGTGGCCAGGACACCTCGGAACTGTTCTTCGACGGCGTGCGGGTGCCGACATCGAACCTGCTCGGCACCGAAGAGGGCATGGGCTTCATCCAGCTGATGCAGCAGTTGCCGCAGGAGCGCCTGATCATCGCGGTCGCCTCGACGGCAGGCATGGAGGGCGCACTCGAGCACACCCTCGCCTACACCAAGGACCGCACCGCGTTCGGTCGCCCGATCTTCGGATTCCAGAACACCAAGTTCAAGCTCGCCGAGGTGGCGACCGAGGCGAAGATCGCCCGGGTCTTCACCGACGACTGCATCGAGAAGCACCTGGTGGGCGAACTCGACATCCCGACGGTCGCGATGGCCAAGTGGTGGACCAGCGACCGCGCGATGGCCGTCGCCGACGAATGCCTGCAGCTCTTCGGCGGCTACGGCTACATGAACGAGTACCCGATCGCCCGCATGTGGGCCGATCAGCGCGTGCAGAAGATCTACGCGGGTACGAACGAGATCATGAAGGAGATCATCGCCCGGTCGCTCTGACGACCGGGCATTACCTCCGACAGCATGGCGGCGACGGGTGATAGGTTTTTCCTTTCAGGAGGAAGGACCCCGTCGCCGCCATGAGCTCTTCCAGGGTGTCTCGATTCGCCGTTCCGTTGTGCACCACCGCTCTTGCGTGTGGCCTGCTCACGCTCACGCCGGCGACGGTGGCCGCCGCCCCCGATCGGGCGCTGCCGAGTTCGGGTTGCATCGACGATCTGCCTCCGAAGAAGCCCGCCAAGCCCTTTGATCCTCGGGATCTCATTCCCAAGGTGCCCGACCGCATCGGCATTCCGCTGCCGTATCCGCGCATCGTGCCGGTACCGCAGCCGGATTCGGCTCCGAAACCCCCGGTGCGAATTCCGTCGGAACCGGCCCCGGCCAACCCGTGCACCGACCCGTGCCCGGACATCACCGATCCGCCGAAGCCCAAGCCCGGTAGCGGTGGCCCCGCCCTGAGCATCGAGTTCCCGAAGATCGGATTCGACCCTGCGCCGCAGGTGATTCCGGTGCCGGTACCGAATCCGGATCCGGCGCCCCCGCCTCCGCCGCCACCCACGGCCGTGCACTCCGGCATCGATGCCGCACCGACGGCGCCGAAGCCGGCGACGCCGCGTGTCGGGGGCGTCGACGTGGTGTCGACGGTGACGGGCAAGGGGTCGACCAGCCGTACCGACAAGCGCTGGCAGATCAACGGCACGGACCTCGGCATCATGTGGGAGTCGAAGCCGGGGCAGATCGCCATCGCGTTCGGTGACACCTTCGGCAAGGGATTCCGGCCGCCCGGTGCGAATGGCGGGGACTGGCGGAGCAACGTCATCGGCCACAGTTCCGACCGCGACCTTGCCGACGGCATGTCCATCGACACCGTGGTGCAGGACAGCAGATGTCATGCCGCACAGGTACTTTCGGCGCATCATGTCGACCGGTGGGAGATGACGACGATACCCACGTCCGGCTTCGCGATCGGTGACCGCCAGTTCATGACCTATATGTCGGTCCGCACCTGGACGCCCGTTCCCGGCGTGTGGCTGACCAATTACGGCGGCCTCGCCTATTCCGATGACGGCGGCTCCACGTGGACCAAGGATCCGTACGTCCGGTGGGACAATGTTTTCGGCACGAGTCAGTTCCAGGTGTCGGCGATGGTGCCGCAGGGGGACTACGTCTACATGTTCGGCACGCCCAACTCCCGGATCGGGACCGTCGGGCTCGCCCGGGTGCAGCGCGACAACGTGTTGAACAAGACGGCGTACCAATATTTCCGGGACGGTCGCTGGGTGCCGGCGAGAGATGGGAACGTCGCGTCGCCGCTGTTCTTCGGGGTCGCGGGAGAACTCTCGGTCCGATACGACGCCGACACCCGACGTTGGCAATTGAGCTATCTGGATGTCACGCGCAGCGCGATCGTGCTGCGGACCGCACGAGCGGCGCAGGGGACATGGTCGGAACCTGCTCCGCTGGTGGATTCGGGACGCTTTCCACAGATGTACGGAGGATTCCTGCACCCGTGGTCGGTTGGTCGGGACCTTTACTTCACGATGTCGACCTGGACCGACTACAACGTGTCGCTGATGCGGGCCAGGGTGAACTGACGCGCATCAGCGACACGAGGTGGGTGTTCGCCCCGGTACTACGGGGTGTTGATCCAGGTCAGGACGGACTGACCGGCCTGCGGGTCACCCTGGTTGATGCCGACGGCGGCGCCGATCACGGCGCCGACAGCGGCACCCCAGATGCAGCCGACGATGATGATGCAACCGACGACCAGTCCGATCAGTGCGCCCACCGCGGTCGTGACTCCGCCGCCACGGGCCCATCCGCGATTGATGTGGTAGATCATGTTCGAGTACGCACGGTCCTTCTTGGCGGACACCGGGTGCATACCGCGGGCGAGGGCCGAACGCGTCTGCGCGTTGAGGATCGGCGTGAACGTGGCCTGTGTGCGATCGGCGCTCACGTTGGCGCGCAACGGAACCTGTACGCCGTTCAGCGAAATGCTCAACGGGACATGCTGCACCACGCTGCCCTTGCGGTCGCGGACGGTCAGCTCGTTCTGTCCGGATGCGAAGGTCGCATTGGTGAGGACCGAGGTGATCTGCGATCCGTTGGCGGATGCCTTGGTGAGGTGAGTGGGTGCGGACGACACGGGGGCACCGTTCGCGGTCGCGGCCGCGACGGTCATCATCGCGATGGACGCGATGGCAACGAATAAGACCTTGAAGAATTTCATGACGCCATCCTGATTCCGATTCGTGAACAATGCGAAGTCGACCCCCGCGAGTACCTTAACCCGCGCTGAGAGGAAAGGGACCACCGAGAGCGCGTTCGTAGTACGTCGATCGGGCGACGACGAGGGAAACGGAATCGTTAGCGACACAAAAGATATCAGTGGACCCGGAATTCGGCCGATGTGGCCGTGAACGGTGTGAGCCGGCCGCTCGCGCTCCGGTGATCGCCGTGGTACCGGATACGGAAGCGTCCCTCGGTCAATCGGCCGTCGCGTCCGCGCGGAACGGTCCAGATGATGCGGATGATCGACGCGGCATCCTGGCCCGGCGGCCTGCGCCAGTGGAGTTCCGTCGACCAGTCGTTGTCGTCGGCAACGGTCTTCCATGCGGTGCCGGAGAGTTGCTGAACCTCGAGATAGGTGTGCCCGGTGTGGAAGTCGTTGTTCGGATGCGCGCCGACGAACTCCACGACCGCGCGCTGGCCCGGCCTGCGCCGCGGTGCCGGCTGGATCAGGACGTCGCCGAACCTGTGTCCGCGTACCGGTCGATCGGCCGGCACGGGCGGCAGGAGATCGGGCTGGAACCCGGATTTGTCCAGAGGTGCGGGGCCCCGTGCGGGTGCGCGACGGGCGGCCATATCCGATGCGAGGCGATGGAATTCCTGCATATAGGCGGGCAGCGTGTACCTGCCGTACATTGTTTGTCCGCCTTCGTACTGCTGTGCGTCGTATTCCTCGGGGGTGGTCACATATTGCGTGTATGCGTTGGAATAGCCCTGGACGAGCACGTTGTCCATGTCGACGCGCAGTGCGTCGGCCACCACGCGGCGCAGGCGTAGGCCGGCCACCACGGTCACCTCGGCCGGTATGCCGACCAGCACGATCTCGCCGATCCGGAGGATTTGCAGGGGGACCACGTGGGGCACCCAGGGTGCGGGCGGCATGATGCCGAGGGGGAACAGGATGATCTTCGGGGCCTGCATGTCGGCGACGCCCACCGGCACCGAGGGCCGTCGCCCGCCGCCCATGGCCGTGACCAGGGGATTGGTGGTGCCCTCTTTGAGGAAGGCCAGCTGCGACCGGTTGTTGTCCTCCATGCTGGTCGCCGCCGCGGCGACGCCCATCATGGCGGGCGTGGTGTGCGCCGGCCTGCCGTCGGGCGTGTAGGTGCCGGACACGGCGACCGACGACATGTCCACGTAACGCAGGATGGCGTCCACGCCGCCGCGTGTCATCGGTCGGGCGTTGTCGAAAGCCGCACGACCGGAACGATATTGGCGGTCACCGATGATCTCGCAGTTCTTCTTGTGATCGGAGGTCGGACCACCGGGATGCATTTTCGTGAGATTCAGGTTGGGTGTCATGTCACCCGAATTCGTCTGTGGGAAGGCGGCGACGAATCCCGGACGCGCCGACTCCCATTGATAACTCGCGTATCCCTTGTTGTCGCCGCCGATGAGGGTGTTGGCGTCGGTAAGGGAGGTGCAGTGGGTGGAGAACCAGGTGATGGCGCCGACGTCGGTGCTGCCCTGGCGGATACGCAGAACGGTGACGCTCGGGTCGATGGCGTTCGGGAACGGTGTGCGGTCCGACCCGGGGTTGCGGTCGAAGGCCTGCCGTGAGCGGTTGCGGCTGGCGTTGTGGAGTTCGTCGCGGCCGATCGCGATCGTGCCGGGGGCGAGATTGTCGTGTGCCCGGACGATGGCCCGGTACATGCCCTCGAGTTCGGCATGGTACGAATTTCGTCGGAAACCGTAGGACGCAAGCGAATACGCGAAGTCCCATGCGGTGCCCCCGCAGGACGCGTGGGTATGTGTCGCGTTCAGGTTGACGTTGCGTTCGGTGTAGAGATCGCCGAATCGTCGACGCAACTTGCCCATCAGGCCGATGTGATGGGACTGGAACACGCAGGCGATATCGCTGGTCACGAAGACCACGCGGTCGCCGGTTTCCCTGTCGACGATGATGTACGCGCGTGACCAGCAGCGCTGCATGAGGCCGGAGGCGACCTGTTCGGTGTCGGAGTATCCCATCATGCCCTGACCGGCGATGGCGCCGGTCATGTCGGCGATGCCACAACCCACCAGATAGCCGGTGGCCGTTCCGGATTCGGCGCCGGGGGCGGCCTCGGCCCGGTTCCGTCCGGTGCCGATCGCGGTGGCGGCGACAGCGGTTGCGGCGGTGCCGGCCAGCAGGTGGCGACGGCTGATGTCCATGGGGTCTCCTCGAAAGACGGGCCGGTGATGACCGGGAGGGGCGAGACGTCAGGCGTCGGTGCCGACGTGTCGGATGAGGTGTGCGATCGTTGCCTCACCGATCTGCTCGCAGATCGATCGATCACGAATATTCAGGTAGGACAGGGTGATTCCGTCCGTCGCCGCGACCACCAGGGGGGCGAGCTCGGCGGGCGGACGTGACCATGACACTCCCGCCTGCTCGGCGGCGAGGATCAGTCCGGCGGTGATGGCCTGGTAGTAGCGGTGGTACAGGTCGGCGCCGAGGTCGGCGAGTCCCTGGGACTGACGGGTGTATTGGTTCAGTGAGATCAGGGCCTGTGCCCGGTCGGGGTCGTCGACAACGGCCGAGATGTATCCGAAGATGCTGTCGTGCAAGAAGGTTCGCACACCCTCGATACCGCCTGGGGCGTCCGATGATGTCTCACCGAGGGTCTCGGCGATCAGTGCGAGCTCGTTGTCGGTGCCGCGTTGTACCAGCGCCGCCAGCAGTTCGTCCCGCGATGCGAAGACATAATGCAGCGTCGAGAGGGTGACGCCGGCCTCGGCGGCGATGGCACGTGTGGTCGCGCCGTCGACGCCATGACGCGCGATCACCCGGAACGCGGCATCGAACAGGAGCTCTCGACGCTCCTCGACAGGTATACGCGGCATGGTGTCGTCCTCGGTTCGGGGTGCTGATTCAGCGCAGGGCGTCGAGCACTTCGCGGGCCGCGCGTTCGCCCGAGCGGACCGCGCCATCCATGTAGCCGGTCCAGAAGTCGGCGGTCTCGGTGCCGGCCCAGTGGATGGGACCCACCGGATTACGCAGTGCCGGACCGTATTTCGTGAGGATGCCGGGCCGCGTCGTCGCCACCGGACCACCTCGCGACCAGGGTTCGAGATCCCATTTGAAGATGCCGTGGTCGATGTGCTCGCGGGCCTGTGGTCCGAAGTAGTCGACGAAGTTGCCGATGCATTCCCGGACGATCTGCGACTCCGACGCATGGTCGAGACGGCGCATGGCATCCGCCGAGATGAATCCCATCAGGATGTGATTGCCGTCGGTAGCGGCCTCGAAGGTCACGTCGATGGGTGTGCCGTTGCCGATCACCTGGCCGGACATGCCGTTCTCGCGCCAGAACGGCGTGCGGTAGAGCGCGGCGAATTTGCTGACCGCGCCCATCGTGTACCCGCGATGCAGGCCGGTCCGGGCGGCGGGAAGCCCTGGGCGGAAATCGATCTGGTCGACGATGGCCGGCGACATCGCGACAATGACCTTGTGTCCGCTGAAGGTACCGGCATCGGTGGTCACGGTGGTCCGCCCGCCGGAGGTGTCGATCGCCCGGACCGGTGCGTTGTAGACGATGCGGCTGCCCAGGTTCCGCGCCATCCGGATCGGGATGAGTGCGGCGCCGCCCTGGAAGAGTCGCTCCTGAGCGCCGTCGTCGGTACTGAGCAGCCGGATCAGGGTGCCCGGATTCTGTTCGTCACCGGCCGCGGCGATGTAGTTCAGGTAATAGAGTGCGGAAACCTGGTCCGGGCGCGTGGACACCGCGGCCGACAGCGCCAGTGAATTCAGTGCACGACCGGCGCGCGACGACGAGAGTTGGTCGGTGTACTGCTTCCAGGTCATCGAGTCGAGCCGTGCGGCGTCTGGGTGTTTCCACGGCTCGCCCACAGGGAATCCCGCGAGTGCGTCGGCCTGCGCGCGGCCGAGTGCGGCGAGCGCCTCGGCCGCTTCGGGTACTGGTGGCACCGGAACCGCGGCGGACATCCGATGTCCGGTGCCGTCATGCCAGTACAGGCTGTCGCCCTGGTTATAGGTCGGGATGGTGCGCACGTCGTATTCGCGGGCGAGCGCGTTGATGCGATTCTGCGTCGGTCCGACGAACTCGGCCCCCGCGTCGAGATTCGCGCCGGTACGCGCCGAACGGATGTTGTGGATGCGACCACCGGGCCGCTCACGTGCTTCGAGGACCAGTACGGATGCACCCGCGCGGCTGAGTTTCCGTGCGGCGGACAGCCCGGACAGTCCGGCTCCGACAACGATCGCATCGACGCTGCCGCGTGCCGGCGTGGCGGATGCACGGCCGGTGCTGCCGAGCACCCCGGCTCCGGCCAGCGCGCCGGCCGCACCGACCGCGCCGCCCAAGAAGACGCGTCGCGAGATGTGTTGTCCCATGGTCATTCCCCGATCTGCCAAGCCGCTGCGGACGTCGAAACGCTAACGTCCGAATGTTTAGGTCAAATGACCTGAAGTAACGGCATCGTATCGGGTGATGCGTGATCTGTCTCGCATCGGGTCAGATTGGGCGAGCTACATCTCATTTGGCCGTCCGGAACGACGAACGCCCCCGCCGGACGATTCCGGAGGGGGCGAGTTGTGTTCCGACGGCGGTCGGGGACCGGCCTGCTAGTCCTTGTCCTTCTTCTTCTTGATGATCTTCATGACCTCGTCGGCATCGACGTTCTTCGCGACCAGCTTGGCGTTCTTCGCCTTGCGAACGGAGTACAGGTCGTCCTTCTTCGCTGCCGCGACGTGCAGTCCGACCTTCTTCGCCGCCTTGTTCAGATCCTCCAGCATGCGGCGGATGCTACGTCATCAAGATGAACGGAACGTGCCGGGTGAGGCGTGGGTTCAGCAAAGTGCAAACGTGCTGGTCTCAGCGGAGTAGGCGTCCGGAAGCGCGGGTAGGGAGAGGTCGTCGCAGACAAAAAAGTGGGAGGGCGCCGGAGCCCTCCCACTTATCGGGGTGGATGACGGGACTCGAACCCGCGACAGCCAGGATCACAACCTGGTGCTCTACCAACTGAACTACATCCACCATCGGCGTCGGGACCCCGGGATCGCTCTCCGGGTTCCAGAGCCAGAGACATACTCTAGCGGGTCCGGGTGCCCGAACTCCAATCGGTTAGGTCAGGGCGTGTTCATGCAGGTCCGAGGTCAGCGACGATCTCGGCGAGCTGATCGGTGTCGGGCCCCGGATCGGCGACGAACGCAGCCAGGCGGTAGTACTTGAGTTCGCGGATGGATTCACGGATGTCGGCGAGGGCGCGGTGCGCGAGGCCCTTCTCCGGCTGACCGAAGTAGACCTTCGGGAACCAGCGACGGCACAGTTCCTTGATGGAACTGACATCGACCATGCGGTAGTGCAGGTAGGCGTCGAGTTCGGGCATGTCGCGCGCGATGAAGCCGCGGTCGGTGGCGATCGAATTGCCGGCCAGCGGCACGGCGCCGGCGGTAGTGACGTGCGTGCGGATGTAGTCGAGGACCTGTTTCTCGGCTTCGGCGACGGTCACGGTCGCGGCACGCACCTCGTCGGTGAGGCCGGAGGCGGCATGCATCTTGGTCACCACGTCCGGCATGGCGGCGAGTGCGTCGTCGTCGGCGTGTATGACGATGTCGACGCCGTCGCCGAGGATGTTCAGGTCACTGTCGGTGACCAGGGCCGCGATCTCGATCAGCTTGTCCGATCCGAGGTCGAGGCCGGTCATCTCGCAATCGATCCACACCAGTTTGTCCTGCATGCGGCTAACGATAGCCGTCAGCGGGGGAGCGCCGGTGTGCCGACCGCTATTGTTTCCTCAGGTAACCGAGGATCTGACCATGATGAGAGGGCATCCGTGACCGACGACAAGCAGGACGCTCAGACGATCGCCGCCGGATATGCCTTCGACGGCGCCGCCCTGGAACTGGGCACGGTGTCGGTGGACGGGCAGGTCGACCCCGCCGCGAAGGTGCGCATCCCGCTGGCGATGATGAACCGGCACGGGCTGGTCGCGGGTGCCACCGGCACCGGCAAGACGAAGTCGCTGCAACTCATCGCCGAACAGCTCTCCGCCAACGGTGTCCCGGTCATCATGGCTGACATCAAGGGTGATCTGTCGGGACTCTCGAACCCCGGCGCCGGCAACGACAAGATCGCCGAGCGGACCGCGCAGACCGGCGACGACTGGCAGCCCGCCGCGTATCCGGTCGAGTTCGTCTCGCTCGGCTCGGGCGGTGTCGGTGTGCCGGTCCGCGCGACGATCACCTCGTTCGGCCCGATCCTGCTGAGTAAAGTGTTGGGGCTCAACGATACCCAGGAGTCGACGCTCGGTCTGATCTTCCACTGGGCGGATCAGAAGGCGCTGCCGCTGCTCGACCTGAAGGATCTGCGCTTGGTGATCGCCTACCTGACGAGCGACGAGGGCAAGCCGGAACTGAAGGCCATCGGCGGGGTCTCCACGCAGACCGCGGGAGTCATCCTCCGCGCGCTGACCAACCTGGAGGCCGAGGGCGGCGACACGTTCTTCGGCGAACCCGAGATCGAGCCCGCCGACCTGTTGCGCGTCGGCGCCGACGGACGTGGCGTCATCACACTGTTCGAGCTGGGCGCACAGTCGTCCCGTCCCGCGCTGTTCTCGACCTTCCTGATGTGGATCCTGGCGGATCTCTTCGAGTTCCTGCCGGAGGTCGGCGACCTCGACAAGCCGAAACTGGTCTTCATCTTCGACGAGTCGCACCTGCTGTTCGACGACGCGTCGAAGGCCTTCAAGCAGCAGGTCGAGCAGACCGTCAAACTCATCCGCTCCAAGGGCGTCGGCGTGTTCTTCTGCTCCCAATTGCCCACCGACATCCCCAATGAGGTGCTGTCGCAGTTGGGAGCCCGCATCCAGCATGCGTTGCGCGCCTTCACCCCCGACGATCAGAAGGCTCTCGCCAAGACGGTCAAGACCTACCCGGTGTCCGAGGTCTACGACCTCGAGAAGGCGCTCACCTCCCTCGGCACCGGTGAGGCGGTCGTCACCGTGCTGTCCGAGAAGGGCGCACCGACACCGGTGGCGTGGACGGTCATGCGTGCACCGCGATCGTCGATGGAAGCCGTTGGTGCCGAGGCGATCACCGCGGCGGCCAAGGCAAGCCCGTTGTACGCCAAGTACGGTCAGCCCGTCGACCGGGAATCGGCGTACGAGAAGCTGGCGGCGAAAACCCTTGCGCCGGATGAGTCGGCCGATGCGCCGGCACCCGAATCGGTTCCGGTGCCACCCATGCCCGCGCCGACTCCGGAGCAGCCGGGCATCCTGACCGAGGTGCTCACCAGCAAGCCGATGCAGAGCTTCCTCCGATCGGCGGCCTCGTCCGCGGGCCGTGAGATCAGTCGCGCGATCTTCGGTACGGGTCGTCGGCGGCGGCGCTGACATCTCGGCCTACTCAATCAGCGCCCGGAGACGACTGCCGCTGGTCGAGTAGGCGCCGAGGCAGCGAGCCGCCGTATCGAGGCCACGCGAGCCCTGTGGCTCACGATGAGGCGGGCGAGACCGTGAGATAGAGGTTACGTCGGGGTCATCGCGGGAACCCTTGGGGCAATACGTGATTCCTATCGTCGGGGCATCCGTTGATGAGAGGAATCAGCCCATGCCACGTTCACGTGTGATCACCCGGTGGGATCCGGAGGACGAGACCGCCTGGGAGGCGGGCGGCAAGAAGATCGCCTACCGCAACCTGATCTGGTCGGTGTTCGCCGAGCACATCGGATTCTCGGTGTGGTCCCTGTGGTCGGTGATGGTGCTGTTCATGCCCGCCGACATCTATGGACTCTCACCCGCCGACAAGTTCCTGATCGGTGCCTGCGCGACCCTCACCGGCTCGCTCCTGCGGTTCCCGTACACGATGGCGACGGCCCGCTTCGGTGGCCGTAACTGGACGATCTTCTCGGCGTTCGTCCTGTTGATCCCGGTCACCGGAACCATCCTGATCCTCGCCAATCCCGGTCAGCCGCTGTGGGTTTACCTCGTGTGCGCGGCAGTGACCGGGCTCGGGGGCGGCAATTTCGCGTCGTCGATGACCAATATCAACGCCTTCTTCCCGCAACGCCTGAAGGGGTGGGCACTGGGCCTGAATGCCGGTGGCGGCAATCTCGGCGTGCCCGCGGTGCAACTCATCGGCCTGCTGGTGATCGCCACCGTCGGCAATACGCAACCGTACTGGGTGTGCGCCTTCTATCTGGTGGTGCTCACGGCGGCGGGTATCGGTGCGGCACTGTTCATGGACAATCTGTCGGTGCCGAGCGTCGACATGGCGGCCATGCGCGCCGCGGTGCGCAACCGCGACACCTGGGTGATCTCACTGCTCTACATCGGTACCTTCGGGTCGTTCATCGGCTTCTCGTTCGCCTTCGGTCAGGTCCTGCAGATCAACTTCATCGCCGGCGGCGACACCGCACCCCAGGCGGCCCTGCATGCAGCGCAGATAGCGTTCATCGGGCCGCTGCTCGGCTCGGTGGCGCGCGTGTACGGCGGGAAACTCGCCGACCGGATCGGTGGCGGCCGGGTCACGCTCGGGGTCTTCGTGGGCATGGTCGCCTTCGCCGGTGTCCTCATCGCGGCGTCCACCGGTGCCGGGCAGGGTGCGGCATCGGGAGCGGCGATGACCGGGTACATCGTCGGGTTCATTGCGCTGTTCCTGCTGTCCGGGGTCGGCAACGGCTCGGTGTACAAGATGATCCCGACGATCTTCGAGGCGCAGTCCCGGACCCTGGGGCTCGATGAGGCTGCGCGCGTGCACTATTCGCGTTCCATGTCCGGTGCGGTGATCGGCATCGCGGGTGCGATCGGCGGCCTCGGCGGAGTGGGCATCAACCTCGTTCTGCGGCAGTCCTATCAAACACAGGGCACCGCGACCGCGGCCTTCTGGGTCTTCGGTGCCTTCTACGTGATCGCGGTGCTCGTCACCTGGCGGGTGTACCTGACCGTTCCCGCGGAAGGCGGACGCACACGGTGGCTCCCGATTGCGCGGGATGCCGCGGACCCCGAACCCGCCGGTATCTGATCGTTCCGGACGGACCGAACACCCGGGACCCCGGCCCCGGGTGTTCGGTGTCGGTGCGTCGCATCGAGAGACCTCCCCATGGCAAGCTGTTTGCAGCCCGCACACACCCGATCGAAAGTGACCCATGCCCAGCGATCGACCCGCGTCCACCGGCACACCGGGCGCCGACCTGCCCCTCACCGGTTTCACGGTCGCGATCACCGCGGCCCGGCGAGCGGACGAATTCGAGACACTGCTGCGCAGGCGTGGTGCCGACGTGGTGTCGACCCCCGCCATCGCGATGGTGCCGCTGGCCGACGACGAACGTCTCCGACAGGCCACCGAGGAGCTCATCGCCTCACCGCCCGACCTGTTGATCGCCACCACCGGGATCGGTTTTCGTGGATGGATCGAGGCCGCGGACGGCTGGGGTCTTGCCGAGACGTTGCTCACGGCCCTCGGCGGCGCGCGGGTGATCTCGCGTGGCCCCAAGGCGACCGGCGCGCTGCGGGCCGCCGGACTCCGCGAGGAATGGTCGCCGGTCTCGGAGTCCTCGGCCGAGGTGCTTACGCATCTGACCGCCGACGATCTCGCCGGCCGTCGTGTCGCGGTGCAGCTCCACGGTGCTACGGACGACTGGGACCCGGTGCCGGGCTTCCTCGACGAGTTGTCCGCGCGTGGCGCGGAGGTCGTCGGTGTGCCCGTCTATCGGTGGGAGTTGCCGCAGGACACCCGACCGCTGGATGCGCTGGTCGAGCAGCTCGCTCTCGCGCAGGTGGACGCGGTCACCTTCACCTCGGCGCCGGCGGTCGCGTCGGTGTTGATGCGGGCCGATGACGCGGGAGTTCTCGCCGGAGTGCGGCATGCCTTGTCCACCAGCGTGATTCCGTACTGCGTCGGACCGGTGACGGCCGGTCCGCTGACCCGTATCGGTATCGAGACGGTCGCCCCCGACCGTATGCGGCTCGGTGCGCTGGCCCGCCTGGTCGCCGATGATCTCCCTGCGCGCAAGCCGCCGTTGGCGGTCGACGGTCACTCACTGGGGGTGCGTGCGGTGTCCGCGACCGTCGACGGCGAACCCCGCGATGTACCGCCCAGCGCGATGTCGCTGCTGCGTGAACTGGCCCGCAACCCGGGTGAGGTGGTGTCGAGGGAGGATCTGCTGGCGGTGCTGCCCGCCGCGAGTGACGACACCCATGCGGTGGAGGCGGCGATCGCCCGCCTGCGCGCCGCGTTGGGGGTCAAGGGGCTCATCGCCACCGTCGTCAAACGGGGATATCGGCTCGCGCTCGACTGACGCGGTCACACACCACGTCGAAGATCCGCGGATGTAGCCCCAGCGGTTGCGCGACGATGTCCGCCCGCGCCTCCCGGAGCCGATTCTGGAACAGGCCGGGTGCCAGGAGATACGACGCGACCGCGACATGGGAGGCACCGCTGCCGCGCATGTGTTCGACGGCGTCGATCACCGACGGGTGCTCGCCGGTCGCCGGTGGTGCGGCGTAGCCGATCCCGACGGGCATGCCGGTGAGTGTCGACAGCGTGTCCGCCGTGACCCGGATGTCGCGTTGCGCGTGCGGATCCGAAGACCCGGCCGCCGCCAGGACCAGTCCGCTCGCGCGGGGTGACGGTGCGCCGGCGCCGGCCTCGCGGAGCCGATCCAGCAACGCTTCGGCCAGATCCGGTGACGGCCCGAGTGCCGGTGTGACAACGCAATCGGCATGTCCGGAAGCCGTGATGTGGCCGGGGATGTCGACGCGCACGTGATATCCCCTCGAGAGGAACGCAGGCACCACGACGACGCGTTCATGCGTCAGGTCGGCGAGCACCTCGCTCGGGCTGGGGCCGAGCACGTCGACGAACGCGACGCGGACGGTGTCGTGCATCCGCCGCGAGACTGCGGTCGCGAGGTCTCCGATCAGGTTCACACCGTGCGGATTTCGGGTGCCGTGTGCCACCAGCAGGATCGTCATGGCGGGTCAGGCGGTGGCCCGGCGCGGCCGGTACCCGAACCGGACGTCGGGGGAGTTGGCCACGAAGACCGTGCCGTCCAGTCCGATGCGGGTGCCGTACACGGGTATCGATACGCCATCGGCGTCCAGGCAGCGACCGTCGAGGAGGCTGTACGCCTGCTTCTTCAACGGGGACTGGACGACCGGGAAACCGTTGCGATCGCCGACGATCCCGCGCGACATGACCGCGGCGCGGCCGATCGGATCGATGTTGCCGACCGCCCGGATGGAGTCATCGGCGAGGCGGAACAGCGCCACCTGCGACCCGTCGGGCAACAGGACGCCGACTCCGCGCAGTGGTGCGAGTGCAGATGCCGCGCAGGCCGGCGTCCATTCGCGGGTCCAGTGATGCAGATCGAAGCTGAGTGTCATGCGTGGTCCTTCTGTCGTCGTGTGGGGCGTGTCGAGACCGTGTCCGTTGGATCTCGATACGACCTCGGCTAGCGCCTCGGTCTACTCGATCAGCGGTTGGGGGCTAGCGCCTCGGTCTACTCGATCAGCGGTTGGGGGCTGGCGCCTCGGTCTACTCGATCGGCGGTGGGCGGGCGCTTCTGCTGGTCGAGTAGGCCACGAGCGCAGCGAGTCGCCGTATCGAGACCCCGGTACCGGTTCAGCGCACGGGCATGGCGGGCGATCCGATGAGCACCGGAACCTTGCGGCCGTTCTTCTGGGTGAACTGCACTGTGGGGTCGGGTGATTCGGGTGCGTTGACGAAGGACACGAAGCGCGACAGCTTCTCCGGATCCTCGAGGACCCCCTTCCACTCGCAGGCGTAGCCGTCGACGTGGCGGCCCATGGCGGCCTCGAAATCCGCTGCGAGGCCCAGACTGTCGTCGATGACGACGGACTTCAGATGGTCGAGCCCGCCGTCGAGTGCCTCCAGCCAGGGTGCGGTGCGTTGCAGGCGGTCGGCGGTCCGGATGTAATACATCAGGAACCGGTCGATATAGCGGATCAGGGTGTCGCCGTCGAGGTCTCCGGCGAGCAGCATCGCATGCTTGGGCGTCATGCCGCCGTTTCCGCACACATAGAGATTCCACCCGGACTCGGTGGCGATCACCCCGACGTCCTTGCCACGTGCCTCGGCGCATTCGCGGGCGCATCCGGACACGGCCATCTTGATCTTGTGCGGGGATCGCAGTCCGCGATAACGCAGTTCGAGATCGATGGCCATCTGCACCGAGTCCTGCTGGCCGTACCGGCACCAGTCGGTGCCGACGCAGCTTTTGACCGTGCGCAACGATTTGCCGTAGGCCTGGCCGGATTCCATACCGCCGTCGACGAGTCGCCGCCAGATCTGCGGTAGTTGCTCGACGGTGGCGCCGAACATGTCGATCCGCTGACCGCCGGTGATCTTGGTGTAGAGGCCGAAATCGCGGGCGATCTCGCCGATGAGGATGAGCTGGTCGGGTGTGATGTCGCCGCCCGGCACCCGGGGCACCACCGAATAGGTGCCGTTTCGTTGGATGTTGGCGAGGAAATGGTCGTTGCTGTCCTGGAGCGAGGCCTGCTCGCCGTCGAGGATGTGGTCCGAACCGGTCGACGCCAGAATCGATGCGACGGTGGGTTTGCAGATGTCGCAACCGGTTCCGGTACCGAATCGTTCGATCAGTCCGCTGAAGGTGCGAATGCCGCTTGCCTGAATCAGTTCGAAGAGTTCGGCCCGTGACTGCGAGAAGTGTTCGCACAGTGCCGTCGACTGCGTGACGCCCTCGGCGGCGAGCAGTTGGGACAGCAGCGGAACACACGAGCCGCACGATGCGCCCGCGCCGGTGCACTTCTTCAGAGCCGGTACGTCGGCGGCCCCGTCGGCGATGGCCGTCCGCAGTTCCCCGGTGCACACGGCGTTACAGGAGCAGACCTGTGCGTCGTCGGGCAGTGCGCCGACGCCGAGCCCCGGGGAGTCACCGGAACTTGGTGCGATGAGGCCGACCGGATCACCCGGCAGTGTGGAGCCGACGAGGGGGCGCAGCATGCCGTATGCGCTCGCATCGCCGATCAGCACACCGCCGAGCAGTGTCGAGGCATCATCGGAGAGAACGAGTTTCGCATACGTGCCCTTGATGGGGTCGCTGACCACGACGTCGAGTGCGCCGGGCGTGGTACCGAGGGCATCGCCGAAGCTGGCCACGTCGACGCCGAGCAGTTTCAATTTGGTCGACATGTCGGCGCCCGGGAATTCCGCGGTGCCGCCGAGCAATTGGTCGACGACGACCTCGGCCGTCGCGTATCCGGGGCCGACGAGACCGTAGCAGCGACCCTCGACGGCGGCGACCTCACCGATCGCGAAGATCGCCGGATCGGAGGTGACGCACTGACGGTCGGTGATGACGCCGCCGCGTTCGGCGATATCGAGGCCCGCGTCCCGGGCGAGGCCGTCCCGGGGACGCACCCCGGCCGCGAAGACCACCACCGCGGTGTCGACGGTGCTGTCGTCGGCCAGGGTGACGAGCAGTCCGTCACCGTCGTCGGCCGGATGGATGGCGGCGGTTCCGGACGACAGGGAGATGTCGATCCCGAGGTCGCCGATCATCCGCGCCAGGTGTTCGCCGCCGGCGGCGTCGATCTGCTGCGGCATGAGCCGCGGATTCACTTCGACCACATGGGGTCTCAGACCGAGGGTGCGCAGGGCGTTGGCCGCCTCGAGTCCGAGAAGACCGCCACCTACGACCACACCCACGGCGTCGTCGGATCGTGCGAGTGCCGCCTCGGCACGGGTCCTGATCGCATCGAGATCGTCGAAGGTGCGATAGACGTGGCAGCCGGGCAGGTCGTGGCCGGGTACCGGCGGAACGAAGGCATAGGAGCCGGTGGCGAGGACGAGGGCGTCGTAGCCGACGATCGTGCCGTCGGTGACGGTCACCGTCCGGTTCTCCCGGTCGATCGCGGTGACCGGGGAGGACAGGCGCAGGTCGACCGCGTCGTCACCGGCATACGCGTTGCCCGGCAACGCCAACTCGGTGCGCTGCCAGGCGCCGACGTAGGCGGAGAGTCCGACCCGGTCGTAGGCGGCGTCGGATTCCTCGGCGAGGACGATGATCTGCAATGCGCCGTCGGTGTCGCGGGTGCGGAGGGCCTCGACGAATCGATGCCCGACCATGCCGTGTCCGACCACTACGCACGTTCGTGGCTGCGTGGAAGTGCCGGTTGGGGTGGACGTCTCGATGCTCATGGTGCCTCACGGTAGGGGGATGGTGTTGCCGGGAATCTCCGTGTTGATTGCCGGACGATCACGGACTCCTCACGGCGATGTATGTCCGGTCGTGAAGTCGTGGACGCCTGTGCCGGTGGCTCAGTACACGTCCCGGACATAGCGCTTGTCCGCGGCGAGGGCGCCGACGAATGCGTCGGCGCCGGACGGTGCGAGGCGACCTTGCTCCGCGACGATCCGCCGCAGCGTGGCGTCCACGTCGGCGGCCATGCGTTCGGCGTCGCCGCAGACGTAGACGTGTGCACCGGAGCGCAGCCACGCCCACAGTTCGCCTGCGTTGTCCCGCATACGATCCTGCACGTAGATCTTGTCGGGTTGATCGCGGGAGAAGGCCACGTCGAGCCTCGTGAGCAGTCCGCTGTCCAGGTGTTCGGACAGCTCGTCGCGGTAGTAGAAGTCGGTGGCCGCGTGCTGGTCGCCGAAGAACAGCCAGTTGCGGCCGGTTGCCCCGGTGGCGGCGCGTTCGGCGAGGAAGCCGCGAAACGGTGCGATACCGGTGCCCGGACCGATCATGATCACCGGGACGTCGTCGTCGGGCAGGCGGAAACCACGGTTGCGTTTGACGAATATGTCGACCTCGTCGGTCTCGGGTTCGACCCGGTCGGCGAGGAAGGTCGAGCAGGTGCCGTGCCGGATGGTGTCCCCGACGCGGAAACGGACTGCGGAGACGGTGATCTCGACCCGCTTCGGATCGACGAGGGGGCTCGAGGAGATCGAGTACAGGCGTGGGGCGAGTGGACGGAAGGCGTCGGCCCAGGCTTGCGCGGATGCTCTGACCCCGTGGTCCCGGGCGAGGTCGACGCATTGGCATCCCCACGGCGGGTCGTCGGTGCCGGAGTCGACGGTGCGGCCGTGTTCGCGGAGAAAGGTCATGAACGTCGGTGTCGCGCGGGTGATGTCCAGCCGATGCGACAGGGCGTGCCCGAGCGACATCTCCTCTCCGCCGATGGTGACCGGCTGATCCGCCGCACACCCGATGACGTCGACGAGTTCGTCGACGAGTGCCGGATCGTTGGTCGGCCAGACACCGAGCGCATCGCCCGGTGAATACCCCGGGGAATCGTCCGGGAGGTGAAAAGCGATGGAGCGTACTTCCTTTGCCGATCCGGAATCGCTCAGCAGCCGGTTGTGGATGACTCGGGTGCGCAATGGATTCGACCGCGAATCGCCGGGGGTGCTGCCGGAAGTCGCGGTGGACTGCGTGACGGTGGACCCGTCACCTCCGACGGAGCGTTCGTCAAGTGCCGTGATCACCTGTCCGAGCCACAGGTCGGCGGTGGCCTCGAAGTCCGGCTCGCACGAGCCACGCTCGACGATCCGCTCGGCGCCCAGATAGGACAGTCGCGCATCGAGTTTCCGGGCGAAACCACAGAAGTCCGAGTAGCCGGAATCGCCGAAGCCGAGCACCGCATAGGACAGTGCGGACAGTTCGTCGGCGTCGGCAAGCGCATCCCAGAGGGCGATGCCGTTGTCGGGTGCGTCGCCGTCACCGGTCGTACTGACGACGAACAGGACAGTGCCGGAAAGGGAGTCGACGTCGACCCGGTCCGCGCAGCCAAGATCGACGTGGATGCCCCGCGCCCGCAACGACTGTGCACAGGACTCCGCATACTCCTGCGCGGTGCCCGTCTGAGATGCCCATACCATGTGCACAGTGTCACGTGGTGTACCCGCTGATGCGTCGACTGATCGGAGCAGCGGTATGCGGGAGTAGATTCCGGTCAGCAGTCCGTCCACCCAGCTACGGACTCCGCCGGCGAGTGGGGCCGACGCGGGCAGCACCGGAATCGCATCCGTCGGTGGGAGCGCCCGCAGGCCGCCCAGCAGACCGGTGAGGTAGAACTCGTCGGCGGGTGCGAGAGGACCTACCTCCGCGGGCGGCGTGGTCAGGGCGTGAGCCAGTGCGTCCACGGCGTCGATCGGGGCCGTGCTCTCCGGTGGGACCGAGGTGTCAGGAACCGGCGTGGCGGCAGGCATCGGCGCCACCGCGACGGCGCAGGCCTTGAACTCCGGTTGCCGGGAATCCGGGTCCACCGCGTCGTTGGTGACGGCGTTGATCGACAGGTCCGTGCCGAACGCGTCGTTGAAATGCATGGGGGCGAAGCATGTTCCGGGACGGATGTCGGTGCTGATCCGCGCGGGCAACACCGCGGTGCCGCGTCGGGAGGTCACGCGGATGTGGTCGTCGGCGGTGATGCCGTGCCGCTCGGCGTCATCGGGGTGGATCTGCAGAAACGACGAGGGGTTGAGTCTGGTCAGCGTGGCGACCCTCCCGGTCTTCGTCATGGTGTGCCACTGATGCGGCAACCGGCCCGTGGTGAGAACCAGGGGATAGTCGTCATCAGGCAGTTCGGCGGGCGGCATATAGGGCCGGGGGAGGAAGTGGGCCCGCCGTGTCGGTGTCGGGAACGCGAGCGCGGGCACGCTGCCGTCCTCGCGTCGGTGCAGCGTCTGGCTGATGCCGTCGTTGAGATACCGGATCGGATGACGGGGCTCGTCTCCGGCGACGTCCATCGGTGGCGCGGGCCACTGCACCGGCGTGTGACGCAGCCGTTCGTGATCGACCCCGCGAATATCCCAGCCGGTCACCGGATTCCAGAAGGTGCGGATCTCGTCGAAGATCTCGGCGGCGGAAGCGAAGTCGAATCCCTGCTGATATCCCATGGCGCGGGCGACCCGGCAGATGATTTCCCAGTCGGGCAGTGCATCGCCGGGGGGATCGGTCGCCTGGTTGGCGAGGGTGAGTGTGCGTTCCGAATTGACCAGGACACCAGGTGATTCCGTCCACAGGGCGGCGGGAAGCAGCACATCGGCATACGCGGAGGTCTCGGTGCCGGCGTAGGCATCCTGCACGACGACCAGTTCGGCACGTTCGAGAGCAGCCTGCACGGTCGATCGGTTTGCCACCGACGCAACGGGATTGGTGCAGATGATCCAGGCGGCGCGAATCTCGCCGGCCGCCATTCGTTCGAACATGTCGATGGTGCCGCCGCCCGGATCGTCCCGCAGGGTGCCGGGAGCCAGATCCCAGCGTTCCTCGGTGAACGCACGGTCGTCGGCGACGGTGGCGCTGCGCTGTCCGGGCAGTCCCGGTCCCATGTAGCCCATTTCCCGGCCGCCCATGGCATTGGGTTGCCCGGTGAGGGAGAAAGGCCCTGCCCCGGTGCGGCAGATGGCGCCGGTGGCCAGGTGGAGATTGCACAGCGCATTCGTGTGCCAGGTGCCGTGGGTGCTCTGGTTGAGTCCCATGGTCCACAGGCTGACCCAGTGTCGCGTACGTCCGATGAGATCGGCGGCGCGGCGCAGATCGGCCTCGGCCAGACCGGTGATCTCGGCGGCCCGCGCAGGTGGATGGGCGGCGAGAGCCGGTGCCATCGCGTCCCAGCCGTCGGTGTGTTCGGCGATGAAGGATTCGTCGAGGTGACCGTTCTCGACGATCAGATGGAGCAACCCGTTGAGGAGTGCGAGATCGGTGCCGGGGCGAATGGGCAGGTGGAGATCGGCTTTCGCCGCGGTGGCGGTATGTCGCGGGTCGACGACGATCAGCGTTGCCCCGGCTTTGACCCGATCCATCATGCGCAGGAACAGGATCGGATGGCAGTCGGCCATGTTGGCGCCGATCACGAAGAACAGGTCGGCATGATCGAGGTCGTCGTAGCTGCCGGGCGGGCCGTCCGCGCCGAGGGATTGCTTGTACCCGGTGCCCGCACTGGCCATGCAGAGCCGGGAGTTCGACTCGATCTGATTGGTGCGGAGGAAGCCCTTGGCGAGTTTGTTCGCGACGTATTGCGCCTCGAGGGTCATCTGCCCGGAGACATAGAGGGCCACGGCATCCGGGCCGTGCTCGTCCATGATGCGGCGCAGATGATCGGCGG
Organism: Gordonia sp. B8661-1; assembly: GCF_059427765.1. Taxonomy (NCBI): domain Bacteria; kingdom Bacillati; phylum Actinomycetota; class Actinomycetes; order Mycobacteriales; family Gordoniaceae; genus Gordonia; species Gordonia sp. B8661-1. Next base: position 56,790 of record NZ_JCAHRL010000003.1, read on the forward strand.
TCGCGGTGATGACCGTATCGAGGGCGGCCGGTGCGGGTTCGGTGTCCCGGTCGGTCCGGATCGCGGCGCGGGTGAGACGTCCGGGGGCGGACAGCAGATCCACGGTGGTCGCACCTTTGGTGCACAGGCGTCCGCGGTTCGCGGGGTGCGTCGGGTCGCCCGCGCTCGCGGTCACGGTGCCGTCGCGGACCGTGAGGTTCAGCCCACAGCCCACACCGCAATAACCGCACACGGTCCGGATCGTCATGACGCCATGGTCGGGGCGCCGTATTTCTCCGGCCCTAGGAGGGGATTACGCGGGTGTCAACGAGATCTCAGCACTCGTCGGCGCGGGGTGTGAGGGTCAGGAGTCGCCGAGTTTCCGGTAGAACGCACCGACGATCGGTGCGACGACAGCGCGTGGGGAGTACCCGCCGGCCACCGACATCGCCTTCGACAACACACCGGGAACGACGCGCATCTTGTTGTCCGCCAGGGCATCCAGGCTCATCTCGGCGACCCGGTCGCTGGCATGCCAGAGGAAGTCGGGCACCATCCGGTCCACCACCGACGCGTCCTCCGGGTCCGGGGTCTGGGTGCGCACGGGCCCGGGCGCGAGCAGCGTCACATGCACGCCCTGGGCGGCGACCTCGCCGCGCAGCGACTCACTGAACGTGTTCACGAATGCCTTGGTGGCGGCATAGGTCGCGTTGTTGGGGATGGGCATGTTGCCCGCGGCGGAGCCGACCATCAGGATGCCGCCGGAACCACGCCGGACCATGGACGGCAGCACGGCCAGGGTCAGGTCGTGGACGGCGTTGACGTTGAGCCGCACCTGCGCGCGTTCGTAGTCGGCGTCCAGTTCGGCGACCGGACCGAAGGTCGCGATGCCCGCGTTGTTGCAGAGGATCGAGATGTCCCGGTCGGCGAGTTCGGCGGCGAGCACCTCGACGGCGGCCGTGTCGGACAGGTCGACCGGCCGGACCTCGGCGTGTACGCCATGGCGTCGGGTGAGTTCGGCAGCGAGTTCGGTCATCACGTCGCCGCGCCGGGCCACCAGGATCAGGGAGTGGCCGCGGGCCGCGAGCGCACGGGCCAACGCCATCCCGATCCCGGAGGAGGCCCCGGTGACGACGGCGCGGGAGTTCTCTGATGGTGCGGGAAGCGGCATGGCGCCATGCTATCCGGCGGTGAGGCGGAACACCCGGATCGCCCGGTCGGTTCGGCCCTTGTACTCCGAATACACGCCGATGAGGTCCTCGAACCGCCGGTACACCCGGTCACGTTCGGCGCCGTCGAGCAGTTCGGCGTGGGCGGCGATCGGCTGGCCGTCGGTGAGTACGGTGCAGGCCGGATCGGCGAGCAGGTTGCCGGTCCACGCCGGGTGATGATCCTGCCCGAAGTTGGACCCGACGACGTAGATGTGCGGATCGTCGCGGACGTAGAGCAGGGGAGAGGTGCGCGGGAGCCCCGACTTCCGGCCGGTCGTGGTGAGCAGCATCGTCGGGGTGCCGATCGGTCCCAGGATGGTGAAACGTCCGTCGGACCGGGACAGGAGTCGCCGATCCAGTGGTGCAAGGCGGCGCACCACCGACGAACCGAATCGGGTCTTCGCCAGCGCGACCAGGGGAACGCGCAGCGGGTTGCGGTCCGACCCCCAATGCCGTTCGGGGAACGGGCGTTCCGGGGTCGGGCCGTCGCCCGCCGCGCTCGTCATCAGTCCAGTCCCGCCGCGACCTCGGTGCCCTGGCGGATCGCCCGCTTGGCATCGAGTTCGGCGGCCACATCGGCGCCACCGATCACGTGGGTGGAGATGCCCGCGAGGGTCAGCGGATCCACGAGCTCGCGCACGGATTCCTGTCCGGCGCAGACGATCACGTTGTCGACCTCCAGGACACGGGTGTCGGTCACGGCGCCGTTCTCGTCGCGGAAGCTGAGGTGCAGGCCGGCATCGTCGATGCGGTCGTAGTGGGCGCCGGAGATCTGCTCGACACCCTTCATCTTCACGGTCGCCCGGTGCACCCAGCCGGTCGTCTTGCCGAGAGTCTTGCCCTGCTTGCCGCTCTTGCGCTGCACCATGTAGACCTCACGGGTGGCGGGCAGGGGCCGCGGCTTGGTGACGAAACCCGGTCGGGTGAGATCTTCGCTGATACCCCATTCCTGTTCCCATTCCTTGAGATTCAGCGTCGGGGATTCGTCGGTGGTGAGGAACTCGGTGACATCGAAGCCGATACCGCCGGCCCCGATGACCGCGACGCGCTTGCCGATCTCCTTGTGCCCCAGCACGGCATCGGCGTACGACATGACCATCGGGTGATCGATGCCCTCGATGTCCGGGATACGCGGGGTCACGCCGGTGGCGATGATGACCTCGTCGAACTTCGCGGCGATGATCTTCTCCGCGTCGGCGCGCACCCCGAGGTGGAGTTCGACGTTGTGCACCTCGAGCTGGCGGTTGAAGTAGCGGAGGGTCTCGTTGAACTCCTCCTTGCCGGGAATCCGTGCGGCGATGGAGAACTGACCGCCGACGGTGTCGCCGGACTCGAACAGCTCGACCTTGTGTCCGCGCTGTGCCGCGGACACCGCGGCGGACAGTCCCGCGGGACCGCCGCCGATGACGGCCACCCGCTTGGCCTTGCGGGTCGGCCCGAGGCTCAGGGTGGTCTCGCGACCGGCACGCGGGTTCAGCAGACAGGACACCTTCTTGCCGACGAACGCGTGATCCAGGCAGGCCTGGTTGCAGCCGATGCAGGTGTTGATCTCGTCGCCGCGGCCGCCCTCGGCCTTGTTCGCGAAGTCCGGGTCGGCCAGCAGCGGACGTGCCATCGAGATGGCGTCGACCCGGCCGCGCTGCAGGATCTCCTCCGCGACCTCCGGGGTGTTGATGCGGTTGCTGGCGATCAGCGGAATCGACACCTCGTCGCGGAGACGTTCGGTGTACTTCACGAAGGCGGCCCGCGGCACGGACGTCACGATCGTCGGGACCTGTGCCTCATGCCAGCCGATGTCGGTGTTGATGGCGTCGACGCCGAGTTCCTCGGCCTTGCGTGCCATCAGCGCGATCTCGTCCCAGGTCTGGCCTTTGCGGACGAAGTCGGCGATCGACTGGCGCAGGATGACGGTGAAATCGCGCGGCACCTGCTTGCGGATCTCCTTGATGACCTCGACGAGGAACCGCTGCCGGTTCTCCGTCGAACCGCCCCACTTGTCGGTGCGGTCGTTGGTCTGATCGCAGAGGAACTGGTTGATCAGATACCCCTCGCCACCCATGATCTCGATGCCGTCATACCCCGCCTTGTGCGCGAGCTTCGCGGACCGGCCGAAGGACCGGATGACGTGCCAGATGATCGGTTCGGTCATCTTGAGATGTTTGAACGGATGGATGGGGGACGGCTCGGAACCGGCCGCCACCTTGAACGGGGTATAGCCGTAGCGGCCCGCGTGAATCAGCTGAATCGCGATCTTGCCGTCCTCGCGATGCACCGCCGAGGTGATGCGACGATGCCGGATGACGTCGCCGTGGTTGGTGAGCTTGCCCGCGAACGGGGAGAGCAGGCCGGTCCGGGAGGTGCCGAATCCGCCGGTGATGATCAGGCCGACACCGCCGCGGGCGCGCTCGGCGTAGTAGGCGGCCAGTTTGTCGGTGTCCCACAGGCGGTCTTCGAGGCCGGTGTGCATCGATCCCATGACGATCCGGTTCCGCAGCGTCGTGCCGCCGATCTGCAGGGGCTCGAACAGCAAGGGGTAGTGCGGGTTCGGGGTTGCCGTGTGGGCTGACATGGCTGACCTTCCTATGTGGGACGGACCGTCGTGGTCCTGTTCGTCGCGCTCTCTGTGGTTCGGGCGGCCTCAGCCGTTCAGTTCGCGTTCGAGGCCGGCGATGACCTCGTCACACCAGTCGATGAAGCTCTGTTCGGAGCGGATTCCGCCGCGGAGCACGAGGTACTGGTGCAGTTTGCGTCCGGTCAGCTCATCGGGTTCGGGGTAGTACTCGCGCTCGAACCCGGCGAACAGGGCGAGGCGTGCGACATGTTCGTCGCGGTGTGCCTTGAGTTCGCCGAGGATGGTGGCGAGGTCGCCGAATTCGGCGGCACGCAGTTTCACGCCGAGGTCACTGCGCAGCGGCTGCCACGCGGTGGGGCTCATGACCCACTCCGACAACACCTTTCGGCCCTCGTCGGAGATGGTGTAGACCTTCTTGTCCGGACGGCCGTCCTGGCTGATCGACTCATAGCTGACCAGACCGTCGGTGTGAAGCTTCTTCAGCGTCCGATAGATCTGCTGGTGGGTGGCCGACCAGAAGTAGCCGATCGAGCGGTCGAATTGCTGCCCGATCTCATATCCCGTGCCCGGACGCTCGGCGAGCGACACCAGGATCGCATGTTCCAGCGCCATATGCAGACCGTAGCAGTGCAACGATGCACTATGCAACAAGGTTCATATACAGGTCAGCGGACCGTGCCGACCCCCGGTTCTCATCGCTTCGGTGAACTAGCCGCTCTCGGGTGGGCACCGCCGAAACGAGGAGAGCGAACGGTGACCCCGAGCCGGACGATGGATGCCGTGCCCGGGGTCGTCCCGATGTCCGTGTCACGACAAGAGGAGCAGTGTTCCCGTCGCGATGAGCAGGCCGACCTTGATCAGTTCCAGGGCGACGTACACGAGGTGGACGTTGCTGCGCGGACCGTCGTACCCGGCCAGCACGGCGTCGGATCGCCGGGTCAGCGCGGGCCGGACCGCGATGAGTTGCGCTGCCAGAACGATGGCCACGAGTGCGGCGACGACCGGTATGGCGTTGCCCGGCCACGAACCGAGGACGACGGCGATGGCGAGCACCACCGCGAGCGCGGCCTCGGCGGCGTTGAGTGCGCGGAAGACGAGTCGCCCGATACCCAGGCCGATCGGCAGGGTGACGCCCGGCGCCCGGAACTTGAGCGGGGCCTCGATGAACGAGATGGCGATCACCATGCCCAGCCAGATCCATGTCGCGGAGACCGCCACCGCAGCCGAGGCGCTCATTGCGCGCCCGACCTGAGGAGTTCGGGACCGAAGGTCTCGAAGTGGATGCGCGAGGTTTCGACGTCACGGTCGAGCAACTGGTCGCGAACGGCGGAGAGGAAGCCGGTGGGGCCGCAGAGCATCACGTGGGCGTCATCGGCGATGTCGATGTCGCCGATGTTCATCTGTCCCAATCGGATTCGATCCGAGACGACGGCGGGTCGGGTCGACTCGTACCACTGATAGAGCTCGCCGTTCGGCAGGGCTTCGACGAGTGCCGCGAGTTGGCCCCGGTGGGGTTGGCGATCGCGTGAACGATCCGCGTGCAGCACGGTCACCGGGCGGTCGTCGCGCTCCTGCGCCATGGCGGTGAGCAGTCCGATCACCGGTGTGCAGCCGATCCCGGCCGAGGCCAGCACGACCGGGACGCGGGCCGCCGGTAGTACGAGGTCGCCGAAGGGATGACTGACGTGCAGTGTGTCGCCCTCGAAGATCTGCTCGTGCAGATACGCGGACACCTCGCCCGCCAGCTTCACGCTGAAGCGCCACCCGCCGGTCGACGGCGCTCCGGTGAGGCTGTACTGCCGGATCTGGTGCGCACCGTCGGTGAGTGGCACCTGAACCGAAATGTATTGTCCGGGGCGGAATTCCGGCAATGCGGTGCCGTCCGGGGCGGACAGTGTCAGCGAAATGGTGTCCGGGGCCACCTGCTGACGGTCGGTCACGACGACGTCGCGCCATACCGCTCCCGGCGCGACTCCCGCCTCGGCGTAGAGCGCATTCTCCGACGCCACCAGCAGGTCGGCCATATCCCAGTAGAGCTGATCCCAGGCGTCGGCGACCTCCGGGGTGACCGCATCACCGAGGACCTCGACGATCGACGCGAAGAGGTGCTCGTGGACGATCGAGTACTGGTCACGCGTCACGCCGAGAGAGGCGTGCTTGTGGGCGATCCGGTCGAGGATGAATCGCTGGCGCTGGGCGTCGGGCACCAGCTGTAACTGGGCGAAGGCGGCGATGGAGCCGGCCAGTGCCTTGGGCTGGTCGCCGGTCTTCTGGTGGCTGCGGTTGAACAGATCGTCCAGCAGTTCGGGCCGCGCGGAGAACATCTTCCGGTAGAAGCCGGTGGTGATGTCGTCGAGAGCCCCGTGGACCGCGGGCAGTGTGGCCGCAACGGTGGCGAGCTGGGATTCGGTGAGCATGGTGTCTCCGCTCTGCTGGGAGATTCCTCCGGGCGGAATCCTCGTCGGGGGGATTCGAGGAGGGATCTCGGTGGTGCCGAGTCCTATTCGGCAGCGTGGGGACCCGCCTGGGCGGGTATCGGTGGAGGTGGAAGGAGTTCGATGAGTACGCCGTTGCCGGGATCCCGGACGAGATCGGCGATGGTGTGTTCGTCGAGCGAGGCGAAAAAGGCTCGACGGGCCCGGGCGAGGGCACCGCGGAGGCGGCATGAGCCGCGCAGGGGGCAGGGCTGTGGGCCGTCGCAGTCGACGACCTCGCCGTCACCCTCGAGGTGACCCGCGAGCCAGCCCACCCGGGCCTGCTGCCCGAGCTCGGTGATCGCCAGCCCGCCGCTGCGGCCGCGCCGCGCATGGACGACACCGAGCTCGGAGAGTCTGCTGACCACCTTGGCGATATGGGTGTACGAGACGGCGAGCTCGTCGGCGAGATCGCGTGTGGTGACCGCGCGATACTCGGAAGAACTTGTGGCAGAGGCTGATTCACCCCGGACCGCGAGGAGCATGACCACGCGGAGCCCGATGTCGGTGAATCGTGTCAACTGCATGATTCGAGTAGACCATAATCGGCATATCAGATGCATATTTGAGGTGCGTGACCGTGCTCACACCTTGTCCGGTGCGTGTGTCCGGCGCGAACTGTGGGCGTCACCCGTCGGAATCCAGCACACTGATCGGCATGACTGCACCGGAAAAGCGCACCCCAGAACGGGGATTCGGTCCCTGGCGACGTGTCGACGGCAAGCACGCCGACGGCAACGCTCCGCACGCGGGAGCGGTGGTGATCGCACCGGAGGAGCGATTGAGCTGGCCGCGCACGATCGGTATCGGCATGCAGCATGTGGTCGCCATGTTCGGGGCGACGTTCCTCGTGCCGGTTCTCACCGGATTCCCGCCCGCGACGACCCTGTTGTTCTCCGGCATCGGCACGTTGCTGTTCCTGGTGATCACCCGCAACCGGCTGCCCAGTTATCTGGGGTCGAGTTTCGCGATCATCGCGCCGGTCCTCGCCGCCACGGCATCGCACGGACAATCCGCGGCGCTCGGCGGCATCGTGGTCGTCGGTGCGCTCCTCGTGCTGATCGGGGCGGTGGTGCACGTCGCGGGGACCGGCTGGATCGAGGCGCTGATGCCGCCGGTGGTGACCGGCACGATCGTTGCGCTCATCGGCCTGAACCTGGCACCCACCGCGAAGACCAACTACGAGAAGGATGCCATCACGGCGACCGTGGTCCTCGTTCTGCTCGTCGTGGCCGTGGTGCTGTTCCGGGGGCTCCTCGGCCGACTGGCCATCGTCCTTGCGGTGATCGTCGGGTATCTGCTCGCGCTGGCGCGTGGGGAGGTGGACACCTCCGGCATCGCCGACGCCGCATGGGTCGGCCTGCCGCACTTCCAGGGACCGTCGTTCCACCTGTCGGTGATCCCGATGTTTCTTCCGGTCGTGCTGGTTCTGGTGGTGGAGAACATCGGCCACGTGAAGTCGGTGGGGACGATGACCGGCATCGACTACGACTCGACGATCGGCCGGGCGCTGATCGCCGACGGAGCCGCCACGGTTCTCGCGGGCAGCGGCGGGGGATCGGCGACCACCACCTACGCCGAGAACATCGGTGTCATGGCGGCGACCAAGGTGTATTCGACTGCGGCATACTGGGTTGCGGGTATCGCGGCGATCCTCCTCGGACTTTCCCCGAAGGTCGGTGAGGTGATCGCGTCGGTGCCGCCGGGCGTCCTCGGCGGAGTCACCACGGCACTGTACGGACTCGTCGGCATCCTGGGCGTGCACATCTGGGTGACCAATCGGGTGGACTTCTCGCGGCCGGTCAACCAGTTCACCGCCGCCATCCCGCTCGTCATCGGAATCGCCGACTTCACCTGGGCGGCAGGTGATCTGAACTTCGGTGGGATCGCACTCGGTGCGGCCGCGGCGCTGCTGATCTACCACGCCATGACGATCATCGGCCGGTGGCGCGGTACCGTCTGACAATGGGCGACCTGACAATGGGCGACACAACCGAACCCGAGGTCGGTGCGCTGGCGGTGAACGTGGCCATCCCGGAGCATCTGCGGTGGACCGATTCTCGGCGCGATGTGGAATACGCCCTCACCTCACTGACCATCAGGCTGCTGCCGGACGGAACCCTGGCCGCGAAGGCCTATGGCACACCTGTCGCCGGAGGTCGGGGTGCCTACACCTCCTTCGCGGTCCCGGACGATCCGGACATCAGGAACCTCATCTCCCGTGCCGCGACCCGAGCCGGCGTGCTGTGGTCAGGACATCAGGGACTCGGGTGACCCGACCGCGAGCCCGAGCAGGTGCGCTCCGGCCGCCACGGCGAGCAGGAGGAACATTCCGGGAAAGGCGATGTTGTAGAACACTTTCGCGCGGATGTGGGCGATCACTGCGCCGACGAAGAAGAGTGTGAGGCCGACGGCCGCACTCACGCCGAGCCAGGGCAGTGCCGTCAGCCCGATGACCAGTCCGAGTGCGCCACAGAGCTTCAGTGCGGCGAGGTAGGGCAGCGTCCACACGGGGACGTGGACTTCGGCGGAGTTGCGCAGGACGAATCCGGCTCGGGCGACATCGGCACCTGCGATGAATCCGTTGGCGATCACGCACAGGATCGTCGCGACGAACAGCACCGTCATGGTCTCCACCGGCCCGCGTATCCGGGTGCGTGCCGCGTCCCCGGCGGAGCGGGTTGCATCGTCGGTAGGCTCATGGTCGGTGACCTCCTGTGGATCTTCGGGGTGGGAACGAGACCGGCCGTCTCACCTCTTCGACGGTTCTCGGTCCCGAAAGGTGACATCCGATGGTTCACGACGACGTTTTCGAGGCCGAGCGGCAGCACTTGACGGCCCTCGCCCATCGGCTACTGGGGTCGCTGCCCGATGCCGAGGACGCGGTGCAGGACACCTGGCTCAAAGCGGCCGCGGCGCCCCGAGGTGACATCCGCAATCCGGCGGCATGGTTGACGACCATCCTCACGCGCATCTGCCTCGACCGGTTGCGGAGCCGGCGACGCCGGACTGACGTCGAGTTCGAGGTCGATGCGGTTCCCGCCGACGTCGTTGCCGCGGATGAGCGATATCTGCAGCAGGAACAGGTATCTCGTGCCCTGCTGGTGGTGCTGGATCGGTTGACCCCGCCGCAGCGGGTCGCGTATGTGCTGCACGACCTCTTCGGGTTCACCTTCACCGACATCGGTGCCGCCCTCGACATCACACCGGACAGCGCCAAGAAGCACGCCAGTCGTGCACGGGGGCGGATCACCCGGTCGACGACTGATGACGACGGACGTGCGGCCGACACCGCTGTCGTCGATGCGTTCCTCGCGGCCGCCGCCGGCGGAGACATGGCGCGGATGCTTGCGCTGCTGGCGCCCGGTTGCGTGCGTACGGTCGATCCGGCCCTCGTACCGGCCGGCACCGCGACGGTCGTCATGGGGGCTGATGCGGTGGCCGGGGAAACGGTGTTCTTCGCCGACCGGATCCGTGCTCGCGCAGCGATGTTCGTGGACGGTCGTGCGGCTCATGTCATCGCGCCCGGTGGTCATCTCATGGCCGTCCTCGACATCGGCGTCGAACACGGGCGCGTCACGCGCGTCGAGATCTCACGCCCGGCGTCGCACGTGGTGCTCACCATCGGCGACCGGCCGGGGTGACCGCGCCTCAGTGTGCCGTGGCGTCAGCCGTCATGGCGCCGCCGCTGCGTATCCACGCGGTGATGCCGCCGGTCACCACGGAGGTGTCGAGGTCGGCGGCGAGCAGTTCGGCAGCCGCGCGCGGCGAGGCCAGGCAGTAGGGGCCCTGACAGTAGGCGATGATGCGCCGATCCGTCGGCAGCGTGTCGAGAAGTTCTCGTATCCGATTCTGGGGCAACGACATCGCGCCCGGGATATGCCCTCGCGCGTATTCCTCCGGACTTCGCACGTCGACCACGAGTGCGGAGCCGTCGGCCAGGATCTCGGCGAGTTCGTCGGGGCTCACCGGTGTCAGGTCGCGATGGTCGGCGAAGTACTCGTCGATCTCGGCGCGCACCGACGCCACGTTCTGGCCGGCGAACGCCTCGAAGGCGCCGAGCATCGCCGAGACCGCGGGGGAGGCGATCCGGTAGTGGATGCGCACGCCGTCGCGGCGGGCGGACACGAGTTGCGCCGCACGGAGGATCTGCAGTTGCGACGAGGTGTTCTTGACTCCGAATCCGCTTGCCTCGGCGAGTCCTTCGACGGTGAGTTCGGCTTCTTCGAGGAGGTCGAGAAGCCGCAGACGCACCGGGTTGGCCAGGGCCTGCCCGACGCGTCCCAACTCCGCGTAGATCCCTTCCGGGTACGGCTGCTGCTCAGGCATGCGTCGCTCCTGTCGAGGAATCCGTTGGGGCGGCGGTGGAGTCCTGATCGGTGCGAGGGCGGCGCAGCGAGGCGACGGCGGCGAACACCCCGAGCAGTGCCAGCGCCGCGAACCCGAAGGTCAGGGCGTGGGCCGAAGCGACGTGATCGTCGGTGCCGCCGCCCGCCGTCGCGCCGATGGTCACGAGCAGTCCGGCCAGGGCGGTGCCGAAGGTGTTGGCGACCATCTGGACGGTGTTGACTCCCGCCGATGCGCGAGCCGCCTCGGCGTCGTCGGTGGTGATCGTCATGGCGGCGGCGGCCTGGTGGGGGAAGGCCATGCCGATACCCGCGCCCGCGATGAACAGTGCCACGAACCAGCCCGCGACGACCAGCGGATGTGTCGAGAACTGTAGCGCCCCATACAGAGTGAAGCCGGTGGCCAGCACCGCCGGACCGGCGACCCGGACCGCTGCCGATGCCCGTCGGCCCTCCGCCCACGTGGTGCTGGACAACTGGGCGACCGACCAGCCCCACGACTGCGCGGCACCCAGCAGTCCGGCCACCAACGGCGCCATGCCGGCGATCTGCTGGCCGAACAGAGGTACGAAGGTCTCCGCGGTGGAGCCGATGGCCAGGACCGCGACCGAGAGGTAGATCCACTTGAGGGGACTGCCGTGCCGATACGTGAGACGTGGCAGCAACCCGGTCACACGACGCCGGTCGACGACGAGGAAGAGGGGGATGAGGGCGACCGCAAAGATGATCAGCGCGACCATGGCCGGCGTGTTCGTCACGACGGATGCGACCGACACGGCGCTGACCGCTAGGAGAACCAGCGCGAGAGAGGGGACGGGCAGCGTGGAATGCGACCCGTCACCGGTCTGCCCCGCGGGTAGTGCGCGCGCCGCGAGGACCGCCATCACCGCGGTGACGACGAGCAGCAGGACGAAGGCGCCACGCCACGCGTCGAATTGGGCGAACAGGCCGCCGAGAATCGGACCGAGGAGATTGCCGACGCCCCACATCGCGGAGGTGAAACCGACGGCCCGCACCCAGAGTCGGGTGGGCAGTGCCAGACGGATCACCGCGAATGCCAACCCGGTCAGCAATCCGCCGCCAAGGCCCTGTATTGCTCTGCCCGCCAACAGAACCGGCATGGTCGGCGCTGCGGCGCACACCAGAGACCCGATACCGAACAGGCCGTACGCGACCAGATACGATCCGCGGGATCCGAACCGGGAGAGGGCGCTGGTGACGAGCATCGACGACAACACGGACGTCACCAGGAAGACCGTCATCACCCAGGCGTACAGGCGCTCGCCCCCGATGTCGGCGACCGTGGTGGGCAGTGCCGCCGCGGTCAGGTAGGTGTTGGTGGCGAAGAGGGCGATGCCGCCCGCGAAGACGATGACCGCGGCGCGATGCGATCGATCGAACAATTCGGACCAACTGCCCGAGGTTCCCGTTGGGGTCTCATTCGCCATATTCTGAGGATCGTTGGAATATATCCTGAAGTCAATCCCCGGGCGCGTGACGGAAAGGTGAACGGCCGCCGTCCGGGGGTGGGACGACGGCCGTTCACTCGCCGGTTGGTGTGTGTCAGACGGCCATGGCGAGGGAGTCCTCGGGTGCGGCGGGAAGCTTCCCGTTGCGGACCAGCAGTCCCGCCACGACACCGCCGATCGCGAAAACGCCTGCGGCAACCCAGAATGCGGTCGTGTACGAATGCACCGCGGCGAGGGACATGAGCTGGCCGCGATTCGGGATCGAGGCCGCGTGCTCGGTCACGTAGGAGGTCGCGGCGCTCGCGGCGATGGTGCTCAGCAATGCCGTGCCCACCGATCCGCCGACCTGCTGCATGGTGTTGACCGTCGCCGACGCCACCCCGGCATCCTCGCTGGAGACTCCGGAGACCGCGCCCTGCATGGCCGGCGCCACCGCCGCGCCCATGCCCAGGCCGCCCAGGATCAGCCAGGGCAGGATGTCGGAGACGTACGCGCTGGAGTTGGTGAGCTGCGTGAACATCACCATGGAGACGGCGGTGGTCAGCATGCCGATCGTCATCAACCATCGGGCCCCGAAGCGGGGGAGGACCAACGCTGTGGAGGTCGTCGCGGTGAGGATCATGCCGGCGATCATCGGCAGGAACGCCAACCCGGTGCGGATCGGGGAGTAGCCCAGGTTCTGCTGCAGGAAGTAGGTGAGGAACAGGAAGATCCCGAACATCCCGATGCCCGCGATGAACATCACGAGGAACGATCCCGCGCGGGTCCGGTCGGTGATGACCCGCAGGGGGAGAAGGGCGTGTTCGGTCCGGGACTGCCACCAGGTGAAGCCCGCCAGCAATGCCACGCCCGCGACGAGCCAGGCGATCGTCGCCCAGTCGGTCCAGCCGTTGCTCTCCGCGTTCGAGAACCCGTAGACGATGGAGAAGAGTTCGGCCGATGCGGCCAGGACGCCCGGAACATCGAGTCGTGGACGGTGGTCGGAGCGGCTCGGGTCGAGGAAGAGTACGGCGCCGACCAGTGCGATCGCCGCGATGATCAGGTTGACGTAGAGGCACCAGCGCCAATCGGCCCATTCGGTGAGCATGCCGCCGAGGAGAAGACCGAGTGCGCCACCGCCGCCGGCGATCGCGCCGAAGATGCCGTATGCCCGGCCGCGTTCGGCCGGGTCGGTGAACGTGGTGGTGAGCAGGGACAGTGCCGCGGGTGCGAGCAGCGCGCCGAATGCGCCCTGTCCGGCACGGGCGATGACGAGCATGTCGAAGTTGACCGCCGCGCCGCCGATGGCGGACATCACCGCGAAGCCGATCAGTCCGATGATGAAGGTGGTGCGCCGCCCCCAGAGGTCCGACAGCCGTCCGCCGAGGAGCAGCAGGCTGCCGAAGGCGAGCGCGTAGGCGGTGACGATCCACTGGCGGTCCTCGTTGCCGAAGCCGAGAGCGGATTGGGCATGGGGGAGAGCAATATTCACGATGGTGGCGTCCAGGACGACCATCAGTTGCGCCAGCCCGAGGACGCCGAGCACGAGCCAGCGCAGCCGGTGGTGACGCCCCGGGGTGGATGCGGTCCCGGCGGTGATGCCGTCGAGATCGTCGTAGACAGCGGTCATTCTCGACCTCCAGATCCAGGCGGAGGAATCTCCTCCGCTTATGGACCGAACATACGTCATCCGGAGGTTATTCCTCCACTTGTTATTCTGGAAATATGAGCGAGAGCACATCGATATCGGGCGAAGGGCGCAAACTGCGCGCCGATGCCGAACGGAACCGGTTGCGCATCATCGAGGCGGCTCGGGATCTGTTCGCCGAGCGTGGCCTCGACGTGACACTCGACGACATCGCCGTCCGCGCGGGTGTCGGGATCGGCACCGTCTACCGCCGGTTCGCCAACCGCGACGAGTTGATCGTCGGTGTGTTGTCCGAACACCTCAACGCCGTCGCATCGGAATCGCGTGCGGCGCTCGATGATCCGGATCCGTGGCACGCGATGGTCAACGTGCTGACCCTGCTGGTGTCCTCGATGGCCGGTGATCGGGGCCTGGCCACACTGCTCATGCAGATCAGCCACGACGACCCGGACATCATGGCGGCCAAGACCGAGATGATCGCCGCCATGCGGCAGGTCTTCGACCGCGCGCAGACCGAAGGGGTGGTGCGGGCCGACCTGGCCGAATCCGACTTCTACGGAATCCTGACGATGCTCAAGTCCATCGCCGACATGGCCGCGCCGGTCGCGCCGGACCTGTGGCGGCGCTACCTGGATCTGGTACTCGAGGGCATCAGGGCGCCCGGCACGCTGCCCCTGTCCGGGCCGATCGTCACCGAGGATCAGATCCGCGAGATGCAGGAGTGCTGGCGCGCGAACAACTGAGCGGCAACGGTTTTCGGTTGGTCTCCGGCCGCGTCAAGAACCGAGGGCGTGTTGCGGCTAGATGCCGTGGTGACGTTCGGCGACATCGGGGTGTGCACGCGTGCGCGACTTCCAGGCATTCTCGCCGTAGGTGTCGAAGATGGGATTGGTCGGATCGGCCTCGACGCCGCGGGACTTCGCCGTGAGTTCCGGCGGGAGCGAGAGGATCGGGATCTTCGCATCGAGTGCGGGATTGAGGAAGTACGGAATCGACACGCGGTCGCTCCCCGGCTCGGGAGAGCGAACCCGATGGCGGGTCGCACGCAGGTAACCGCCGGTCGCCACCTCGAGGAGCTCGCCGATGTTGACGATGAGGGCGCCGGGCAGGGGTTCGACGTCCACCCACTCGCCCGTGTCGGTCTCGACCTGCAGTCCGTCGGAGCCCGGCTCCACGAGCAATAGCGTGAGAACGCCTGAATCCTTATGGGCGCCAACGCCTTGCGGATTGTCGGAGGTGCCCGGATAGCGCACCACCTTGATGAGCGTCGCGGGCCGGTCGGCGAATGCCTCGTCGAACACGTTCTCGGGCGCGCCGAGGGAGGCGGCCCAGTGCCGCAACAAACGCATTCCGACCGCCGACAGATCGCGGTCCCATGCCTCGAAGGCGGGCCGGAATCGCGCGGGCACGGCGGGCCACAGGTTGGGCCCCTGAAGGCGCCAGTAGCCCTCGGCACCCGGAATCGTCGGACGGTCGGGGCCGATGTCGATCTGTTCGCGCCAGTCGACGGTGCCGTTCGTCAGCTCGCCACCGATCCGGGAGTAGCCGCGGAACTGAGGACTCCGGAGTTGACTGATCTCGGCCTTTGCGTCGGTGGGCAGTGCGAAGAACTCGCGCGCCAGCGAGAGGATCTCCGACGATCGTGATTCGGGTATGCCGTGGCCGACGAGGTAGAAGAAGCCCCGGGTGTGCGTCGCCTCACGCAGCCGGGTCCGGAATCCGTCGACGTCGTCGGTCGAGAGATCGAGTACGGGAAGCATGTCCACGACGATCCGCCATCGTCGCCGCCGGCGCCACCGTTGCGTGCAGCGCGGGTCGTACGTCGCGTGATCTCACCGGTGCGCCCGCGTGAATCTCTTTCACACCACACAGTGGGCGCACACCGCCCGGAGGGCGGCAGGAATTCACCGGTGCCCCCGGCAGGAATCGAACCTGCGACCCGCAGATTAGAAGGCTGCTGCTCTATCCAACTGAGCTACGGAGGCGTGTGCCGCTCGGGGCGGCAGCGTGGGCGAGTATATCCCGTCCTAGAGTTGGTACATGACCAGCGTCAGCCCCGCACCACCCGTCGAGAGTCCTCGCGATTCGATGCGGGAGCAACCCGGCGTGGTGGCCGGCATCGTCTGGGCGCTGACGTGGATCACCGGCATCGTCGCGATCGTCGTCACCGCGATCGGAGCGTCGTCGGCCTTCGAGATCGCGGGTGTACCGGACCCCGGCGTACTGACGACCTACGGGTTGCCGACGATCACCGCGATCGGCCAGGTGTGTGCCGCCATCGCCGTCGGCTCCGCGTTGTTCGCCGCCTTCTTCGTTCCGCCGCAGACCGACGGGGTGCTCGACGTCGGGGGATACCGCGCGGTGCGCATCGCCTCCCGGGCGGCTCTGGGCTGGGCGATCTGTGCGCTCCTGCTGATCCCGCTGACGCTGTCGAATGTGAGTGGCCAGCCCCTCGGCACGGTGCTGGAGCCGTCGAACCTCCTCAACGCCTACGGGCAGGTGGCCGGGGCCCGAAACTGGCTGTGGACCGCCATCTTCGCGGTGCTCGCCGCGATCGTCGCCCGCGTGGTGCTGCGCTGGGGATGGACCATTCTGGTGCTGCTGCTGGCCGGGCTGAGCCTGATGCCGTCGGCGCTGGCCGGGCACTCGTCGTCGGGCGGCAACCATGATGTCGCCACCAACAGCCTGATCCTGCACATCGTCGGCGCGACGGTCTGGATGGGCGGCCTGATCGCCGTCCTGGTCTATGCACTGGGCAACGGCCGATGGCGGGTGCTGGCCGTCGGTCGATTCTCGCGAATCGCGTTCTGGTGCATCATCGTCGTCGGCCTCAGCGGAGTGCTCAACGCCCTGGTCCGGATGTCCGTCGGGGACCTCGTCACCACCACCTACGGATGGCTGATCGTCGCCAAGGCGGTGGCGCTCGTGGTGCTCGGCTCGATCGGCGCGTGGCATCGCAAGGCCACGATGCGCAGTCTGGCCGGTGAGGTGGCGCAGAAGTCGGTGTTCGTCCGCTACGCGATCGTCGAGGCGCTGGTCTTCGCCGGCACCTTCGGCCTGGCCGCGGGGCTGTCGATCACGCCGCCGCCGACGGATCAGAACGCGCAACTGACGCCGGCCGAGGTGACCATCGGATACCGCATCGACGGTCCGCCGACCCTCGCCCGAATCCTGTTCGACTGGCGCTTCGACCTGCTCTTCGGAACGTTGGCCATCGTGCTCGCCGTCGTCTATCTGCGCGGTGTGCTGCGGTTGCGCAAGCGCGGCGACGAGTGGCCCGTGGGCCGAACCGTCGCCTGGATTCTGGGGTGCCTGCTGCTGTTGTTCGCGACGTCGTCGGGGTTGGGCCGCTACGCACCGGCGATGTTCAGCGTCCACATGATCGCCCACATGCTGATGTCGATGATGATCCCGGTGCTGCTCGTGCTGGGTGGTCCCGTCACGCTCGCCCTCCGCGCCCTGAAGCCCGCGGGACGCGGGAACCCGCCGGGCCCGCGCGAATGGATCCAGACGGCCATTCACAGTCCGGTCTCGCGATTCCTCACCCACCCGGCGATCGCCGCGGTCATGTTCGTCGGCAGCTTCTACGTCCTGTACCTGGGTGGGCTGTTCGAAATGGTCACGCGGTACCACGCGGCGCACATCCTGATGAATGTGCACTTCCTGCTGTCCGGCTACCTCTTCTACTGGCTCGTCATCGGGATCGATCCCGCACCCCGCACCGTCTCGCCGGTCGCCAAACTCGGAATCGTGTG
Organism: Gordonia sp. B8661-1; assembly: GCF_059427765.1. Taxonomy (NCBI): domain Bacteria; kingdom Bacillati; phylum Actinomycetota; class Actinomycetes; order Mycobacteriales; family Gordoniaceae; genus Gordonia; species Gordonia sp. B8661-1. The sequence goes on from NZ_JCAHRL010000003.1 coordinate 74,223, forward strand.
GGGGTCGTTGCCATTTCACGCGTTCTTCGGTGTCGCCCTGATGATGACGAGCGCGGTGATCGCCGAGACCTACTATCGGAGCCTCGCTCTGCCGTGGTCCTACGACCTCTTCGACGATCAGCGCGTCGGTGGTGGAATCGCCTGGGCGGCAGGCGAAGTGCCGCTAGTCGTGATCATGATCGCGTTGCTCGTGCAGTGGCGGCGGCAGGACGAGAAACAGGCCCGCCGCTTCGACCGTCAATCGGTACGCGACCATGATGCCGATCTCAGCGACTACAACGACATGCTCAAGGAACTCAACCGCGGTCGTTGATCCACAACCGGCTCCGCTATCCACAGATTGCTCCGCGGCACGTTTCCGGGGCGGTCCGTGGTCGATGCTGATTCCAGTCACGACAACCGTGACGGACCGGATCTCCACGGGGGGTTCCGGGGAATCGGAGGAGTCGAGGATGTTCGAGACCTACACCACCGTGATCGGCACCGTCGTGTCGGAGCCGCGCCGCCGTCGGACCAGTACGGGTGAGGAGGTGATCTCCTTTCGCGTCGCGTGCAATTCCCGGCGCATCGACAAACGCAGCCAGGAATGGGTCGACGGGCCGACGTTGTATCTGACGGTCAGTTGCTGGCGCCGACTGCTGACCGGTGTGGCCGCCGCTGTCGAGAAGGGGAGGCCGATCATCGCGCACGGTCAGATCAAGACGAACGAGTACCTGACCGCCGACGGTGAGAAGCGCTCGGATCTGGAGATGTCCGCGAACTCGGTGGGACTCGATCTGAGCCGATGCGTGGTGTCGTACCTGGGCAACGGGCTGCCGCAGGCCGCGGAGGAGCCCGAGCAGTCCGCCGCTTAGTGTTCCGTTCCCGCGACCTCGACTCGCTTCCGCGACCTCGGCCGAAGTCGCGGGAACGAGGCGAGGTCGCGAGAACGTGTCGGATCAGGGGCGGGAGAGCTGGCTGAGCGTGGCGCGCGCGTGTTCGGCGCGTTCGGTGGCGGCTTCGAGTTCTTCGGTGGCAGTGGCGAATTCGGCTTCCGCCGAATCGACCTGCCGGCGCGCGAAGCGCAATTCGGCGTCGTGGCGGGACAATTCGGCGCGCAGACGTTCGACCGTCGCGGACAGTTCGTCGGCGCGGCGGTGGAGATCGGTCAGTGCCTGACGGGCGCGGTCACGGGTGTGCCGGGCGTCGCTCTCCGCGGATTCCGCGGCCGTCACCTCCGCTTCCGCGGCCGCACGGAGTGCGACGGTGTCGGAAGGCGACCCGTCGTCGGCCGGAGCGTCGCCAGGGCCATCACCCGGAGCCGGAGCCGGGACCGGTGTACCCGCATCGGGAACGGCAACCAGCCCGGCCGGACCGAAGCCACTGTACTCCGCGGAGGTCACCAGGCGTCCGCGACGCAGATCGTCGTTCACCGACTCGTCGGCCACCGCGGCGCGCAGCGTCTGCGCGGCCTCGCGAAGGACGCTGTCGGTGAGTTTCGCGTCGCTCTCCGAGGCGATGGCGGACAGTCCGCGCAGCGCATCGGCGATAAGTTCCTGACGCCGGTCGGACAGCTCACGCATCCGATCGACCGCGGCGCGCCGCTGGGCGTCGGCGAGGTCGGCGGCCAACGTGGTGAAGGCCTCGATCTCGTCCGGGTGCTTACGCGACCAGAGGTTCAACATCCAGGCGACCACGGTCGGCCGTCGAAGACTCGAGATGGATTGCGCGACCGCGCGGTCGCCGTCCGCCCGTGCCTGCTTGGCCAATGCGGTGCGGCGGGCGACGAACTCCGCGGGCGGCAGACCGTACAGTTCGTCGGCGGCCTCGTCGAAGACGACTGGCATCCCTCGATAGTAGTGAGCCGGCCAGCTCGACCTGCGGGCCCGTCGGCGGCAATCGGGCACGTGACTACACTGGATCATTGATCGTGACACCGAAGGACCCACGAGAAGGCCTCTGCTCCGGATATCGACGGAGCCGGTGAGGTCTTGGCGGTCCCACCACCCGTCGATGCAGCTAGAGAGGTCAGGGCGTGCCCGAGTTTATTTACACGATGAAGAAGGTGCGCAAGGCGCACGGTGACAAGGTCATCCTCGACGACGTCACGATGTCGTTCTTCCCCGGCGCCAAGATCGGCGTGGTGGGTCCCAACGGCGCCGGTAAGTCGTCGATCCTGAAGATCATGGCCGGCATCGACCAGCCGTCCAACGGCGAGGCCTTCCTCGATCCGGAGGCCACGGTCGGGATTCTCCTGCAGGAGCCGCCCCTCAACGAGGAGAAGACGGTCAAGGAGAACGTCGAAGAAGGCATGGGCGAGATCAAGGTCAAGCTTGATCGCTACAACGAAGTGGCCGAGCTCATGGCCACGGACTACTCCGACGAGCTCATGGAGGAGATGGGCCGGCTCCAGGAGGATCTGGACAACGCCGATGCGTGGGATATGGATTCCCAGCTCGAGCAGGCGATGGACGCTCTGCGCTGCCCGCCCGGGGATTCGCCGGTCACCCACCTGTCCGGTGGTGAGCGTCGTCGTGTCGCATTGTGCAAGCTGCTGCTGAGTAAGCCCGACCTGTTGCTCCTCGACGAGCCCACCAACCACCTCGACGCCGAGAGTGTCCTGTGGCTGGAGCAGTTCCTCGCGTCCTACCCGGGTGCCGTGCTGGCCGTCACTCACGACCGCTACTTCCTCGACCACGTCGCGGAGTGGATCTGCGAGGTCGACCGCGGCAAGCTGATTCCCTACGAGGGCAACTACTCCACCTATCTGGAGAAGAAGGCCGAGCGTCTCGAGGTCCAGGGCAAGAAGGACCAGAAGCTGCAGAAGCGCCTCAAGGAGGAACTGGCCTGGGTCCGTTCCGGTGCGAAGGCCCGCCAGACGAAGAACAAGGCGCGTCTGCAGCGGTACGAGGAGATGGCCGCAGAGGCGGAGAAGACGCGCAAGCTCGACTTCGAGGAAATCCAGATCCCGACCCCGCCGCGTCTGGGCGACGTGGTGGTCGAGGTGAGCAACCTGGACAAGGGCTTCGACGGACGGGTGCTCATCAAGGATCTATCGTTCACGTTGCCGCGCAACGGCATCGTCGGCGTCATCGGTCCGAACGGTGTCGGTAAGACGACGCTGTTCAAGACCATCGTCGGTCTGGAGGAGCCTGACTCGGGCACCGTGAAGGTCGGCGACACCGTGAAGCTCAGCTATGTCGATCAGGGCCGCGCGAACATCGATCCGAAGAAGTCGGTGTGGGAGGTCGTCTCCGACGGCAACGACTACATCGAGGTCGGCCAGAACGAGATGCCGTCACGCGCCTATGTGAGCGCCTTCGGCTTCAAGGGGCCGGATCAGCAGAAGCGGTCCGAGGTGCTCTCCGGTGGTGAGCGCAACCGCCTGAACCTCGCGCTCACCCTGAAGGAGGGCGGCAACCTGATCCTCCTCGACGAGCCGACCAACGACCTCGACGTCGAAACCCTCGGCTCGCTGGAGAACGCCCTCGAGCAGTTCCCCGGCTGTGCCGTCGTGATCAGCCACGACCGCTGGTTCCTCGACCGGACCTGTACCCACATCCTCGCGTGGGAGGGCAATGTCGAAGAGGGACAGTGGTTCTGGTTCGAGGGCAACTTCGAGGCGTACGAGGCCAACAAGGTGGAGCGCCTCGGAGCCGACGCGGCCCGGCCGCATCGGGTCACGCATCGCAAGCTGACCCGCGACTAGCGACCGTCGGCCGCCGACTCAGCCGAGCCGGGTGCGCAGTGTGCGGGCGAAAGCCCGTGCCGCCGCACCCGGCTCGCTGCGTACGGCCAGTGACAGCGAGGTACGCGCCGACCCGCGAAGATCCACGGCCACCAGTGGCGCCTCGACCATCGACGCCGACAGGACGACGACCCCCGCTCCCTGTTCCGCCAGGGACAGGGCGGCGTCGGGGGAATGCACCTGAACAGCCGGAGACAGAGCGAGTCCCGTTGCGGCGCAGGTTTTCTCCAGCGCGGATCGCACGCCGGTGCCCGGTGGCAAGGTCAGGATGTCGCAGTCGACGAGATCGGACGGGGTGACGAATCGTCGCCGCGCCCACGGGTGATCGGCAGGCACACCGACGACCAGCGGCTCGTCGATGACGGTGTGTACCTCGAAGGCCTCGGGCAACGGCTCGGCGTGCGCGACCAGGGCGACGTCGAGCGTGCCGTCGGCGAGCCCGGCGACGAGGTCCGCCGAGTTCCCCTCGCTCGCGGTGACCGTCACTCCCGGGTGGTCGCGCCGGAACTCGGCGAAAGCGTTCAGGTAGCCGGGGATGGTGCAGCCGATGACGGTGCCGATCCGCACCTGACCGCGGGTGAGGCCCGCGAGCTCGTCGGCGGTCACCCGGATCCGTTCCACCGCCGATAGGGCGGCGGTGATGTGTGGCAGCAGCGCGAGTCCCTCCGGGGTGGGACCGGCCAGCCGGGTACCCCGCTCGAACAGGCGGATGCCGAGCTCCCGTTCCAGCTTGCCGACCTGGGCCGACACCCCGGACTGACTGACGTGCGCGGCGTCGGCCGCCGCGGTGAATGATCCCTGCCGGGCCACCTCGGCCGCATAACGCAGCTGATGAAGCTCCATAACCACTAATGATAGGTCTGATCGGATTCAGCTGTTGGACGTATGGCTTCAGCGGGGTGACCATCGAGTGCATGAGCGATACGACACGACCACACAGCACACCCCGAGAGATCGCGGAACTCTACTTCGACAGTTGGGCGGCGGGTGATCCGGAACCGTTGCGGGACCACCTCGCCCCGGACGTGACCTTCGACGGCGCACTCGGCTCCACACGCGGCCCGGATGAATTCTTGGTGGGTCTCGCCGGCATGTTCGCGGCGACGACGAGCAACGACGTGCGGATGCGTCTGGCCGACGACACGGACGTCGTGACCTGGTCGGAGCTGCGGATAGGGGACAAACCCCCGATGCAGGTGGCCAACTGGACTCACGTCGAGAACGGCCGGATCACCGCGGTGCGCGTGACCTTCGACCCGAGGCCGATGTTCGCGGAGTGAATCCGCGGTCGCGATGAGTCGCCGACATCCCACCCGACTCGCCGGTAGGGGTTACGATCCCTGACAGGGCCACGATCGGAGCGCACATTCGAATCCCGGCGTCTCCACAGTCATGGGGGACCGCGGATGTCACAGGCGACATCGCTTCTGCCGCAGGCGATTGCGAGCTACTTCATGTCGGCGAATGGTGCGCCCTCGCCGAATCCCGCCGATCACGACAGCGATGACGTGGAACGGGTGCGGCGTCATCTCGAGGTCGCGCACCGGCGCCGGCCCGGTCATCCGCTGGTCGACGTATCGTCGACCGGGTCCGGAGGGATCGAGATCGTCGTCGTCAACGACGACATGTCACTTCTGGTGGAGGCGGTGCTGGCGACCATCGAGGCACATGCCCTGGTCGTCAGCCGGATGGATCATCCCATCGTGCCCGTCGTGCGTGCCGACGACGGAACCCTCGAACGGATCGGCGACGAACCCGGCGCGGTCTCCGAATCGTGGATCTGCGTCTCGGCACAGTCCCAGCGCGCCGACATCGATCTCGCGGCGTTGCGGACCGACGTCGCCGAGGTGATCGAGCGGGTCAACGACGTGGGGCACGACGCCGTCGCGATGCGGGACCGGTTGCGCGCGTTGGCCGAGTCCTGTGCCGCCGCGGCCGGTGACGACCCGCAGCGGTACGAGCAGGGGCAGCTCATCGAGTGGTTCGCAGGCAATCACTTCCTGCCGCTCGGGCATGTGTACGCATCCGACGAGGCCGGCACGGACGGGCGCGACGCGCTCGGTGTGTGGCGAAGCGAGCAGGTGTCCGCCGATTGTTCGCCGCTGGCCGACGGTTCGTCGATGCCCCGCGTCTCCCGGGTCTTCCGCCGGACGGGCATCCTGCGCTCGAATTATCCGGTGTTGCTGCAGGTTCCGGCGTTCTCGCAGGATGGCCGACGTATCGGCGAACACCGCTTCCTCGGCACGTTCACCTCCTCGGGTCTGCACCAGACGGTGCTCGAGGTACCGGTTCTGCGTGAGAAGGCACGTGCGGTGTTGCAGGCGGCCGGCATGGAGGAGGGGTCCTACGCCGGTCAGTCCATGCTCGAGTTGCTGCAGAACTATCCGCTCGTCGAGATGTTCTCGGTGAGCGCCGATGAACTCGGCACACAGATCGCCGAGATGCTCGACGCCGTGGCGACGCGGTCCCTTCGCTTGTTCGTCCGCGCCGATCCGGACGGCCGGATGGCCTCGGCGCTGGTCTACCTGCCGCGCGACCGCTACACCACCGCGACGCGACTCGCTCTGCAGAACACCCTTCTCGACGAACTCGGTGGTTCCGCTCTCGAATACACGGCGCGGGTGAGCGAGATGCCGCTGGCATTGCTCAGCGTGCTGATCCGGGTGGACGCCGCGGCCGCTCGTGCGCTCGGCTCCCTCGCCACCGGCAGTCCACGGCATGCGAGCATCCAGGCGGCACTCGCGGACATCATCCGGACCTGGGACGAGCGTGTGCGCGAACTCGCGGGCAGTGGCGAGGAGCTACTCGGCATGCTGCCCGCACTGCCTGCGGCGTACAAGGACCAGCGCACTCCGCAGGACGCGGTCAACGACCTACGGCACGTCGCCGGACTCCGGCCCGGGGACATCACCGTCACCCTCACCGAACCGGAACCCTCCGAGGGCGCGGCCGACGACATCCGGAAGCGCTGGGTGTTCACGGTGTACCTCTGCGACGCGACCGCCACGCTCACCGACGTGTTGCCGGTGCTGCACAGTCTCGGCCTCGACGTGCTCGACGAACATCCCTACTCGGTGATCCGCGCCGACGGGATCACCTGCGGCGTCTACGAATTCGGGGTGACCCTGGCATCCGGGATGACAGTGGACGAGGCGCACGCCGACGATCTGTCGACCCGGTTCACCGACGCCTTCGAAGAACTCTGGCGCAGCAACGCCGAGGTGGACGCGCTCAACGAACTGGTACTCCGCTGCGGTCTGGACTGGCGGTCGGTGACGATGCTGCGCGCCTGTGCCCGTTACCTGCGGCAGTGCGGCTTCTCCTACACCACGAGTCACGTCGCCGACGTCCTCGGCGATCATCCCGCGGTGACGCGGGGCCTCGTCGACCTGTTCGCGGTGTCCTTCGATCCCGACTCGGCCGATCCGGATCGTCGCGCGCAGGTGCTGGCCGATCTCGAATGTGCGGTCGGCGAGGTGCTCAGTCTCGACGCGGACCGCATCCTCTCGGCCTTCCTGTCGGTGCTCAACGCCACCTCCCGCACCAACTTCTACGTCACCGACGATGCGGGCCAACGGCGCCAGGTGGTGTCGTTCAAACTGCGGACCCGCGAGATCCCGCAGGCTCCGCAACCGCAACCCCTGCACGAGATCTTCGTGTACTCACCGCGCGTCGAGGGGGTGCACCTGCGATTCGGCACGGTCGCCCGCGGGGGCCTGCGCTGGTCGGATCGCCGGGACGACTTCCGCACCGAGATCCTCGGACTGGTGAAGGCTCAGGCGGTGAAGAACGCGGTCATCGTGCCCCTCGGTGCCAAGGGCGGATTCATCGTGAAGCGGCCTCCGGCGGCCACCGGGGATGCGGCGGCCGACCGCGACGCGCAGCGCGCCGAGGGAGTGGCGTGCTACCGGGCGTTCATCGCGGGTCTGCTCGACGTCACCGACAACATCGACCATCAGTCGGGTGCGGTCATCCCCGCACCCGGTGTGGTGCGCCGCGACGCCGACGACCCCTACCTGGTGGTCGCGGCCGACAAGGGCACCGCGGCGTTCTCCGATATCGCCAATGACGTTGCGGCACAGTATGGATTCTGGCTCGGCGACGCGTTCGCGTCGGGCGGCTCGGCGGGCTACGACCACAAGGCGATGGGCATCACCGCGCGCGGTGCGTGGGAATCGGTGAAGCGTCACTTCCGTGAGATGGGCGTCGACACACAGACCGAGGACTTCACCGTCGTCGGCATCGGCGACATGAGCGGCGACGTCTTCGGCAACGGGATGCTCCTGTCCGAGCACATCCGTCTGGTCGCGGCCTTCGATCACCGGCACATCTTCATCGACCCGAATCCCGATGCGGCATCGTCCTTCGCCGAGCGGGACCGTCTGTTCCGGCTGCCGAGGTCGTCGTGGGCCGATTACGATCAGTCCCTGATCAGCGCGGGCGGCGGGGTGTGGCCGCGTGACCAGAAATCCATCGAGGTCACCTCCGAGATGAGGAAGGCGCTCGGTCTCGGCGACGCGATCGTCGAATTGTCCCCACCGGAACTGATACGCGCCGCGCTGCTGGCGCCGGTGGACCTGCTGTGGAACGGCGGCATCGGCACCTACATCAAGGCGTCGACCGAATCGGACAGCCAGGTCGGTGACAAGGCCAACGACGCGATCCGCGTCAACGGAAACGAATTGCGCGCCAAGGTCGTCGGCGAGGGCGGCAACCTCGGCGCCACCGAACGGGGCCGCATCGAATTCGATCTGGCCGGTGGCCGGGTGAACACCGACGCCATGGACAACTCGGCGGGTGTCGACTGTTCCGACCACGAGGTGAACATCAAGATCCTGCTGTCCTCGGCCATCTCCTCGGGGGAACTGGCCACCGGCGAACGCAACCCACTGCTCGAGTCGATGACCGACGAGGTGTCCCGGCTGGTGCTGGCCGACAACATCGCACAGAACGCCGAACTCGGGTTCAGCCGGGCGGTCGCGGAGAACCGCGTCGACGTGCACACCCGCCAGCTCGCCGACCTGGCTCGCAATCGGGGTGTCGACCTTGCGCTGGAAGCACTTCCGACGCCGGCGGAACTCCGCAAGCGCTTCACGGGCGATCTGCACCGCGGGCTCACCTCGCCCGAACTCGCCACGCTCATGGCCCACGTGAAGCTGAGCGCCAAGGCGGACCTACTCGGCACCGAACTGCCGGACAACGAGGTCTTCGATGCGCGGTTGACGAACTACTTCCCGGAGCCCCTGCACGCCCCGTACGCCGATCAGATCGCCACGCACCGGCTGCGCCGCGAGATCGTCGCCACCTCGCTGGTCAACGACGTGATCGACAAGGCGGGCGGCACCCATCTGTTCCGGCTCGCCGAGGGCAGTGGTGCGTCCACCGACGAGGGCGTACGCAGTTACGTCGCCACCACGTCGATCTTCGGTATGGACGACCTGTTCGACCGCATCCGGTCGTCGGACGCATCGGTGTCCGCCATCGACGACATGACGCTCTATGCGCGCCGCCTGGTGTTCCGGGCGTCCCGATGGATGCTGAGCATCCGGCCGCAACCACTCGCCATGCGTGCCGAGATCACCCGCTACGGGGCTCGCGTCGCCGACTTGACCGGCGGCCTCGCCGGGTGGCTGGGGGAGAGTTCCCGGGCCGAGGTGGCCGCGCGTGCCGAGCGGTACCGGTCGGGCGGCGCGGACGACGCCCTGGCGCAGGACGTGGCCGTGAGCCTGCACCGCTTCTGTCTTCTCGACATCATCGACGTCTCGGAGATCACCGAGCGGGCGCACACCGAGGCCGCCGAACTCTACTTCGCGGTGATGGAGCATTTCGGGCTCGAGAAGCTCCTGAACGCGGTGTCCGATCTGGATTACGGGGATCGCTGGCATGCGTTGGCGCGCTTGGCCTTACGGGACGATCTGCATGGTGCGCTCCGTTCGCTGACCCAGCGCATCCTCGAGGTCGGCGAACCCGACGAGACCGCGGCCGAGAAGATCGAGGAGTGGGAACTGTCGCAGGCCGCACGGCTGGCCCGGGTTCGCGGCATGCTCGCCGACATCACCGAATCCGGCACCCTCGATCTGGCGACGCTGTCGGTGGCGGCGCGGCAGTTGCGCAGCATCATCCGGTGAGTGGCGGCCCGAGTAGGGTTGGTGCCGCCCATCGACCAGCGCGGCGAAAGGATTCCGGTGGTCAACATCGACGACGGACGTGTGACCGACGACGGCTATGTGGTGGACGTGCCGATCCGGTGGTCCGACATGGATGTCTTCGCCCATGTCAACCACGCGCGGATGGTGACCCTCATCGAGGAGGCCCGCATTCCGTGGCTGTTCTACGACGAGCGGCCCACTGCGTCGCTGCGTGACGGCTGCGTGGTGGCCGACCTGCATGTGAAGTACCGGGAGCAGGTACGGCACGACGAGGGCCCGATCGAGGTCACCATGTGGATCGAACGTCTCCGCGCGGTGGACTTCACCGTCGGCTACGCGGTCCGGCGACGCGGCGCGGCACCGGGCAGCCCGCCGGCCGTCACCGCGACGACCCAGCTCGTCGCATTCGACGTCGACGCGCAGAAGCTTCGTCGTCTGACGCCGGAGGAGAAGGAGTACCTGTCCAGGTTCGTGCGCGCCGATACGACGGCGTCATGAGCGCCCCGGAGCGGTTCGTCGCGGTGACCGCCGCGGCCGACCGAAGTGACACCGTCGCATTTCTCGATCGTGCGCTTCGCCTGGACGACAGTGCGGCGGTTCGCCTCTCGCTGCGGCCCGACGGGCTCATCGGACTGTGGGCGGCTACCGGATTCGACGTGCTCGCGACCCGATCGGTCTTCGGCACCATGCGTCCCGACGACCTGGTGCTGGACGCCGCCGGTCTGCGTTCCTCGGTGGGCGCCACCGAACCCGGTACGCCGATCGACCCCGGCTTCGGACTCGACAGTGCCTGGCGCGGCGCGCTGCCCGCGTCCACCGGTTACACCCAGATCGACGACGTCCCCGCGCGTACCGTCATCGAATTGTCCCGGGAGGGTGCACATCTCGCGCGCACCGAGGGCAGTGCCCATGGCCCGGCGACGGGGCTGCTCGATCAGACCGTTCTGACCGTGGAGTCCGCCGACGGCGCATCGACGGCCGATGTGTCGATGCGCTCGCTGTTCGCGGTCACCGCCATGGGTTTCGTCCGGGACGCACGTGGCCACGAGGTGACCGAGTCGTCATCGATCGATCTCGTGGACGACGACGAGCCGGTACGAATCAGGATGTCGCGGGCGTGGATTCGCATCGACGCGCGGTACGGATCGGTGTACCAGCGCCGGGAACGTCTCGCCATGTCGCCGCTGTAGACCGGCGGTCACACCAGCCAGGCGGCCGAGTCCGGCGCGAGATATCCGTCGACCAGCGGTGAGCTGGTCAGCAGGATCTCTCCGGGCGGCAGTGGCACCGGGGTGTCGCTCGCGTTGAGCGCACAGATCAGGTGACCCTCGGAGCGCCGGAAGGCCAGGCAGCCCGCGGGCGCGCCGTACCATTCCACCTCGTCGCCGGCGAATTCGTCGCGCTCGAAACGGAGTTCGATCGCCTGCCGGTACAGCGACAAGGTCGAGCCGATGTCCTCCAGTTGGGACTCGACGGTGAACCGGGACCACGAATCCGGGATGGGCAACCACGTCTGCGCATTCGAACTGAACCCGAACGGCGGTTCGAATCCCTCCCAGGGCAGCGGCACACGGCAGCCGTCGCGGCCCCGTTCGGTGTGGCCGGACCGCTCCCAGACCGGATCCTGGAGGACGTCATCGGGCAGGTCGTCCACATTCGGCAAGCCCAATTCGGCGCCGTTGTAGATGAAAACCGCTCCCGGAAGGGCCAATTCGACCATCATCATCGCCCGTGCCCGCAAGATCCCGCGCTCGATGTCGACCACACCGGTGGTCCGGTCGTCGGAGTCGTCGGTGGCCTGTTCATGCGCGAGGGTGAAGGGGATGTCCACATCGTCGTCCGCGCCGGGATCGGCCGCCGACTCCACGGCGCTGCCGTCGCCGAAGTAGTCGTCGACGGCCTGAGTGTCGGGTTCGGCAGTGTCATCGGGTTCGGCCGGGGACGCCGGTTCGTTCGCGGCGATGGTGTCGTGCTCGTCGTCCGAGGCCGTCGACGACCCGAGATCGAGTTCCTCGTCGGCCGGGGCGTCGGTGTCGGTGGTCTCCCCGGCAGCCGTCTCGATGTGCTCGACCTCGACCTGCTCGGACGCGGGCGAATTCGCTTCGGCGAGTGTCGATTCGGTGAGCGTCAACTCATCGTCGTCGGCGACGGGCGGTGCGTCCGGGGTGTCGGACGGAGGTTCGGGGGAGTCGGCCGCGGGGGCCGTTGCCGCGTCGGTTCGGCGTGACGTCCCGTACCGGGTGACCTCCCGCTCGACATCGTGATTGGACAGCGTCCACGTCGGGACGGCACCGACCGAACGCACCGCGGCCAGCGAGTTCTCGATGGCCGCCCGGATCGGCTCGGGGGCGAAGTCGACCTTGGCCAACCGGAAGTTGAAGCCCAGGTGCAACTCGTCCGGGCGGACATACTCGGCGAACCGCTCGTTGTCGTCGACCCAGATCTCACCGATCGTCGTCGCGCCGGGGTAGTCGTTCAGCACGCTCCGGATGCGGCGATGGATGTCATGCACACCCGGATTGTTGAATCGCAGATCGTTGTCGTCGTTCACCAGCAGACCGACGGACTCGATGTCCATGTCGGGCAGGCCGTCCGGCTTCGCCATCCCGTGGGCCACGTCGATGCGGAATCCGTCCACCCCGCGGTCCAGCCAGAACCGCAGCGTCTGTTCGAGATCGTCGAAGACCTCCGGATTGACCCAGTTCAGATCGGGTTGCTCGGCGGCGAAGATGTGCAGGTACCACTGGCCCGGACTGCCGTCGGCTTCGGTGACGCGGGTCCAGGCCGGCCCGCCGAAGACGCTGGGCCAGTTGTTCGGTGGCTCGTCGCCGTTCTCACCCCGGCCGTCACGGAAGATATAGCGCTCCCGCTCGGGACTGCCGGGCTCGGCGGCGAGCGCTTCGGTGAACCACGGATGCTGGTCGCTGGTGTGGTTGGGCACCAGATCCATCGTGATCCGGATGTCGCGGTCGTGTGCCTCGGCCACGAGTTCGTCGAAGGTCGCGAGGTCGCCGAACAGGGGATCGATGTCGCGTGGGTCGGATACGTCGTAGCCGTGATCGGCCATGGGGGAGCGCATGATCGGGCTCAGCCAGATGGCGTCGACGCCCAGCAACTCGAGGTAACCGAGTTTGTCGATGACGCCGGCGAGGTCGCCGATACCGTCGCCGTCGAGATCGGAGAAGGAGCGCGGGTACACCTGATAGAAGACCGCGGACTTCCACCACGTCGTGTCGGCGGGGTCGAGTTGCGTCTCGGTGCTCGCGACGGGCGCGATCGCCGCGGACGAACCCTCCGGCTCGTCCGCCGGGAGCGGATCGTCGGTGGGCCCTTCTTCGGCGACGGCGTCGGCGTCCTCGTCGTGGTCATCGGCCTCGGGATGATCGGTGGCCGCTTCCTCATCGACCGCTGCGTCGGTGACGTCGTCCTCGACAACGGTGTCGTCGACGGGCACGTCGTCCGCCTCGACGTCATCGGTCACGACGCCGTCCGTCTCCTCGATGCCGGAGTCGTCCGGATCGACCGGGTCCGCCGTCCGGGCGTCGACGGAATCGGTATCCGTGTCGTCCGATTCTGTCTGCAGCTGCCTGTCCTCGGGCACGTCGACCTGTGCGTCGGCCACGTCGTCTGTCTCTGTGAGTGTCACGTCGGGGTCGGCGCCCGGGAGGACTGGCTTCGATGACTCATCGCTCACCGTGGTCATTGTGCCCTACCTGTGTTTTCGGTTGGGACTATCACCGGATCGGCGCGTCGCGCCCGACACGCGGGAAAATCGGTCCCGCGGTCAGAATGAGGAGTTGACCATCGACTGCGCGGCCATCTCCATGTAATCGACGAGAGCCCGTCGATGCTGGTCATCGAGCGTCGCCGAATCAATCGACGCGATGGCGGTGTGCATGCAGCGCAGCCATGCGTCACGTTCGATGGGCCCGATCGTGAACGGCTGATGGCGCATGCGCAGCCGTGGGTGGCCGCGCTCCTCGGAGTAGGTGCGCGGGCCGCCCCAGTACTGCTCCAGGAACATGCGGAGCCGGCGTTCGGCGGGACCGAGATCCTCCTCCGGGTACATCGGGCGCAAGATCTCGTCCTTCGCGACCTCGGCGTAGAAACGCGCGGTCAGACGCTCGAAGGTGGCCGCACCACCGACCTCGTCGTAGAACGTCGCCGCCGTGGCGGGCTGGGGCGTACCGGGAACCTCACTGCTCACGCCGTCCATTGTCCCGACAGTTCCGGCCGGTCTCAAACATGAGGGTGGCACGGGCGGGTGTCATTCCGCGTTCACCGTCGACGACCTGCGGTGACACGAAGATTTGTCGTGCAAACGTCCGCGGTCCGTGGTGCACTGGACCTCGGACCACGCGGCCGTCGTCGTGCGTGCGGCACGCGGGCCGGGCAGGAGGCGCGTGCATGGCCAGGGGAAGCAGGAAGGTGCCGACGGTCGACGGGGGACCGCGACGGGCGGCATCCGGGGCGAGGCGTGCCGGTCTGACGGGGCTGCCCGGAGGACTCGCCGACGACGCACCGCCTCAGTCGACGTCCCCTCAGTCGACGTCACTGTGGGCCCGCAGGAGAGTCCTGCTTCTCAATGCGACCTACGCACCGCTGACCGCGGTGTCGTTGCGGCGCGCGATCGTCCTGGTGCTGCGCGAGCGTGCGGATGTGGTGCACGCCGATTCCGCGGGTCTGGCCGTGCACTCCGCCGGCATGTCGGTGCCGGTGCCGTCGGTGATCCGGTTGCGGACGTTCGTGAAGGTGCCGTATCGCGCCACGGTGCCGTTGACGCGCGCCGCCCTCATGCACCGCGATCTGTTCCGCTGCGGCTACTGCGCGGCGAAGGCCACGACCATCGACCATGTCGTGCCCCGTAGTCGCGGTGGACTCCACACCTGGGAGAACTGCGTCGCCTGCTGTGCGGGGTGCAATCACCGGAAGGCCGACCGGCTGCTCAGCGAGATCGGCTGGACCCTGAGGGTCTCGCCGGCCGCGCCGAAGGGGCGCCACTGGCGACTGCTGGCCGCCATCAAGGAGATCGATCCGGCGTGGACGCGGTACATCGATGCGGGTGCGGCCTGACGGTCGCACGGATCCAGGTGCCGTCGGCGACCGATCTACGACGCGCTGTAGGGGTCGCTGCCCGCCACGCCCGGCCGTGGGCTAGATTGATGACACGACCTGCGTCGCAGCGATTGCAGGCTCTCCAGCAGCAACCGATCGAAAGGGTGACATGGACAACCTGATCGTCGCCATCGGAATGCCTGTCACGATCATCTGTGTGCTGTTCGCAGCCGCATGTGTGGTCTCCATGGCGTTTTCTTCCGGACTGAAGTATCCGAAGGTGCCGCACTACACCCTCGATCAGCAGTGGGATCACGCGCCGCTGCTCTTCAGCGCGACCGAGATCGAACCGATGGCGCTCTCCCGCCATGCGGAGAAGACCGATGTGGATGGAGGCTCGGCCAGTGGCAAGTGGTGAAGTGACCCCCGATCAGCATTCCCCCGATCAGCATTCCCCCGATCAGCATTCCCACGGTCTGCATTCCAACGTTTCCGTCCGGTCGGCCGGCCGGAGCGCCCTACCGATGGGCACCGCGGTCACCAACAGCGGTCGCGTGTCGGCGGCCCGCTTCCCGGGTGATGTGCCGTCGACCCCGCCGTTCAAGCGTGACGAACTCATCGGTCTCGACGACGCGCTGAAGGACGCCAGCGAACTCGCCCATGTGCGGTTCTCGGTGTACATCGGTGAACTCGGAGCGGACCCGGTCGCCGAGGCGCAGGCCATCCTGCTGCGCGCTCCGGAACCGGCGCACGGTGCCCTGATCGCGGTGTCGCCGAACAATCACGAGATCGCGATCGTGTCGGGCTCCGAGGTCGCGGGCCGCGTGAACGATCGGGTGGCCGCGCTCGGTGTCACCGCTGCCGTCACCGCCTTCCGGCAGGGAGATCTGATCGACGGTCTCATCGCCGCACTGCGTGTGATGTCGACTGCGGCCGCGGTGTCCTGACCGGCGGACGCCCCACACTCACCACGACAACGGCCGCTCACCTCTCGGTGAGCGGCCGTTGTCGTGGTGAATCGGTCAGTGCGTCACGCCGGTCCGCACCGGTTCTCGATCGGTCGTGGCATCGGCGGGCCCGACGGTGTCGATGTTCTCGATCATGTCCAGCTCGTTGAACGGCGCCCGGCCGGCCAGCACGTCGTCGACCTGGGTCCGGTCGACGGTATGCGTCCACGAGCCGACGAGGAGCGTGGCAACGGCGTTGCCCGAGAAGTTGGTGATCGCCCGGGCCTCCGACATGAACCGGTCGATGCCGACGATGATGCCGACGCCGTCGAGCAATTCCGGCCGATGCGCCTGCAGGCCACCGGCGAGCGTCGCGAGTCCGGCGCCGCTGACACCCGCCGCACCCTTCGAGGCGATGATCATGAACGCCAGCAACCCGATCTGCTCGGGCACCGACAGCGGGTCGCTCATCGCATCGGCGATGAAGATCGAGGCCATCGTCAGATAGATCGCCGTGCCGTCGAGGTTGAACGAATATCCGGTGGGGACGACCACGCCGACGGTGGATTTGTCCACGCCGAGGTGCTCCATCTTGGCGATCAGACGCGGCAGCGCGGATTCCGACGACGACGTGGCGAAGATCAGCAGATATTCGCGGGCCAGGTAGCGGACGAGCTTGAAGATCGACACCCCCACGACGGCCCGCAGGATCACACCGAGCACACCGAAGACGAAAACCACGCAGGTGATGTAGAAGGCGAGCATCAGGATCAGCAGCTGCTGCACCGCGGCCCAGCCGGTCTGGCCGACCACATTGGCGATGGCTCCGAACGCACCGATCGGCGCCACCCAGAGGATCATCGACAGCACCTTGAAGACCAGTTTCTGGAGGTGGGCGACGCCGTTCAGGATCGGTTCGCCGGTACGTCCGAGCGCCTGGATCGCGAAGCCCACCAGCAGTGCGACGAACAGGGCCTGCAACACACTGCCCTCGGTGAGGGACGACACGAGGGTCGTCGGGATGATGCTCTGGATGAAGTCCATGGTGCCGCCGGCCTCATGGGCCTTCTCGGCGAGTTCGGCACCCTTGCCGGACGCCTCGATGTTGAGTCCGTCGCCGGGTTTGATCAGGTTGCCCACCACGAGGCCGATCGCCAACGCGGCCGTGGACATCACCAGGAAGTAGATGAATGCCAGTCCGCCGACCTTGCCGACGGTGGCCGCCTTCCGCACCGAGCCGATCCCCAGGACGATGGTGCAGAAGATGACCGGTGCGATCATCATCTTGATGAGGGACACGAACATCGTGCCGAGGACGCCGAGATCCTTGCCGACTCCGGGCCACACGATGCCGACCACGACACCGGCGATGACGGCCACGATGACGCCCAGGTACAGATAGTGGGTGCGATCCCGTTTGCGCGCCATGGCCGGAATGTCGGCCGCGGTGTCCGTGCTGCTCCGGGCCGGTGTGTCCGTCGTCGACGGACGCGATTCGTCGCTGTCTCCCGGTGGAGGCGAACTCGGGTTCATCAGGTATTTCCTTCCTCGCGGCGCGTAGGACCTGTGGTGGTATAGGGATTGTCGGTGAAAAAGGTGAGCTGCGTCACGGTTGAGTTCATTTCGTTCATGAGTAGTACACGTATGGCCGTCACCGGATACGGGAAATCTCAGGATCACGAATGTGGGGGAGGTGGCCCGAGGTGAACGCGCGGTCGATCGTGCATGCGGTTGTTCCCCGGACACTGGCCGGGCAGGCCGTGGGCTGGCTGCTGGCGCTCGTCGCGATCATCGTGCTGGCAGGCAGTGTCGTCGCCGCTCTGGATGCGCGGCTGGACAGCCGGACTGCCGCACGTGACGAGGTGACGGCCGTCGCGGTGAGCCTGGCCGATGCGCCGTCGACGGCTTCCGCAGTCGTCGGTCCCGACCCCAGTGCGGTGTTGCAGCCCGTCACCGAACACGTACGTCAGGCGACCGGCATCGCGTTCATCACCATCATGCGTCCCGACGGAACGCGCTTCACGCACACCAACCCGGAGCTGATCGGGGGGAAATATCTGGGCACCCGCGACGAGGCACTCGCCGGAAAGGTGTTCTCGGAAACCTATACGGGCACCCTCGGTCCATCGATCCGCACCATCGCGCCCGTTCGCGACGCGGAGGGGCGGGTTGTCGGACTGGTGGCGGCCGGCATCACGCTGCAGACCCTCGCCGACAGCTGGCAGGCGCAGTTGCCTCTCATCGCGGCCCTCGCCGCGGCCGCTCTGCTCGTCGCGATACTCGCGCTACTGGGCATCCGCAGACGTCTGCTCCGTCAGACGGGCGGACTGGCGCCCTCCGAACTCCGGCTCATGTACGAACACCACGACGCGGTGCTGCACGCCGTTCGTGAGGGACTCGTCGTCACCGAGGGCGGCGCACCCGTGCTGATGAACGACGAGGCGCGGCGCCTCCTGGGGGATGCGGCCGGCGGTGAGGGGCGCAGGACCGGGGAGCTGCCCGGCTTCGTCACCGACGGCGATGGCGCGCTGGTCGACGAACAGTACGCACACGACGGACGCTCGCTCCTGGTCAGCCGGTCGCCGGTGGCCGACGGCGCAGGTTCGGCCGTCGTCACCATCCGCGATCAGACCGAGCTCTCCGCGGCGATGGGGGAACTCGATTCGATGACGCGCTTCGCCGAGGCCCTGCGGTCGCAGGCGCACGAATCAGCGAATCGCCTGCACACCGTCATCGCGATGATCGAGATGGGTCGGGCCGCGGACGCCGCTCAGCTCGCGACGTCGGAACTCGAACTGTCCCAACGGCTCATCGACCGGATGTCCGGAGCGGTCACCGAACCGGCACTCGCCGCATTGTTGCTCGGAAAGACCGCTCAGGCTGCCGAACGTGGCATCGATTTCACCCTCACCGAGGACTCCCAGTTCGGGGATGACGCGACCGCTCTGCTCACGCGGACCGAGATGATCACGGTGGTCGGCAATCTGGTGGACAACGCACTCGATGCCTGCGACCCGGTGGATCCCTGGGTCGAGGTGACCATCGCCGGTGATGCCGACGGGTTGAGGCTCGTGGTCGCCGACAGCGGGCCGGGGATGGACGCCGCGGAATTCGCCCGCGCCCAGGTGCGCGGGTATTCCACCAAGGAGGGCGGTGATCGGGCGGGACGGGGGATCGGCCTCGCCCTCGTCGCGCAGGTCGTCGGTCGCCGTGGCGGCACCATCACGTCGGCGAGCACATATGGTTCGGTCATCACGGTGACCATCGGGCGGGAGACGCGATGATCCGGGTCCTGATCGTCGAGGACGAAGCGCTCATTGCTCAGGCACACGGCGAATACCTCAGACGCATAGGCGGTTTCGAGATCGTCGCCACCGTGTCCACCGCGCGCCGGGCGATGGAGGCGGCCACCGCGGCGGCCGCCGACGGGGCGCCGATCGAGTTGGCGCTGCTCGATCTGGGACTGCCCGATGCGCGGGGCGTCGACCTGGCCTCCGCACTTGCCGCGGTGGCGCCCGGGCCGGACATCATCGCCATCACCGCCCAGCGTGACCTCGCCACGGTACGCAGTGCCATGTCGCACGGTGTGCTGCTCTACCTGCTCAAGCCGTTCACCTTCGCAGGCTTCAGCGAGAAGATCCGTCAGTACCTCGCCTATCGTTCCGCGATCGGTACGGGCGGCGATGCCGTCAGCCAGCGCGATGTCGACCGTGCACTCGGGGAACTGCGGACGAGTGCGGGGCGCCGGACCGCCAAGAAGGGGGCCGCCCCCGACACCGAGGATGCCGTGGCACGCGCTGTCCGCGACAGCCCCACCGGACTCACCGCGACGGAAGTCGCCACCGCCCTGGGAACGTCGCGGGTGACCGCGTGGCGATATCTCGAACGCATGGCCGAGGACGGGACCATGGACCGGGAGACCGAGTACGGCGGTACCGGACGTCCGCAAGTCCGGTACCGCTGGCGACGGCGCTGACTACTGCTTCTCGCCCGCCTCGGCGTCGAAGATCCGCGCACGCAGTGACCGTGCGACGGTGTCGCGGCCCTCGGTGATCAGGCGGCGCAGAGCGGGCGGATGCTCGCCCTCGAGGAACGCGTCGGCCGCGGCCAGACCGGCGGCATCGATCTTCCAGTGCGGATACAGGCCGATCACGACGGTCTGCGCGACCTCACTGGATCGTCGCTCCCACACGCCGGGCACCGCGTCGAAGTAGCGGGACACGTAATCCTCGAGCAGGTGCTCCTGTCCCGGACGATCGAATCCCTCGATCATGGTGCGGGTGTAGATGTTCGGGAGCGAATCGTCGTCGAAGGCCTGACGCCATGCCTGCGCCTTGGCCTCGGCCAGCGGTCGTGAGGTTCGTGCCGCGGCGGCCTGCCGTTTGCCCGCGGCCGTGTTGTCCCGGGCCTCCTCCGCGTCGATGACGGGGGTTTCGGCGAACTCGGTGTCGATGGCGCCCGCGGCGGCCAGGGCACGCACGAGTTTCCACCGCATGTCGGTGTCGATCGCGAGTCCGCCCAGGCCGTGTTCGGCCGGATCGTCGCCGTCGAGGAGACCGCGGACGACCGGGATCTGCTCGTCGGTGATCAGACCGGCGAGCATCGTGTTCACGAATGCCAGTTGGTGATCCGAGCCGTCGTCGGCTGCGCGCGCCAACTCAAGCATCCGGGTCTCGAAGCCCGGCCATCCGATGGCGCTCGCCCAGCGCGGCTCGGCGTAGGCGTCGATGGCACTCGTCGCCTGCAGCAGTACCCGCTGCACGACGCCGATCTCGGTCTCCGCGGCGATGCCGCGCTCCACCAGGGCCACGAAGTCGCGTGCCGGCATCTCCGCCTGGCGCGTCATCTCCCACGCGGCCGACCAGACCAGCGTGCGCGGCATCGGATCGGTGATGTCGCCGATCCGTGCGGTCGCGGTTGCCAGCGACTCCGGATCGAGGCGGACGGCCGCGTAGGTGAGGTCGTCGTCGTTGAGCAGCACCAGTTTTCCGCGGTGCACACCCACCAGATCCGCGACGTCGGTGCGCTCGCCCTCGACATCGAGTTCGACGGAATGCACACGGGTCAGATGTCCGTCGGCGTCATCGTCGTAGATCCCGATCCGCATGCGGTGCACCCGCGTCTCACCCGCGCCCGGCGAGGCGCCGTCCTGAACGATCGTGAACCGGGTGAAGTCACCGTTGTCGTCGACGTCGAAGTCGGCGCGCATGACGTTGATACCGGTGGTCTTGAGCCACTGATCGCCCCAGTCGGACAGGTCGCGGCCGGAGGACTTCTCCAGTGCGGCAAGCAGATCCGCGAAGGTGGCGTTGCCGAACCGGTGTGCCGCGAAGTAGTCGCGCAGCCCGGCGAGGAAGGCCTCCAGCCCGACGTATGCGACCAACTGCTTGAGCACCGACGCGCCCTTCGCGTACGTGATGCCGTCGAAGTTCACCTCCACGGCGGCGAGGTCGGGAATGTCGGCGGCCACCGGATGCGTCGACGGCAACTGATCCTGTCGGTACGCCCACGACTTCTCGACATTGGCGAAGGTCGTCCACGCGTTGGTGTATTCGGTGGCCTCCGACTGGCTCAGCACGGATGCGAAGGTCGCGAAGGATTCGTTGAGCCACAGGTCATCCCACCACTGCATGGTGACGAGGTCGCCGAACCACATGTGCGCCATCTCGTGCAGCACGGTCTCGGCCCGGCGTTCGTAGAGATACTTCGTGACACGGGACCGAAACACGTAGTCCTCGAGGAATGTGACCGCGCCCGCGTTCTCCATCGCGCCCGCATTGAACTCCGGAACGAAGAGCTGATCGTATTTGCCGAACGCGTACGGCACACCGAAGTTCTTGTGGTAGAAGCCGAATCCCTGTTTGGTCTCGGTGAACAACCGGTCGGCATCCATGTGCTCGGCCAGGGACGCGCGACAGTAGATACCGAGCGGGATGCTGCCGTGTTCGTCGGTGTAGGTGTCGGTCCACTGCGCGTACGGACCCGCGATCAGCGCCACCAGATAGGTGCTCATCGGTGCCGTCTCCGCGAAGTGGTGCACGCGGGCGTCGCCGTCGGCGGTGGTCTCGGTTGCCGCGGCGTTGGAGATGACGTGCCAGTCGGCCGGGGCCGTCACCGCCACGGTGTAGGTCGCCTTGAGGTCCGGCTGGTCGAAACACGCGAACATCCGTTTGGCGTCGGCGGTCTCGAATTGTGAATAGAGATAGACGGATTCGTCGCTCGGGTCGACGAAACGGTGCAGTCCCTCTCCGGTGTTCGAGTAGGCGCAGTCGGCCACCACGGTGAGCGTGTTCTCCGCGGCGAGCGAGGGGAGGGGGATGCCGGCCGATTCGTCGAAGCCGGAGACGTCGAGTTCGGTCCCGTTGAGCGTCGCGGAGATGAGCTTCGGGGCGACGAGGTCGATGAAGGTCGAGGAACCGGGTGTCGCGGTGAAGGTGACCGTGGTGGTGGACCGGAACGTCTCGACACCGGGCGCGCCGTTGCCGTCGGTGAGGTCGAGGTCGATCGCGTAGTGCGCGACGTCGACGATGCCGGCACGTTCGCGGGCCTGATCACGGGTCAGATTGGGTGCGCTCACAGTCGGTACTTCCACCTCTCGGGGTCGTCCCTCTCGGGGTCGTCGCTGACGGGTCGTCCGTGGACCGGAGTCCGTTCATCCGGGCGTCCGGTCCAGCCTATCGGGAATGCCCGCGTGGCTCCCTGGTTGTACGTTCGTGAGGTATATCGATCGCCCATGAACGGGCTCGGATGACACGAGCGGCGCCCGCCGAGGAGAGGACCACGAGATGGCAGACCAGGCAGCGACAGAGAAGCGCGATCGGGTGGATTTCTGGTTCGATCCGCTGTGCCCGTGGTGCTGGATCACGTCACGCTGGATTCTGGAGGCCGAGAAGGTGCGGCCGATCGATGTGCATTTCCACATCATGAGTCTGGCCGTCCTCAACGAGGGCAAGGACATTCCGGATTCGTACCGCGAGATCCTCAAGAACGCCTGGCGTCCGGTTCGGGTGATCGCCGCCGCGGCGGCACAGAAGGGCGACGAGATCCTCGCGCCGCTCTACACCGCCATGGGCACCCGTATCCACAACGAGAACAACAAAGACTTCGACGTCGTCATCGCGGAGTCGCTCGCCGAACTCGGTCTCGACGCCGATCTGGCGGCCGCTGCGGACAGCACGGACTTCGACGACGTCATCCGCGCCAGCCACCACGAAGGTATGGACAAGGTGGGCGACGACGTGGGCACGCCGACCATCCACGTCAACGGCGTGGCGTTCTTCGGACCCGTGCTCTCGCGTATCCCGCGCGGGGAGACCGCGGGCACGGTGTGGGACGGTGCCGTGGCGCTGTCGTCCTACCCGCACTTCTACGAACTCAAGCGCAGCCGCACCGAGGAACCACAATTCGACTGAGCCCGGAATCCGTTGGCCTGACCGGCCTTCGGTGATCGCCGGTCAGAGCTTCGGGGGCAGTTCCAGGCCGTTGGGCAGCGACCCCGGCGTCACGGCCGCCGGATGTGTGGGCTGCGGAATCGGCATCACATTGCCGCTGCCCACCCCGCGCACGATGGGCTTCGGACGGAAGAGCATCGCGCCCGCACGGGTGCGATCGCGCAGCGACGCGGCACGCCACGTCATCACCGGATGCGACGACAACGCGTTGACGATCCAGGTGAAGAAGCCGTGCTCATGGGTGGCACGATCGGCGAATTGATCGAAGTCAACCGCCGACAACATGTACTTGCCCGCCGACATGACACCGATCGCGCCCGGTGCGCCGTCCGGTCGGTTGTAGTAGCCGTAGTTGTCGGCCGTGTACTCCTGGGCCCGCGACAGCGCCGAGCCGAGCAGGGGGATGTTCATTCCGATGGTGCTCGCGAGTTGCCGCCAGTACGACACATGGCCCGCCGCGATATGGCCCACCTCGTGTCCGATCACGAACTCGAGCGCCTCCGGATTGCGACCGCCGCCACCGACCTCGAAAAGATCGGAGTTGACCATGACGAACCGTCGGAAACCGTGCCCCGACGCGGCGGCGTTGATCGCGCCGTTGCCGAGCACGACATAGGCGTCGGGCACGTACTCCATGCCGTACCGTGCGGCCGCGTCGACGAGCATCCGGTACGCCTCGGGGAACTGCGTGGGCGTGATCTGCACGCCGTTGACCCGTGGGGTGGCATAGGTGATGCCGCGGATCAGGAAAAGGATCAACGGCATCGCCAGCAGGATGAGGAAGTACTGACTGACGTTCCCGACGAAGACCAGCAACAACACCGCGAGATACGCCAGTGCGGTGATGCCGATCACGATCACCAGTAACGGGATTTCCCACGGGTGCCTGCGTGGGCTTCCCGCGTAGGCGGCCGGTGGCAGCCAGTAGGCGTCCGCGGGTGGCCGGGGAAAGTCCGCGGGTGAGGCGCTGACCACCCCGGGCACGTTGGGTATCGGCGATTGAGCGTCCACGACACCAATCTATAGTGGCGCCATGCGTGTCTACCTGGGTGCCGACCATGCCGGTTTCGAATTGAAGAATCAGATCGCGGAACATCTCACCGCGGGAGGCCACGAGGTGGTCGACTGCGGTGCGTTCGAATACGACGCCGCCGACGACTATCCCGCCTTCTGCATTGCCGCCGCCCAGAGCGTCGTCGATGATCCCGGCAGCCTGGGCATCGTGCTCGGCGGCAGCGGAAACGGTGAACAGATCGCGGCCAACAAGGTGCCGGGTGCGCGGTGCGCGCTCGCGTGGAGTGTCGAGACCGCCGAACTCGCGCGGCAGCACAACAACGCGCAGCTGATCGGCCTCGGCGGACGTATGCACTCCACCGAGGAGGCATTCGCGATCGTCGACGCGTTCGTGTCGACGCCCTGGTCGGAGGAGCCGCGCCACCAGCGCCGCATCGACATCCTGGCCGAGTACGAGCGCACTCACGAGGCACCGCCGGTTCCCGGAAAGAACTGACACCGGCCCGCGTACATGCCCGAAGGCCACACACTGCACCGCATCGCGCGACGGCAGCAGCGTCTGCTCGGCGGCGACAAGGTCCGGGTGACCAGTCCGCAGGGCCGGTTCGCCGACGGCGCCGCGCTGATCGATGGACTCGAATTCGCGAAGGCCGAGGCGTGGGGCAAGCACCTCATCCAGCATTACGGTCGACGTGACGAACGCCGCATGGTGCATGTGCATCTCGGGCTGTACGGCGCCTTCAGTGAGGCCGAAGCGCCGATGGATGAACCCGTCGGCCAGGTGCGGATGCGGATCGAGGGCGACGAGTGGGGAGTGGATCTGCGAGGTCCGACGGCGTGTGAGATCTACACACCGGAAGATCTCGAAGCCCTGATCGCGCGTCTCGGGCCCGACCCGCTCCGCCGGGACGCGCGTCCCGAGGAGGCATGGCGTGCGATCAGCAGATCCCGACGCCCCATCGGTGCGCTGCTGATGGATCAGAAGGTCATGGCCGGCGTCGGCAATGTCTATCGCGCCGAGGTGTTGTTCCGCGCCGGGATCGACCCGTATCGCGAAGGCCGATCAGTGACGGCGGAGGAGTTCGGGGAGATCTGGGACGACCTCGTCGGCCTGATGCCGATCGGTGTGCGCCGCGGCCGTATCCATGTGATGCGGCCGGGCGACGACCATGGTGCGCCGTCCTATGCGGCGGATCGGCCGCGGACGTATGTGTACCGACGAGCGGGAGAGCCCTGCCGAATCTGCGGTACCGCTGTCCGCGTCGCCGAACTGGACGGCCGAAACCTGTTCTGGTGCCCTGTATGTCAACGTTGACCGCGGGAAATCGCTAGCGGCACAACAGGTTTCGAGAAGAGGTGAGCGTCAGTCGCTCAGATGCGCTCGGCGCGCTGCGCCATGACGAGGAGCTCGTCGCGCTGCGACCGGCTGGCAACGGCATGAATGCTGTTGTACAGCTTGCGCTGCGAGGTGGTGGTGAAACGGGCACGAATACGTGCGAATGACATGGTGTCGACAACCCCTTTGTTGTTCGATCTCGTGACTTACATGGTCGATTATCCGCGCATTACCAGTGGAACTCAACGAGATCAAGGGTGATCTGCCTTACGTCAGGTGTGAGGTTCGTCGCAATCAGGCGTGACCTGCGAATTTTTCCGGAGTCACTCACAGGGAAGCCTCAGGCTCCGCTCACCTGATTCATCGCGGTTCGGGCGCATGATCGGTGCATGGATGCGATTGCACTGCAGGGACCCCGGGTCACCGTTCTCGCCGTGGGCGGCACGGGTGAGTCCCATGAGGGTGATCGGCGGAGCCGGGTCAGCGGACTGCTCGCTGGCGTGATCGCCTGTCTTGACGCACGATTCGAATCGCGGTGGGTCGGCTATCCGGCGAGCTACGGGCCGGTGCCTCAGTCCGGCGGTGTCAGCTATCGGCGCAGCGTCGAGATCGGGGTCGCGAATCTGATTGCTGCACTTGATGATTGCGATGGCCCGGTGATGTTGATCGGATATTCGCAGGGGGCCGTGGTCATCCGCGATGCATTGCACGCGCTGGACGGCGAAGGCAGCGAGCATCTGCGCCGGGTATGGGGCGTCGGACTCGTCGCCGACCCACATCAGCCGCCGGGGGCGGTGCGCGGGTGCGACGGCTGGGGAGTCGCCGGACCGGGACTGAGTCTGCCCGCGGGTCTGGACGTCCACTGGGTGGGGACGCCGGACGACATGATCTGCAATGCGGGCCCCGATTCGCTGTTGCGCGATGTTGCCGACCTGACTTCGGAGATGGGGTTCCGGCGACCCGTCGAATGGCTGCGCCGGTTGTGGGCGCTGGTGCGGACCAACGCTTTCCAGAATGCGAGCCGGACGGCGATACGGTTCTCCCAGATCCGCCGGGACATCGGCCGCATGCGATCCGGGGCGCGTGAGGTCCAGGGCTATCTGCCTGACACCCTGCGCTGGGGTGGTCTGGTGATCAGCAATCGCCGCGGTGGACGTCATACGTCGTATGCGGTTGAGCCCTATCGTCGGAATTCGATCACGGACCCGGACAGTACGGGTTGCGCGACTCTCGCGGGTTGGCTGCAGGTGTGCGCGACCTTCCGTGCGGCCGACGTCCCGACCGGTCCGGTCGCCCGGGCACCCGTCGTCTCCGACGCCGCCTGAGGGCGCCTGTCCCACGACGGACGGAAGGCCCGATCCGATGGATCGGGCCTTCCGTCGTCACATCCGTCGATGCAGTGGGATTACGTTCCCTGATACTTCGGGCCCACGGTGCCGCGGACGACGATCGGGGTGTCACGCGGGATGGTGTCGAACACCCACTTGCCGTTGGCGGTGCTCACGTTGATGCAGCCATGGCTCACGTTGCTCTTGCCCTGCTGGGCGACGGACCAGGGGGCAGCGTGGATGAAGATGCCGTCCCACGACATACGGGTCGCGTACTCGACGTAGGTGCGGTAGCCCTCGGCGGAGTTGACCGGGACGCCGTACGTGGACGAATCCATGTACATGTCGCGGTGCTTCTCCTTGGTGTAGTACACGCCGTTCGACGTCGGGTGCTTGTTCGATCCCATCGAGATGGGCATCGTGCGCGCCACCTTGCCGTTGTGCCACCAGGTGATCTGGTGGGTCGCGTCATCGGCGAGTGCGATCCAGCCCGTCTTCGTCTTCACGTTCGGGATGGCCGGACCCTTCGGCTTCTCCGGCGTGGGCTTCGGAGTCGGCTTGGGGGTGGGCTTCGGCGACGGAGGGGTGGGGACGCCGGGGATCTGCGGAGCTCCCGGGATCTGCGGGATCTCGACCGGGGGCAGGCCGGGAATCACCGTCACCGGGGCGGCGCTGGCCGTGAGGGGCAGGGCGACCATGACTGCAACCACACCGATGAGTGTGGCCAGCAGGCGTCGCACGCCGCTCGTGGCGCGGGGCTTCGATGTCAGCACTGGGATGGACCTCTACATTCGGTTTCGTAAAGCGCAATTTCGCAGAAGCGCTCAGTCATCGTTACACAACCGTTGTCATCGGACCAAGGTGAACCAGCCGGACAGTGTATGAACGGACTACAACAAATATGGCGGGCGCTGTAACGCTTTCGGGAACGTCATGGTGACGACGGGGTCACGACGAGCATTTGTGATAACAGTCACATATTCGTGTGCGCATGGTTTTGCCGGGTAAGTAACGACGCAAAGTCACAGACGTCACAATAGTCACCATTCGCGCCGGCCCATCTGGTCGTCGATCCACTCTCGCTCATCCTGCGCGAGCGACCGGAACAGTGCTGTCAGCATCGGTACGTCGACCCAGAGTTCGTCGGCGATCTCGGTAGCATCCCGACTCCAGCGGAGCGCGTCGACGAGCCGGTCGAGGCTGATCAGTCGACGTGCCGCGATGGACTCGACCGTCCGTTCTTCGCGCGCTCGCAGTGTGCGGTCGCCGGGAAAGACGCGTCGCTCGTCGTGGACGAGTTCGTGCGACAGGGTGCAGCGCCGCTCGGCCTGGAGATCGTCGGCGTTGAGGCGGATGTTCCCGCCGCGGATGCAGCCGCGTTGCCGATCGGGCAGCGGGACGATGTCGATCACCAGGTGTGGGCGACGGCCCGCCTCCCGCCAGGGGTGCCAGGCTGCCGTGGTGGTCGGGGACATGGCGCGAGGTTATCGAGGGGGTGTGACACGGCGCCTGTACGCGGCGTGCGGGCCGGCGGTGCGATGCGCTCAGTCCGGGGTGGTGGAACCGGGCGTCTCCGCGGACGCATCCTGCGCACGACGGCGTCGGTTGCCCTCGGAGGTGTCGGCCGTCGCGCGGTCGGCCGCTGCGAGATCGTAGTCGGACTGCTTGGGGATGCTCTTCGAATCATCTTGGGAATCAACGGGATTGGCCGATCCGGGTGAGTCAATGTAGCGATTGATCTCGTGCCGCTGGGCAATCAGTGCGCGAAGGATGTCGATGGCGGCGCGCCGTTCGCGCGGCGACAGGTCGTCGACGCCCGGTGGCAACTCGTCGGCGAAGGGCACCCCGGGTGAGGGGCGCCGGGCGGCGGCGAATGCGACGTCGTCCGCGACGCCGGCGAGCCAGCCGATCGCGCGCACGGTTCCCGC
Organism: Gordonia sp. B8661-1; assembly: GCF_059427765.1. Classification (NCBI taxonomy): domain Bacteria; kingdom Bacillati; phylum Actinomycetota; class Actinomycetes; order Mycobacteriales; family Gordoniaceae; genus Gordonia; species Gordonia sp. B8661-1. Next base: position 103,158 of record NZ_JCAHRL010000003.1, read on the forward strand.
GGTCGGTTCGCCCTTGTAGGTACCGCGGACGATCTGGGAGGCGGTCGTCCGGTTCAGTGACAGCCCGCGCGGCCGTGCCGACTCCTCGGACTCCACGAGTTCCTGCAGGGTGCGGTACGAGGAGTCCAGTCCGGCGGTCGTGCGCTGGGAAATGGCTTGTCGGAGGAGCTCGCCGAGGCTTGGTGCGGTCACGATCTGAGCCCTCCTCGTCATCGGGTGGCTGCCGGAGGCGCTCGGTGCCGCTGACAACCGCACCGTCGATAGTGCCACGTCAAGCCGAGGGATTGCCGGTTGACGGTATGAAAACCGAGCGTGAATGTCAATACTGACGGTTGACACTTCGACAACCCGGGGGCAGGATGATGCCGCTGACCACAGGTGTGGTTCACATGGGGGGAAGGGACTGCTGGATGGAAATCCGGGATCCTGCGGCGCTGAGACGCGCTCGAAAAACGATGCGCTATTCACAGCGCGACCTCGGGCACCTCGTCAGGCGAACGCAGACCACGATCTACAAGATCGAGACGGGCCGGCTCCGGAACATCACGGAGGATCTCGCGCATGCGCTGGCCCGCAGGCTGAATTGCGACCTGGACGAGCTGTTCGTCATCGAGGGCCCCGCGAACGAACAGAGGTTGCATTTCGACGCGTCTGCCGCGTCAAAAAGCAACCTTTGTCCTCCCCATTATGGAGCGGGTGACGGGAATCGAACCCGCGTAGCTAGTTTGGAAGACTAGGGCTCTACCATTGAGCTACACCCGCGTGCCGCGCCGCCGGGTGGGATCGCCACTGGCGTCGCGTGCGCACCAGACTGTACCCGGTGTGGTCGGGGAACCTGAAATCGAGTCGGCGATCGTCATCGGTGCACCGATTTAGGTGTGGGCACCTCCGGCACGTACTATCTGCTGTTGGCCCTGCACGTGGTCGCCGATCCGGCGAATGACTCACGGCCGACCGGGATGTGGCGCAGCTTGGTAGCGCATCCGCTTTGGGAGCGGAGGGTCGCAGGTTCAAATCCTGTCATCCCGACAGAACGCCGATCGATGGCGACGAAGACCGACAGAGCAATGCAGATGTGAGGAGCACGAGGCGTGAAGAGCACCGTCGAGCAGCTGAGCCCGACCCGAGTGAAGCTCAATGTAGAGGTCCCGTTCGAGGAGCTGTCCGGCGACTTCGACCGTGCCTACCAGGCGCTGGCACAGCAGATCCGGATTCCGGGTTTCCGGCCGGGCAAGGCACCGGCGAAGTTGATCGAGGCGCGGGTCGGCCGTGACTCCATCCTGGCGCAGGTCGTCAACGACGCACTGCCCGCGAAGTACTCGCAGGCCATCACCGAGACCGAGACCAACGCGATCGGCCAGCCCGAGATCGATCTGTCCGACCTCGTCTACGGCGAGCCGGTCGTGTTCACCGCCGAGGTCGACGTGCGGCCGGAGATCGAGCTGCCCGACTACTCGACGCTGGCGGTCCAGGTGGATGCCATCGAGATCGAGGATGACGCCGTCGACGAGCAGGTCGAGAATCTGCGTGCGCGTTTCGGCACCCTGGTCGGCGTCGAGCGCGGCGCCCAGAACGGCGACTTCGTCTCCATCGATCTCGACGCCACCATCGACGGCAAGCCGGTCGAGGAGGCGTCCACCGAGGGGCTGTCCCATGAGGTCGGCTCCGGTCAGCTCATCGAGGGCCTGGACGACGCGCTGGTCGGTCTGAAGGCCGGCGAGTCGGCCGAGTTCACCACCAAGCTCGTCGCCGGTGACCACACCGGTGAGGACGCCCTGGTGACCGTCAAGGTCAACTCGGTCAAGGAACGCGAGCTGCCCGAGCTGGACGATGAATTCGCCCAGATGGCAAGTGAATTCGACACGGTCGCGGAGCTTCGTGACAGCCTTGCCGACCAGGTGAAGCAGTCCAAGCGGTTCGAGCAGGCGAACGCGGTCCGTGACAAGGTGCTCGAGGAACTCCTCGAGAAGGTCGAGATCCCGCTGCCGGAGAAGGTCGTCGCCGACGAGGTCGAGGGTCAGCAGCACCAGATCATCCACGCGCTCGGACACGACGACGCCCAGGTCGCCAAGTTCCTCGAGGCGCAGGGCAAGACCCGCGAGGAATGGGACGCCGAGGCCAAGGAAGAAGCCGAGAAGTCGGTGAAGACCCAGCTGCTGCTGGATGCGATCGCCGAACAGCAGGAGACCGAGGTCAGCCAGGACGAGCTCACCCAGCAGATCCTGTTCCAGGCCCAGCGCTACGGCATGCAGCCGCAGGAATTCATCCAGCAGCTGACCCAGGCCAATCAGGTGGGCGCGGTGTACGCGGACGTGCGACGCGGGAAGGCGCTCGCCGAGGTCGTCGGCGACGTCACCGTCACCGACTCCAACGGCGACACCGTCGACACCGCCGAGTTCTTCGGCAAGGACGACGCCGACGAGGAGAACTCCGAGGACTGAGCATGTCGTCCCGCGCAGGTGCGGGACGCAGATCTCCCCGAAGTGCGACTGTTCGAACAGCCGGGGCCGGGCTCTGCCCGGCGTCGGCTGTTCTGCTCTCAGCGAAGCGCGGGCACGTGGGGACTGTCCGGCCCCCGGCATTGGTTAGTGTCGGTGAGGACATCGAGACCACCCACCGGCGCGGACTGTCGACCACAACCCGCGTATCGGATCGGGGACGACCCGGAAACCGGTGGGCGCACGTCGCGTCACACCACGACAGGCAAAGGTAGGAACTTGTGAGTGAGCCGACCATCCACACGCCCACGCTGAGTTCGGGAGTGTCCGGGCTGAATCTGACCGACTCGGTCTTCGAGCGGCTGCTTCGCGAGCGGATCATCTTCCTCGGCACCCAGGTCGACGACGACATCGCGAATCGCCTGTGCGCACAGATCCTTCTGTTGGCGGCCGAGGATCCGACTCGCGACATCAACCTGTACATCAACTCGCCCGGTGGCTCGGTCACCGCGGGCATGGCCATCTTCGACACCATGCAACTCGCCGAATGCGATGTCGCGACCTACGCGATGGGCATGGCGGCGTCGATGGGTCAGTTCCTGCTCGCGGCCGGCGCCAAGGGCAAGCGGCACGCCCTGCCGCACGCGCGGATCATGATGCATCAGCCGTCCGCGGGTATCGGGGGCACCGCCGCCGACATCGCCATCCAGGCCGAACAGTTCGCGGCCACCAAGAAGGAGATGAACCGTCTCAACGCCGAGTTCACCGGCCAGCCGCTGGAGAAGATCGAGGCCGACTCCGACCGCGACAAGTGGTTCACGGCGGCAGAGGCCAAGGAGTACGGGTTGGTCGATCACGTGGTGAACCGCGCGACCGCGGTCACCCCCGGAAGCTGAGTCCGCGAGATCCGACACGTCCATCCATTCGGCCACACCACAATCCAACGGAGCAGAAGATGACCAACTCCCTTTCGCTCGACTCCCTGCCGGCCGACGTCGCCGCGGGCATCCCGGCATCTGCGCTGGCACTCAAGAAGATCGAGGCGCGCTACATCCTGCCGCAGTTCATCGAGCACACCCCCAACGGTCAGCGGCAGTACGACCCCTACGCGAAGCTCTTCGAGGAGCGGATCGTGTTCGTCGGCACGCCGATCGATCAGACCGTCGCCAACGACGTGATGGCGCAGCTGCTGGTGCTCGAGTCGCAGGACCCGGACCGCGACATCGTCATGTACATCAATTCGCCCGGCGGCAGCGTGCCGGACATGCTGGCGATCTACGACACCATGCAGTACGTGCACTGCGACATCACCACCGTGTGCCTCGGTGAGGCGGCGTCGGCCGCGGCGATCCTGCTGGCGGGCGGCACCCCCGGCAAGCGTGCGGCGCTCCCGAACGCGACCGTCCTGATTCACCAGCCGCGCACGGGCGGTGCCTATCAGGGGCAGGTGTCCGATCTAGAGATCCAGGCCGCGGAGATCGAGCGCATCCGCAACCGGCTCGACGAGATCCTCGCGCGGCACACCGGTCAGAACCCGGAGAAGATCCGCAAGGACACCGACCGCGACAACATCCTGACCGCCGAACAGGCGAAGGAATACGGGATCATCGACGAGGTCTTCGAGTACCGCAAGAAGTCGATGAAAAAGAGCTGACCCGCGAACTCGACGAGCATGCGGCCTCGCCGTCGCACATCGGTCCGACACGCCGGACCGATGTGCGTGCCCGAGGTCATGGGTAGGCGTCATCCTTGACGTCTGCGCGATGGTTCCGGGGCCGCTGACAGGTGCCGGAGCCAAACGTGGGGAATTGCGACAACCAGGGCGGTGACCCGGATGACGACCATCGGACGACATTTGCGTCGTACGGTCGAAGTTGGAGCCATCCGCGGGTACCGTCGAACTAACCAGGCGGTCCGACGGTCGGTATGACTGCCCGTGCCGGTGACTCGGTGGACGTCGTTCGCCGAGAAGCCGGCGCAACAAGGAAGGTATGTACACGAGATGGCACGAATCGGAGACGGTGGCGACCTGCTGAAGTGCTCTTTCTGCGGAAAGAGCCAGAAGCAGGTCAAGAAGCTCATCGCCGGTCCCGGCGTGTACATCTGCGATGAGTGCATCGACCTGTGCAACGAGATCATCGAGGAAGAACTCGCCGAGAACGGCGACGTGAAACTCGACGAGCTGCCGAAGCCCGCAGAGATCCGCGACTTCCTCGAGAACTACGTCATCGGCCAGGACACGGCCAAGCGCACCCTGGCCGTCGCGGTGTACAACCACTACAAGCGGATTCAGGCGGGCGAGAAGAAGGATTCGCGAACCGGCGAGACCGTCGAGCTGATGAAGTCCAACATCCTGATGCTCGGTCCCACCGGTTGCGGCAAGACCTACCTCGCGCAGACCCTGGCGAAGATGCTGAACGTGCCGTTCGCCATCGCCGACGCGACCGCCCTCACCGAGGCCGGCTATGTCGGTGAGGACGTCGAGAACATTCTGCTGAAGCTGATCCAGGCCGCCGACTACGACGTCAAGCGCGCCGAGACCGGCATCATCTACATCGACGAGGTCGACAAGATCGCCCGCAAGAGCGAGAACCCGTCGATCACCCGCGACGTCTCCGGTGAGGGCGTGCAGCAGGCACTGCTGAAGATCCTCGAGGGAACGCAGGCGTCGGTGCCGCCGCAGGGCGGCCGGAAGCATCCGCATCAGGAGTTCATCCAGATCGACACCACCAACGTGTTGTTCATCGTCGCCGGCGCGTTCGCCGGACTGGAAAAGGTTGTCGCCGAACGAATTGGCAAGCGCGGCATCGGTTTCGGTACCGAGGTGGCCAGCAAGGACGAAGTCGACACCACCGATCACTTCGCCGAGGTCATGCCCGAGGACCTCATCAAGTTCGGCTTGATCCCGGAATTCATCGGCCGTCTGCCGATCGTCGCATCGGTCACCAACCTCGACCGTGAATCCCTGGTGAGCATCCTGTCGGAACCGAAGAACGCGTTGGTGAAGCAGTACACCAAGTTGTTCGAGATGGACAATGTCGAACTCGAGTTCAGCGATGACGCACTCGAGGCGGTCGCCGATCAGGCCATCCATCGCGGCACCGGTGCCCGCGGGCTGCGCGCCATCATGGAGGAAGTGCTGCTTCCGGTGATGTACGACATCCCGAGCCGCGACGACGTGGAGAAGGTTGTCGTCACCGGAGAAACGGTGCGCGACAACGTCCTCCCCACGATCGTGCCGCGCACCGAGAGCTCTGACGAACGCCACGACAAGTCCGCCTGACGTCGGCGGCCGTCTCGATACGGCGACTCGCTTCGCTCGTGGCCTCCTCGACCACCGGTGGTTTCCGTTGATCGAGAAGGCGGGCGGGCGTGCGGTGGCTACCAGGCCCCGCCGATCACGTCTCCTGTTGATCGAGTAGCCGCGCGCGAGCCTGCGAGCCCGTGGCGTATCGAGATCCCTACCCGCGCATTCCGCCGGGCTCTCTTGTGGCATTCGGCTGCCCGAAGGCGCGGTTTGCGGAAATATGGACCCATGGGACAACAGGATTCGGAATCTGACCTCGCCGGCATCGTTCTGGCCGGTGGGCGTTCTCGCCGGATGGGACGCGACAAGGCGGCACTCGACTGGGACGGCGAGCCGATGCTGGCGCGGATCGTACGGATCGTCGGTGAGCGATGCAGTCCGGTGTACGTGGCCGCGGCCGAGGAGTCGGCTGCCTATCGCACGCTGTTCGGCACCGGCGGCCCCGAGGCCACCTGGATCACCGACGAGACCCCCGGCACCGGACCGGTCGGCGGATTGGCCGCCGCGCTCGCCGTCGCCGCGGATGCCGCCCCGTGGGCTTTCGTGTGCGCCACCGACATGCCGCTGATCTCCGTCGACCTCATCGACGAACTGTTGCGCGGCGTGACGCCGTCGACGCAGGCGGTGATCGCCACGGACGCGCAGCGGGATCATCCGATGGCCGGTGTCTACCGAACCGATGCGGCCCCGCTGATCGCCGAGGTCGCGGCATCGGGGGAGCGGCGCATGCTGGGCATCCTCGACGCGCTGACCACCCATCGAGTGACGGTGAGCAACCCGGACTGGCTGACCAACGTGAACGCACCGGACGATCTTCACCGCCTTCGGGTCTGAGGTCGTCGCCTGCCCTGCAGACCGGCGACGGGCGTTACCTAATATTGGTGGGGTGAGCACAACCGACCCCACCCGCGAACTGCCGAAGTCCTGGGACCCCGCCGAGCATGAGGCCCGGCTCTATCAGGGCTGGGTGGACGCCGGCTACTTCACTGCGGACGCCACCAGCGACAAACCGGCCTTCTCGATCGTCATCCCGCCGCCGAATGTCAACGGGTCGCTCCACATGGGCCACGCGTATGAGCACGTCCTGATGGACGCGCTGTCGAGGCGGCGCCGGATGCAGGGTTACGAGGTGCTGTGGCTGCCCGGTATGGACCATGCGGCCATCGCCATGCAGACGATGGTCGAACGCAAACTGGCCGACGAGGGACTCACCCGCGACGACCTGGGCCGGGAGAAGTTCATCGAGCGGGTCTGGGCGGAGAAGGCCGAGATCAGCGGAAACATCGGCGATCAGATGCGCCGGCTCGGCGACGGTGTCGACTGGTCGCGCGAACGGTTCACCATGGACGAGGGCCTGTCGCGGGCGGTGCTGACCGTCTTCAAGCAGATGTTCGACGACGGCCTGATCTATCGTGCCGAGCGCCTGGTGAACTGGTCGCCGGTGCTCAAGACCGCCATCAGCGACATCGAGGTCAGTTACTCCGACGTGGAGGGCGAACTCGTCAGCTTCCGGTACGGCAGTCTCGACGACGCCGAACCGCACATCGTGGTCGCGACGACTCGTCTGGAGACGATGCTCGGTGACACCGCCATCGCCGTGCATCCGGAGGACGAGCGCTACGCACACCTGATCGGCACCGAACTCGAGCACCCGTTCGTGGATCGCCGCATCCCGATCATCGCCGACGACTACGTCGATCCCGAATTCGGCAGCGGCGCGGTGAAGATCACGCCCGCACATGACCCGAACGACTTCGCGATCGGGCAGCGCCATAACCTGCCGATGATCACGATCATGGACGACGAGGCCCGGATCGCCGACACGGCAACGCCTTTCGATGGGATGGACCGATTCGAGGCCCGCGTCAAGATCCGCGAGGCGCTGGCCGAGCAGGGGCGCATCGTCAAGGAGGTGCGCCCGTACCTGCACAGCGTCGGCCATTCGGAGCGGACCGGCGAGCCCATCGAGCCGCGACTGTCGATGCAGTGGTGGGTGAAGGTGGAGTCCTTGGCCAAGGCAGCCGGCGACGCCGTCCGTGACGGGTCGACCGTCATCCACCCGGCGTCGATGGAACCGCGCTGGTTCGGCTGGGTCGACAACATGTACGACTGGACCATTTCGCGTCAGTTGTGGTGGGGTCACCGCATCCCGATCTGGTACGGCCCGAACGACGAAGTGGTCTGCGTCGGACCGGACGAGGAGCCGCCCGCCGGCTACGTCCAGGAAACCGATGTGCTGGACACCTGGTTCTCCTCCGGACTGTGGCCGTTCTCCACGCTGGGCTGGCCGGACAAGACGGCCGATCTCGAGAAGTTCTATCCCACGTCGGTGCTCGTCACCGGTTACGACATCCTGTTCTTCTGGGTGGCCCGCATGATGATGTTCGGCACCTACATCGGACCGTCGCTCGGTGGCGACAACGCGGTGCCGTTCCGGAATCTGTTCCTGCACGGGCTCGTTCGCGACGAGCACGGCCGCAAGATGTCCAAGTCGAAGGGCAACGGCATCGACCCGCTGGACTGGGTCGAGCGTTTCGGTGCGGACGCTTTGCGCTTCACCCTGGCGCGCGGAGCGAATCCCGGCAACGACATCTCGGTCGGCGAGGACCACGCCCAGTCGTCCCGCAACTTCGCGACGAAGCTGTACAACGCCACGAAGTTCGCGTTGATGAACGGCGCGCGGGTGCCCGATGCCACCACGTCGCTGCCGGTGCGCGACACCCTGACCGAGGCGGATCGCTGGATTCTGGATCGCCTGGACGCGGTGGTCGCCGAGGCCGACGCCGGGTTCGAGGCCTACGAGTTCTCGAAGGCCTGCGAGGCGCTGTACCACTTCGCGTGGGACGAGGTGTGTGACTGGTATCTGGAACTGGCCAAGGTGCAGTTCTCCGAGAACGACGACAGTCGTTCGGCGGCAACGGCGCTGGTGTTGGGTACGGTGCTCGATCGACTGCTTCGCCTGTTGCATCCGGTGATGCCGTTCGTCACCGAGGTGCTGTGGCGCGCACTCACCGGCGAGGAATCGCTGGTCATCGCGCAGTGGCCGGCGGTGTCCGGCGCAGCAGCGGATCCGGCTGCCGCGCAACACATCGCCGATCTGCAGCGGCTCATCACCGAGGTCCGGCGCTTCCGCAGCGATCAGGGGCTGCGCCCGGGGCAGCGGGTCGCCGCCGAGATCGACGGCCTCGACGCGGCGGGGCTCACGTCGTCGCGCCCCTACCTGGACTCGCTCGCCCGTCTGGACCGGGCGGAGGACGGGTTCGCGGCCACCGCCACGATCGACGTCCGGCTGTCCACGGAGACGGTCACCGTGCGGATCGACACCTCGGGCACCGTCGACGTGGAGGCCGAACGCAAACGGCTCGCGAAGGATCTGGCCGCGGCGGAGAAGGAGTTGGCGACCACGACCGCCAAGCTCGGCAACGAGCAGTTCCTGTCGAAGGCGCCCGATCAGGTGGTGTCCAAGATCCGTGACCGGCAGCAACTCGCCAGCGAAGAGGTCGAGCGCCTCGGGACCGCGCTCGCAGCGCTCGGAGGATCATGAGCCGCCGCGACGAGCACGGCCGCGACGACCACGAGGCCCTCGAGGACATCGACGATCTGGATGTCGACCATCTGGGCGCCGACGTCGACCCCACGGACCTGGCGTCGCTGCTCGGTGACGATCAGGATGCGGACGATCAGGATGCGTACGAGGCCGACATCGACTACGACGACCCGGATGAGGGCGCCGATCGGGACGGTGCCGACGCATCGCCCGCGGCGGTGCCCCGGCTCCGGGACGACGCCCATGTGCTCGCCGAACTGGCGGAACTCGAAGCCGAACTCGACACCCGGTGGCCCGAGACCAAAATTGATCCGTCGCTGACACGTATCGCGGCTCTGATGGATCTGCTGGGGTCACCGCAGGACAGCTATCCGGCCATTCACATCGCCGGCACCAACGGCAAGACGTCGGTGACGCGGATGATCGATGCACTGATGCTCGCGCTGCACCGGCGCACCGGGCGGATCACCAGCCCGCACCTGCAGCGCGTCACCGAACGGATCTCGGTCGACGGCGAACCGATCAGCGCGCGGACCTACATCGACACCTATCGCGAACTCGAGCCGTACATCACGATGGTCGACGACTCGTCGACGGCCGCGGGTGGCCCGCGGATGAGCAAGTTCGAGGTGCTGACGGCGATGGCCTACGCGATCTTCGCGGAGGCGCCCGTCGATGTCGCGGTGGTCGAGACCGGCATGGGTGGTCGATGGGACGCCACGAACGTCGTCGACGCCACGGTTGCGGTCATCACCCCGATCGCGATGGATCATGCCGACTATCTGGGCGGATCGCTGGCGGCGATCGCGGGGGAGAAGGCAGGCATCATCAAGTCGGCCCGCGGCGACGATCTCGCACCCGTGGACCCGGTGACGATCATCGCGACCCAGGAGCCCGAGGCGATGGACGTCCTCCTGCGGCAGACCGTCGAGTCCGACACCGTGGTGGCGCGCCAGAATTCGGAGTTCGCCGTGCTCGATTCGGTGACCGCGGTCGGTGGGCAGATGCTCACCCTGCAGGGACTCGGGGGCGTCTACGACGAGATCTATCTGCCGCTGCACGGGGCACATCAGGCGGCCAACGCCTCTCTCGCGCTCGCCGCCGTTGAGGCCTTCTTCGGTGCGGGCAGCGATCGCCAACTCGACATCGACGCCATCCGTGCCGGATTCGCGTCGGTGACCAGTCCCGGGCGGCTCGAGCGTGTCCGCAGCGCGCCGACGGTCTTCGTCGACGCGGCGCACAACCCGCACGCCGCGGCCGCGCTGGCGCAGGCCCTCACCGAGGAATTCGACTTCCGTCGTCTCGTCGGTGTTCTCGGGGTGCTGGGGGACAAGGACGCGGAGGGAGTGCTGTCCGCGCTGGAACCGGTGCTCGACGCGGTGGTGCTCACCAATAACGGGTCGCCGCGCGCACTCGACGCCGAGGATCTCGCGGAGATCGCACGTCCGATCTACGGGGAGGACCGGGTCGTCGTGGAGCCCTTCCTGCCCGATGCGGTCGAGACGGCGATCGGACTCGCCGAGGAATCCGATGGGGAACCGGTCGCCGGTTCCGGCGTCGTCATCACCGGCTCCGTGGTGACCGCCGGAGCGGGCCGCACTCTGTTCGGAAAGGACCCCTCATGACCGAGCCGCGGTTCACGCCGCCCACGAACGATCCCTGGAAGGGTTTGCGCGGCGTCATGGCCGGCACGCTCATTCTCGAGGTCATCGTCATCGGACTCACCTTTCCGATCGTCGCGAAGGTCGGCTCGGGTCTGAGCTGGTTGTCGGGTGGATATCTGGGGTTGGTCCTGCTGCTGCACATCCTCGCGGCCGGGATGCAGGGGCGTCCCCACGCGATCCGCATGGACATCGGCCTACAGGCGCTCGTCATCGCCGGTGGCCTGCTGCATTGGTCGATCGCGGTCGTCGGCGTGATCTTCCTGTGCGTGTGGGTGTACATCGCCTACATCAAGCGTGATGTCGAGCAGCGGGTGGAGAGAGGACAATTGGCGGGCCAGGAGCCGATCGATCCCTGATCGGGGCGCGTTTGCCGATTCCGATGCGGGATCGTTACGACGATCCTATGGCGACGATCACATTCCGCTGTCAGAATGTCGTGCGGGGGGTCGACAAGCAGTCTGCCGTGTCCGGCGCCCCGGTCATCCTTTTCCCGACGCGCCACGTGAGGTCAAGCTTGTCTGTCGCTGTTCGTTTTCGCCGCTCCATCGCCCGCACATCGCTGACCGGAGTCAGCCGGGTGGCACCCGCGCTGGTCGCGGTTGCCGCCGGTTCGCTGATCGCGGCCGGCACCGCGTACGCGGCACCGCCCGCCGCGGCACCACTGCCCTCGGCGAGTGAGCCGGTACCGGTCAGCGACGGCGAATACAGCTACCTCGCGACACGTGGCGTGACGAAGAACCTGGCCTCGATGAAGGCCCCCGAAGCGATCGCCTCGCTGCCGGTGCCCGCCCAGTACCGCCCCGCGAACATGGCGATGGCCGCACAGTTCGACCAGGCACTGTCCGCGGCGCTGAAGTCGCCCGGGGGCTGCCTGCAGGTCGTCGTGGACCCGCGCGCGAAATCCGGGAACCTCTTCAATTACGGCTTCTTCCCGGTCGCGGGGAAGTACTGTTCCTGACCCCGCCGGCTGGGTCGACGGCTCGACGCCCCGGGTCGCTACAGTGTGCTCGTGACTGAACGCACTCTCGTACTCATCAAGCCCGACGGCGTCGAGCGCGCCCTGATCGGCGACATCCTCGCCCGCATCGAGCGCAAGGGTCTGCGCATCGCGGCGCTGGAACTGAAGACCGCCTCGCTCGAGGTGGCCCAGGGCCATTACGCCGAGCATGAGGGCAAGCCCTTCTACCAGTCCCTCCTGGACTTCATCACCTCCGGCCCGCTGGTCGCGGCGGTGCTCGAAGGTGACCGGGCGATCGCCGCATTCCGGCAGATCGCAGGCGGTACGGACCCCGTCGAGAAGGCGACGCCCGGCACCATTCGCGGGGATTTCGCGCTGAGCACACAGAACAATCTGGTGCACGGATCCGACTCGCCGGAATCTGCGGCACGGGAAATCGCGCTCTGGTTCCCTGACCTGGGCGTCTGACACTCTCCGTCTTCCCGAGCCCGATCGCCGCGTCACGACAATGATGCATTGGATGCGGCGATCGAACCCGGGTGTGGGATACTTGCACAGTTGTCGGTGACACACTTTTGCCGCCGACGACACGATGACAGTCCGGCATTGGGTAATCCCCGAGTACTACGACTTCCCCATCGAAGTGCGGCTGCTGTGGGCAGCCGGACATGCCGATGGCGTGGATGTCGCGGCCGGATCAGGACATCGACAAACCGCAAGGCGTCACGCCGTGCTCCGGAGATCGTTCCGGAACGCGGTCGGACGCGAAGACCACATAACACCGGTCATCGACCGGAACACAGAGTGAAGCCCTCGCGTGGCCGCGTCAGCCCGACGCGCCCGGGGGCTCGAGGAGACTGAGTGACCGACAACGGGTCGCCGGTTGACGCAAACGCTGCGTCGGCACCGGCAGAAGAATTCCCCAGCAGACTTCGCGTGCACGCCCTGGCCCGGACCCTGGGCCTGACCAGCCGTCAGGTGCTCGAGCACCTCGCGGAACTGGGCGTCGAGACGCGCAGTCCGCAGTCCAGCATCGACCGTGAGGTCGCACAGGCCGTGGCGACGCGGGTCCGGGGTGACGCCGAGAGTGTCACCGAGGGACAGGCCGTTTCCGCCGAGGCCGACGGTGCCACGGACCACGACGCGTCCGCCGACGATCAGACGGAATCCGCTGACGCGGGTTCCGAGGCCGTCGTCGTGGCGGAGACCCATGTGGTCGAGGCGCCGACCCCGAGCGAGACGGCCGATGTGCCCGACGCCGGGATGCCCACGCTGTTCTCCGCCGTGGAAGAGGCGCAGCCCCAGCAGATCGCCCCGGCGGCCGAGGAGGTCGCGGGTCCGCTGTTCATCCAGCCGCAGACCGTGGAACCCGCCGCTCGGCCCTCCCGGACACGTCGCGCGACGTCCGACGACGACGGTGCGAAGGGACCTGCCGAGGACGGCGCGGACAAGCGGACCGACGACGCGGCGTCGACGGACACCTCCGCCGAGGACGAGTCCGGCGCCGACGACGACGGCACCGACGGCGAACGCAGCTCGCGGCGTCGTCGCCGCGGACGTCGCGGTCGTGGCCGCGGGCGTGGCGACCAGGGCGACTCAGGTGACGATTCGTCCGATGAGAACGGCTCCGCCAAGGACGACGGCGACGAGCAGTCGGGGACGAAGAACGACGACCAGCAGTCCGGCAAGAAGAACAAGGGCGGCAAGAACGGCGGCTCCGAGCAGGACGACAAGGCCGCCAAGGGCGACGACTCGGACGGCAACGGTTCCGACGGCGACGATTCGGATTCCGACGATGACGGCAACGATCAGTCGTCGTCCCGGCGCAGGCGGCGGCGTCGGCGTCGCAAGGGCGGCTCGGATTCGGACGACTCGTCGCCCGATGATCCACCGAACACCGTCGTGCACGAGCGGGAACCGCGCAGCAAGCGCGCCCGGGACGAGGTGCAGGGCATCTCAGGCTCGACGCGTCTCGAGGCGAAGCGGCAGCGGCGTCGTGACGGTCGTGACGCGGGGCGTCGGCGTCCGCCGATTCTGAGCGAGTCGGAATTCCTGGCGCGCCGCGAGGCCGTCGACCGTGTCATGGTCGTGCGCGAGCGTAGCGCGAACAGCAAGATCGCGATCGACGGAGACGGTGCCACCGACGGCGCCACGCACGTCGAGGACTACACGCAGGTCGCCGTCCTCGAGGACGGCGTGCTGGTCGAGCATTTCGTGACCACCGAGACCTCGTCGTCGATGGTCGGCAACATCTACCTCGGACGCGTGCAGAACGTGCTGCCCGGCATGGAGGCGGCCTTCGTCGACATCGGCCGTGGGCGCAACGGTGTGCTGTACGCGGGTGAGGTCAACTGGGATGCCGCGGGTCTGGACGGCGGTTCCCGGAAGATCGAGCAGGCGCTGAAGCCGGGCGACAACGTCCTGGTGCAGGTCAGCAAAGACCCGGTGGGCCACAAGGGTGCGCGTCTGACCACGCAGATCTCACTGGCCGGCCGCTACCTGGTGTACGTGCCGGGCGGTTCCTCCACCGGCATCAGCAGGAAACTTCCCGATGTCGAGCGCAAGCGACTCAAGGGCATCCTGTCGAAGCTGGTGCCCGACGACGCGGGTGTCATCATCCGCACCGCGTCCGAAGGGGTGAGCGCCGAGGAACTGGGCGCCGATATCGCCCGTCTCGAAGGACAGTGGAAAGAGATCGACGCCGCCGTCGCCAAGGCGAAGAGCGGGTCGGGAACCGGGCCGCAGTCGCTGTACGAGGAGCCGGACCTGCTCGTGCGAGTGGTCCGCGACCTGTTCAACGAAGACTTCAAGAAACTGGTCGTCGAGGGCAACAAGGCCTGGAATCTGGTCGAACGCTACATCAAGGCTGTGGCACCGGATCTGATGGATCGCGTCGAACAGTTCAGCAAGCCGAACGCCGATGCGCCGGATTCCTTTGTCGTGCATCGCATCGACGAACAGCTCGCCAAGGCCCTCGACCGGAAGGTGTGGCTGCCGTCGGGCGGCACGCTGATCATCGAGCACACCGAGGCAATGACCGTCATCGACGTCAACACCGGCAAGTTCACCGGGTCGGGCGGCAACCTCGAGGAAACCGTCACGCGGAACAATCTGGAGGCGGCCGAGGAGATCGTGCGCCAGATGCGGCTGCGTGACCTCGGCGGCATGATCATCGTCGACTTCATCGACATGGTCCTCGAGTCCAACCGGGATCTCGTGCTCCGGCGACTCACCGAGGCACTGGGGCGTGACCGCACACGTCATCAGGTCTCCGAGGTCACCTCACTGGGACTGGTGCAGATGACGCGAAAGCGTCTCGGCACCGGACTGCTCGAGGCGTTCTCGACCACATGCTCGCATTGCGCGGGTCGCGGGATCATCGTGCACGCCAACCCGGTCGAGGTCCGTCAGGACGATTCGTCGAACTCCGACGGTGGCGGTTCCCGTCGGTCGCGACGCAACCGGCGGAAGTCGGAGGCACCTGCCGCCGACAACACTGCGAAGCCCGCGCACAACCCGGCCGAGCACCCGATGTTCCGTGCCATGGCAGCCCACTCTCACGAGGACGAGGACGGCGACCACACGCACGAAACCGACGGCGAGCATGCCACCGCGGGTGACAAGCGCGCCGACGCCGGACAGCGCAACAGCAACCGCAAGCGCGGCGACGCGGAGCAGGGGAACGCCGGCGAGACGAAGCGAGACGATTCCGCCGATGAGCCCGAGGTCGCCGAGGCGGTCACCGCCGAGGACGCTCCGGCGGAGCCG
Organism: Gordonia sp. B8661-1; assembly: GCF_059427765.1. NCBI lineage: Bacteria > Bacillati > Actinomycetota > Actinomycetes > Mycobacteriales > Gordoniaceae > Gordonia > Gordonia sp. B8661-1. The sequence goes on from NZ_JCAHRL010000003.1 coordinate 118,840, forward strand.
GCCACCGCGGGCGCGACCGAAGCCGCGGAGGCCGAAGCCGTCGCAGAGACCGTGACACCGTCCGTCGAGTCCGAAGCCGGCACGGCAGCCGAGACCGCCGGTGCCGGCACATCGGCCGCGGCTGAACCGAAACGCCGTCGGCGTGCGGTCCGCCGCGCCGCCGCGGCGCCGGCGACCGAATCCGCCACGGACTCCGCGGTGGATGCCGAGCCGACCGCGCCGGTGACCACCTTCGGACCGGTGACCACCGTGACGTCGGTCGAGGCCGTCGTCGCAGTGCGTCGTCGGCCTCGGCGACGGACCGCGGGACGACCGGCCGGACCACCGCCCGGGGACGAGTGATCGCACGGTTGTGATTCGGCCCGCAACCCGCAGGTCGGATGCCATCCGACCGGTTTGACCCGACCGGTCACGGTCCCGTAACCTTGAACGGTCGCCTTCCGCGGAGGAGTCGTGCTGTGTCGAAAGACGCGCACGAACCCCGTCGGCAGGCATCTGGTGTGATCCGCAGTGACTCCCCGCCCGAGTGCAGGGTTACCGTGCGGTCCGCGCCAGGAGCAGCACCACCCACCACCCCCGGTGCCACAGCAGCGCCGTGGGTCCGACAGACGAGTTAAAGAGGACAGCTTCGATGGCAACGTACGCGATCGTCAAGACCGGCGGTAAGCAGTACAAAGTCGCTGAGGGCGACATTGTGAAGGTCGAGAAGATCGACAGCGAACCGGGCGCCACCGTGAGCCTGCCGGTCGCTCTCGTCGTCGACGGTGCGAACCTCACCACCGACGCGGACAAGCTCGCGAAGATCTCGGTGACCGGTGAGGTCGTCGAGCACGTCAAGGGCCCGAAGATCCGCATCCACAAGTTCAAGAACAAGACCGGCTACCACAAGCGCCAGGGCCACCGTCAGAAGCTGACGGTCCTCAAGGTCACCGGTATCAAGTAAGTCGACTTCCGCACATACCTCAGGAGGACTGCAGAGATGGCACATAAGAAGGGCGCGTCCAGCTCGCGCAACGGTCGTGATTCCAACGCCCAGCGACTCGGCGTCAAGCGTTTCGGTGGTCAGCAGGTCCTCGCGGGCGAGATCCTGATCCGCCAGCGCGGCACCAAGTTCCACCCGGGCGTCAATGTCGGCCGCGGCGGCGACGACACCCTGTTCGCCCTGGCTGCCGGCTCGGTCGAGTTCGGCACCAAGCGCGGACGCAAGACCGTCAACATCGTTCCGGAGACCGCGTCGGTCTGACCGGTCCCGCGACGAATCCCGACGGATTCGCGCACAACACAGCTCACACAGGGCGGGCCAGGGTCATGATGTACCCAGGCCCGTCCTGTGTTTGTTTTCGGTAGTCATTCGTCAGGAGAGGAAGTAGCCCCGATGTCCCGGTTCGTCGATCGCGTGACCATCCATGTCGCGGCCGGCAACGGTGGGCACGGCTGTTCGTCGGTGCACCGCGAGAAGTTCAAGCCGCTCGGCGGGCCCGACGGCGGCAACGGTGGCAACGGTGGAGCGGTCACGCTCGTCGTGGACCCACAGGTGCACACCCTGTTGGACTTCCACTTCCGGCCGCACGCCAAGGCGGGCAACGGCAAACCGGGACAGGGCGACAATCGCGACGGCGCATCGGGGGAGGATCTGGTCCTCAAGGTCCCCGACGGCACGGTGGTGCTCGACGCCGACGGCTCGATCCTCGCCGACCTCGTCGGAGCGGGAACCACATTCGAGGCCGCCCAGGGTGGCCGCGGGGGTCTCGGCAACGCGGCTCTCGCCTCCAAGGCGCGCAAGGCCCCGGGCTTCGCGCTGCTCGGCGAAGAGGGACAGCACCGCGATCTCGTCCTCGAACTGAAGTCGGTCGCCGATGTCGGCCTCGTGGGCTTCCCGTCGGCGGGCAAATCCTCACTGGTGTCCGTACTCTCGGCGGCCAAACCGAAGATCGCGGACTATCCGTTCACCACGCTCGCACCCAACCTCGGAGTGGTGCAGACCGCCGGTGACGTCTTCACGATCGCCGATGTGCCGGGCCTCATCCCGGGTGCGTCCACGGGCCGCGGGTTGGGCCTGGAGTTCCTGCGTCATCTCGAACGCTGCGCCGTGCTGGCGCATGTGGTCGACTGCGCGACCCTGGAGCCGGGGCGTGATCCGGTGTCCGACATCGATGCGCTGGAGGCGGAACTGGCGGCGTACACGCCGGCGCTCGACGCCGACCACGGCCTCGGGGATCTGGCGTCGCGCCCGCGCGTGGTCATCCTGAACAAGATCGATGTGCCCGATGCCGCGGAGCTCGCCGATCTCGTGGAACCCGAACTGGCAGAACGTGGCTGGCCGGTGTTCCGGATCTCCGCGGTGGCTCATCAGGGCCTCAAGGAGCTGACGTTCGCGCTGGCGGACATGGTTGAGGAGTATCGCGAGAGCCATCCGAAGCCGCAGCCGAAGCGACAGATCATCCGGCCCAAGGCCATCGACGAGGCCGAGTTCTCGGTTGCGCCGGATCCGGACAACGAGGGCGGCTTCGTCGTCCGCGGTACCCGTCCGGAACGCTGGATCGCCCAGACGCAGTTCGACAACGACGAGGCCGTCGGTTACCTGGCGGATCGTCTGAATCGGCTCGGCGTCGAGGACGAGTTGGTGAAGCAGGGCGCACAGCCCGGCGCACCGGTCACCATCGGCGACGTCACCTTCGACTGGGAACCGATGACGCCGATGGGTGACGAGGTGCCGATCACGGGCCGCGGCACCGACATTCGGCTCGATCGCACCGAGCGCGTGGGTGCGGCGGAGCGCAAGGAGGCGCGTCGGTTGCGTCGCGGGCGCTTCGACGGCGACGAGTCGTGAGCGAGGTCCGGCAGCAGATCGCGCGCGCCCGCAGCATCGTCGTGAAGATCGGATCGTCGGCGCTGACGGACCTGCACGAGGGGCTGGACCGCGAACGACTCGATCGGCTCGCGGACGCACTGGAAGCCCGGATGCGTGCGGGCACCGATGTGATCGTGGTGTCCTCCGGTGCCATCGGCGCCGGTATCGCGCCGCTCGGTCTGAAGAAGCGTCCGACCGATCTGGCAACGAAACAGGCCGCGGCGAGCGTCGGCCAGCTGGTTCTCGCGCACGCGTGGGGAACGTCCTTTCATCGCTACGGGCGGGTCGTCGGGCAGGTCCTGCTGACGGCCTCGGACTTCTCGAACCGGGCACATCACGCGAATGCCCAACGCACACTTGACCGTTTGCGGTCGTTGCACGCCGTTGCCGTGGTCAACGAGAACGACACGGTGGCGACCAACGAGATCCGCTTCGGCGACAACGATCGCCTCGCGGCGCTCGTCGCCCATCTCGCGGGCGCCGACGCCCTCGTCCTGCTGTCCGACGTCGACGGGTTGTACGACGGCGATCCTCGACGTGTCGGACCGTCGGGGGAGCGGGCCCGGTTCATTCCCGAGGTGCGCGGTCCGGAGGATCTGGACGGGGTGATCGCCGGCTCGGGCGGCGCGCTGGGCACCGGCGGTATGGCCTCGAAGCTCGCCGCTGCCCGGTTGTCGGCCGACGGTGGCGTGCCGGTGCTCCTGGCCGCCGCCGCGGAGGCCGACCGTGCACTGGTCGATGCCTCGGTGGGAACCGTGTTCGCCGGACGTCCGGAACGCCTGTCCGCCAGACGATTCTGGGTTCGTCACGCCGCGGACGCGGCCGGCCGGATCGTGCTGGACGCAGGGGCGGTGGACGCCGTCGCGCGCAGGCGTCGCTCACTTCTCGCGGCCGGGATCATCGAGGTGCGTGGCACCTTCCATGACGGTGACGTCGTTGAGCTTCTCGACGGGGGAGACGTGGTTCGGGCACGTGGTGTGGTCGCCTATGACTCGGATGAGATCGCACGGATGGCCGGTCACTCGACCGGCGAACTGGCGCCGGACGCCCGCCGGCCGGTGATCCACGCGGACGACCTCGTCGCGCTCTGATCGCGCTTTTCCTTCCGCGACCTCACTTCGTACACGCGACCTCGACCGAAGTCGCGTCTACGAAGCGAGGTCGCGGGAACCACGCGGGTGTGTCACGGTAGACCAATGTCTGCGATCGAACGTCTTCGCCCCGAAGGGCTCGTCCACAGTCCCGCGTTCAGCCATGTCGCGGTGGTGCCGCCGGGCGCGACGACCATCTACGTCGGTGGCCAGAACGGAGTTGACGCCGAGGGAACGGTGATCGGCACCGGAGACATTGCGACCCAATCGGTTCGGGCTCTGGAGAATGCGATCACCGCACTGGCCGCCGCGGGTGCGACCGTGGCCGACGTGGTGCAGTGGACCGTTCTTTTCGTCGACGGTGTCGACATCAACGCCGCGTACGAGGCGATCGGCCCGATGCTTGCGTCGCCGACGCCACCGCTGGTGACGGCCGCCCGCGTCGCGGGTCTGGGCGTGCAGGGCGCACTGGTGGAAATCGCCGCCGTCGCGGCGGTCATGCGCTGATCGAACTCGTGCCGTCGAAGGTGTTCCGCTGATCGAGTAGTGCGAGGCGCAAGCCGAGCGCGTATCGAGATCAGGCGCAACCGATCTCGATACGCAACCTCGCTTCGCTCGGCCGCTACTCGATCGACGAATGGGTCGGTCGCTACTCGATCAGCGAATGTGTCGGCGGCTACTCGATCAACGAATGGGATACGGCTACTCGATCAACGATCGGGTTGCGCCAGAGCGGTCAGCACCGTGGAGGCGAGGTGATCGATCTTGAGGTCCGCCAGGTGATCGGCGCGGGTGGCACCGCGGTTGATGATCACCAGTGTCTTGCCGCTGCGGTGGGCGTGGCGTGCGAACCTGAGTCCGCTCATCACCGTCAGCGACGATCCGACCACCACGAGTGCGTCGGCATCGTCGACGAGATCGAATGACTGTTGCACAACGGATTTCGGCACGCTTTCGCCGAAGTAGACGATGTCCGGTTTGAGGATGCCACCACAGCCGTGGCAATCCGCGACGACGAAGTCCGCGGTGTCGTCGAAGACGGCGTCCGCATCGGGTGCCACCTCGATGGCGCCCCGGCCCCGGACACGTTCGCTGAATCCGGGATTGCGTTCTTCGAGGATCTCCGCGAGGCGATGCCGTGAGATGACGCCATGACAGGACAGGCAGCGGATTCTGCCGTAGCAGCCGTGGAGTTCGACGACACGGCGCGTGCCGGCCTTGGTGTGCAACATGTCGACGTTCTGGGTGATCACGCCGGACAGCTGTCCCTGGCGCTGCAGGGTGGTGAGTGCGTGATGGGCGGCATTGGGGCGCGCGGCGTCCATGTGACGCCACCCCAAGTGATTGCGTGCCCAGTAGTGGCGCCGGAAGTCCGGGGAGGACAGAAAGGTCTCCAACGTCATGGGCGTCCGGGCCGGCGCGTCCGGTGAGCGGTAGTCGGGGATGCCGGAGTCGGTGGATATTCCGGCTCCGGTCAGCGCGGCGATCCGGCGGCCCGCAAGCATGTCGCGCATCCGCTCGACACGGTCATCGAGATCGTCGTCGAGAGGGGTGCGTTCAGCCGGTCCGGAACCGATCTGTAGCCGTGTACGCACCGTCCCGAGGATAGTCGCGACTTCCCGAGTATCGCTGCGGCGACAGAGTCCCCGGAGGTCAGAGAGGTTTGTTCGCCCGGGCCGCGCCGTTGCCGGGGTGGGAGGCCGACGCCTCGGCGAACGCGGCGCATTCGGCGCATTCGGTGACGATCGGGTGCGTGCAGGAGAGAACGTGAACGAGAAACGCATCGACGCGCTCCAGCGCGGTCACCCTGTCGGCGATCCGATCACGATGCCCGGCCAAGAGTGCGATACGTCCGTCGCGGTCCGTCGTGGCGAGTTCCCCGATCTCGGCGAGCGACAAACCGGCTCGCTGGCACATCAGGATCAATCGTCCACCGGCCACGGTCTCGGGGTCGTAGTGGCGTCGTCCGCCGCGATCCCGGGGTGGACGCAGCACGCCGACATCGTCCCAGTGCCGGAGCACATGGGGTGCCACACCGATCTGTGCGGCGGCATCGCCGATTCGCATCGCGTCCTTTACTTCAGGTCGACCTGAAGTCCTATCGTAGCGCCATGTCACGCGACGAGCCCGCTGCCCCTGACGCAGCGCCGACGACCGAAACCGCCGCCGATGTGCGGCCGCTGGGGGTGGCCCTGTGCTGCCGCGCCGCCTCCGGGATGGTCACGGGTCATCTCCGTCCGCGCCGACCCGATCCGGGACAGATTGCCGCACTGCGTGATTCGGCCGCACCGTTGCCGACGCCACGGGTTTCGGTGCGGTTGGTCGCGCTCCCGCAGGTTCCGCGCGAGGTGTGGACCGCAACCATCGCGGAGGGTGTACGGCGGCCTGCGAAGATCCGTATGGGATTGCGTACCTTCGTGATCGAGCATCCGAAGGCGCGACTGCTGCTCGATCCGTCGATCGGTTCGCAGGTACGTGAGAGGGTGCTGGCTCCGATGTCCGGCCCGCTGCGACTGGCGGTGACCCCGTCGGCGGACGTCCTCAGTACCGTGGAGGCGTTGTATCGGGGCGGATTCGATCCTGCGGCATTCGATGTCGCGATCCACACCCACCTGCATTGGGATCACGTGAGCGGGCTGCTCGACATGCCGTCTCTGGGGTCGATCGTGCACCGGCGCGAGTGGTCGTGGGCGATGACGGGCGATCGTGCGAGGGCCGCGGGAGTCCGCCCGGCGATGCGTGGCCGCGACGTCGACCTGCGAGACCTTGACGGGCCTCCGGTTCTGACTTTTCCGCGCAGCCATGACGTTCTCGGCGACGGATCGGTCGTTCTGGTGGATCTGGCGGGGCATACGCCGGGGAGCGTCGGCGTGCTTCTGCACACCGATGACGGTTGGGTGCTGGTTGCCGGCGATGCGGTCTGGCATCACGTACAACTCGATCATTCCGCCCAGAAGTCCGCGTTCCCAGGACTTTTGGTGGACGAAGACCGGGAGGACACCTATCGGAGCATCCTGCGGCTGGTGGCGGCCGCCGGGCAGGTGCGGATCGTGCCCTCACACGATCATGACCTCGCAGCCCGGTGGGCCGCGAGGTCATGAAGAAGGTGAAGCCGGTACGTCAGGCGTTGCTGTGTTGCCCGGTCGGTCCCGGAACAGCGACCAGCGGGTAGACGCCGTTCTCGTCGTGCACCTCGGTGCCGACGACCGGGGGATTGAAGACGCACAGCATGCGCAGCTGGGTCTTCGCGGTCACGGTATGACGCTCGTGGCCGTTCAGCAGGTACATGGTGCCCGCGGCGAGAGGGTAGGTCTCGCCGGTCTCCCGGTCGAGCAGTTCACCCTCGCCCTCCACCAGCCAGACCGCCTCGATGTGGTTGGCGTAGTGGAATTCGTTCACCGAACCGGCGTTGATGGTCGTCTCATGGAAGGAGAACCCCACTCCGTCGCCACCGAGCACGATGCGCTTGGACACCCAATTGCCCTTGGGGTCGGCGACCTCGCGGTCGGTTCCGGTGATCTCTTCTGTGGTGCGGACGATCATCCGATCACCTCCTCAACTGATGCGGCCAGGATGGCAAGACCACGATCCAGATCGTGCTCCGTGATGGTCAGCGGCGGAAGAAGTTTCACGACCTCGTCCGACGGGCCGGATGTCTCGGCCAGCAGGCCCGACTCGAACGCCGATGCGCACACCTTGCTGGCGGCGGTCGCATCCTCGAACACGAGGCCGCGCACCATGCCGCGGCCACGCGTCGACACGCCCTCGTAGCGGTTGGCGAGCGAGGTGAAGGACTCGTTGATCTGCTCACCCTTGACGAGCGTCTGCTTCTGCAAGGTGTCGTCGGACCAGTACTCCTCCAGCGTGCGGGTCGCTGTCACGAACGCCGGGTTGTTGCCGCGGAACGTGCCGTTGTGCTCACCCGGGGTCCACACGTCGAGGTCGCTACGGAACAGCGTGAGCGCCAGCGGAAGTCCGTAGCCGCTGATCGACTTGGACAGGGTGACGATGTCCGGCGTGATGCCTGCCTCCTCGAAGGAGAAGAAGCCGCCGGTACGGCCGCAACCCATCTGCACGTCGTCGACGATCAGCAGAATGTCGCGACGGCGGCACAGCTCCTCCAGTGCGCGAAGCCATTCGACGCGAGCGACATTGACGCCGCCCTCACCCTGAACGGTCTCCACGATCACCGCGGCGGGGCGGTTGAGACCACTGCCGGAGTCGTCGAGGACGCGCTCGAACCACGCGAAGTCCTCCATGACGCCGCCGAAGTAGTTGTCGAACGGCATCGGGGTCGCGTGCACGAGCGGGATGCCCGCGCCGGCGCGCTTCATCGAGTTACCGGTCACCGACAGCGATCCCAGCGTCATGCCGTGGAAGGCATTGGTGAAGCTGATGATCGATTCGCGACCGGTCACCTTGCGGGCCAGCTTCAGTGCCGACTCGACGGCGTTGGTGCCGGTCGGGCCGGGGAACTGGATCTTGTAGTCGAGTCCGCGGGGCTCGAGGATCTTCGAGGTGAAGGCCTCGATGAACTTGCCCTTCGCCACGGTCGCCATGTCCAGACCGTGGGTGATGCCGTCGTTCTCGATGTAGTCGAGCAGCGCCGCCTTCATGATCGGGTTGTTGTGCCCGTAATTGAGCGAACCGGCGCCTGCGAAGAAGTCGAGGTACTCGCGCCCGTCCTGGTTGGTGATCCAGGAGCCGCTGGCACGGGTGAAGACGGTGGGCCAGCTACGGCAGTAGCTGCGCACCTCCGATTCACGGCGGGTGAAGATCGAATCGTCGATCTTTTCGTCGAGCAGTTGCATGTCACTCCCTCGATTGGCGAACAGTTGTGGTCGTCCGTCGATCCGGCGTGGTGCCGGGTGCGGGGCGCGCTACCGGTGCCCCCTTCGCCGGTTGCGCGTGCGCTCCGCGGATCAACGGATGATGCTGGGGTGCTGTGGGTTTCCGCGTCAGGCTGGTGATGCCGGTGGCTCGAGGAGGTAGAGGTCCTCGGGCTGGTGCGCATCGGGGAACACTGAAGCAGGGAACAACTCGCGGCGGCCGAAAGTCAGGCCGCGCGCTTGCGCCACCGACTCGAAGAGTCGTTGTGACGCAACGTTATCCGGGCTGATGGTGGTGTGCATGGAAGTCACGCCGTCGGGTGCGGTCCGGTCGAGCAGCTCGTGCAGCATGGAACCCGCGACGCCTCGTCCGCGGCAGGAGTCGTCGACCGCCACCTGCCACACCATCAGGACCGACGGGTCCTGCGGGCGCCGATATCCGGTGACGAAACCGACTGGCCGCCCCTCGATTTCGGCCACCACCGAGGTGTCGGCGAAGTCGTGACACCACAACACATAGGCATAACTCGAGTTGACGTCGAGAACTTTTGTGTCCGAGGCAATTTCCCAGATGCGAGCGCCGTCGGACGGGCTCGGCTGCCGGTAGTTGACCGTGGGCTGAGAAGTCGGGGTAGTGCTTGTTTGAGGCTGGCTCATGACCTTTTCGAGGCTAACAATGTGCCCTGTGGAAGTCATGCGGCTCCGGAAATAGGCCGTGAGAAACCGCTCCTAAGCCCTGCTCAGGACAAGTATGTGAGGCGGGTCACATTGTCGGTCGATTGCTCGAAGCCGCGTGTGCCGTCCGGACCTCTGTCGGCCACCGTACGCGAAGCAGACGTTTCCGGCGAGGCGAAATTCTCGGACTGCTCGTTCGGTCAGGTGTGGATCGGCCTCGTCGGCGTCACCTCTCCGGGGTGAGGAACAATGGGGTCATCATGAGCAGCACGCGCCGAACGGCGGAGACGTACGAACCTCGGAGGCCGCGCCGATGACCCGGGTCATCGCCGGTGAACTGCGCGGACGACGATTGCGTGTGCCGGATGACGGCACCCGTCCCACCTCGGACCGCGTTCGGGAGGCCATCTTCAACATGCTCGATGCCCGCGTCGACCTCGATGGCGCGCATGTGCTGGATCTGTATGCGGGCTCCGGGGCGCTCGGCATCGAGGCGCTGTCGCGCGGGGCCGGGCGGGCGGTCTTCGTCGACCTGCGGCGTAAGGCGACGTCGGTGATCGATGCGAATCTGCGCGATTCGGGCGTGGCCGGCCGGTCGTCGGTGCTCACGCGACCGGTGGGCACGTTTCTGTCCGAAGCGAGCCCCGAGGCCTTCGACGTGGTGTTCCTCGATCCGCCCTACGATGTCGGCAACGCGGCACTCGGCGCGGACCTGTCCGCACTGATCGCCGGGTGGCTCGCCGAGGACGGCCTGGTCGTGCTCGAACGCGGGACGCGGTCGGCGCCGACGGTCTGGCCCGACGGCCTCACTGCGACCATCGACAAGAAGTATGGCGACACACGTGTGGAGGTGGCATTCCATGACCGCTGATGCAGCCCCGATTCCGGGCCTGCGAATCGGAACCCTCGCGACTCGCCTGCCCTTCCTCTGCGCTCCCATGGCCGGTGGGCCGACGACCCCGGCTCTGGTGGCCGCGGTGAGCGACAGTGGGGGTCTGGGCATGCTGGCCGCCGGTTACCTCACCCCGGACGCACTGGCGGATCTGGTCGTCGATGTCGAGCAGCGGACCCGGAATCCCTACGGGGTCAACATCTTTCTGTCGGGTCCGGATGCCCTGGCCGGGGATTCCGGCTCGGTGGGAGAGGGACTCGAGCGCTACCGCGGCGAGTTGGCGGTCGATGCCGAACGGCGCGGCGCGGAACTCGGCGAGCCACGTTTCACCGACGAGGACGTCGACGCGAAGATCGCGATGCTGGCCGATCATCGGCCCGCGATCGTCACCTTCACCTTCGGGGATCCCGGGCGCGAGCGGATCGATCGCATTCACGACACGCTGGGTGTTCCGGTCGCCGTGACCGTGAGCAATACGGCGGAGGCGGCGGCCGCAGTCGCGTCCGGGGCCGACGCGCTTGTCGCCCAGGGGCGCGAGGCCGGTGGTCACCGCGGACTGTGGCGCGACGATCCCGACGCTCCCTATGGTGGAATCGCCCTTGCGGCAACCGAACTCGTCCGCGCCATCCGCGAGTCGGATATCCCGGTCGACCTCCCGGTCATCGCGGCGGGTGGAGTGATGGACGGTGCCGCGGCAGCCTCGATGATCGCGCTCGGAGCAGACGGTGTGCAGATGGGCACCGCGTTCCTGTGCGTCGACGAGGCGGGCACGTCGGCGCCGCACCGCCGGGCGATCCTGGAACGGCTCTACACCGACACCGTCGTCACGCGGGCCTTCTCCGGCAGGCCCGCACGTTCGCTGCGTAATGGCTTCACGCAACGCCATACGGATGCCCCCGCGCTCTATCCCCACATTCATCACATGACCAAGCCGCTGCGTGCCGCGGCTGCCGCCGCCGACGACCCGGACGGCATCAATCTCTGGGCGGGCACCGGGTGGCGAGCCGCGGAGACGGGCGGTACCGCCGACCTGATGAGGCGTCTGGAAGCGGAGTTCATCGACGCCGCGTGATGCTCCGTCGGTAGATTCGCGGCATGACCTCTGCCGTTTTCCCCGGTTCCTTCGATCCGTTCACCGTCGGCCATCGCTACATCGTCGAGCGGGCCGCCGCCCGGTTCGACGAGTTGGTGGTCACCGTGGTGGTCAATCCCAACAAGCACGGGCTCTTCGGCGTCGACGAGCGGATCGAGCTGATCCGCGAGGACTGCGCGGATCTGCCGAATGTGCGCGTCGACCGCTGGACCGGATTGCTCGTCGACTACCTGCAACGCGAAGGCATCGACACCATGGTGAAGGGGCTGCGTTCGGCGACGGACTTCGACTACGAGGTGCCGATGGCGCAGATGAATCGCGACCTCGCCGACGTCGAGACGCTGTTCCTGCTGACCGATCCGCGGTACGCCCACGTGTCGAGTTCGCTCGTCAAGGAGGTCGCGAAACTCGGCGGGGACGTCGAACCCTTCCTTTCGCCGCATATCTACCAGCGCCTGCAGGCGGAACTGGCAGGCGAACGTCGGGTCTGACCCGATCTGCGACACGCCACATCCGCTTCACTAGTCACAAGCGCAACATTGGGCACAATGGTCACAGATGTTTCACCGCCGAAGGCATGTGCCGGATTGGGGTAGCTGTGTACCGGGTTTTTGAAGCGCTCGACGAGTTGGTCGCCATCGTCGAAGAGGCGCGAAGTGTCCCGATGACCGCGGGCTGCGTCGTTCCACGCGGCGATGTCCTCGAATTGCTCGACGACATCAAGGACTCCATCCCGGGTGAGCTCGACGACGCCCAGGATGTACTCGACCAGCGTGATTCGATGCTGGATAACGCGCGCCAGCACGCGGACTCGGTCATCACCAAGTCCGACGAGGAGTCCGAGTCGGTCCTCGCCCACGCGCGCGCCGAGGCGGATCGCATCCTGTCCGAGGCGAAGGCCCAGGCCGACCGTATGGTCGACGAGGCGGGCAATCATGGTCGTCAGCTCGTCGACGAGGCCTCGGGAGAGGCGCATCGCATCTCCACGAGTGCCGCTCGCGAGTACGAGGCCGTCACCGGCCGGGCGCGCGCCGAGGCGCAGCGGACCATCGACAACGCCAACAACACCTACGACAAGTCGGTCGCCGACGGCATCGCCGAGCAGCAGCGCCTGGTGTCCGAGGCCGAGGTCGTCGCCGCCGCGAAGTCGGAGGCCGAGCGGATCATCGATGCTGCGCACGCCGAGGCCGATCGCCTGCGCGGCGATTGCGATGTGTACGTCGACGAGAAGCTCGCCCAGTTCGAGGAGACCCTCACCGGAACCCTGCGTTCGGTCAATCGTGGACGCCACCAGTTGCGTACCGGTGCCGGCATGCACGACTACGTCGAGTATCCGCGTGCCGCCGAGGAGCCGGGTGCTTCCCGTTCCACCGTGGGCGACCTGCGTGACCGAGTGGCCGATCAGGGGTCACCGCTGGCCGTGTGAGTGTCCGTTCTGTGACCACTACGGCGTATCGTGCAACGTGTGGCTGATCAGGCAATGACACATCACGAGGGGAAGGCGAAGCGCGAGAAGACCCGGCAGGCGGGTGATGCGGTCGCCGGAGCCGGTGACTCGCAAGGCCGTGACCTGCAGGCGCGCGACCCGTTCGTCCTCGATGTCCGGTCACTTGGGCGTCGTCCCGGCACGATGCAGGAGGTGCATCGGACGGTCGTCGCGCCCGAACGCATCGGCGTCGAGATGATCGGCATCCCGGCCGGCTCGGAGATCGACCTCGACCTTCGCCTCGAGTCCGTCAGTGAAGGCGTGCTGGTGACCGGCACCGTCAGTGGTGAGACCGAAGGGCAGTGTGCGCGCTGTCTCGAACCGGTCGACGGCACCGTGACGATCTTCCTCACCGAACTGTTCGCGTATCCGGACAGCGAGACGGAGCAGACCACCGACTCCGAGGACGTGCACCGCCTCGTCGACGATCGCATCGACCTCGAGCAGTCGATCATCGACGCCGTCGCGATGGAATTGCCGCTGTCGCCGCTGTGCTCCGACGACTGCCCGGGGTTGTGTTCCGAATGTGGTGTCCGCCTGGCGGTTGCGGAGCCGGATCACGGTCACGACATTATCGATCCCCGCTGGGCGGGTCTTCGGGAGAAATTCGGCGGCTCGTCGGAGGCATCCGCCGATCCGCAGAACCCGGAATCCCGAGGCGGTGACTGAGTACCCGTGACCGACAACGACATCGTGACGTCGGCGGACTCCGCCGCCCCTGCCGACCGGGGACGTTTCGCCGACCTGCTCGAGGCCATGCGTGCCTCACTCAGTGACGACCTGCTGACCTTGGCGCTGACCCATCGGTCCTACGCGTACGAGAACGGCGGCTTGCCGACCAACGAGCGGCTCGAGTTCCTGGGCGACTCGGTGCTCGGCGTCGTCATCACCGAACGTCTGTACCTGCGTTATCCCGAGAAATCCGAAGGCGAGCTCGCGAAGATCCGGGCCAGCGTGGTCAACATGCACGCACTCGCGGACGTCGCGCGCGGACTCGGTGACGGCGGACTGGGTCGGCACCTCTTCCTCGGACGTGGCGAGGAGATGACGGGCGGCCGGGACAAGGACAGCATTCTCGCCGACGGACTGGAATCGCTGTTCGGCGCTCTCTACCTCGACCACGGGCTCGATGAGTGCAAGGTCATCATTCTCGGCCTTTTCGACGAGATCATCGGGCGCGCAGGTCATCTCGGCGCCGGACTGGACTGGAAGACGTCGCTGCAGGAGTTGTCGGCGGAACTCGGCTTCGGGCCGCCGCACTATCAGATCACTTCGACGGGTCCCGACCACAACAAGGAGTTCACCGCGGTGGCCGTGGTGGCGGGGGAGAGTCTCGGTGACGGTTCCGGCCGCACCAAGAAGGAGGCCGAGCAGAAGGCGGCCTCGCTCGCGTGGAAAGCCCTGACCGAGCGGAACGAGGCGAAGCCTGCCGAGCAGGCCGATGTGAGCTGACGTGCCCGAACTCCCCGAGGTGGAGACCGTTCGTCGCGGTCTCGCCGAGCATGTGCAGGGCCGCCGGATCTCCGCGGTTGAGGTGCTGCACCCGCGAGCCGTGCGGAGGCAGCCCGGCGGCGCGCCCGATCTCATCGGACGGTTGGCGGACGGACAGATCACCGGCGTGCATCGACGCGGCAAATACCTGTGGCTCGACATCCTGCCCGCAACCGCGGTCGATGAGCGGGACGTGGTCCCGCTGGTCGTGCACCTGGGTATGAGCGGTCAGATGCTCATCTCCGAGGCCGGCGCGGAGGATCATGTTCATCTGCGAATTCGTGCGTCCCTCGACGACGGCAACGAACTGCGCTTCGTCGATCAGCGGACCTTCGGTGGATGGCACGTCGACGAGTACCGCCACCCCGACAATCCGGAAAGTTTTGGCGCGGTATCGCTTCCGGAAACCATCGCCCATATCGCGGCCGACCCCTTCGATCCGGTGTACGACGCCGCGGCGACCAATGCGGCCATCCGCCGCCGCGACACCGAGATCAAGCGGGCGCTGCTCGACCAAACGGTCATCTCCGGCGTCGGAAACATCTACGCCGACGAGGCGTTGTGGCGCAGCAAACTTCACGGCACCCGATCCACCGCGCGCCTCAGCCGCGCCAAGGTCGCCGAACTGCTCGACGACGTGACGGCGGTGATGGGGGAGGCGCTGGTCGTCGGGGGCACATCCTTCGACGATCTGTATGTGAACGTGAACGGACAGTCGGGATACTTCAGCAGAGAGTTGCATTCATATGGCCGGGAGGGACAGCCCTGCCACCGCTGCGGTGCTGTGGTAGTGCGTGAGCAATTTATGAATCGGTCTTCGCACTTCTGCCCGAACTGCCAGCGTCGACCACGATGATCTGTACTTGCGATCGTCGAGCGGATCAAGCTTATTTACCAAGCTTGCCTGGGTTGGCCGTGCGTACCTGGAAGGATAAGTCCATGCAGATCAAGACGCGGCAGCGAGTCCGCGACCTTGCCGAGGTCTACACACACTCCCGCGAGGTCAACGCGATGCTCGATCTGGTTCCCGGCATGTTCCCCAGCGACGAGGACCCGAGCAACACCGACCGTAAGTTCTTCGAGCCCGCCGCTGGGTCGGGCAACTTCCTCGAAGAGATTCTGGTCCGCAAGCTAGCCTTCGTTACGCGCGAGCGGCACCAGACCGGACAGCAGTACGAGCACCGCATCCTTCGTGCACTGGCGTCGATCTATGCCATCGACATCGACGCGGAGAACGTCGCCGAGTCCAAGGATCGGCTGCGCAGCGTCATCATCTCGCATCTGGACCAAGACCTGAACACGCGAGAGGTCACTGCTGGCTTCGCTGGCGCGGTCGGGGCCATCCTGTCGACGAACGTCGTTCAGGCCGACACCCTCGCCGGCCTGAACTCAATCGAATGGATCGACTACCGGCCCGGTCGCAACGGGACCTTCATCCGAGAGTGGTCCACCGTCGCCGGCGAGCAGGACCAGCTCGACCTGTTTGCCCTGCCCAAAATCGACACCAAACCGGTACCTTACGCGCTACTGCAGGCTAACCCTGAGCCGGTCACCGGCCAGGTCCAAAGGATCGGCGCATGAGTCGATTCAACCAGCACGTCCCCGACATCCTCGACTGTCTGGCTCAGCTGTCGAACGACGAGGTGCCGACTTCGCCGAGGTTGGCCCGCGCCATGCTCGACCTGTTGCCCGAGCACGTCTGGCACGAGCCGAACTATCGCTGGCTCGATCCGTTCAGCAAGTCAGGGGTGTTCCTGCGCGAGATCGCCACGCGACTATTCGGCGGTCTGGCTGACTGGGAACCCGACTTCCTTGCCCGCCGCGACCACATTTTCCGCAACATGCTCTACGGTACCGCGATCACCGAGATGACTGGGATTATCTCCCGCCGCAGTGTCTACTGCGCCGCTGACGCCTCCAGCAGTTTCAGCGTAGTCCGCTTCGATGACGCGCAGGCGAACATTCCGTACGTCCCGTCTAAGCACGATTTCAACAACGACGGGCGTTGTCGCCGGTGCAACGCTCCTGAAGACCTTGAGCGCGGTGACACCCGCGAGAACTACGCCTACTCATTCATCCATGGCACATACCCCACCCAGGAGATGACCCACATGCAGTTCGACGTGATCGTCGGCAACCCGCCATACCAGATCGACTCAGACGGAAACACCCGCACAATGCCGATTTATCAGAAGTTCGTCGAGCGGGCAATTGACCTCGATCCACGCTACGTCCTGATGATCACCCCGTCGCGCTGGTTCACCGGCGGTCTCGGTCTCGACGAGTTCCGCACCCGGATGATTGCCGACCGGCGCCTGTCGAAGCTGGTGGACAACCCAAAGGTCTTCGACTGCTTCCCGGGTGTGAAGATCCGAGGCGGCGTATCCTACTTCCTGTGGGACCGTCAGCATGACGGAGACTGCGAGTTCTCGACCCGCATTGACGGCAAGGTCATCTCCACGATGACCCGCGACATCAGAGACGGCGACGGTGTACTCCTTCGCGACAACCGCGCCGCCTCGATCGTCGAGAAGGTCACATGCGCAGACTACGAAACCGTCGACAAAGCATTTGCGCCACAGGTGCCCTTCGGTCTGCGCACCAACTACAAGCATTCCGCTAACGCGCCGTTCCCGGACAGCATCCCCCTCATCTACGGCAACAAAGTCGGATACGTCCGCACTGACCAGCTTGAGCGTCTGCACGACTGGGTCGACCGATGGAAGGTACTGATCCCGAAGGCTGGCAGCGGCGATACGCCACTGAACGACGAGGGGCAGATCGCCGATGTCGTCACGGGAGCACCGATCGCTGTCGCTCCTGGCTCCGCTTGCACCCAGACGTACCTGATCGCTGCCTCGTTCGACACTCGCAGTGAAGCAGAGAACTACGCGAACTACATGGCGACGAAGCTTTACCGCTTCCTCGTGCTCCAGCGGAAAGTCACCCAGGATCTCACGCCTGATCGTTTCAGCTTCGTCCCGATGCTCGATATGACCCGTGCCTGGACCGACGAGGACCTCTACAACCACTTCAAGCTCTCCGAAAACGAGCGCGCCTACATCGAGTCATCGATCAAGCCTCGCTCAGTGAATCTCTCTCTCGACTCGGCGATCCCGGCCAGTCACCTTCCCGGCGGAGAAAAGTACCGTCCCGGCAAGGTCGAGGACGACGAATGACCAACCGCATCTACGCCTACACCGTCGTCGGCAAGGACTCCGAGCCCTGGGAGCGCGCCGAGGGGTCCGCGCTGGTGACCGGCGAAGGCCTCGTCAAGGTGGGCCAGACCACTAAGGGCACCGCCCGCGCGCGTATCAAGCAGCAGCTGAACACCGCCTATCCCGGCCTCAAAGGCGTCGAGATACTCCTCGACGAGCCGGCAGAGCGCCCAGATGGCACCGAGTTCTCCGACCACGACGTCCATGCGGCGCTGGTCGCTGCGGGCGTCAACCGCACCGGCGGTGAATGGTTCGAGGCCGCCCTCGACGAAGTCAAGGCCGCCATTGCTGTGGTGCGATCGGGCATCGCCTACCAACCCAAGCGCAACCAGACCTTCGACATGCGCCCAGAGCAGCGCAACGCCGTCGAGATGACCGCCGAATACTTCCGTGACCATAAGGATGACAACAGGCCGCCCAAGTTCCTTTGGAACGCCAAGATGCGCTTCGGGAAGACCTTCGCCACCTATCAGCTGGCCAAGAAGATGGGCTTCAAACGCGTCCTCGTACTGACCTTCAAACCGGCTGTGGCCACTGCCTGGCACGACGACCTCATCTCGCACGTCGACTTTGACGGCTGGCTGTACGTCGACAAGACCACCGACCCTGCTGAGCGCGACGCTGCCGCGGACTACGACGGTCCTGTCGTGTGGTTTGCCTCGCTGCAGGATCTGGGCGGCCGCGACGCCGACGGCAATATCAAGGCACACAACGAGGTCATCCACCTCATCGACTGGGACACCATCGTCCTGGACGAATACCACTTCGGCGCCTGGCGCGATTCGGCCAAAGCCCTGTACGACCCCAGCGATGCCGCCGAGGCCGAGCTGGAAGAGCCCGACGACGAGGTCACGGAGGAGGAGATCGCCGACGAACTCAACGTCAGTGCCGATCACTACCTGTACTTGTCGGGCACACCGTTCCGGGCGATCACCGATGGCGAGTTCACCGAGGACGCGACCTTCAACTGGACCTACGTCGATGAGCAGCGCGAGAAGGCCAACTGGGCCGACCCACTCCACCGGAACCCGTACCTATCGCTGCCTGGCATGGAAATGTACGCCTACGACATTGGCACCGGCGCGGCCGAGTACGCCGACGACGGGGAGTTCGACGGCTTCAGCCTCAACGGGACGTTTGCCGCCACCAAGAACCCCGACGGTACATGCGCCTTCGACCGGCCCGACGAGGTCGCCGAGTTCCTGGAGATGCTGCGCGGCAAGCTAAGCGAGCAGATGAAGCTGCAAGTCCAGGTCCAGGACAAGCCGCCGTTCCCATACGAGGCTTACCGCTTCAAAGAGGCCGTCAAGCACGCAGTTTGGTACATTCCCACCGTCGCTTCCTGCTTCGCTATGGCCGACATGCTCGCTGCCCACCCGTACTTCTCCCAGTTCGAAATCGTTTCCGCCGCCGGCGACAAGGCCGGACAGGGCGCCGCTGCGCTGCCTCCCGTCGAGCGCGCCATCACCGACGTCAAGCGCGGCGACGGTGTCGGATCGATCACTTTGTCCTGCGGCAAGCTGATGACTGGCGTGACCGTGCGCGAGTGGGGCGCGATCCTTATGCTCCGATCGCTCAAGAGTCCCGAGTCCTACTTCCAGGCCGCCTTCCGCGTGCAGTCCCCGTGGGCCTACCGCGACGCCGAGGGCAACCTCGACGTGCTGAAACCGACCTGCTACGTCTTCGAGTTCGACCCCAATCGGGCGCTGAGCCTGGTTGCCGAATACGGCAGCAAGCTGGCCGCGACACGGGACACCACCACTTCGCAGGCGATAGGCGAGCTGATCAACTACCTGCCGATCTACGGCTTCACAGGCGGGGCCATGAAACAGCTCGATGCCAGCGCCGTGCTCGAATGGGCCACCGCCGGCGTCGGGGCCACGGCTCTGGCGAGTCGATGGAATTCCCCGTTGCTCGTTGACGTAAACGAGCGAACCCTGGCCGCGGTGCTCGACCGTCCCGACCTGATCGAGACGCTGGAGAACATCGAGGACTTCCGAGCGCTGGTAGACAACGCCGAGCTGGTCATCACCAATACCAAGGACCTCAGGAAGGCCAAGCGCGAACAGGGCGGCAAGCTCGACGGCGACCAGAAGAAGAAGCAGACCGAGACCGCCAACCAGCGCAAGGAGATCCGGAAGAAGCTGCAGAAGTTCCTCGCCAAGATCCCGGTGTTCATGTACGTCACCGACTTCCGCGAGGAAGCCCTCAGGGACGTCATCGAGTCGCTCGACTCAGACCTGTTCGAGCGCGTCACCGGCCTGACCGTCGAGGACTTCAAGGTGCTCAACGACATCGGACTGTTCAACGCCCAGCACCTCAACCACGCGATCTACCAATTCAAGCGCTTCGAGTCGGCGAGCCTGGACTACGCCCTGACGCCCGAGGAGCGCGAGCATCGCCGCACCCATGAGCAGATCGGTCTGTGGGACACAGTCGAGACGGGAAGCCCTTCGTGAGCGCCCAGGTCATCGCGGTCAACGTCCAGATCCCGTCCGCGACCACCGCGCCGGTGGTCGCGGATTTCACGACCCACGCGGTGCGCGTGGGCTACTTCCATCGCCGGGACTGGCAGAACCTCCCGGCGGACGACTGGAACACTCCCGGCGTCTACGTCCTGATGACGGCCGACGGCTCAGGCGTCGTCTACGTCGGCAAGTCGGTCAAGCTCAGGGGCCGGATCAGCACGCACCACAGCGACCCGCAGATCGCCTGGCAGCGCGCCCTGGTGGTCAAGCGCGATACGAGTCACGGCTTTACCAGCGCCGACGTCGGCTACCTAGAAGGCCGTCTGGCCGCCGAGCTGGCCGCGATCCCTGGCATCACCGTGCACCGCGGCAAGGAAGATCGCGACGACACCCTGCCCCGGCACATGGAGCTAAGCTTGGACGAGCTGCTCGGATCGATCCTGTCGGCAGTCCGCCTGGCCGGCCTCGACGTGCACAAGCCTGCGGACCTACCTGACGAGGACGAGGAAGCTGACGACAACGTCCACGGAACTGCCGAGGTCTCACTGCGTAGCGGCGCGACCCGTCGGCGGCGCCGAACAAAGAAGGCCAAGCTGCCGGAGCTGGTGGCCGCCGGGCTGATCAGCGCCGGCACCGAGCTGCATCTGAGTCAGGGCGGTACGAGCGCGACCGGCACCGTGTCCACCCAGGGTGAGATCGTGGTCGACGGCGTCGCGTACAGCTCTGTCAGCAAGGCCGCTCAGACAGCCCTCAACAGCGGCAGGGACCAGACGACACAAGTACTCTCCTCGAATGGCTGGACTACCTGGCGCATCGGTGGTCCGGCCGGGCCGGTGCTGGACTCATTGCGCGACCAGTACACCGAGATTCAGTAGCGCTAACCCACGATATGTAGACCAGCATTGGCGGACCACCGAGGCCTTGCCGCCGAGCGATCGTGGTGCGCTAGCTTGAAGCATGAACGCAACTGAAGGTGCGTAGTCCGGTTACTTCGAGCGATCCCTGAATGCCTATGGGCGAGAACATGAACCGTGCCGCCGGTGTGGTGCGATCATGCGTCGCGAGCAGTTCATGAATCGTTCGTCGTACTTCTGCCCGAGGTGTCAGCGACGATCCCGGTAGTGGTGGCGGGTGGCGATGGCGTCAGGTGTGGCGTTCGAGGCGGTAGTGCAGACGAAGCGCCCGGAATCGTCCCACCTTCAGTTCGTGATCGGTGCGGAGAACGCCTTCGTCGTCGACATACACCCGGAAGGACTCGCGCAGCGGCGGCTGTGCCGAGTACCACTGATCGCCGAACAGCACCGACACGTAGGCGCCGTCAGCGCCGAACCGCTGGGAACGGGACGTCAACGTCAGAGCTCCGTCCGGTTCGGCGCGCGGCGCGAGAAACACGTGGATATTGCCCAGTTCGAGTGGAAAAGCAACGGCGACGTGCGGCTGGCTCAGCCCCGGCAGCACGGCGGACCGGTAGAACCCGCTGTACACCGCGGAATCGTCGAGGCGGAGGCGCCGTAACCATGCCGCACCTTCTCGGCGTCCTGCCTCGTCGGTGACGATCCGGATCTCGCTCGACATGCCACGGCTCACCGACAACGGTTCAGTCGGCAACGCGAGTTGTTCGACGCGCCGTCCGAACAACGCTGCGACTGCCATCCCGCCGGGAGCGAACATCGGGTTCCATTGTGACCACACCTCCATCCGCCACGATCCGGTCCGTTCATAGAAGTCACGCACCGTCGGGTGTAGCTCTGCCGCACGGAAATCCGGGCCATCGAGGGCTGCCATGTCGTCGAACAGTCCTGCAGCCGGCGATGGGGAAGCCACGCTTCCGCGCTGCTCGTAGTCGTGCAGCCAGGCGTCGCCGACCGCATGCCTCACGTTGTGCGGTGCGGCCAGGAATGCGAACTCCGCTGTAGACGGGTCGATTCGCCGGCCGACAGCTCGCCACCACTGACGGCTCAAGGGATCCAGCACGTGCATCATCGATCGGCGGGTCACCGTGTCGCCTGGTCATGTCGGTACGTGGAGCTTGCCAATATGCGAACCATGCGCAGACTCTAGCGAGCGATGATTCACGAGTTTTCGGTACCTTACCGACGAGATCCGAGTAGGAAACCTACCGGCGGTACAGCATAGGCAGTCACCTTCTTTCTGCGTGACCCAACGCGGCATATGTCATCGGAAGGTCCCGTATCGGCGCTCAGTCCTTGTTGAGTGGAGCCCAGCCTCATTCGTCAGTAGCCTGTGGGCATGTCGAGTCCCGAGTGGGACAGGTCACGGGTTGCCGGTCACACCGTCAGCCCGTAACCCAGTTCATAGATCCCGCCTGTGAAGCACTGACCAGGCGCCGTCCGCATATAGCGGACTGAGTTCGGCTCCCGTGGGGAGGCTGGCCGTGGTGACCGGAAGAGCCATCTTCTGACCACTCACCTCGGAGTATTCAATGCCTTTCGCTCTGTACGCCCTTGCTCTTGCGGTATTCATCATGGGTACCTCGGAGTTCATGCTTGCGGGTCTGCTGCCCGAAATCGCCGCCGATCTCGACGTCACCGTCGGCACAGCCGGCCTGCTGACCTCTGCATTCGCAATCGGGATGGTCGTCGGCGCTCCGCTGATGGCCGCGTACGCTCGCAGGCTGCCGTCGCGGGCAGCGCTCGGTGGTTTCGTGATCTTGTTCGCTGCCTGTCATGGAATCGCAGCATTGACACCGGACTTCGCAGTACTCCTCGCCGTCCGCGTGCTCAGTGCTTTCGCCAATGCCGGTTTTCTCGCCGTCGGTCTGGCCGTGGCGACAAGCCTTGTGCCAGCCGACCAAAAGGTGCGCGCTCTCTCTATCTTGTTGTCCGGCACGACGATTGCCATGATTGCGGGTGTGCCCGCAGGAGCGTTGCTCGGTACCGCGGCAGGATGGCGCGCCACGTTCTGGGTCGTCGCACTGTTATGTGATCCTGCGGCTGTCGCAATCCTCTGCGGCGTCACAGAGAGTCGCACACGGTCGGAGGCTGCCGCCGAGGCGCCGAGGCTGCGCGCCGAACTCGATCAGCTGCGGTCGCGCCGTCTGATCATCGCAATGATTCTCGGATCGCTGGTTAACGGAGGAACCTTTGCGGCCTTCACCTTCTTGGCGCCGGTGATCACCGACGTCGCCGGATTGGGGGAGGTGTGGGTCCCCGTCACGCTTGTCGTGTTCGGGGCCGGGGCATTCGCGGGTGTTACAGCGGCAGGCCGTCTCTCTGATGCCCGGCCGGGGCTCGTACTTGCCATCGGCGGCCCGCTGCTCGTGGCGGGATGGATCCTGTTCGCGGTAGTGGCGTGGCAACCTGTACTGCTCCTGATCGTGGTCTTCGTTCAGGGAATTCTGGCGTTCGGTGTCGGGGGCACTCTGGTCGCACAGGTGTTGTACGCGGCCGCCGACGCTCCGACGATGTCGGGCTCCTACGCCACCGCCGCGCTCAATCTCGGGGCGGCGGGAGGCCCCGTGCTCGGTGCGCTTGGTCTGGCGACAGGCGCCGGAGACCTGGCGCCGGTGTGGGTTGCATTTGCTCTTACCGTCGTGGCACTCATCGTGTTGGCCCTGTCACGGAGGACGTTGTTCTCGACTCGATACCCGGCGAAAGAAATCTCCGGAAGGATGTCGAATATCGGGGACTCCACACGTGTAGGTGGTGAGCGCGGCACTCAGGCCGGGCCACGACGAAGGAGAACGCCATGACTCAGTACATGCTCAGCAACATCACCCCGGCCGGCCGGACACTCGAGCCCGCGCAGCTTGAGCAGGTGATCGCGAAGGTCACCGCGGTGACACAGGAGATGCGTTCCGCGGGCGTGTGGGTGTTCGCGATGCCCCTGGCCGATCCCTCGTCGGCGACCGTCGTCTCCAGTCAGGGCGGCGACGTGACGCTGGCCGACGGACCGTTCGCGGAACTCAAGGAGTACGTCGGCGGCGTGACCGTGATCGACGTGACGGACCTGGATGCGGCGATCGGCTGGGCGGGCAAGGTGTCCGAGGCAACCGGGCTCACGATCGAGGTCCGTCCTGCACCGACCTTCGGGGCCTGAGTGTCGGCGACGGACGATGCGCAGGCAGCCGTACTCCGGGCATTTCGTTCGGAGTACGGCCGGACCGTCGCCATTCTGATGCGGACCCTGGGCGATCTGGCGGCGGCGGAGGACGCGGTGCAGGACGCTTTCACGGCGGCAGCGGAAAACTGGCCGGCACAGGGGGTTCCGCCGAATCCGCAGGCGTGGATCGTCACCACCGCCCGCAACCGGGCGATCGATCGCATTCGCCGGTCGCAGACCGAGGAGCGGTTCGCGCCTCAGCTGGCCCCGGATCCTCTTGTGCGGCAGAGCGATGACGACGATGAGCTCCGCATGATCCTCCTGTGCGCACACCCGAGTCTCTCGCCGGAAACGCAAGTGGCGCTGACGCTCCGGTTCGTCGGCGGACTGACCGCGGAGGAAATAGCGCGAGCGTTCGGTGCGGCGGAGTCGACCATTGCGCAGCGCCTGTCCCGGGCGAAGCGGAAGATCAAGGATGCACGCATCGGATTGCCGGATCCCGGTGCGATAGGGGACCGGTTGGGTGTCGTACTCGCCGTCGTCTATGCGATCTACAACGAGGGCTACGTGACGACCTCCGGACCGCTCAGTCGGGTCGACCTCAGTCAGGAAGGTGTCCGCCTGGCCCGTCTGGTCGTCGCTCATTCCCGAGGTTCCGTCGAGGCGAAAGGTCTTCTGGCGCTGCTGCTTCTCCTGCAGGCGCGCCGCCCTGCGCGTATCGGTCCGGACGGCGATCTCATTCCCCTGCCCGAGCAGGATCGCCGGGCGTGGGATCGCGCCATGATCGCCGAAGGCCATGCGCTGGTACAGGAATGTCTCGCCGTGAACCGGCCGGGCCCATATCAGCTGCAGGCGGCCATCCAGGCGGTGCACTGCGACGCCGAGACGGCCGCGGGCACCGACTGGCGGCAGATCGTCGCGCTGTACGACATGCTGGCACCGATGGTGCCCACGTCCGCGGTCCGCACCGCCCGGCTCGTCGCGGTGTCGCACGTCGACGGTCCCGAAGCCGCACTGGCCGAGGCCGACCCCGAGTCGACGGACCGGTACGACATGGCGGTCCGAGCCGACCTCCTGGCGCGCACCGGGCGGAGCGACGAAGCACGGACGCTATTCCTTCATGCCGCGGATGCCGCGACCAACGACGCCGAGGCACGTCATCTGCGGAGACGTGCGCGGGCAGCGGAGTCGCTGCAGAAGTAGAGTTCGAATGATCATTCGGTGTACTTGACCGGAGTCGTGTAGCGCGTGACGTACCAGCAGGCCCGAGGGGTGCTCGGGTGGCGACGTGCCGAGCATCGGGAACAATTCCTGGTGCAGCGGGCTTATAGGTTCCACGCTGCCCGACGACCTGATGGAGAGTGAGTTTCACCGTGACGACCCCAGAAGCCACCGCCCACACCGAACTCTGGGTGGAGCGGACAGGTACCCGCCGATACACCGGGCACAGTTCCCGTGGTGCCGAAGTCCTCGTCGGATCGCAGGATGTCCCAGGGGTTTTCACGCCGGGTGAGTTGATGAAGATCGCGCTCGCGGCGTGCACCGGGATGTCGTCGGATCGCCCGCTGTCGCGCCGGCTGGGGGATGAGTACGACGCGACGATCCGCGTCAGCGGTGAGGCCGATCGCGAGAACGAGGTGTACCCGCGGCTGTCCGAGGTCCTGGAACTCGATCTGTCGGAGCTCGACGAGGCCGCTCAGGAGCGTCTGCTGATCGTCGTGCAGCGGGCCATCGATGCGGTGTGCACCGTCGGTCGCACGCTGAAGGCGGGCACCGAGGTAGATCTCCGCATCGAGAAGGAGTGACGAGATGTCCGGGAACGACGACGTCCGGCTGACCGCGCACGTCCACGGTCACGTGCAGGGTGTCGGATTCCGGTGGTGGACGCGGTCACGTGCCTTGGAGCTGGGACTGGTCGGCTCGGCGACGAACCTGTCCGACGGCCGAGTCCTCGTCGTGGCCGAGGGGTCGCCGGCGGCCACCGACTCCCTACTGGCCGCCCTACGTTCCGGCGACACCCCCGGACGTGTCGACCTGGTCGTCGAGCGGATCGATCCGGCGCGCGGCGGTCTGACCGGGTTCATCGAACGTTAGCTGCACGGTCAAGCGGGTGACCGGACGGCGTAACCGGAGCCGGTATGCGCCGATCCCGCCACCACGGTGAGTATTCTGTACCGTCGTGCACCTCAAATCGTTGACCCTGAAGGGCTTCAAGTCCTTCGCGTCGTCGACGACTCTGCGATTCGAGCCGGGGATCACCTGTGTGGTCGGCCCCAACGGCTCGGGTAAGTCGAATGTCGTCGACGCGCTGACCTGGGTCATGGGTGAGCAGGGAGCGAAGGCGCTGCGCGGCGGCAAGATGGAGGACGTCATCTTCGCCGGCACGTCCGGCCGCCCGCCCCTGGGCCGCGCCGAGGTCACGCTGACCATTGACAACTCCGACGGCGCGCTCCCCATCGAATACTCCGAGGTGTCGGTCACGCGCCGGATGTTCCGCGACGGGGCAGGCGAATACGAGATCAACGGCAACTCCTGTCGCCTGATGGATGTCCAGGAACTGCTGAGTGACTCCGGCATCGGCCGTGAGATGCACGTCATCGTCGGTCAGGGTCGGCTGGCCGCGATCCTGGAATCCCGCCCCGAGGACCGGCGCGCCTTCATCGAGGAGGCGGCGGGTGTCCTCAAACATCGCAAGCGCAAAGAGAAGGCCGTCCGCAAGCTCGACTCGATGCAGGCGAATCTTGCTCGCCTCACCGACCTGACCGGCGAGCTGCGCCGACAACTCAAACCGCTGGGCCGTCAGGCCGAAGTCGCGCGACGCGCCCAGACCATCCAGGCCGATCTTCGCGATGCACGACTGCGCCTGGCCGCCGACGATCTGGTCACCCGGCGCACGGAAATGGCCGAGCACACCGCCGTCGAGGACGAGGTGCGCGGCCAGCAGGACGAGGTCACCGCGAGCCTCGACCAGGTGACGACCGAACTCGACGAACACGAACGACTGCTGGCCGAGGTCACACCGGCGGCGGCCGCGGCGGGACAGACCTGGTTCAAGCTGTCGGCACTGGCCGAGCGGGTCGACGCCACCTGCCGCGTCGCCTCCGAGCGCGGACGGTATCTGTCCGAGGCCACCACGCAGACGTCCGGGCTCGATCCCGAGGTGCTCGATCGGCAGGCCGAGGAAGCCGCCCTGACCGAGGCCGAGCTGGCCGAGGCCGTCGACGTCGCCGCCGAATACCTGGAGGCGGCGAAGGGCGAACTGACGCGCTGCGAATCCGAGGCGGCCGCGGCCGAACAGGCACATATGGCCGCGGTACGGGCCGTGGCCGATCGCCGCGAGGGCTTGGCGCGTCTCGAAGGTCAGGTCGACAATCTGCGCACGAAGTCCGAGTCCGTCGACGCCGAGGCGGCGCGTCTGACCGCGGCCATCGCCGCCGCGACCCAGCGGGCCGAGGAGGCGCAGGCGCGTCAGGATGCGACCGCGAAGACCCTTGGCGAATACGAAGCCGCCGAACAGGGCCTCGACGAACATCACGAGCGGTCGGTGACCGCTCTCAATCAGTCGAACGAGCGGGTGGCCTCCCTGCAGGCCGGGCAGCGCGAGGCCGAGCAGCGCATCGCATCGCTCACCGCACGCATCGAGGCGCTGTCGGTGAGCCTCGAGCGCAACGACGGCGGTGCGTGGCTCATGGACCACGCGCCCGACGGCCTGCTCGCCCCGATGTCCGAATTGCTGACGGTCGCCGACGGCTTCGAGACCGCGATCGCCGGCGCGCTGGGCCCTGCCGTCGACGCGATCGTCACCGTCGACGGTCTGGCCGCGGTCCGCGCGCTCGATGCGCTCAAGTCGGGTGACGGTGGTCGGGCCGCCCTGATCCTCGGAGGCCTGCCCACCGGTGCCGCGGCACGCCCCGGCATCGCCCTGCCGGACGGTGCCCGCTGGGCGTCGACGGTCGTCGAATGCCCCGATTCCGTTCGTGGCGCGGTCGACGTCGTGCTGGCGAACACCGTCGTCGTCGACTCCGCGCAGCTTGGACTGGAACTGGCACGAGCCCACGGTGTGTCCACGGTGACGCTCGACGGTGACCGGATCGGCCCGGCGTCGGTCGAAGGCGGATCGTCGCGGCGGCCTTCCACGCTTGAGGTGCAGTCGGCGATCGACACCGCGACAACGGAACTGGCTGCCGCGCAACGGAAAGCCGAGGAAACGGCGGCTGCCCTCGACGGTGCACTGAGCGATCAGGTGGACAGGCGAGAGGTGGCCGAGGAGGCGTTGGCCGCGCTTCACGAGTCGGATGCCAGCGTGGGCGGAACCTACGAACAGATGGCACGACTCGGGCAGGAGATCCGGGCGGCGGAGGCCGAATCCGGCCGGCTTGCCCGACAGCGGGACAAGGCCGAAGAGGGCCGCGCCGAGATGCTTGAGAAACTCCGTGAACTCGAGGAACGCCTGCGGTACGCGAAGGACGAGACGGACACCGAACCCGCCGCCACCGGGGACGATCTGACCAGGAGCGCGGCCGCCGAGGCCGTCGCCGCCGCACGCGCCACCGAGATGGAGGCGCGCCTGTCGCTGCGCACCGCGGAGGAACGGCTGGCGTCGGTGCGTGGCAAGGCCGACTCGCTGCGCCGCGCCGCCCAGCGGGAGCGCGACGCGCGCGTACGCGCCGAAGAGCAGGATCGCGCACGCCGGCATGCCGCATCGGTCGCGACGGCCGTGGCGACCGCGGGCGCGAAGGTCTCCGAACGCCTGGCCGTCGCCGTGCAGGCCGCGCAGGCCGGCCGCGACGAACTCGAACAGGTGCGTGTGGAACGCAGCGCGGGCCTCGACGATCTGCGCACCCGTTCGGCCGAGCTCACCAACCGGCTCAACATGCTGCGCGACGCGGTGCACCGCGACGAGGTCGCGCGCGCCCAATCCGCCCTGCGCATCGAGCAACTCGAGGAACAGATCCTGGAGTCGTTCGCCATCGCACCCGACGACCTGATCGCCGAGTACGGTCCCGACGTGCCGATGCCGCCGTCGGCGCTGGAGGTCAGCGAGTACGAGCAGGCCAAGGAACGTGGCGAGAGTGTGGTGGCGCCGGCTCCGGTGCCGTATGACCGGGCGACCCAGGAGTCGCGCGCCAAGAAGGCACAGAAGGACCTCAACACCCTCGGCAAGGTGAACCCGCTCGCCCTCGAGGAGTTCGCGGCGCTGGAGGAGCGATACAACTTCCTGTCCGCGCAGTTGGAGGACGTCAAGGCGGCCCGCCGCGATCTGCTGGCCGTCGTCGAGGAGGTCGACGCGCGGATTCTGCAGGTCTTCACCGAGGCGTACGCCGACGTCGAGCGCGAGTTCACGCAGGTCTTCGAGACGCTGTTCCCCGGCGGCGAGGGACGACTGGTGCTGACCGACCCGAACGACATGCTGACCACCGGCATAGAGGTGGAGGCGCGGCCGCCGGGCAAGAAGGTGAAGAGGTTGTCGCTGCTGTCGGGCGGGGAGAAGTCACTGACCGCGGTCGCGATGCTGGTCGCGATCTTCCGTGCACGGCCGTCCCCGTTCTATGTCATGGACGAGGTCGAGGCCGCGCTCGACGACACGAACCTGCGCCGGCTCATCGCGCTCTTCGAGCAACTGCGGGAACGTTCGCAGTTGATCGTCATCACGCACCAGAAACCGACCATGCAGGTGGCCGACGCGCTCTACGGCGTGAGCATGCGCGGCGACGGCATCACCACCGTCATCTCACAGCGCCTCCGGGGCGTCGACATACCGGTCAGCGCGGAGACGGACGCCGGGTGACCTCCCGGAAACCACGTGCCTGGTAATCATGGTTCAAGAGCACGGATCCCGTTGACGGACGAATCCGGCACGTCATTCAGCACGCAACAACGACAGGGGCATCGTCAGTGAACACCGGAATCATCATCGGGATCGTCGTCGCGGTGGTCGTCCTCGTCGCTCTGCTGGCGATCGGCATCGTGTTGTCGCGCCGCCGCCGGATCTCCCTGTCCGGTGATCAGCAGAAGCCGATCGACGGTACGACGCCGCAGGTCGAGAAGTCCGGTGGCTACCAGGCGGGTTCCGGCTTCACCTTCAGCCAGGGCGGATCGGTCGCGACGGCCGAGCCGCCGTCGCGACCGCGCGAGGAGATCCGTCGCGACGCCACCGCGTCCGCACCGACGACCGAGCCCTCGACCGATGAGGGACAGGAACCGGAGGCGCCGGCACCCGAGGCTCCGGGTCCGAAGGGGCCCGAGCCGGTGTCCCCGGCACCGGACGGTGTCGGTCTGGACATTCCCGGGGCCCAGACGCCGGAACAGGCGGCGCCCCCGGTCGAGACGCCGATCGAGAAGCCCGCCGAGGAGCCGACCCCCGAACCGGTCGTCGAATCCGAGGCTCCGGCAGCCGAATCCGCACCGGTCCTCGACGAGATCGCCCCGACCGCCGGACGTCTCGGACGTCTGCGCGGCCGGTTGTCGCGGTCCCAGGGCGCCATCGGTAAGAGCGTTCTCGGACTGCTGGGGGCAGGCGACCTCGACGAGGACAGCTGGGAGGAGATCGAGGACACCCTGCTGATGGCCGATCTCGGCACCGCGACGACCACGGCTGTGGTCGACCGCCTGCGCGAGGAATTGGCGACCAACAGCGTGCGCTCCGCCGACGACGCGCGGGCACTGCTGCGCCGCGTGCTCATCGAGCAGTTGCATCCGGAACTCGACCGATCCGTGAAGGCACTGCCGCACGGTGATCGCCCCGCGGTGATCCTGGTCGTCGGCGTGAACGGCACCGGCAAGACCACCACCACCGGCAAGCTGGCCCGCGTTCTGGTGGCCGACGGTCGCCGCGTGCTGCTCGGAGCCGCCGACACCTTCCGGGCCGCTGCCGCCGACCAGCTGCAAACCTGGGGTGAGCGCGTGGGCGCCGACGTGGTGCGTGGCAAGGAACAGGCCGATCCGGCGTCGGTGGCCTTCGACGCCGTCGTCGCGGGCGTGGACAACGGCGTCGACGTCGTCATGGTCGACACCGCCGGACGACTGCACACCAAGACCGGGCTCATGGACGAGCTGGGCAAGGTGAAGCGGGTCGTCGAGAAGAAGGCGCCCGTCGACGAGGTGCTCCTGGTCCTCGACGCAACCGTCGGCCAGAACGGGCTCATGCAGGCGAAGGTCTTCGCCGAGGTCGTCGACATCACCGGCGTCGTGCTGACCAAGCTCGACGGCACCGCCAAGGGCGGCATCGTCTTCAACGTCCAGGAACAGCTCGGCGTTCCGGTCAAGCTGGTCGGCCTCGGCGAAGGTGCCGACGACCTCGCGCCCTTCGAGCCGGAAGCGTTCGTCGACGCGCTGCTCTGACGGCGCGGATCTCGATACGCCCTCGGCTGGCGCCTCGTGCTACTCGATCAGCGGTTTGGTCGGGCCTCCCGCTGATCGAGTAATCGGCGAGCGCAGCGAGTCGATGTATCGAGATCACCTGCCGCGTTCCTCCCGACGAACAGGCGCGTTACGAACCGGAAATACAAACCCGTCATCGGTTCACATGCCTGAAACGCTTGCGCACCACTGCCGAAACCGCAGGCCGCGAAAGTTTCTCCAGGCGCTGAGAGGTCGGCGCATTCGAGGAGGTTTCAACAGTGGTTTCGGCACTGCCATCCGAGGTCTTCGGATCGGTCGACGCGGGTAATACCGCCTGGGTCCTCATCAGCGCATCACTCGTGTTGCTGATGACTCCGGCCCTGGCGTTCTTCTACGGCGGACTCTCGCGCGGCAAATCCGTCCTGAACATGATGATGATGTCCTTCGGCTCGCTGGCGACGGTCAGCGTCGTGTACGTGCTGTGGGGCTTCTCGATGTCCTTCGGCAACACGGTGACCGGGAAGGACGACATCGCCGGTCTCTTCTCCAACCCGTTCGAGCTGTTCGGCTCCAACCAGTTGATGGAAACCGCCGGCGACGGCGACGCCACCAAGTACGTGATGTGGACCGGTGTCGACACCGGTGTGCCCGCGGTGGTCTTCCTCGCCTTCCAGCTGACCTTCGCGGTCCTCACTGTCGCGCTCATCTCGGGTGCGGTGGCCGAACGCGTGAAGTTCTCGACCTGGCTGGTCTTCTCCGTGCTCTGGGCGACCATCGTCTACTTCCCGCTCTCCCACATGGTCTGGGGCGGCGGACTGATGTCGGGTGCCGAAAAGGGCTTCGCCGCGTGGATGTTCGGCACCGAGGACGGAGCCGCGAAGGTGGCGCCGATCGACTTCGCGGGTGGCACCGTGGTGCACATCAACGCCGGTATGGCCGGCCTGGTGCTGGCGGTCCTGGTGGGCAAGCGGCTGGGCTTCGGACGCACTCCGTACCGTCCGCACAACATCCCGTTCGTGATGCTGGGCGCCGCGCTTCTGTGGTTCGGCTGGTTCGGCTTCAACGTCGGCTCCGAACTCGCCGCCGACATGACCGCGGGCAAGGTCTGGGTGAACACCACCGTCGCCACCGCGGCCGCGATGATCGGCTGGCTCGGCGTGGAATGGGTCCGCGACCGTCATCCCACGAGCGTCGGCGCGGCCTCGGGTATCGTCGCCGGTCTCGTCGCGATCACCCCGGCCTGTGGGGCGCTCACCCCGGTCGGCTCGATCATCCTCGGTATCGTGGCCGGTGTGCTCTCGGCGCTGGCGATCGGTCTGAAGAACCGCTTCGGCTATGACGATTCGCTCGACGTCGTCGGCGTGCACCTGGTGTCGGGCCTGTGGGGCACTGTGGCCATCGGTCTCCTCGCCGAGGAGAGCGGCCTGTTCTACGGACACGACTACAAGCAGTTCGTCGTGCAGCTCGTGATCGCACTGTTCGCCCTGGCCTTCACCGGTGTGCTGACCGCACTGATCGTCCTGGTGCTCAAGCCGCTGGGCTGGCGCGTCAGCGACGAGGACGAGCACAACGGCATCGATGAGGCCGAGCACGCGGAGACGGCATATGAGATGGCGTGAATCCCCGCAGACCGACAACTACGCTCAATCCTGTGGAGAGGGATAACCGATGAAGCTGATCACCGCAATTGTGAAGCCGTTCACGCTCGAGGACGTGAAGGCCGGACTCGAGCAGGCGGGCATCCTCGGCATGACCGTCAGTGAGGTCCAGGGCTACGGCCGCCAGAAGGGTCACACCGAGGTGTACCGCGGCGCCGAGTACTCGGTCGATTTCGTGCCGAAGGTGCGTGTCGAGGTCGTCGTCGATGACGGGGCCGTGGACAAGGTCGTCGATGTGATCGTCGAGGCCGCCCGCACCGGCAAGATCGGTGACGGGAAGGTGTGGGTGTCGCCGGTGGAGTCGGTGGTTCGCGTCCGCACCGGTGAGCGTGGCGCCGACGCGCTGTAGCGGCCCGTGCCCTTTCAGAATCCAGGACCCGGCCCCGCACCCGATCATTCGGGAGCGGGGCCGCGTTCTTCCGCGAACATTCCCCCTTCGGTCAACGGCCCGGCGGGCCACATCGAGAGCCATACCGCAGCAAGTGATCTGGCGGCTGCCCGCAAGCAGCTGCTGACTCGAGGGCGATCTGCCAAGCTCGATGCCGCCGGCCTGCGCCAGGTGCTGGTGGACCTGCATGAGTTCTGGCTGACGAACAAGGCGAACGAGCTCGGCATCGGCCCGCACAGCGGATTCGCGATCGTCGCGGTCGGCGGGCTTGGACGTGGCGAGCTGCTGCCGTTCTCCGACCTCGATCTCATTCTGCTGCACGATGATCGGGCACCCGAGAAGATCGCCGGGATCGCCGACGGTCTGTGGTACCCGCTGTGGGACGCCAACATTCCGCTCGACCACAGTGTGCGAACGGTGCCGCAAGCCCTCCAGGTGGCCGGTGAGGACGTCACTGCGGCGCTCGGGTTGCTCGAGGCCAGGCATATCGCCGGGGACGAGGATCTGTCGAAACTTCTCATCGGTGGCGTCCGCCAGCAGTGGCGGACCGACGTGCGCACGCGCTTCCCCGAGGTTCTGGCGAACGCGCGTGACCGGTGGCGTCGGGGCGGTGACATCGCGCATCGTGCCGAGCCGGATCTGAAGAACGGCCGTGGCGGTCTGCGTGACGTGCAGTTGCTCGGTGCGCTCGCGATCGCGCATCTCACCGACGGCACGGCCGGGCTGCGCGCCGATTCCCCCGGGGCCGGTCCCCATCAGGCGTATCAGCGGCTACTCGACGTCCGGACCGAACTCCACCGCATCGCGGGCCGGCCTCGTGAGCAGGTTCGTGCGCAGGACGCCGACGAGATCGGGGCGGCGCTGCACATCGGAGACCGGTTTGACCTGGCTCGCGTCATCAGTGATTCGGCGCGGACCATCTCGTATGCGATCGACGTCGGTCTCCGGACGGCGGGCAACGCCATCCCGCGCAGGGGACTGGCCAAGCTGCGTCGCTCACCGGTCCGCAGGCCGCTCGATGAGGGAGTAGTGGCCCACGACGGTGAGATCGTGTTGGCGCGCAATGCGATTCCGAGTAAAGACCCCGGTCTCATCCTGCGGGTGGCAGCGGCCTCGGCCCGCACCGGACTGCCGATCAGTGCGTCGACGCTGGGCAGACTGGCCGACTATGCACCCGAGCTGCGTGAACCGTGGCCCGCCGAGGCGCTCGGTGAGCTTCTCGTCCTTCTGGGGTCCGGACATCACATCGTCGATCCCATCGAGGCCCTGGACCGGACAGGACTGTGGGGCAGGCTGATTCCCGAATGGGGTGCGGTACGGGATCTTCCGCCGCGCGATGCCGTGCACACCTGGACGGTGGATCGGCACCTGGTGGAGACGGTGGCCGTCGCCGGTTCGCTGACCACCCGGGTGTCCCGGCCCGATCTGCTGCTCCTCGGTGCGCTCATGCACGACCTCGGCAAGGGGCGGGGGACCGACCACAGCATCGTCGGTGCCGAATTGGCCATCCAGATCGGCAACCGGCTCGGCTTGTGGCCGCAGGATGTCACCGTGCTCTCGGAGATGGTTCGGCATCACCTTCTGCTCCCGAAAATCGCCACCCGGCGTGACCTCGCCGATCCGGCCACCGCGGAGCACGTGGTGGCGGTTCTCGGTGGAAACCGGGTGCTGCTCGAGTTGTTGGCCGCGCTCGCCGAAGCGGATTCACTCGCCACCGGCCCCGGCGTGTGGGGTGAGTGGAAGGCGTCGCTCATCAATGAGCTGGTCCGTGCGTGCCGTCTGGTGATGGACGGGACGTCCGAGGAGCAGGCGGCCCGAGTACAGACATCGGTGAGGCCAGGACCGCTGGCGGCCGACGAGATCGCACTCGCCGAGAACGGAGCCTATTCGGTGGGGCTCGCGCCGACCGACGGGCCACACACCTTCCGCGTCACGATGGTCGCCCCGGACGAACCGGGCGTCCTCTCCCGGATGGCCGGCGTGCTGGCCCTGAACGGCTTGCGCGTGAATTCGGCTGTCGTGCAATCGCATGCGGAAAACGCCATCAACACCTTCATGGTCTCTCCGGCCTTCGGGCCACCGCCGCAGGAAAGCCTCATGCGCCAGCAGTTGATGGCCGCGACCGACGGCACGATGGACGTCATCGCCCGGCTGGACGCACGCGAATCGGGCGCCTCGATCCCGACCGCTGCCTCGGTCGATCCGATGGTCGGGAACTCACCATCGACGGGCAACCCACTCGAATCCGCACTGGACGCCTCGGGCCGGCCACGGTCGGCGGTGCCCGCCTTGTTCGCGGTCGCGCCCCCGCGGGTGATCTGGTCGGTCAGCGGAGACGAGACCCTCATGGAACTGCGCGCCGACGACCGGGTCGGACTGCTCAGCAGGGTGACGGCGGTGATCGAACACCACGGGGGACAGGTGCGCTGGGCGACAGTGAACACGCTCGGCAACACCGTGGTCGACACCGTTGGGTTGGTTTTGCCGGCGAGTCTGGATCGCGCGAGCCTGGCCGACGCGGTGCTGGCCGTGTGTCCGCCCGAACCACCCCGTACCGATGCCATCGACCAGGACGGCGGGAGCACCGGCTCCGGTCGGTCGGGGGTGCCGATCAGCTGACGGGCCGAGTCCGCATCGGTGCCTCCCGCCGTGACAGCGACCGGTGCGGTACAGGTACGCGGCGACGACATGGAAGACTGGGGGAATGTTCGATTCGCTTTCCGATCGGTTGGCCGGTGCGCTCAAGGACCTGCGCGGCAAGGGCCGACTCACCGATGCCGACATCGACCGCACCGCGCGCGAGATCCGGCTGGCTCTCCTCGAGGCCGACGTGTCGCTGCCCGTCGTGCGCGGCTTCATCGCCAAGATCAAGGAGCGCGCCAAGGGCGCCGAGGTCTCCGGCGCGCTGAACCCGGCACAGCAGGTCGTCAAGATCGTCAACGACGAACTCGTCGGCATTCTCGGCGGTGAGACCCGCCGGATCACCTACGCCAAGAAGCCGCCGACGGTCATCATGCTCGCCGGTCTCCAGGGTGCGGGTAAGACGACCCTGGCGGGCAAGCTGGCGCACTGGCTCAAGGGACAGGGACACACGCCCATGTTGGTGGCGTGCGACCTCCAGCGTCCCGGTGCGGTGTCGCAGCTGCAGATCGTCGGTGAGCGGGCGGGTGTCAAGGTCTTCGCGCCGCATCCGGGCACCAGCATCGGTGGCGAGGGTGCGCTCGGGGTGACCGCCGGCGATCCGGTCGACGTGGCCCGCGCCGGTGTCAGCGAGGCCGTCGATCAGCATTACGACGTCGTCATCATCGATACCGCGGGTCGCCTGGGCATCGATGAGGAACTGATGCGTCAGGCCTCCGACATCCGCGATGCCACCCAGCCGGACGAGGTCCTGTTCGTGGTCGACGCCATGATCGGTCAGGACGCCGTGACCACGGCGGAGGCCTTCGCCGACGGTGTCGACTTCACCGGCGTGGTGCTCACCAAACTCGACGGCGACGCCCGCGGCGGTGCCGCATTGTCGGTCCGTGAGGTCACCGGCCGACCGATCATGTTCGCGTCGTCGGGCGAGAAACTCGAAGATTTCGACGTCTTCCACCCGGACCGGATGGCCAGCCGCATCCTCGGCATGGGCGACGTGCTCTCGCTCATCGAGCAGGCCGAGCAGCACTGGGACGAGAAGCAGGCCGAGGCTGCCGCGCAGAAGATCACCCAGGGTGAGCTGACGCTGGAGGACTTCCTCGAGCAGATGCTGATGATCCGCAAGATGGGGCCCATCGGCAACATCCTCGGCATGCTGCCCGGCGCCGGTCAGATGAAGGATGCGCTGTCGCAGGTCGACGACAAACAACTCGACCGGGTGCAGGCCATCATCCGAGGCATGACACCCGCCGAACGTGACAACCCCAAGATCATCAACGCCTCGCGTCGTCTGCGGATCGCCAACGGTTCCGGTGTGGCGGTGAGCGAGGTCAATCAGCTGGTCGACCGGTTCTTCGAGGCCCGGAAGATGATGGCCCACATGTCCGGCCGCATGGGTATGGGCGGCGGCGGACGCAAGAACAACCGCAAGAAGGGCAAGGGCAAGAAGGGCAAGGGGCGCGGACCGACGCCGCCCAAGGCAGCGCGCGCCGGAATGGGGATGCCGGGCATGCCGGGTATGCCTGCGGGATTCCCGGACCTGTCGAATATGCCTGCGGGCCTCGACGAGCTGCCCCCCGGTCTCGAGGGCATCGACATCTCGCAGTTCCAGCAGCCGAAGAAGAAGTAACCGATGTCCGGCGACGACCAGCGAGAGCCGGGTGACGCGCAGGTCCGGCACTACGGTGGCCGCGATCCCTTCACCGACAACCGGATTGATCTGTGGGTCGTCGGTGAGCGCATCTCACGCGAGCCGGTAGCCGGGGCTGTCACGGTCGTCGATGACGGCTGGATCATTCCGGGGCTGGTCGACGCGCACAACCATGTCGGAATCGCGCCGGGCCTCGGCGTCACCATTGAACAGGCCCGCGAGGCCGCCCATGCCGATGCGCGGGCGGGCACACTCCTGATCCGTGAGGTCGGGTCGCCGCTGGACACCCATCCACTCGACGACGACGCCCGGTCGCCGCGGTTCATCCGATCCGGCAAGCACATCGCCCGCCCCAAGCGATATATGCGCGACTACGGCGTCGATCTCGACGATCCCGATCAGCTGGCCGCCGAGGTCACCCGGCAGGCGGAGGCCGGTGACGGCTGGGTGAAGCTCGTCGGTGACTGGATCGATCGCGATGCCGGCGATCTCGCACCCCTGTGGACGCGGACCCAGCTCGATGACGCGGTCGCCGCGGCCCATGCCGCCGGGGCACGCATCACCGCCCACGTGTTCGGCGAGGACGCGCTGCCCGACCTCATCGATGCGGGAGTGGATTGCATCGAACACGGCACCGGCCTCACCCCGGACCTGCTCGACCGCATGGTCGAACGGTCGATTGCCTTGGTGCCCACACTGATTCAGGTCGAGAACTTCCTCGGGATCGCCGACGGCGCCGACCGTTTCCCGACCTACCAGTCGCATATGCGTGCGCTGCACGGTTCGGCGCCCGCGGTGTTCGCGGCCGCGCGGGAAGCCGGTGTCGCGATGTTCGCGGGGACCGATGCCGGCGGATTCGTCGAGCACGGCCGGATCGTCGACGAGATCGATGCGATGGCCGCCGTGGGCTTCGGTGCCCGTGACGCCGTGTACGCGGCGAGTGTCGCCCCACGCGACTGGCTCGGTGCGGACGGGCTCGGTGACGGTGCACGAGCGGACTTCCTCGTCCTCGACAGCGATCCCGGGCGCGACCTCTCGGCACTGCGGCGTCCCCGTGCGGTGATCTGCTCGGGCATTGCCATCGCGTGAACATTCGCTGTCGAAGCACGCAATACCTGTCACCGGAACTTACCCACTGGTAAAGTGGCATCCGCGTTGCACAGGGTTCGATGACGTCGGCGGGCCGCGATGATCCTGATTATGCGGGTGATCGCGAGGCCGGCGTGTGCGAGGGCCGGACAGTTGTTCTCAAGGTCGGACACTCGGTGTGTGGTTGCCTTCGCGGGGTGGCAACCGCATGCCGAACCGGACCTCCGTGCGGTCGAATAGCGACGCCACACTCGATGGTCGAGTAGCGACGAGCCACGCGTGGAAACCTACGCCATAGTCGATGGTCGAGTAGCGACGAGCGAGCGCAGCGAGTCCGACGCGTATCGAGACCCGGCGCCGCGATCACCGTCCAGGTCTCGTCACCGGTTTTGGCTCCACACCCGCCGATCTGGCAGAATGGCACGTCGGTTCGTCGGAACCGGTCACGTACCGGCCGACGGTCACACCGAAACAGATCGCAAAACCGGGTCCACCATTCCGGGTGGGCCGCTGAATTGCGCCGTGACCACCTCAAGGACATAGAAAATGGCTGTCAAGATCAAGCTCACGCGGCTCGGCAAGATCCGCAACCCGCAGTACCGCATCGTCGTCGCCGACTCGCGCACCCGCCGCAACGGCCGGGTCATCGAGACCATCGGCAAGTATCACCCGAAGGAAGACCCCAGCTTCATCGAGGTTGATTCCGATCGCGCGCAGTACTGGCTGGGCGTCGGCGCACAGCCGACCGAGCCCGTCGCCGCCATCCTGAAGATCACCGGAGACTGGCAGAAGTTCAAGGGCCTGCCGGGCGCCGAGGGCACCCTGAAGACCGCGGAGCCCAAGCCGTCGAAGCTGGACCTGTTCAACGCCGCGCTGGCCGCCGCCGACAGCGAACCCGCGGCCGCTGCCACCACGCCGAAGAAGAAGGCAGCCAAGAAGGACGAGGCCGCCGAGGCAGAGGCGCCTGCTGCCGACGCCGAGAAGGCCGAGAAGCCTGCCGGTGACGACGACTCCGCCAAGGCGGACGCGTGAGCGCAGTCGTCGCCGACGCGGTCGAGCATCTCGTCCGCGGGATCGTCGCCAACCCCGACGACGTGCGTGTCGAGATGATCACCGGTCGTCGTGGCCGGCTCGTCGAGGTGCATGTGAATCCCGAGGACCTGGGCAAGGTCATCGGACGTAACGGACGCACCGCGACGGCCCTGCGCACCCTGGTCACCGGCATCGGTGGCCGTGGCATGCGCGTGGACATCGTCGACACCGACCGCTGAGTCGCTGCCGCCATGGATCTCGTGGTCGGCCGTGTGGTGAAGTCCCACGGCATCCGCGGTGAACTGGTCGTCGATGTCCGCACCGACGACCCGGACGCGCGTTTCGCGAAAGGCACTGTCCTGCGCGGCAAGCTGCCGAAGGGTGGCGGCGAAAAGAATTTCACGGTGACAGCCGCCCGGAATCACTCCGGGCGGCTGTTGCTGTCGCTGGCCGACGTCGCCAGCCGCGACGCGGCGGACGCCCTGCGCGGCACTCTCTTTCTCATCGACAGCGCCGATGTCGATTCCGGTTCCGACCCCGACGAGTTCTATGACCATGAGCTCGAAGGGCTTTCGGTGACGACCGTGGACGGCCGTGAGGTCGGGTCGGTCGAGTCGGTGCTGCATCTGCCCGGCGGCGAGGTGCTCGCCGTGCGCGCACCCGACGGCCGGGAAATCCTGGTGCCGTTCGTGACCCAGATCGTCCCGACCGTCGCGGCCGACGGCATCGTCATCGACCCGCCCGACGGCTTGCTCGACGTCGCCGAATGACCGGCCGCGACGGAGTGACCATGCGCATCGACGTCGTCTCGATCTTCCCCGAATACCTGGAGCCGTTGCGGGTTGCCTTGCTGGGCAAGGCAATCGACGCCGGGCGAATCAGTGTCGACGTCCACGACCTGCGTGACTGGACGCACGATGTGCACCGCAGCGTCGACGATTCGCCGTATGGCGGTGGCCCCGGCATGGTGATGAAGCCGGATGTCTGGGGACCGTGCCTCGATGAGGTGTGCCCGGACGACGCGCTGCTGGTGGTGCCCACACCCGCGGGTGTGCCCTTCACGCAGGAGACCGCGCACAGGTGGAGTGCCGAATCACATCTGGTGTTCGCATGCGGGCGCTATGAGGGCATCGACCAGCGGGTCTTCGATGACGCGGCCCGTCGTGTGCGCGTCGAGGAGGTATCACTCGGCGACTTCGTGCTGATCGGTGGGGAAGTAGCGACGATGGCGATGGTCGAGGCGACCGTCCGGCTGCTGCCCGGCGTGTTAGGGAATCCTCGCTCCCACCAAGAGGATTCATTCTCCGACGGGCTGCTGGAAGGCCCCAGCTACACGCGACCCGAAGTGTGGCGTGACCTCGCGGTACCACCCGTCCTGCTGTCCGGCGATCACGGTAAGGTGGCCGCGTGGCGGCACGAACAATCGCTGATCCGAACGGCGGAACGTCGACCCGACCTGCTCCCCGATGAACCGGACGCCCGCTGAAGGACTGCCGCTAGGGCCATCCGGGACTGGATGGCACCGGAGTGAATGCTGGTGTGGGGCCGGTGATGTCACCGGTCCAGCCGTTGGGAACTTCCTTCGGGCGTTTCGCAACGCACTCCTTGATGTATGAGATGTCCTCGGGTTCGCCCATGGAGATCCACCTGTAGTCGTTCGCGTACCAGTACCCGAACGGGGAACGCGACGGCGCACGGTGTGGTCCGGTCATGTTCGTCGGGGGCGGAGAGCCTGCTCGGGTGTACTCAATGATGTGATGTGAGGTGCGAATACCGACTGATGTCCACTTTTCCGATGGGTTGGAGCGCCGATTCAATGCCTGTCGGGTGTACTCGCAGATAATAGCCCGTGTCGTATTTCTGTTCCTTCTGTGCTGTTTAAGTCCAGAACTTGGTTAGGTATCCATGTATATGACGTTTGATAGTCCGGAACCGGGGCGGTCGCCTTGTCATCGTGCGTCGGCGCAGGCGGATGGACGGCATGAGGAGTGCAGGCATAAAGCGAAAATAAGCACGCCGCAGCGGCCAGTGTTAGTCTCGCCATCGTCGATCCTGGCCTTTGGCGGCTTCGGACGTATCTTTGTTCTCTAGCATATAGAGGTTCATAAAGTCGTTGTCATACGATCCGAGCGCTTTCTGTAAGTACATGATCGCTTGTTTTGGAATAGCTCCCACTGGTACTTCGCCAGACCGAACATCCTTTTCAAACTCGGGTGATTGAAGGGCGTCGTCGCGGAAAATGGCTCGAAAATCGGGATCAGATAGCAGGGTAGCGCCGTGTCTCGCCACATATCCCTCAAGCATGTTCATGAGATGCGAGCCTGGGGCCATACTGACCTGCAAATCTCGTTGGAGATTGGTCATCTCTGTAGGAGTGTCGATGCTTGACGGGTCCGGAGGGAGCCCGGTGATGTCGAGTTTCGTTCCCGGCGTCACCATTTCCAGCATGGCGCGTGCTGCGGGGCCGAGTCCCGGTATTGCGGCAACGGCAGACTTCGCCGAGTCGAAGAGGGCACCATTCTTCTCGTAATCCGCTGCGGCGGCGTACTGGCGATCGTTCAGGTCCTCGGCGATTTGTGCTTCCAGCCCGGCAGTCATAGCGCCATGAATACGCCCGACGTAACGGCCGAGGTCGGTGGCGGAGGGATCGCTGCCGAAGATCTCCTCCAACCGCGCTGTCTGTGCTCCGGCCATGGTGTTCATGATGCGGCCCGCAGTGGGGTCGGAGTCGAGAACCTGGAAGAGGTCCTTAAGCTGACTGCCGTTCTCCAGCATGCTCACTCCATTGGTAGGGAAGATGTGGTCCGGTGCTCCCGCGAGTTCGGCGGTATACGGAGACATTGCTTTCGCAAGAGTCTGTGCTAGTTCAGGATTCAGCGCACCCAGAGATGTCGTGGTGCCTCCGATGTCGACCAGTTCGTCCTTGTTCATGGACATGATGCGAGCCATCTCGCTGGCGACCTCTCCCGCACGAGTGCTGTCGGCAAGCTGGCCGGGTGTGCTGCCCGGCGGCGCCTCAGCGTTCGACATCCAATCGAACAGATTATGAATACCGTGATTGTTGGTGCCGTTCTTGTCGTCGGTCCAGTCGAAAGTCATGAGGCTCTTCATCGCGGCCGAGGCATCGTATGTGTGGCGGTTGCCGGCAGCGTCGTAGACGTCGGGCATCGCGCTTGCCACTTCCGGACCACCGTGACGGCCGGTGATGGTTGCATCGCGAACGGCGATGTGATCGTCTTCGGCGACATCGAGCATACGGTTCATGAGACCTTCGACATCGCGGTGGTGATGATCGTACTGTCCGGTGATACCAGCGAGTCCTCGCTGGTGTTCGCCGCTTGCGATCTCGCTCGCCCGGGCTATCAGCGCTCGATTGACATCACTCCCTAACCGCTGACCGCGATCGCCGGGCTCCAGGATGTCCATCATCGAATTGAGCTTGGCGAATGTGGGCAAATCGGTCCGATAGGAGTTCGGTATCGCACCGCGTGCATCGCCCTGCCGGACGCCCTCGGCGCCGGTGCCCGACCGGACTGCCGATTGTTCGAGGGGGTCGCGAATCGATGTCGGTAATTCGCCGAGTCCGCCACCCCGAAAGATGGCGGGTGTCTGGCCGCCGGCGGTGAGCGTTGGCGACAGGACGCCGGGTTCAACGGTTTGGTCCGTGCGGACGTGTGGGTTCCCGAGTGTGGTGATCCCGTCCGCGAGCGCGCGTTTCAAGGACTGATCGTGACCACCGAATTCCCGCATACCGTCAAGGCCGCGGCGGCCCATCTCGTCGTAAAAGCCTTTGAGGTAGTCGAACTGGCCCTTGGGGATAACCACGTCTTTTCCGGCCAGCAGTTCTTGTCGTTGTGCATCCGTGAGATGCGTGGCGTTCTTGAAACGGGTCATCTGTGCCGCTGTCGCGGTCCCGTGGCGATATCGGCTGCATCGCGTACTGCTTGACTCGACGACTAGCCGCTTGACTCCGGAGCGTTGGCTGACGCGGAGCTGAGGGCTCCAGTGAGTGCCGCTGCACCTGCGCGTTCGTCCTCGCCCATCTGGTCTGCCAGGGCCTGGAGGGAAATTGTTGCGTTGGCCGCCTCGTTCTGCCGGGCCACCCGCTCTGCGTTGACTGCCGCCTCGGCGGCGCTCCCGGCCTCGATTCCGGCCAGCTGAGAGCGGTAATCGCGCGTATCGGTGACGTGCCAGTCATCACCGACGGCATAGCCATCGGTTTCCAGGCCCAATGCTCTGGCCAGCGACGTGGATCGGTTGGGCGCGAGGGCGTTCGCCGTATTGCGGAGAATCGCGCCGGCGTGATCGATGTCGTGACCGATCTTGTTGATCTCGGTGTGATCGGATCGAGTGCGATCCTCGCACGCCCGTTGCGACTCGCCCTGCCACGCTCCCGAGCCCCCTGCATCTGCCGGTGCGCGGGCTGCGACGCTCGTCGACTTGGTGAGAGCACTGACTGCTTGCTCGAGCGCGTTGGCCTGCGCATAGAGACTGGAGAGATCCCATCGCGTGACTGTTGCGCGAGACGGCCGCGTCATCAGAAGGTCCCGATTGCGCGGAATCCGCTCGCCAGCGATTCTTCGGTGCGGATCACTTCGTTGCCTGCCTGGTGGCACGACGCGGCGACTTCTTCGAGTCGGCCGGGCGCCCGTTCCAGTATCACGTCGAGGACGACATCTTTGCCGTGGCAGGCGGCGCCGATGGCCGACGAGGGCATGGCGGTGGCACATGAATCGAATCCGGGTGACGCGGAAATCGACCGGATCAGCTCGGCGTGCACCGCGATCTTGGCTCCGACCTCGTGAATGGTACCGACTTCTGCTACTACGAAAACGTCGCCCACG
This sequence comes from Gordonia sp. B8661-1, assembly GCF_059427765.1. Taxonomy (NCBI): domain Bacteria; kingdom Bacillati; phylum Actinomycetota; class Actinomycetes; order Mycobacteriales; family Gordoniaceae; genus Gordonia; species Gordonia sp. B8661-1. The sequence goes on from NZ_JCAHRL010000003.1 coordinate 163,639, forward strand.
ACTACCTCCGAAATCTCACGGCACCAGCGTGATGTGTGCCGTGCTCTCTAAGACTTGCAAGCTCAGACGATGGTGCACTGCAGCATGTTTGGTGATCATCCTCTTCTCGTCGAGCTTGTCGATGATCCGCAGGAGGAGGTCCGTGAGGTCAGCAAACCAACGGCGATACGGCCAGTCAAGAGTCCACGACTGACAACCATTCATATGGGATACGGGGGTGAGTCGAATGGAGAGGTGATGGCTGCCGGAACTTGTCCGATAGGCGTACACGAGAACGGTTCCGCGGGATGTCGTGTGCCGTCCCGGATAGGATCTGAGCACCGGGAGGAGGGGACGTGTCGGATCGATGGTCGGACATGCTGGAGGAGTTGGGCCGGCAGAGCGCAGAACTGGCGAGATTCGGTGAGGCGCTGAATCGGGTCACCGCGCATGCGGTGAGTCGCGACAAGCTCATCTCCGTCGCCGTGGATGCTCGCGGACTACTGACCGAGCTGACTGTCGACCCTTTGGCCATGAGGCGCTATCGGGCGGACCAATTGTCCGCGGCCATCACCGAATTGGTCGCTGAAGCCGACCAGCGGTTGCAGGACAAGCGGAACGAGATCTTCACCGAGACCGTCCAACTGTCGCCAGGATATGCCGATGTTCGACCGGACGAGGGGGAGGCATGATGGCTGACACCACGGCCGGGCACCCGCAGATTCAGGCTCACCTCGGAGCGCTCACCGAGCTTTCCACACGTCTGGCGTCGGTCGATGACGCCGTGGCCGCACTGACCACAGATGTGTCGACGCTGTCGAGCGGGATCGACTCGGTCATCGGAGTCGATGGTGCCGCCCAGGTGTTCCGCGCCGGGTTCTTCGGTCGGATCGACGACGTCACCGCTGCTGCCGACCACGCAGCCGCAGCGGTCAACGAGCATCGTGCCCGCATCGACCGTGGTCTTCGCGATATCGGCTCCGCCGACGCGGATTCCGCTCTCCGCCTGGGTCCGTCCTGATGGGTTCCGAGGATGCTGCCGTGGAGGCTCTGGTCGCCGTGCCTCCTGATGTCAGGGCGTACGCGGAAGAGCTCGTTCCCGGAATATGGCCCACCGCAGACGTTTCGGGGCTACGGGCCGAAGCCGCACGCTGCCGCGAATTATCGGTGAGGGCAACTGAATTGGCTTTCGATGTGGACCGAGCGCATCAGGCGGTGCCCGCCGGTGAGGGTGCATTCGCCGACGTGATCGATCGCTCGCGTGCGCAACTGACCGGTCTATCAGGTGGCGACCTGGGCCAATTGTCCGGCCGTCTGGAGGCTGCTGCCGGCGCGCTCGAGCTTTACGCCGACGCGACGACCCGCGCCCACAACGAGATGGCGGTGATTGCCGCCATCGCGAATCGTGACCGGCTGCGCGCCGAGGTTCTGGCGTCGATCGGCGACAACTCCGCCCGTGTGCACGCCGCCGCGGCAGGCAGGCTCGCGCTGACCGCGGCCGGTGAGGACTACACCGATGAGGCAGGGCGATCCACTCGGGATCGCGACGATACGAATCCGCCCGCCGCCGCGACCAGCGGCATGATGCCCTTCGCGGCGATGGGTGCCCTTGCCGGTGCCGGCGTCATGGCGCACGCGTTGTCGCCGTCGCCTTCGTCCGATGGCGTATCCGCGCTGAGCGACGCCGATGTCGATTGGCTGCAACGCAGGGCCGCGCAACTCCAGGCCGCCCTGCCCGCATCGGTCGCCGGATCGGTTCGGATGGCAGTCGGTCTGGGTGTCGCCCAGGACGGCACGCGATCGGTGGTCATCGGGACGAGCGATCCGTATCCCTATGAACGTCAAGGGGTTTCACTGGCCGACTACGAATCGATGGCCGGTAACGGTCGGCCCCCGGAACTGGCGGTGACCGACCATCTGACCGCGCTCGGGTTGTCGACGCAGGCGGTGGCGGTCGCGACACCCACCACACCCGAGATCGCTGCCATGCTGTCCGACATCGGTGCAGAACTGTTTGCGCCACGCGAGGTGTACGGCGCCGACGGGACGTGGGGCGACATGCCACTCGGTGACCACTCGTGAACGGCGCCTGCTGATGTCGGCACGCATCAACCGCGTCGGCGGTGGTGTCGCCGAACTCGTCGAACGCGTACCCGACGCCGATCTGTCCGGTTGCCTCTACTTCCTGGCGATCGCCGTCCTGTCGACGGCCGACCTGGAGGACAGTCCCGAACTGTCGGCCGCACTTGACGAGTTTCGTGAACGTGACTCCGTTTCAGTGACGATGCGGCTACAGGTCACGGCACTGCTCACACAATATGAACAGCGGGCCTTCGCGGCCGGGCGCCGTGGTGAACTCGACGCCCGCGACCGAGTGTTTTTCCAAGCCCGTGCCCTGAACTGTGTGGCGCACGTCCTCGGCGCCGATCCCGTAGCCGGATCGTCGGTAGCTGCACGCGACCGCCTCCGCGAGGCGGCTTATGAGGGGGTTGTCGCGTTGCGTGGGACGGGCGTAATCGCCGACATCGTGGGACGGTACGTCGGATGACGGTAGGCCCGGAGCGTCACGTCGAATCGCTTGCTTGATTGAGCAGAGCTTCGACCGTACGGGCAATTGCACGGGCCCTGGTGCTCGTGTTCACTAGATGCAGCAGTCGGCAGGGGAGGGACTCATGGCAGCCGGTATCGGTGAGGTCAGTCGAAGGGCGGTGCGGCGATGACGCCTGAGATCAAAGCAATGCCGCAGTGGGGCGATCCGCTGTTGTGCACTCCTGGGGATGCGCAGGTTGTGAGCGATGCTCAGCGGTGGAATGCGCGGGCCGCGGCGGCTGAAGAAACGGCAGAAAAACTAACTGACGTTGCGCGCAAGGTTGACACCGTGGTGTTCAATAACTACTTCGGGAATGGGTGTAGTGAGGGTGAAGCGCTCTATCTCCAACTGTCGGAATTTCTGCACGGTGGGGGTGGGTGGCGCGAACAGGTTCTTAAGCATGCTGATGCGTGTAAGAAGTATGCTGAGCAATGTCGGATGGCTGGCCAACAATTGGCTGGAGTCGATAAAGGCAGCGCGCACAATGTGGGCGGTCGCTAGCCTCTCGGGTGTAGTAGCGCTCGCTGGCTGCACTGAAGCGGACGTTCAACAGTCTCAGCAGTCTACGCCGATCGTCGCGTCATCTACCGGTGTCAGGCAAACTGATGATGAAGGACGGCGCTTGCCGTTTACGACTTCGTTTGATCGTCGGTGGAACCCTGGCAACGATGGCTCAGCTTATGAGCCATGCACTGCCCTAAGTGACGATCAACTCCGTCGACTAGGTGTGGATCCGAAGAGCGCTGAGGACGCGGCGGTAGTGTCAGGTCAGACTGCACGAGGGTGCGACTGGCGTCTACTCGTCGGCGACAATGCGATCTCTCAGACAGTCGGCAATTCGGCATCCTTGGAGGTGCATAAAAATAAGCATCGCAACAACATGTTTTTCCCCGATCAATACATTGACGGCAGGCAAGTTGCTGTCTCTAAAGCAGCTTCTGGATTGTGTGCCACGTATGTTCAATCCGGAAAAGCTGGAGTGTATACGATAGCGAATGATTTCTCCTGGCCGCCTGGGCCGATTGAACCCGTGTGTGAGCGTGCGCTGGCCTTTACGCGAGCCACGATCGGAAAGATTCCCCGCTGATTCGCAGAATTGCATACCGGGTTGGCGAATACCTTCAACGCGAAAGAAAGGTGCGCAGTCGTGGGTGACGGTGGGAGTGGCGCTGGATCGACGAACTGGCTCGTAGCGTTCCAGACGATGCTCGCCAGGATCGCGTCGATGGAGCCGGGCCAGGCTTCGGCAGACGCCGCGGCTTTGACGGAGTTGATTAACGAGGCAAATGCCGCCGTCGATGGCATGCGGAAGATCGGCCAGGACGGTCTTCAGGGGTCGGCAGCAGTCAGCAGCGCGAGTGCCGCGCAGGGGCTCTTCTCGGCAATTCGGTCGACGGCCGCGTCGGCAGCTCCGGCGACCGGTGCGCTATCGAGCGCGTCGGCAGTGATGGGTGCGGCGAAAGCGCAAGAACCGGTAATCACGGCGCTGCAAAACGAAGCAATCTTGAACTCATCGATGATAGTCCCGGGTGCTAACGCCTTTGGTCCAGCTGCAGCGCTCGAGCGTGCGTCATCACTGATGACGACGACGTACAACGGTCCGATGAGTTCGGCAGCGGGGCAGGCTCCTTCGGCACCCGCGGGCTCGCTGGGCGCTGACTCCGCATCCGGTGGAGGTGGTGGTGCGCCGGGTGGCGTCGCGGCCGGAACCGGAACGGTCGGCGCGGGGACGACGGTTCACTCGACGAGCGGCGGCAGTTCGGACCTGGGCGACTACGGCGGTGGCGATGGCCCGTCAGGCGGCGGTGCTAAGTCGGGCGGCGATGGGAGTGGCCCGACTCCGATGTCCGCGACGGCAGCGGATGGCTCGGGACAATCGTCGGCGGGCGGAGCATCGAGCCCGGGGACGGGTGGCTCCGGCGACGGGGGAAGTGGCCTGACGCGCGGCGGACTCGGTGATCCGAACGGAACGACCGCAAACACCTCACAGGGGGCGACCCCGGGCGGCGTAGCACCGGCGGGCGCTCTCGGCGCTCCGGGGTCTGCGGCGGCGCGCGGCCTTGGCAGCGCGGTCGGTGGAGGCATCGGGGGCGGGGCTGGAGGTTCGGGTGCCGGGGGAAGCGGCGGCGGCATGGGCGGTCCGGCGGGACGGCTGTCGGGTGCGATTCCGGCACCGATGTCGCCAACAGGAACCTCTGCGACAGCCGGCCCAGCGGGTGCCACGTCTCCCGGACGAACGGGCACGGGCCCGGCGGGAGCGCCCCACGGCGCACGCGGCCGTGCCGAGGACAAGGAACACCGGTCGGCCCACTATCTCCACAGCCGAACCAACGGCGAGGAGATCGTCGGCGACCTACCGCTCGTCGGGCCGCCGGTGCTGGGGGACTGGGCGCCGCCTGAACCCAAGGCGCACGACAACGCGGACAAGCACGACAGCAAGAACCTCAAGCTGGACTGACCGGGGAGAACCTGCCTCGGGCATGCACACCGACGATTTCGTCGAAGGCGGGTTGGTCTGGCACAATAGTCGGGTTGCCTGGCGACGACGACCCGTGTTCGGGACGCGCGCCGTGGCCACAACCAATGACTCGGAGCATGAACCGGTCGAACCTCGTGTGTGAGCGTCCGATACGTCGGGCGAATCGTATACGCGGCCGCCAGGTTCCTCTGTCCACGCGAAACGCCAGATTGGACCCACCATTATGAACACCCTCGATTTCCTCGACAAGCAGTCGCTGCGCGACGACATCCCTGAGTTCGGCCCCGGCGACACCCTCGACGTGCACGTCAAGGTCATCGAGGGCAGCAAGGAGCGCGTCCAGGTGTTCAAGGGTGTCGTGATCCGTCGCCAGGGCGGCGGCGTGCGCGAGACCTTCACCGTGCGCAAGGTGTCCTTCGGCGTCGGCGTGGAGCGCACCTTCCCGGTGCACAGCCCGAACATCGCGAAGATCGACGTCCTCACCCGCGGTGACGTCCGTCGCGCCAAGCTCTACTACCTGCGTGATCTTCGTGGCAAGGCCGCCAAGATCAAGGAAAAGCGCTGACGCGTCTACCCTGACGACGTGGCCGACTCTCATTCCTCGGGCAACGACCCGGACTGGACCGTCGACGACGAGTCCCGCAGCACTTCAGATGTCACCGATCGCAACTCCGATCGTGACGATGTCGACGGTGAGCGACCTTGGCGGACCAAGGACGACGAGCCGGAGAAGCGCGGAGGTTCGATCCTCCGCGAGGTCGTCATCATCGTCGCCTGCGTCCTGCTGCTGACATGGCTTCTCCAGACGTTCGTCGGTCGGCAGTACGTGATTCCATCCGAATCGATGGAGCCGACGCTCCACGGCTGTGTTGGCTGCACCAACGACCGCATCGTCATCGACAAGCTGTCCTATCGCTTCGGCGATGTGAGCCCCGGTGACGTCGTGGTGTTCAAGGTTCCGGAGAGCTGGAACGAGGGTTGGATGTCGCCGCGATCCAGCAATCCCGTGGTGCACAAGCTGCAGGACGGGTTGTCGTGGTTCGGGTTCGCCCCGCCGGATGAGAACAACTACATCAAGCGGGTGATCGCCGTCGGCGGGCAGACCGTGGGTTGCAAGAACTCCGACAACGTCGGCGTGACCGTGAACGGGAAGCCGCTGAAAGAGCCGTACGTCGACATGGATCTGCAGCGAAAGAATCTCGCCGCAGGCGCAGTCGATCCGCAGGCGGTCACCGAGCGCGGCGAGCTCAACAGTTGCCTCGGTCCCGACTTCGGGCCCATCACGGTGCCCGACGGTCACGTCTGGGTCATGGGTGACAACCGCACCAATTCGTCGGACTCGCGGTATCACACACCGTCGCCGGCCGATCCCGACTTCCAGGCGAAGCAGTTCGACGGCACGGTCCCGGAGTCCGACATCCGCGGGAAGACCCGATTCATCATCTATCCCTTCTCGCGGATCGGTGGTGTGTCCTCGACCAATCCGCAGGGATGAGGTCGAGCACGTTGTCCGAGATCACCGAACAATGGTGCGGAGCGGAGCGGTGAGTCGCTGGCCGCCGCGGTCCCCGGTTCGCCGGGCAGCCAGTCTGCGCACCTTCGAATTCGCGTTGCACCGCAGCGGACTCGGTCCGGTCGCCGGCGTCGACGAGGCCGGACGAGGCGCGTGTGCGGGTCCGCTGGTCGTCGCGGCCTGCGTGCTCAAACCGACGCAGCTCTCCTCGCTGGCCGAACTCGATGACTCCAAGCGTCTCACCGAAGCCGCGCGTGAGTCGTTGTACACAGCGGTCACCAAGTACGCGGCGAGCTGGTCGTCGGTGATCATCCCGGCCGAGGAGATCGATCGCATCGGTATCCACGTGGCCAACATCGAAGGGATGCGTCGCGCCGTCGCCGGGCTCGACCTGCCGCCCGGCTACGTGCTCTCCGACGGCTTCGCGGTTCCCGGCCTGACCGTGCCATCGTTGCCGGTGATCGGTGGGGACGGCGCGGCGGCCTGCATCGCGGCCGCCAGCATCATCGCGAAGGTCACCCGAGACCGCATCATGGTGGCCATGGACGACGACCTTCCCGGCTACGACTTCGCAGTGCACAAGGGTTACTCCACCGCGCATCACATGTCGCGCCTCGACGTACACGGGCCGTCGCCGCAACACCGGATGTCCTACCGGAACGTCGCCGCACGTGCCGCCTCCGCCACCACACGACCACGATAGGCTTGCCAGATGAGTGCAGAGGATCTCGAAAAGTACGAAACCGAGATGGAACTCTCCCTGTACCGCGAGTACAAGGACATTGTCGGTCAGTTCACCTACGTCGTGGAGACCGAACGGCGCTTCTACCTCGCGAACTCCGTCGACCTCGTACCCCGCAACACCGACGGTGAGGTCTACTTCGAGCTCCGCATGAGCGATGCATGGGTGTGGGATATGTACCGCCCGGCGCGCTTCGTCAAGCAGGTCCGCGTCATCACCTTCAAGGACGTCAACATCGAAGAACTCGAGAAGCCGGAACTGCGGCTGCCGGACGAGCCGTGATCGGTCGCCCCGCGGTCCGTCCCTGACCGATCGTCGGTGGCCGACGGCCGTGTGCGTGCGGCACCGCGCGTGTCATTCGAGGGACGTAATTGTTGTCCACATGACTGCGGTTATCCACAGAATTCGCTCTGTCCGGCCGTTTCCGAGGCCTGCTGTCCTGCCCGTGGGGTCAGACTCGTCCCATGAGCGACAACGCAGATCCCACCGCAGGGGGAGGTAACCCGCGCCTCGACATAGGACGGTTCGGCGAAGACATCGCGGCCGATCATGTGCGCGCGCTGGGCTGGACGGTCCTGGAGCGCAACTGGCGCAACCGGTTTGGCGAACTGGACATCGTCGCGACCGACGGCAGTGCCCTGGTCATCGTCGAGGTCAAGACCAGGGCCTCACGGTTCTTCATCGATCCCGCCGCGGCGGTGACACCGGTCAAGCTCGCGCGCATGCGGCGCCTGACGCGGATGTGGTTGGTGGACAACGGGAGTGGCTGGAGTCAGATCCGCTTCGATGTGGTCTCCATCCAGCTCGATCCGGGTTGTCCGGGAGACGCCGAGCGTGCGGTCATCCGGCACCACGAGGGTGTCGTCGAGTGAGCAGCACGATGCGGCAGACCGGGTTCGGCTGTACGCATTCGGTGGCCCTCAACGCCTTTGCCGCCTGCATGGTGGAGATCGAGGCCAACGTCGGACAGGGGCTGCCCGGGTTCTCGATGACCGGACACATCGACACCGCACTTCGCGAGGCGCGGGACCGTGTGCGCTCGGCGATCACCAACTCCACGTTCAAATTTCCGGAGATGAAGGTGACGGTGTCACTCGCGCCGGCCGATCTGCCGAAAGGCGGCTCGGTCTTCGACCTCGGCATGGCCGTCGCCATTCTCGCTGCCACTCACCAGGTGTCGACGACCCGACTGCGGCGCACGGTCTTGCTCGGTGAACTCGGACTCGACGGACGGCTGCGACCCGTGCGAGGAGTCCTGCCTGCTCTGGTCGAGGCCCGAACGCAGGGATACACGCACGCGGTCGTACCGATGCCGAACGTGACCGAGGCGGCGCTCGTGCAGGAGATCGAGATCGGCGGCGCCGCGTCGCTGTCGGAGGTGGTGCGGTGGCTGGATGGTGAGCTCGTCCTCGATACGGTTGACGGGCAGGACACGCCGCCGCCCGACGAGATCCCCGACATGGCCGACGTCGTGGGTCAGACCGAGGCGCGGCATGCGCTGGAGATCGCGGCCGCAGGGGCCCACCACGTCCTGATGGTCGGTTCGCCGGGAATCGGCAAAACGATGCTCGCCCAACGGCTCCCGGGGATACTTCCTGCTCTCGGCGATGATGAGTCACTGGAGGTGACCGCCATCCACTCGATAGCCGGAAGCCTGCGTGCCGGTCACCCGCTCATCACCGAACCCCCGTTCATCGCCCCGCATCACACCAGTTCGGTGACCGCATTGCTCGGCGGTGGCACAGGTTTCGCCAGACCGGGTGCGGTGTCACGGGCGCATCGCGGAGTACTGTTCCTGGACGAATGTGCGGAAATGGGACCGAAAGTCCTTGATGCACTTCGGCAGCCGTTGGAGGAAGGTGAGGTGCGGGTCCCTCGTCGGGACGGCGTCGCACGCTACCCGGCTCGATTCCAGCTCATCATGGCCGCCAATCCGTGTCCGTGTGCACCGGCGCTGGACGTCGATTGTGTCTGCACCGCGCTTGTGCGTCGACGCTATCTCGGGAAACTGTCCGGACCGTTGATGGACCGCGTGGACATTCGCGTCCAGATGGATCCGCCGGGGAACACCGCGCTCATGACGGACTCGGGGGAGTCCAGTGCCGCGATGCGGGAACGTGTGTCGGCGGCGCGGTCTGCGGCGATCGATCGATGGCAGGATGCCGGCTGGCTGACGAACTCCGAGGTTCCGGGATCGGCTCTACGGCAACGCTTTCGGCTTCCGGCGACGGACTTACGGCCAATCGAGCTGTTTCTCCGCGACGGCCGCGTCACCGCGCGCGGCGCAGATCGTGCGCTTCGTCTCGCGTGGACGCTCGCTGATCTGAAGGGACTCGACAGACCCGGCCAGGACGAGGTCGCCGAGGCTCTGCTGTATCGGGATCGGGGGAGCCACGGATGAGTGCGAACAGCGCGGAGCTGCGGGCGTGGGCGTATCTAGCCAGGGTGGCCGAACCGCCCTGTGCACCGGTGATCGATTTGTGTGCGGCGATCGGGCCGGTCGAGGCCGCTGCGGCGATTCGTGCCCGGTGCCTGCCAGCCGGGCACGATGCCGTCCTCGCGGCCACCGCGGCCCGCGCAGAGGTCGACCGGGCGGCGGAGGACCTCGAGGCAGCCGACCGTGTCGGTGCCCGGATCGTCACGCGCGACTGTGCCGAGTGGCCGGGGTGGTCGCTGATGGCGCTGGGCACGTCGGATGTGGCGGCGCGGGGCGGCGAACCACTGGTGCTGTGGGCACGCGGTCCACGACAACTCGATGACATCGCCGGCACCGGTATCGCGTTGGTGGGGTCGCGTGCGGCGTCGCGATACGGAGAACAGGTCACGGGGCAACTCGCCTCCGGACTGGTCCTCGACGACTGGTCGATCACGTCCGGTGGCGCCTACGGGATCGATGGTGCGGCACATCGCGCCGCGTTGGCCGCGGGGGGAGTGACCTCGGCCGTGCTGGCCTGCGGTATCGATCGCGACTATCCGGCGGGTCACGCGCGTCTGCTTGCGGAAATAGCCGACCGCGGAGTGCTGGTCTCGGAGTACGCACCCGGTACCACCGCGGCCAAGCACCGCTTTCTCACCCGAAATCGCTTGGTGGCGGCCCTGTCCGCAGCAGTGATCGTGGTGGAGGCGGGGCGACGGTCCGGTGCGGCGAACACCGCTGCATGGGCACGCAAGCTGGGGCGTCCGCTGGGGGCGGTACCGGGTCCCGTGACGTCGGCGACCTCGGTGGGATGTCATCGGATGATCGCCGATGATCTGGCCACACTCGTGACCGACGCCCGGTCGATCGGCGCTCTCGTCCACCCCGATGGCCACGACATCGGCAGGGGCACGTCGCGCCGCACCGACGGTCTGTCCGCCGACGATCAACGTGTCCACGACGCGTTGCCGAGTCGAGGTGCCATCCCGATCGCCGACATCGTCTTCTCGTCGGGATTACCTCTCGAAACGGTGCGCGGCGCGCTCGCCCGCCTGGACGTCGCCGGACTCGCCGCCCGCGCCGACGACGGCTGGGAACTGGCATGACACGTGCTCTGCCAGCGAAGATCTCGGTACGACGGTCGTTGCGCCGCACCAGGTTCGGGAAGCCCGGGATGGTGACGACGTGCGTCACCGCGTCACGCCTCGTCGTGAATCTCGTTGAGCCCCTGGCGATATGTCGTCACCGGGAACTCCGGGAACCGCGTGGCGAACTTGGTCGAGTCGAAGATGTTGTCGTGCGCGTAGCGGGGCAGCAGTTCGCGGATCTCCCGGGCCTGGCCGTTGACCATCCCGGCCGCGGTAAGGGCCCACTTCGGGATCACGGTGTACGAGTCGTCGGTGCCGAAGGCATCCGCCGCAGTGGTGACGAACTCGCGATAGGTCGGACGCTGATCGTCGACGGGCAGGTGCCAGGTCTGCCCGTAGGCGTCGGGGGTTGTCCCGAGAGTGGCGAGCGCACGGCTCGCGTCCGGGGTCCAGATGAGTGTGCGGCGAACGTCGTCGCGCACTGGTACCAAAGGACGCTTTCCGGCCTTCAGCCGATCGATGACGAGCGACGTGGTGAAACCTTGAGTGCGTCCGGGGCCGTAGAACTCCGGTGCTCGGCCGATGAGGACGGGGATGTCGCCCTTGGCCATCTCGTCGAGCACCATCGTCGCCATCTCCGCGCGCACGTGACCTTTACGGCCCACCGGGGCGAACTGGGTCTCCTCGGTCTGTACGCGATCATCCTGCGGATACATGTACGTGTTGTCGAAGTACGCGAACTTGGCACCGGCCGTGCGGGCGGCGTCGAGCGCATTCCTCAGCATCGTGGGGAACTGCGCCTCCCACTGCTCGGCGTTCGCAGGCAAACCTGCGGTGAAATAGACGACGTCACTGCCTTCGACCGCGGCACGGGTCTGGTCGGAGTCGAGAAGGTCGGCCGCCTTCAGGTCATCGGTGTCGTTCACTTTCTGCGGGTGCCTGCTGACGAGCCTGACGTCATCGGTGTGGGTCTTGTTCAGCTCGCGCGCCAACTCGACCCCGATCTGACCGTTCGCTCCAAGGATGGTCTGCACCATCGATCGTCCTCTCGTGTCCGGCCACCTGGCTCTCCGGCCGGTGGAGCAGTGCCCGCCGCAAGCGATGTTTACGACGCTTACATTGACCGTAACGGAGAAAGTGAGCAGCGTCAACATTCGCTGCGCGGACCATCGGTGAATGGATGTGTCAGGGGGTGGTCAGAAGTTCGACGAATATCCGGCGATCATTTTCGGACTCTGTGGAGGGCTGAGTGTGGCTGTGGAGATATCCGATTCCGGCGTAGAGGGCGGTCACCGCCCGGACGCGGGCCTGCGACTCGTCGAAGCCCAGCTCGCGGAGAGCCTCGCTCGTGACCGCGATGGTCAGTTCGTCAAGTGCGGCAACCGATTCGGCGAGGCATGGTTCGGTGGCCGCCCATGATCGCGCCGCTCGTTCGAGTGCCCGCCGCGCTGGTTCCGCCGACATTTCGATCAGCGTTTCGATGCGTTGCCTCGGTGGTGTACCGGCCAGGTCGGTCAACTGATTGCGAAAGTTCTCGTACATGTGATGGCAGCGCTCCATGAGGGCCGCCATCAGATCGGAGGTGTCGATGAAGTGCCAGTAGAAGCTGCCCTTGGTCACTGCGAGTCGATCGCACAGTCGCGACACCTTGACCGCGTTCGGCCCCTCTTCGACGAGCAGGTGCAGGGCGGCGTCGACCCAGTCGTCGCCTGTCAGGCGCGAGCCACGACGGTGTGATGGATCCGGCATGGCGTCCTCGGTGGTGCGCGGTATTCAGGGAGGTGAACGATCAAATTAGCGTACTTGACCGGAGTCACGCATCTGGAAGAATTACTTAGGCTTACCTAATTCACGTAGGGTGGTGCCGGAGAGGAGGCCACATGGCCAAGACGGTGAACACGATGACTGTGCTGCGGCGGGAGCAGGTCGGGCCCCACTTCGTGCGGTTGTACCTCGGGGGAGACGGATTCGACGGATTCGTGCCGGTGGGTGGCACCGGTGTTCCCGGCGAGTGGGACACGGACATGTACGTGAAGTTCGTGTTTCCGGCGCCGGGCGTGACGTATCCGGAACCATTTGACCTGCAACAGGTTCGCGCGACGATGGCGCCCGAGGAGCAGCCCGTGCTCCGGACCTACACGGTGCGCAGCGTGGATACGGTCAACAGGGAACTCGCGGTCGACTTCGTGGTGCATGGCGACGAGGGAATCGCCGGTCCGTGGGCGGCTGCCGTCGAACCCGGTACCGCGGTGCGGTTCATCGGTCCGGGCAGCGGGTACCGCCCGAAGGCGGATGCCCCCTGGCATCTCATCGCGGGGGATGAGGCTGCGTTGCCGGCGGTCACGGCCGCGATCGAAGCGTTGCCCTCCGACGCGATCGCCAAAGTCTTCATCGAGGTCGCCGACGCCGACGACGAGATGGCGATCGATGCGCCCGCGGGTGCCGAGATCACCTGGCTGCACCGGGGCGCGCCGGCGGGTGAGGTCGGCGACGACCTCGCCGGCGACAACGCGCCACTGGTGGCGGCCGTGCGTGGCGCCGAATGGCTGGACGGTGAGCCGCATGTGTTCATCCACGGGGAGGCTCAGGCGGTGATGCACAACCTCCGTGGTTACATCCGTAAGGAACGCGGGGTGAGTGCGGCGAACGCCTCGATCTCCGGCTACTGGCGACGCGGACGCACCGAAGAGGGCTTCCGGCAGTGGAAGTCGGACCTCAAGGCCTCCGAAGAAGCGGCAGGCGTCGCACTGTAGGCGTTGGTGCTGCAGGGCACGCAACGATCCGGCAACACCCCGCGTGGCCGGTTGCCGAGGGAGTGGCCGCACGGTTGGCTCATGGCATGACCCACGCCGACACGAGCGACGCCGACGGGGGAGTGCTGGACGACTTCGCCTCCTTCCTGACGTTCGAGAAGGGGCACAGCGACCACACCGTCCGCGCGTACACCGGCGATGCACGCGGACTTGTCGCCTACGCCGGGGCACGCGGTGTCGCCGTCGGAGACATCGACCTGCCGCTGTTGCGTTCGTGGCTGGCCGACCATACGCGGCGGGGTGCGGCGCGAGCATCGATCGCACGGCAGGTGTCGTCGGCGAAGACCTTCTGCGCGTGGGCAACACGTGAAGGTTTCCTCGCCAACGATCCGGCGGTACGCCTCCAGGCCCCCAAGGCGCATCGCACACTCCCGGCCGTGCTCAGCGCCGAACAGGCCGCCGCGGCGGTCGCGGCGACGAGTCCCGCGGCGGACCAGGAAGCGGGGTCCTCAGTCGACGACCCCATTGCCCTGCGGGACCGCCTTATCCTGGAACTGTTGTACGCCAGTGGAATTCGCGTCGGAGAACTCTGCGGGTTGAACCTCGGCGACGTCGACGCCGATCGTCGTGTTCTGCGAGTTATCGGGAAGGGCGACAAACAGCGGTCGGTGCCGTACGGGCAGCCTGCGGCAACCGCGCTCGCCGCGTGGCTCACCCGCGGACGCCCGGCGCTCATCGCCGATCGCGCCGACGCCTCCGACGCGCTGCTCCTCGGCGCCAAAGGGGGCAGACTCAATCAGCGCATGGCCCGGACGGTCGTGCAACGTGCCGTGGCGGCGGCCGGTGGTCCCGCCATGGGACCGCACGGCCTGCGGCACAGCGCCGCGACGCACCTCCTCGAAGGTGGTGCGGACCTGCGTGTAGTTCAGGAATTGCTCGGGCATTCGTCGCTCGCGACCACACAGATCTATACGCACGTCAGCGTCGAACGTCTGCGTGCGGTGCATCGTCAGGCCCACCCGCGGGCCTGACGGCGCACCGGCTCAGCCGTCGAGTGGTTTGAGCCGCACCCGCACCGCGCCGAGGAGTGCTCGCGGATCGAGATAAACGGCGTCACGACCGCTGCCTCGGCGGGCACCCCAGTGCAGGCAGGCCGGTGAGCAACCCGGATGTCCCGCCTCGAGAGTGCCGATCACGTCTCCACGCCGGACGCGTTGGCCGCGCCCCACCGACGCGCGAACCGGTTCATAGGTGGTGAGCAGGCCATCGGAGTGCCGGATCGACACGACAGGACGGCCCGCGACCACGCCGACGTGATGCACGATGCCGTCACCGGCGGCGTGGACCGGGGTCCCGGGCGGCGCTCCGAGATCGACACCGCGATGGCCCGGCTTCCACCGTTGCTCGGGTAGATCGAAGGCGCGGACCGTCGACGCTCCCGGAATCGGCAGGCGATACCGTCCCGGCTCGGCACCGACCGGCGCACTGACCAGCACGAATGATGGAACGAGGAGACAGAGCAGAAGTATCGGGACCACACCCCCCGAAGACCGTGTCATCCACTTCTGACGCATCGGGTCGCCGATCGGCTCCCGGCGGGCCGCGATCGGACTCGTCGGTTTTGGTCATCGGGCCGTGACCGGCGTAAACTCGCCGATGCACTTCATCTCTTCGGATGGAGTGACTTCGCGCGTCCGCGCTCGGATGGCCTCTCACTCAACGTGAGGCGTACCGAAAACGGCTGCGGTGGGCGGTCCCGGGTCACCGGGTCCACCACAGCGGCGGGCGCCAGGATCGATACCACCGGTATCGATGTCAACTGCACACAAAGGAAAGAAATCATGGCAGTCGTGACCATGAAGCAGCTGCTGGACAGCGGCGCGCACTTCGGTCATCAGACCCGTCGCTGGAACCCGAAGATGAAGCGTTTCATCTTCACCGACCGCAACGGCATCTACATCATCGATCTGCAGCAGACGCTGACCTACATCGACAAGGCCTACGAGTTCGTCAAGGAGACCGTTGCCCACGGCGGCACCATCCTGTTCGTCGGCACCAAGAAGCAGGCGCAGGAATCCATCGCCGCGGAGGCCACCCGCGTCGGCATGCCCTACGTGAACCAGCGCTGGCTGGGCGGCATGCTCACCAACTTCTCGACCGTTCACAAGCGCCTGCAGCGCATGAAGGAACTCGAGACCATGGAGCAGACCGGCGGCTTCGAGGGACGCACCAAGAAGGAAATCCTCATGCTCACGCGTGAGAAGAACAAGCTGGAGCGCACCCTCGGTGGTATCCGGGATATGGCCAAGGTGCCATCTGCCGTTTGGGTTGTCGACACCAACAAGGAGCACATTGCGGTGGGTGAGGCGCGCAAGCTGAACATCCCCGTGATCGCGATCCTGGACACCAACTGCGACCCCGACCTCGTCGATTACCCGATCCCGGGCAACGACGATGCGATCCGCAGTGCCGCACTCCTCACCCGCGTGGTGGCCTCGGCCGTCGCCGAAGGTGTGCAGGCGCGTGCCGGTCAGGCCGCGGGCGATGCCAAGCCGGAGGCCGCGGGCGACGGCGAGCCGCTGGCCGAGTGGGAGCAGGAACTGCTCACGCAGGCCGCCTCGGGAACCGAGGTCGCAGCGGCCGCCGGTTCCGCCACCGAGCCGCCCGCGTCCGCCCAGTAATTCGGCCGAGCACCACGGGCCGGCGTATCACCACAGTGATGTCGCCGGCCTCGTCCGGCCCTAGTCATCCGACAACTCTTCGAAGGAGGCTCGCCACCGATGGCGAACTACACCGCAGCCGACGTGAAGAAGCTTCGCGAGCTCACCGGCTCAGGAATGCTGGACTGCAAGAAGGCTCTCGAGAACAACGACGGCGAGTTCGACAAGGCCGTCGAGGAACTCCGCATCAAGGGCGCCAAGGATGTCGGCAAGCGCGCTGAGCGGTCGACCGCCGAAGGCCTGGTCGCCGCCAAGGACGGCGTGATGATCGAGCTCAACTCGGAGACCGACTTCGTCGCCAAGAACGCCGAGTTCCAGGAACTCGCCGACAGCATCCTCACCGCAGCCGCGGGTGCCAAGACCAACGACGTCGAGGCACTCAAGGCGACCGCACTCGGCGACGGCACCGTCGCCGATGCCGTGCAGGCACTCTCGGCGAAGATCGGCGAGAAGCTCGAACTGCGCCGTGTCGTCTCCTACGACGGCCCGGTCGCCATCTACCTGCACAAGCGCGCATCGGACCTGCCGCCGTCGGTGGGTGTCCTGGTGTCCTACGAGGGCGAGGGCGACGCTGCCGCCGAGGCGGCACGCAACGCCGCTCAGCAGGTTGCCGCGCTGAAGGCCACCTACGCCACCGAGGCCGAGGTCCCAGAGGACGTCAAGGCCAACGAGCGTCACATCGCGGAAGAGACCGCGAAGGCCGAGGGCAAGCCGGAGGCCGCACTGCCGAAGATCATCGAAGGCCGCCTGAAGGGCTTCATGAAGGACGCGGTGCTGGTGAACCAGCCGTTCGTGAAGGATTCGAAGAAGACGGTCGGCGCCGTACTCGACGAGGCCGGCGCGACCATCAAGGGCTTCACCCGTTTCGAGGTCGGACAGTCCTGACAAAGTCGGGGCCATTCGCCCACGCATTCGACGCACCCCGCGTCCGCTCCGGCGGACGCGGGGTGTTTGTCATCTATGAGGCGCCCGCATGGTGAGTGCCAGCAGCGCGATGCCCGCCGCAAGTCCGGCCAGCACCCAGAGCGTGATCCGGAACGCGGCAAGGAATGTGCGGGCGGCGACCGCCCGGGCCGCCTCGGCGAGTTCGCCGGACGCCTGAGCGGCAACACGGGAGGCGAGGTCCCCCGACGTCGTCGAGGCCGAGCATCCGGCCACCGGACGATCCGGGTGTGCCGATGTCAGCTGTGCGTGGGCGCAATACGCGAATCGATCGGCGACGGCTGACCGGAACATGGGATCGACAGACGAATTCTCCAGGGCTGCAACGAGTTCGGCGCGCACCGAAGTGACGGCGGGGGTGGTCTGGCCTGCTACCTGGCCGAAGAAGAAGATCGTGACCACGGCGAGTCCGAGTGAGGCGCCGATCTGTTGCACGGTCGGTATGCAACCGGACGCCGAGCCGATGTTCTCGGGGGTCGTGTCGGCGAGAATGGCCGTCTGGAGCGGCGCGACGAACAGTCCCGTGCCGACGCCCCCGATCACCAGCGGTGTGAGAACCGCGGGCACCGCCAGTGCGGCGGACGACGGTGTCAACGCGACCGCGAGCCATGCGAAACCCGTTGCGAGCGTCACGGATCCGAGGGCCAGGACTCGAGCGGCACCGATGCGGGCGACCACCAGCGGCGAGCACAGCGAACCGATCGCAGCCCCGATCGCGAAGGGCAGGGTCAGCAAACCGGCACGCAATGCCGAATAGCCGAGTCCGAACTGGGTGGAGACCGAGATCGTGAAGAAGAATCCGGCGAAGACACTGAAGAAGAGGAGCGAGAGCACCAGCCCCCGCGCGAAGCGTCGCGAGGCGAACAGCCCGAGACGCAGGAGGGGAGCGCCGCCACGTGCCTCCAGACGTCGCTGATGCCGGATGAATACCCCCAGCATCACCACCGCCGCGGCCGCCATCGCCCAGAGATACGGCGGCCAGCCCTGTTCGCGGCCGACCGCCAGTGGATACAGAAGCAGGAACAATCCGCAGGCCGACAAGACCATGCCGACGATGTCGGGCCGGGCGGGCGCCGGATCGCGGGCGACGGGCAGGTGCCGCCGCGCCACAAGCACCGCGAGGATGCCGAGCGGGACGTTGATGAGGAACACCATTCGCCATCCCCACCCGAACACGTCGGCAGAGACCAGCACGCCACCGACGACCGGCCCCAGCATCGCCGCGAGACCTGCGACCGCGCCGTAGACGCCGAACACCAGTCCGTGCCGTGACGGGGGAAACAGGGCGGCGATGAGCGCGAGCGTCTGCGCCGACATGGCCGCTGCACTCACGCCCTGGGCGCCACGGAAGATGATCAGCGACAACGGATCCTGCGCCAGCCCGCACAGGATGGAGAACACCGTGAACAGAAGCATCGCGACGATGAACATGCGTCGCCTGCCGACGCGTGCGCCGACGGTGGCCGCGGTGAGCAGGGTGCATGCGAAGGCCAGCGTGTAGACCGCGAGGACGAGCAATTGTTCCGAGGTGGAGGCGCCGAGATCAACGGTGAGGCCGGGTAGCGCGATGTTGACGACCGTGGTGTCCAGCATCTGCATGAACAGGCCGATCAGGCATCCGGCGAATGCCGCCCAGGTGCCGCGGTCGACATGCGCGGTGTGATCTCGATACGCCTCCTCGCCTGGCGGCTCGGTGGCTACTCGATCAGCGGGAGGGGGTGGCTCGGTGGCTACTCGATCAGCGGGAGGGGGTGGCTCGGTGGCTACTCGATCAGCGGGAGTGGGCGGCTCGGTGGCTGCCCGATCACCGGGGAGGGGCGGCTCGGCTGCCGGTCGATCGGCAGGGCCGGCTCGGTTCCGGGAGTAGGTCACGAAGTGAGCGCCGGAACCGCGAGTCGGTAGTCGCCGTGCAGCGCGATGGACGTGAGGACCTCGATGAACCGGGCGATGTAGCGCTGGATCGATTCCGTGGCGATGTCGGTATGCGGATACAGCAGTGTCGCCGACGTCGAGTCGCTGAAACGGTTGATCCAGAGATACACCTCCTCGCTGCTGCCGCGGTTGCCGAAGAGGCAGCCGTTGCTCGCGTCGAAGATCTCGATGCCGGGCAGTTTTCGGACATCGATGTAGGAGATCATCGGAACCGTCCAGCCCGGCGCAACACTCAGTCCGTCGTCGGGCCGCGCGAGTTCGAGAACTCGGTGGAAGGACACGTCCGTGAGTTCCTTGCCCGCGAGGTAACTGCGGGACGCCTGCGCGGCAACCGACCCGAAGGTCGCGTCCTCGGCGATCGTGAGGGGAACCGGGATCAGGCTGGTGAACCAGCCGACCGCCCGCATCTCCTCCGGGCCGCTCCGGGTGCTCTTCGGCGTCATGCCGAAATACTCTGTCTCGCCGGTGAATTCGGCGTACAGCAGGCCAGCGACCGCCATGATGCCCGCGATCATGTTGGCACCGTGGGCGCGGCACGCATCATCGAATCGCTGGGCGGTGGCTTCGTCGAAGACCGTCGTCGACAGGTGCGCGCTGCGCGTATGGCCCTCCGGTTCATTGCCCAGAGGCAATGGAAACCGGGGCAGTTCACCGTTGTTGGCCTGCACCAGGTCGATCCAGCGCTGTACATGCGGCGACTCGCGCGTCAGTGCCCGAGAGACCGTCCGTTCACGATCGCAGTAGTCGACGTAGCTGCTGACGGGACTGAGTGGAGCATCGGTGCCGAATGCCGCGTTCATGTACAGCGTCGACAGATCCAGACAGGTCATCGCCTGTGACATGCCGTCGGTATTGAGGTGATCGACGGCGCTGTAGAGGGTGAAGCCGCCATCCCACTCGATGGTCCCGAAGGTGAAGCAGTCCCAGTGCGATGGTCCGGAGGTGTCCTCCTGGACGTGTGCACGGATCTCCTCGGCGCTGTCGCGCGGACCGTGATCCACCTGGATGAACTCGATGATGTCCGGGTCGACGACGCGCCGGACGACGGCGCCGTTCTCATCGACGGAGAACCATGAACGAAAGGTGTCGTGGCGACGAAGAAACTGGTTGATGGCCGTGGTCATCGCCGAATGATTCAGGGGCGCTTGGATATCGAATGCCATCAGGCAGAGTCGGGAGAATCGGAACCCCGCGGACTCGTTGCGCGCGGCGGCCTGCAGGTACGCCTCCTGCTGGTGGGAAGCCTGCACCGGATGGGCGGGTGCGCGGTCGGCTTGTGTGACAGAGGCGAGTGAGGCAACCCAGCTGGTCAGATGACCGGGGCGGGGATCCCATTCCTCGATGAGTCCGAAACTGACCAAGGTCGGCTACCTCAATTCGCCTGTCGGGTGGTGATGGTGTGGTCGCGGTCATGCATGAGACGCCGGTGTGATGCGCGCCGCCAACGGGAAGCGAACCTATCAGTGATTCACAATCGCCCGCAACGTTTTCACGATCACGGAACATGAATTCATTATTCATGCGCAACGCTAAACATGTTGGCATGCAATTGTATTCGCTACTCCAAAGTGGGTCGAGAGTCCCACTTCGTGCATTGAGGCTATACCGAAATGGCCGGCTCCGCAGCACTGGACATGGCGTGTTCGGTGAGGCACACTCCCTCCCATTCCCGACGCCGTGATGGCACGCACCTGTGATCGCGCACCCCCAAGACGAGAGTGAGTGGATGAACAATCCCGGTCCGACGCATGGCATTTGCCGATCACTGATCCGTCGCGGCGGAATCGCCACAGCCGCAACGATTGTCGCCGCTGCCGGCGTTGCCGCGGTCTCGGCACCTGCCGTCTCGGCGCCGACCGGCGCGCGGATTCTGGCGGAGCGAACATTGCCCGCAGGTGAGATCGGTGTGTCGATCAGATCTCGCTCGATGCGAGATACGTTGACCGTCAAGGTTATCCCCGCGTCAGGTGGTGAAGGGCCCGCCCCGACCCTCTACTTGTTGAACGGTGCCGCGGGCGGCGAAGGTGGTAGCAGCTGGCTGGAACGGACCGACGTGCGGACGTTCTTCGCCGGCCAGCACGTGAATGTCGTCGTCCCCATGGGCGGCGCGGCCAGCTACTTCACGGACTGGCAACGCGCGGACCCGAAACTGGGGGTGCAGAAATGGGCCACATTCCTCACCTCGGAGCTTCCGGACGTCATCGACGAACGCTTCGATGGTAACGGCCGCAACGCGATTGCGGGCATCTCCATGGCCGGAACCTCGGTCTTCCAGTTGTCGTTGCACGCCCCCGGGCGGTATCAGGCGCTCGGCTCGTTCAGCGGCTGCGCGCAGACCAGTGACACCGCCGGGCAGGCGATGGTACGCATGGTCGTCGAGGGGCGGGGAGGCGGAAGCACTCTCAATATGTGGGGTCCGCCGTCGGACCCGCGGTGGCGCGCCAACGATCCGTACGTGCACGTCGACGCGTTTCGGGGCAAGTCGATCTACGTCTCGAACGGTTCCGGCATGCCGGGAAGGTACGACACCATCGACGGGCCGGGCATCGACGGGAACGGTAGCAAGTTGTTCGATCAGATCGCCGTCGGTGCGGTGATCGAGACCGCAACCGCCGAATGCACGCGAAACCTGCAGCGCCGCATGGCACAACGACGGATCCCGGCGACTTTCCACCTGTATCGGGGCGGCACGCACGCCTGGCCGTACTGGCAGGACGAACTGCATCGCGCGTGGCCGCAGTTCAAGGCGGTGTTGAACCGGTGATGCCGGATTCGGGGTGGCTGACATCCAACACGTGGGCGGCTCCCGGATGGACCGTCGATGAACTCGTGAAAAACAAGGGGGCGCACACGATCTCCGTGGTGCTGCCGGCACTGGACGAGGCGGCCACCATCGGTGCGGTGGTGAAAAGCGTTGTGCCCCTGAGAGGTGGCCTGGTCGACGAGATCGTCGTGGTGGATTCCGGATCGACGGACGACACCATTGCGGTGGCCGCGGCCGCCGGAGCCGACGTGCACACCCGCGAATCCGCGTTGCCCGGCATCGGGATCCGGGGTGGCAAAGGTGAGGTGCTGTGGCGATCACTCGCGGCGACACGGGGCGACATCGTGGTCTTCGTCGACAGCGATGTGGTCGACCCCGACCCAATGTACGTTCCGCGCCTCGTCGGGCCGTTGCTGGCGCGGCCGGACATCCACCTGGTCAAGGGGTATTACCGACGACCGCTGCTCGGTCCCGACGGTGTGGATCCGGCAGGCGGAGGACGCGTGACCGAACTGCTGGTCCGACCTCTGCTCGCGGCATTGTGTCCGGAACTCGCCGGACTGATCCAGCCACTCGCCGGGGAGTACGCGGGCCGCCGCGACCTGCTCACGTCCATCCCGTTCGCCCCGGGATACGGGGTGGAGATCGGCATCCTGTGCGACGCGGTGGCCCGGGAGGGGATCGACGCCATCGGACAGGTGGACCTCGGCACCCGGATTCACCGCAACCGGCCGATGGCCGAGTTGGGGCCGATGGCACGGCAGATCGTCGCGACGCTGTTGGCGCGACTCGGCATCGACGACACCGGCTCGCCGCTGGTCCAGTTCGAGATGAACTCCGGCGGGCACACCGTCCACCGAACCGATCCGTCCCTCGAGGATCGTCCGCCCATGTGCACGGTGGACGAGGTCCTCGCCCGATCCTGACCGGCGTAGCCGGAGGCGGACGCCCGCCTCAGGAATAGTGCGGGTTGTTCGTGGTCGGGATGGTGATGTTCACCGGCCGGAACTCGCCGAGATAGAGATACTGCATGGCCTTCGCCAGCTCGTCGAAGGTGTGATAGACGTTCGGGGCCAGTGACGAGACCGGCAACACACCTTCACGGATCTTGATGAAGATCGGCCATGACACGTCGAACAGGGCCTCCCACGCCGGCTGCCGCGGCAACCCCATCCAGTCGGTGAGCTTGTCGCCCACGGAGAATCGGGTGAAGGCCTCCAGTACCGGACGCGTCAGGAGGGTCAGATCCAGCTCCTGGCCGAGATCGACGAGCATGTCGGCGAGCTTCTTGCCCTCCGGGGTCGGGCCCATGATCGGGTCGAGATCCCGCCGCGCCTGCGTCTCGGCCTGTTCCCAACTGGCGGGCAGGTAGGCCGCGTCGATGCCGAGCATGTGGCCGTGCAACTGCCACGAATGCAGCAGCCCGGCACGCTCATTCGCCGGGAGTCGGACACCCCAGTTGCGCATGACCCGCATGCCCATCGTGGCAAGACTGTGCCAGGTGCGCATCATGTCGGCCTGCGAGATCGGGATCGTCTCCGTCGCACCATGTTTCCAGTACGGAGATTGGGGCAGCAGGTGGCGAACGGCGCCGTGGACCATGCGGGTCTTCACCGCGGTGACGGCCATGCGGCCACCGGGCCGGTAGGCGTCGACGGCGACCGAGTCGTACACGAGCTTGTACGTCTTGGCGATGCGGACCTTCATGTCCGAACCGCCCTTGGACCAATACACCGCGCGTGCCTCGCGGGGGATGACCGTCAGCATCAGCCCACCGGTGAAACCGATGATCCACGACAGGTACCAGCTACGCGACGTATAGAACGCATTCGCGTGCCGCATGAGGTCCGGGTCGAGCCACGACGGCATCCGCCGGGCATCCTCGATGAAGTCATGGACATCGCCGGGCAGGCCCGCGGGCAGGCGTTGCCCGTTTGTCGTCCAGTCGGCCAGCAGACGGTTGATCTTCTCCGCGTCACCACGCTCGAGGACGGATTTCATCAACGCGTCGCCGGACGGATCCCACCGCACACTCGGATCCGGCCCGATCCCGCTGCCGAGCGGGGCTGTCGCCGGGACGCCGGGAACCGTTCGTCGCGGTCGGGCTCCCGCAGGGGCCGCTCCGAGCGTGGACATCGCCCCGGTCACACCCATCGCACCGGCAATACCGGCAGCTTTCAGTACATCCCGTCGATTCGGGTTCACAGCATGCTCCATCCCCACCGGGCCGTCCCTCCCCGGACGGCATACGAATGGCGAGCCGTCGACATCTCCGTCGGACACAGACCCTGAAAGTCGAGGCCTACGAGTGGATGTCGGGCTCGCCGCGCTCAGATTAACAAAGGTTCGCGCGTCCTTTGCCGTCCGCGGTCACGGACCGCGACCAGGACGGTCCGAGCAGCTCAGACGCAGGTCATCGACTGGTCACGTCGGCAAGTACCATGTTCAGCGAAGCCGAACGAGTGAGGAAGTAGATGAGCGAATCGCCGCAATCCCGCCCCTCCGCACGCCACGGTTACCGCCGGGTGCTGCTGAAGCTGGGTGGTGAGATGTTCGGCGGCGGCAAGGTCGGACTCGATCCCGACGTCGTCGCGACGGTCGCCGATCAGATCGCCGACGTCGTCGAATCCGGGGTGCAGGTCGCCGTCGTCATCGGCGGTGGCAACTTCTTCCGGGGAGCCGAACTGCAGCAGCGAGGCCTCGATCGCGCTCGCTCGGACTACATGGGCATGCTCGGCACCGTGATGAACTGCCTTGCGCTGCAGGATTTTCTCGAGAAGCGCGGCATCACGACCCGTGTGCAGACGGCCATCACGATGGGGCAGGTCGCCGAGCCCTACATCCCGCTCCGCGCCATCCGCCATCTCGAGAAGGGGCGTGTGGTGATCTTCGGTGCGGGTATGGGTATGCCGTACTTCTCCACCGACACCACCGCCGCCCAGCGGGCGCTCGAGATCAAGGCCGAGGTGGTCCTGATGGCCAAGGGGGTCGACGGCGTGTACGACTCCGACCCGCGCGACAACCCGGATGCCGAATTGTTCACCGAGATCACCCACCGGGATGCGCTGGAGAAGGAACTGAAGGTCGCCGACGCGACGGCGTTCAGTCTCTGTATGGACAACAAGATGCCGATGCTCGTGTTCAATCTTCTGGAGCAGGGAAATATCGCACGCGCGGTCGCCGGTGATCCCATCGGCACGCTGGTCAGCACCGAGTGATCGGCGACGACCACCCGTTACGCAGGCTTCGAGAACCACATCCACGAACACCCACGAGAAAAGTAGGACGACGATGATCGACGATGCGCTCCTGGACGCCGAAGAGAAAATGGAGAAGGCGGTCAGCGTCGCCAAGGAGGACATGGGGTCCATCCGCACCGGCCGCGCGAACCCCGCGATGTTCAGCAAGATCGTGATCGACTACTACGGTGCGATGACCCCGATCACGCAGGTCGCGGGTATCACGGCCACCGAAGCGCGTCTGATCGTCATCAAGCCGTACGAGGCATCGAGCCTTGGTGACATCGAGACCGCGATCCGGAATTCGGATCTCGGCGTGAATCCGACGAACGACGGATCGATCATCCGTGTCGCGATCCCGCAGCTCACCGAGGACCGGCGCAAGGAACTGGTGAAGCAGGCGAAGAGCAAGGGCGAGGACGCGAAGGTCGCGATCCGTAACGTCCGCCGCAAGGCCGTCGACGAGCTCAAGCGCATCCAGAAGGATGGCGAGGCGGGCGAGGACGAGGTGACGCGCGCCGAGAAGGAAATCGACAAGACCACCGCGGGTTATGTCGCGCAGGTGGATGAATTGGTGACTCGCAAAGAGAACGAATTGCTCGAAGTGTGAGCGACGAACCCTCAGGCGCGGCTATACCGGAACCGATGGCCTCCGACGAGACGGGCACCGACGCCGCTGCGGTGCCGCCGCCCAAGAAATCCCGCGCCGGCCGCAATCTTCCCGCGGCGATCGGCGTCGGCGTGACGCTGGGCGTCAGCATCATCGCGATTCTGCTGTTCGCACCCAAGGCCTGGTATGTGCTCGTCGCCGTGGCATTCGCGATCGCGACGTGGGAGGTCACCAAACGTCTGCGGGACGGCGGCTATCAGGTCGCGCTGTGGCCCCTGCTCATCGGTGGGCAGGCGATCATCTGGTCCGGATGGCCGTGGGGGCCCACGGGAATTCTGACGGCCTTCGTCGGCACCGTTCTGGTCCTGATGGTCTGGATGTTGCTGGCGCAGGGGATCAATCGCGCGCCGGAGAATTACCTGCGCAACCTCGCGGCCAGTGTGTTCGTGCTCGCGTGGCTGCCGTTGCTGGCATCGTTCGGTACGTACATGGTGATCCAGGATCACGGTGCCGCACGCGTCGCGACGCTGATGATCGTCGTGGTCTGCTCCGACGTCGGCGGTTACGCCGCGGGAGTGTTGTTCGGCAAGCATCCGATGGCCCCGGCGATCAGTCCGAAGAAGTCGTGGGAGGGTCTCGCCGGTTCGCTCGTGGTCGGCACCGCGGGCGCGGTCTTCTCGGTGGTGTTCCTCGTCGACAGTCAATGGTGGATCGGCATGATCCTCGGCCCGGTGCTCGTCGTCTGCGCGACGCTCGGCGACCTGGTCGAATCTCAGGTGAAACGCGACCTGGGGATCAAGGACATGGGGACTCTGCTGCCCGGACACGGCGGCATCATGGATCGGCTCGACTCGCTGCTGCCGTCGGCCTTCATCGTGTGGGCGGTGCTCACCGCGCTGCTGTGAGTTCTCGGTCCCGCCCCTGGTTCGCAGAGGCGGGACATCGGTCGGCTGCTACTTCTTGGCCCGCTTGAGGGCCCGGTTCAGTTGGAGCATGCGAAGGCCACCGGCGAGCGCTACCAGCAGAGCGCCCGCGATCGCGGCGATGAGAAGGCTCACACCGAGCGGCAGATTCACGTCCCAGAAGATCAGGGTGATGCGCTGTGACGCCGTGTTCTGCAGGATGAACACCAGCAGCAGGATCAGGATGATCGCACCGATGACCAGTCCGAAGAAGGTCGCCCGGGTACGGGTGTGCTCGACGCCTCTGACCTGCTCGCGCAGCTCGTCCCGTTCGGCCAGCAGAGCCTTGTGCTCGCGATCCATGTCGGCGTAGGCGTTGGGATCGCTTGTCTCGCTTCCCACGGGGAGTGGCGCGTCGGCGTCGAACGGCTCCCGAGGATCTCGTGTCGTCATGTGCCCATCATGACATGCGACAATGGCACCATGTCGTCGTTGCCGCTCGTGTTCGATGCCCCGAAACGTGGCCTTCCGCCGAAGCATTTCGCCGACCTCGACAGCGAGGGGCGGATCGCCGCGCTGGCCGAACTCGGCCTGCCGAAATTCCGCGCCAATCAGCTGGCCAAGCAGTACTACGGCAGGCTCAACGGAGACGTGCGCGAGATGAGCGACGTGCCCGCCGGATCGCGGGAAGCACTCGGCGAGAAGCTGTTCCCGCCGCTGCTGACGCCCGTCCGGCACATCGCCTGCGACGACGGCAGCACCCGCAAGACACTGTGGCGCCTGCACGACGGCACCCTGCTGGAAAGCGTGCTGATGCGCTACACCGACCGCAACACCCTGTGCATCTCCAGCCAGGCGGGCTGCGGCATGGCGTGCCCGTTCTGCGCCACCGGTCAGGGCGGTCTGGACCGCAACCTGTCGACCGCGGAGATCGTCGATCAGGTACGCATGGCGGCCCGGGCTCTGCGCGACGGCGAATTCGGTGAGCCGGGCCGACTGTCGAACGTGGTCTTCATGGGCATGGGGGAGCCGCTGGCCAACTACAAACGAGTGGTGTCGGCGGTCCGGCAGATCACCGCACCGGTGCCCGACGGCATGGGGATCTCGGCGCGGTCGGTCACGGTGTCGACGGTCGGTCTGGCGCCGTCGATCCGCCGTCTCGCCGACGAAGGGCTGGCGGTCACTCTGGCCGTGTCGTTGCACACACCGGACGACGAACTGCGCGACACGCTCGTGCCGGTGAACAACAGGTGGTCGGTGGCCGAGGTCCTCGACGCCGCGCGCTATTACGCGGACACCACCGGTAGGCGCGTCTCCATCGAGTACGCGCTCATCCGGGACGTGAACGATCAGCCCTGGCGTGCCGACATGCTGGGGGAGAAGCTGCATCGTGCGCTCGGCTCACGCGCGCACGTGAATCTGATCCCGCTGAATCCGACGCCCGGTTCCGAATGGGATGCGAGCCCCAAGCCCGTCGAACGCGAATTCGTGCGACGCGTCCGGGAACAGGGGGTGTCCTGCACGGTGCGTGATACCCGCGGTCAGGAGATCGCCGCGGCCTGCGGACAGCTGGCCGCCGAGGAGAAGTAGCGCGTCAGCGGTTGCGCTGCCAGCGACCGCGCTTGCCGATGAGGCCCTTCACCAGGAAGTACGCGAGACCGGCGGCCATCACGATCAGCCAGATGTCCTCGACGCGGCCGTGGTGGTTGCCGATGAGCATCGCCAGCAGGGCGATGACGCAGAACCAGCCCGCGATCTGGAACGTCTTGTTGGCCTGGCCGTGCCAGCCGAAGCGGGCGGAGGGAGCGTCGACGGGCTCGCGCACCCAGCCGGTGTCGACGGTGGTGTGCTCAACCTCGGTGGTGGCCACGGGCTGCTCCTCACTGTGGTGACGTCGGAACGTCTGACTCTGACGGCCGGTAGTAGTTCCCGATCAGCATAGCGGTACGGGTCGTCGGCGGTGCCGCGACATCCGCAACCGGGTCGCGGCCGGGGTCCGCCGAGCGCATGTGACCATCCCGGGGCCGATGCGGGACACTGGACGGGTGACGACTCGTGTACTCATTCTCGGCTCGACCGGCTCCGTCGGCGTCCAGGCCCTCGAGGTGATCTCCGAACATCCCGAACTCTTCGAGGTAGTCGGACTCGGAGCCGGTGGCGGCAACCTCGATCTGCTGCGTGCGCAGGCGCGGACCTTCGGGGTTCCGGCATCGGCGCTCGCGGTCGCCGATGCCGCCGCCGCGGCCACCCTCGCCGACGACCTGGGCGCGCCGGTACTGGGCGGACCGGACGCCATGTGCGACCTCGTCGAGGCCGTCGGCGCCGACGTGGTACTCAACGCCGTGGTCGGTTCCATCGGTCTGCGGCCGAGTCTGGTGACCCTGAAGTCGGGTGCTCGTCTGGCGCTCGCCAACAAGGAGTCGCTGGTCGCCGGCGGCTCCCTGGTGCTCGATGCCGCCGCGCCGGGACAGATCGTCCCGGTGGACTCCGAACACTCGGCGATCGCGCAATGTCTGCGCGGGGGGAGTGCCGAGGAGGTGGACCGTCTGGTCCTGACGGCTTCGGGCGGACCGTTCCGCGGGTGGACACGTGCCGCGCTCGAGGATGTGACGCCGGAACAGGCGGGCCGTCACCCGACCTGGTCGATGGGACCGCTGATCACACTCAACTCGGCCACCCTGGTGAACAAGGCGCTCGAGGTGATCGAGGCACACCTGCTGTTCGGTGTCGACTACGACCACATCGATGTGACCGTCCACCCGCAGTCGATCGTGCACTCGATGGTCACCTTCGTCGACGGCGCGACCATCGCCAAGGCGTCGCCGCCCTCGATGAAGCTGCCCATCGCACTGGCGCTGGGCTGGCCGGACCGTGTCCCGGGTTCGTCGGCGGCCTGTGATTTCTCGACGGCGTCGGAGTGGACCTTCGAACCGGTCGACGACGAGGTGTTCCCGGCCATCGCGCTGGCCCGCGAGGCGGGGACCGCGGGCGGTTCGCTGACCGCCGTCTACAACGCCGCGAACGAGGCCGCGGCCGAGGGATTCTTCTCCGGCGCCATCCGCTTCCCGCGGATCACCGAGATCATCGGCCAGGTGCTCGGCGACGCCGATCAGTGGCGTGCGCAGCCGGGTACTGTGGAGGACGTTCTGGCTGCTGACAGGTGGGCGCGCGAGCATGCGGCACGCCTGGTCGCGGCCTCTGCGGATGGAGTACGTCAGTGAGTTTTGCCCTCGGGGTGGTGCTGTTCGCCGTGGCCCTATTGCTGTCGGTGGCATGGCACGAATGCGGGCACATGTGGGCGGCCCAGGCCACCGGAATGAAGGTGCGGCGCTACTTCGTGGGCTTCGGTCCGACGATCTGGTCTACGCGCCGGGGCGAGACGGAGTACGGCTTCAAGGCCCTGCCCCTCGGCGGTTTCTGCGACATCGCGGGCATGACGCCCTACGACGAGATCTCCGACGCCGACCGGCCGCGGGCCATGTATCTACAAAAGCCGTGGAAACGCCTGGTCGTCCTGTTCGCCGGACCCGCGCAGAACTTCATCCTCGGCTTCGTGCTGGTCGTCCTCGTCGGGGCGATCTGGGGACTGCCGAACCTGAGCAAGGACCCGGTACCGGCCACCGTCGCCGAAGTCTCCTGTGTGCCGTCGTCGACGACCTACTCGGATTCGGCGAAGCCGGTGTCCACGCCGTGTACCGGCAACGGTCCCGCAGGTGCCGCAGGACTCCGGCCCGGAGACACGATCGTCGCCGTGAACGGCACCGCGGTCGCCGACTACGCCGAGGTGTCCACGATCATCGGCAAGACCTCCGACCCGGCGACCGTCACGGTGGATCGCGCCGGCGTACGGCAGGACTTCACCATCACGCCCGCCCCGGCCACGGTGACGATCAACGCCGACGGAAAGTCGAAGACCGAACAGACCCACAAGATCGGAATCGCCTTCGATCCGCCGCCGGCCATCACGACCTACGACGGGCTGGCGGTGATACCCGGCTCGGTCGCCTTCACCGGTGACCTCTTCGTGGCCACCTGGGACGCACTGATCTCGTTGCCGTCCAAGGTGAGTGCGCTGTGGACCTCCGTCACCGGAGGTGAACGTGCACAGGACACCCCGGTCAGCGTGTACGGC
Organism: Gordonia sp. B8661-1; assembly: GCF_059427765.1. Lineage (NCBI taxonomy): Bacteria > Bacillati > Actinomycetota > Actinomycetes > Mycobacteriales > Gordoniaceae > Gordonia > Gordonia sp. B8661-1. The sequence continues at coordinate 194,440 of NZ_JCAHRL010000003.1, forward strand.
GCATCGGTGATCGGCGGTCAGGCCGCCGAGCGGGGCGCCTGGAGCATGTTCCTGATGCTGCTCATCAGCGTCAACTTCTTCCTCGGTCTCTTCAACCTGGTGCCGCTGCTCCCGCTCGACGGCGGACATATGCTGATCGTGGGTTACGAGAAGGCGCGCAACACCGTTCGGCGCTGGTTCGGCAAGCAGGCCGGCGGGCCCGTCGACTACCTGAAACTTATGCCCGTCACGTACGCGGTGGTGCTGGTGATGGGCGCCTTCATGGTGCTCACCCTCACCGCCGACATCATCAACCCCATACAGGTGTTCTGATGGATTCGCCTGCGCCCGCGGATCGTCGGAACACGGTGAACCACACAGCCATTCGTCAGATGAGGGAATCGAAATGAACGACCGTTCGGAAGCCCTGAGCATTGGCCTCGGTATGCCTGAGGCCCCACCGCCGGTGCTCGCACCGCGTCGCGTCACCCGCCAGATCCAGGTCGGCTCGGTGGGCGTGGGCAGCGATCATCCGATCTCGGTGCAGTCCATGTGCACCACCAAGACCCACGACATCAACGCGACGCTCCAGCAGATCGCCGAACTCACCGCGTCGGGCTGCGACATCGTGCGCGTCGCCTGCCCGCGTAACGAGGACGCCGAGGCGCTGCCGATCATCGCGAAGAAGTCCAAGATCCCGGTGATCGCCGACATCCACTTCCAGCCGAAGTACATCTTCGCGGCGATCGATGCCGGTTGTGCGGCGGTGCGCGTGAATCCGGGCAACATCAAGGAATTCGACGGCCGGGTGAAAGAGGTCGCGAAGGCGGCGGGCGATGCCGGCATCCCGATCCGTATCGGCGTGAACGCGGGCTCGCTCGACAAGCGCATCATGCAGAAGTACGGCAAGGCCACCCCGGAGGCGCTCGTCGAATCGGCACTGTGGGAGGCGGGTCTCTTCGAGGAGCACGGCTTCGGCGACATCAAGATCTCGGTCAAGCACAACGACCCGGTGATCATGGTCGAGGCGTACCGGCAGCTCGCCGCGCAGTGCGACTATCCACTGCATCTCGGGGTCACCGAGGCCGGACCGGCCTTCCAGGGGACCATCAAGTCGGCCGTCGCTTTCGGTGCCCTGCTCTCCGAGGGGATCGGCGACACGATCCGCGTGTCGTTGTCGGCGCCGCCCGCCGAGGAGATCAAGGTGGGCGACGCCATCCTGCAGTCGCTCAACCTGCGGCCCCGCAAGCTGGAGATCGTGTCCTGCCCGTCCTGCGGACGCGCCCAGGTCGATGTCTACAAGCTGGCCGACGAGGTGACCGCGGGCCTCGACGGCATGGAGGTGCCGCTGCGCGTGGCCGTGATGGGCTGCGTCGTCAACGGTCCGGGCGAGGCGCGCGAGGCCGATCTGGGCGTCGCGTCCGGCAACGGCAAGGGCCAGATCTTCGTCAAGGGCGAGGTCATCAAGACCGTGCCCGAATCGCAGATCGTGGAGACCTTGATCGAAGAAGCGCTGCGGATCGCGGGTGAGTCGGGTGACACTGGTGACACGGAAGTCGGGCCGCCTGTCGTCACGGTCAGCTGACCGTCTCGAACGGCAGCTCGTCGGCACGGGTGGTCGCGTCGTGGGTGGCGTGGCATCGGGGTGTGAGGAGCGATGGTGCTGAAGCTGCTGGGGGATCGGCCGCTGGGGGCGCGGGACGCGCCGGTCGTCGAACGTGTCCTGACGACCGACCCGATCGCGATGTGCATGGTCGCCGCCCGTTTCGAGAGCCACGGCATTCTCCCCAGACTGCTGGGCGGGCAGATGTGGACCGTCGACGACCCGACCACCTCGCTCTGCTTCTCCGGCGCGAATCTGATTCCTCTGCTCGGTAATTCCGCGGACATGGAGACCTTCGCGGACCGGGCCGCGGCGGTGCCGCGTGTCTGTTCGTCGGTGGTGGGGCGCGCCGAACTGGTGCTGCCGCTCTGGGAGCGGATCACACCGGTCTGGGGGCCGCCGCGTGCGGTCCGCGACAATCAGCCGCTGATGGCGCTGTTGGATGCACCCGCGATGGCGCCGGATCCGGCGGTGCGGCTGGTCACGCTCGACGACCTCGATGTCTACCTGCCCGCGGCCGTCGACATGTTCATCGGCGAGGTGGGAGTCGACCCGTGCGCCGGCGACGGAGGTCGTTCCTACCGTCGTCGGCTGGCGTCCCTCGTCAGCGCGAATCGGGTGTTCGCCCGGTTCGACGACGGCGAGGTGGTGTTCAAGGCCGAGATCGGTTCGCTGTCCCGGAAAGTCGGGCAGATCCAGGGCGTGTGGGTCTCACCGGATCGTCGCGGTGAGGGACTCGGCACGGCGGGCACCGCCGCGGTGGCGGCAGCCGTGCAGCGGCTGGGGCGTACGCCGAGCCTGTACGTGAACTCCTTCAATGTCGCCGCGCGCGAGGCCTATCGGCGAGTGGGTTTCGCCGAGGTCGGTACCTTCGCGACGATCCTGGTGGACTAGGGCGCCCGATCCCCGCGTGGCGCAGAGGTTTCTGCTGTTGCGCGCCATATCATCGGGACCGATGGTGCAGATGAGGCGGCGATTTATCAGCGGTGCATGTGTGGCGGTGAGTGCTGCCGTCGTGCTGGGCGTCGCGGGCTGCACCTCCGTGGACGACGGACCCCGGCAGGCCGTCGACCGCTTCATGTCGACCCTCGGAGACCGCGACATCGCGGGAGCCGCCTCACTGACCGACGATCCGGCGACCGCCGAGACCGAGTTGGAAGGCGCATGGTCGGGACTGGCCGCGGAGAAGCTCGACTACTCGACCGGAGTCGCCCGCGTGTCCGGTGACACCGCCGACATCGACGTCACGTACAAGTGGGGCCTGCCCAACGGTCGCACCTGGAGCTATCCGACACGCGTGAAGCTGGCCCGCACCGACTCGAGCGGCTGGGAGGTTCGCTGGACGTCCACCGACATCCATCCGGAACTCGGTGCGCACCAACGACTCGCGCTGAAAACGATGACGCCGCCGCGTGCCACGGTGCACGAGGCCGACGGCTCGCAGGTGATGGTCAACGGGACGGTCGTCGGCATCAATTTCGATGCGAAGGCCGCAGCCGCGGGCGGGTCGGTCGCCGACTCGGTGACGAGTCTCGTCTCGGTGCTCAAGCCGTTCGCGCCGACGTTGTCCGCGCAGCAGATCGCCGAGGGGGCGACCGCGTCCGACGGACCGTATCCGATCACCCGGCTGTCCCAACGCGACTTCGACCGTCTGCGCGACCGGCTCGCGATTCCCGGGGTGACGCACAACGAGCAGGCCGAACTGGTCCCGAAGGATCCGGACTTCGCGCCGGCGCTCCTCAGCGAGGTGAAGAAGGTCGTCGCGGCCGAGGTCGACGGCCGCGCCGGATGGCGTGTGGTAACCGTCAATCCGAACGGTCTCGACGCCGACGTGCTCGCCGATCACGCGGGTGACCCGGCGCCAGCGGTACCGCTGAGTCTGTCGCGGGTGGTGCAGAACGCGGCGCAACGTGCCGTCAATGCGACCGACCGCTTCCAGGTGGCCATGGTCGTGGTGCAGCCGTCGTCGGGCAACATATTGGCGATCGCGCAGAACAAGGCGGCGGACCGGGACGGCCCGATCGCGACGAGCGGCCTGTATCCGCCCGGGTCCACGTTCAAGATGGTCACCGCGGCCGCTGCGATCAGTGGCAATCTGGCGCACCCGGGGTCGATGGTGCCGTGCCCGGGCGAGATCGAGATCGGGCCGCGCCGCATCCCCAACTACGACCGCTTCTCCCTGGGTACCGTGCCGATGCTGTCGGCCTTCGCCAGTTCGTGCAATACGACCTTCGCGAAACTCGCCAGTGAGATGGGGCCGTCGGACCTGGCTCGCACGGCTGCGGCGATGGGAGTCGGGCAGCGGTATGACATCGCGGGCCTCGACGCGGTGTCCGGCTCGGTGCCGATCGCTCCGGAGCTCGTGGCACGCAGTGAGGACGGATTCGGGCAGGGGCGCGTCCTGGTCAGCCCGCTCGGTTTGTCGCTGGTCGCGGCAACCGTCGCGAACAACGGCAAAGCACCTGTGCCGCAACTGATTCTGGGCAAGGAGACGAAGGTCACCGGCCCCCGGCCGACACTCGACCCGGCGGCGGTGGCCGAACTCCGGCCGATGATGCGCGCCGTGGTCACCGAGGGGACGGGTACCGCGATCGCCGGGCAGGGTGCGGTTTTCGGGAAGACCGGTGAGGCCGAGTTCGACGGTGGTTCGCACGCCTGGTTCGCCGGCTATCGCGGGGATCTCGCGTTCGCGACGCTCGTGGTGCGCGGCGCCGACTCGAACAACGCCGTCGGCGTCACCCGAGATTTCTTCTCGTTCCTGCCGCCCGGTTACGCGACCGGCGGCCGATCCTGACCGGACCGTCGACGATAGGGTGGCGCGCGGCTCAGGTGCGGCGCGGAATGACGATCGGCTGTCCCGATTCCGGGTGATCCCAGATCTCCACGGGATGGTCGTACGTATCGGAGAGTCGTTCGGCGGTCATCACCTCGCGGGCCGGTCCCTCGGCGAGGATGCGTCCGGATTTCATCAGCGCCACGCGGTCGGCATAGGCCGCGGCAAGGGAAAGGTCATGGACGACAAGCAGTACCGCGGTACCGGCGTCCCGCGCGGACCGCAGGATGTCGAGGACGGCCTCCTGGTGGTGGATGTCGAGCGCGGCGGTGGGTTCGTCGAGCAGCATCACCGGTGTCCGTTGCGCCAGTGCGCGCGCCAGCGACACCCGGGCCTGCTGACCGCCGGACAACTGCGCGAACGGCCGATCCAGGATGTCGGTGAGATCGCATGCGCGGATGGCGGATTCGATGATGGCGGGTGATTCCCTCGCCGAGTCGGTGCGCAACCACGGATAGCGACCCATTTCCACCACATCGGCGACGGTGAACGGGGTGTCGGTGCGATTGTGCTGTGTGACGAATGATCGGTGACGGGCCAGTAGGCGGGACGGCACGGAGGTCACATCGAGGCCGTGGATGTGCACGCTGCCGTGATCCGGCGTCCGGAGACCGGCCAGGACCGACAGCAACGTCGACTTGCCGCAGCCGTTCGGGCCGACGAGCGTCATCAGCGTGCCCGGTTCGACGCGGAGCGACACCTCGCGCACCACGTCGCGGTCGCCCAGTCGCACCGTGATCTCTTCGGCGACGACTCCGGTTCGATCGCCGATGTCGTTGTTCACCATCCGGCCCCCGCGTGGCGGCTGCGGCGCAGCAACCAGAAGAACACCGGACCGCCGACGAGTGAGGTGAATACACCGAGCGGCAGGTCGGCGTCGCCGACGACGGTCCGTGAACCCAGGTCGGCTGCCGCCAGTACGATCGCGCCGCCGATGATGCTGGTGGGCAACAGGATTGCGTGCCGTGGGCCGACAATCAGCCGAAGCAGATGCGGCACGACCAGGCCCACGAACATGATGATGCCGGCGAATGCGACGGCGGCGGCGGTCAGCAGCGCCACCAGAACGATGACCTGACGGCGGACACGCTCCACATCCACACCGAGCGACGACGCCTGCACCTCGCCGAGGGCGAGGATGTCGAGCTTGCGGGTGAGCAGCATCGCCCAGCCGATGCCCACGACGACCAGGGGAAGCACCGTCCACACCGAATTCCAGTTGGCCCCGGCCAGCGAACCGAGCTGCCAGAACACGATCTGCTCGCGGGCTGCCGTGGACGCGACGAAGGTCAGGAACGCGATGAGGCCGAGTGCGAAGGCGTTGACCGCGATTCCGGTGAGCACCAACATGATCGCCGACGACGACCCGTCCCGCAGCGACAGCAGATACACCGCGGCCGCGGTGATCAGACCGGCGACGAACGCGGCACCCGCGAGGGCCCAGCCGTTGACGCCGACACCGCCGATGACGATCACCAGACAGGCGCCGACCGCGGCGCCCGACGACACCCCGATGACGCCGGGTTCGGCGAGTGGGTTCGCCAGCACACCCTGCAACAGGCAGCCCGCGGCGCCCAGCGCGGCGCCAACGAGCAATCCGAGGACGATGCGCGGGAAGCGGACCACCCACAGTGTGTGCTCGCCCTGCGGGTGCGACGGCATCGGACCGATGTCGAGGTGCCAGTGATGGGCGATGCTGCCCAGCACTTCCAGAGGCGGGATGGACACCTTGCCGACCGCGGCGGAGATCACCACGGTCACGAGCATGACGGCGACCATGATCGCCAGTACGGTCACCGCGCGCAGCGGTCCGCGAGCCGCCGTGGCGGCACCGGTGTGGGTCATGCGTAGATCGACTTTCCGAGCGCACTCAGCACCAGGCCGATGTCCGGGCCGAAGGAGAGGAGTTGGGTCTGTTCCATCTCGACGACCCGGCGGGCACGTCCCGCGCTGGTGTCGTCGATGCCGGGCAGTGCGAGGACACCGTCGAGACCGCCCACACTGTCGGCGCCCTCGGTCATCACCAGCACAACATCGGGATCGGCCTTCAGCAAGGCCTCGTTGCTGACCGCGGTGAACGCGCCCGTGAGATCCGCGGCGGCGCCGGCGTCGCGGCCGCCGACCGCCTTGATGAGTTCGTCCGCTCCCGAGCCGGGGCCGGCCAGGAGAATCAGACGCGGACCCCGGATGTAGAGGAACGCGATCGTCGGATCACCCGTCGGTTTCGGGAGAGACGCCCGCGCGGCCGCGATCTCGGACTCCGTCCGGTCCACCAGGGCCTCGCCGGCGTCGCGCACACCGAGTGCGGCTGCGACGGACCGGATCAGGGTCGGTGTGGAGGCGACCGACCGGGTCCGGTCGAACACCACGACGGGTATGCCGGAATCGCGGATGTGGTCGACGGCCTGCGGTGGGGTCGTCTCCTGATCGACCAGGACGACGCTCGGATGCAGGGCGAGCGACGCCTCCGAGTTGAGGGCGTGGCCACGGTCGGTGACGACCGGCAGACGGACCGCCGCCGGGAAGGCCGTCGATGTATCGCGACCCACCACCCGTGAGCCGAGGCCGAGGGAGAACACGATGGCGCCCAGCGTGCCGTTGCGGTCCACGGTGAGGATACGGCTGGTGTCGGAGACCGTCACGGGACCGTGGCCGACGGATTCGACGGTCGTCGGGAGCCGCGGCACCGGGTTGTTCGCGACGGGTTCGACGTCGCGCCGGTCGATGGTCGCCGTCGACGGACCGTTGCGCAGATGGGCGGTGGCGGCACCGGATTCGGACGAATCGCCCTGGTCGAGCGGTTCGGTGGTGCAGGCGGCCCCCGCGATCACCAGGACCACGGCTCCGACAAGCGGAACGATCGTCGTCCGGACCCATCCGTTCACGCCGCGTCGCTCCGCGGTCCGGCTCCGAGGCCGCACACGTTCTCCCATCACCGAGCCGGTTCGGCGCGCCGCGCCGTCCTTCTTAGTCTCACCTTAGTCACGTCCGCGAACCGCTCGTCCCTCGCGCCCACCCGATGCATTGGGCCCGCGCCCCGTCGGTGGGGCATCCGGACCGGTGGGGCATACAGTGGGTATATGACTGTTCGTGCTGCATTGCGGCCCGGCACCCCGACGCCGATCCGTACCGTTCCCGATTCGATCGAGCGCCCGGAATATGTGTGGAAGCCCACCGTGAACGAGGGGCACGAGCCGTGGGTACAGACCCCGGAAACGATCGAGAAGGTGCGCATCGCGGGCAAGATCGCCGCGAATGCCCTTGCCGAGGCGGGCAAGGCCGTCGCCCCCGGAGTCACCACCGACGAGCTCGACCGGATCGCCCACGAGTACATGGTCGATCACGGTGCGTATCCGTCGACCCTGGGCTACAAGGACTTTCCGAAGTCCTGCTGCACGTCGCTGAACGAGATCATCTGCCACGGCATCCCCGACTCGACCGTCATCGAGGACGGTGACATCGTCAACATCGACGTCACCGCCTACATCGACGGTGCACACGGCGACACCAACGCGACCTTCCTCGCCGGCGACGTGTCCACCGAGGCGGCCGATCTCGTCGAACGCACCCGCATCGCCACCGAGCGGGCGATCAAGGCCGTCAAGCCGGGTCGCGAACTGAACGTCGTCGGGCGCGTCATCGAGGCGTATGCGAACCGCTTCGGTTACAACGTGGTCCGCGACTTCACCGGCCACGGCATCGGGGAGACCTTCCACAATGGGCTCGTCGTCCTGCACTACGACCAGCCGAACATCGACACCGTGCTCGAGCCGGGCATGGTGTTCACCATCGAACCGATGATCAACCTCGGCGGCCTCGAATACGAGATCTGGGACGACGGCTGGACCGTGGCCACCACCGACAAGAAGTGGACCGCGCAGTTCGAGCACACCCTCGTGGTGACGGAGAACGGCGCGGAGATCCTCACACTGCCGGACTAGCGTGCGCGGCGCACTGCTCGTCGGCGGCACGAGTTCGGACGCGGGCAAGAGCCTGATCGTCGCGGGCCTGTGCCGGTTGCTCGCCCGCGACGGCGTGCGGGTGGCGCCCTTCAAGGCGCAGAACATGTCGAACAACAGTGCCGTGACCGTCGACGGCGGGGAGATCGGGCGTGCCCAGGCCTTGCAGGCATATGCGGCCGGTCTGGAGCCGTCGACCCGGTTCAATCCGGTGCTCCTCAAGCCCGGCAGCGACCGGCGTTCCCATGTCCTCGTCCGTGGCCGTCCGGCAGGCGATGTCGGTGCGCGCGACTATCAGGACCGCAAGCGCGAACTGGCCGGTGTGGTGCAGGCCGAATTGACCGCCCTGCGGGACGACTTCGACGTGGTGATCGTCGAGGGCGCCGGTTCCATCGCCGAGATCAATTTGCGCGCAGGCGATCTGGCGAATATGGGGCTGGCCCGTGCGGCCGGTCTGCCGGTCGTGGTGGTGACCGATATTGATCGCGGCGGATCCCTGGCGAGCCTGTTCGGCACGACCGCGATTCTCGACGCCGACGATCAGGCGCTCGTCGCGGGGTACCTGATCAACAAGTTCCGCGGTGACCCGTCCATCCTGCAGCCGGGTCTGGACCGGCTGCGGGAGCTGACCGGCCGACCCACTCTCGGCGTGGTGCCGTTCGCCGACGACCTGTGGATCGACGCCGAGGATTCCCTCGCCGTACCGGTGGGCAGACGGGTGGGGCCACCGGGACCGGATTGTGCGCCCGGGGAACGGCTCACGGTCGCCGCGATCCGGCTGCCACGGGTCTCCAACACCACCGATGTGGAGGCACTGGCCTGCGAGCCGGGAGTGGACGTCACCTGGGTCGACGACGCGGCCTCGGTGCGCGCGGCCGACCTGGCCGTGGTGCCCGGCACCCGCGCCACGGTCGGCGACCACGAGTGGATGCGCGCCCGGGGCATCGGTGAGGCTTTGGTCGATCGTGCGCGGCGAGGTGCGCCCGTCCTCGGGATCTGCGGTGGGTTCCAGATGCTCGCAGCGCAGATCGACGACCCGGTGGAGTCCGGCGCCGGGATCGTCGAGGGACTCGGACTGTTCGACATGCGCATCGTCTTCTCCCCGGACAAGACGGTGCGGCAGGTGTCCGGGACCGGTGCCGGCCAACCGATCCACGGTTATGAGATCCACCACGGTCGCGCGACGGATTCGGCGGAGACCCCGTGGATCGTCGACGACGAGTACGGCGCGGAGGGAGCCGTGCGCGGTGCCGTATTCGGTACGCACTGGCACGGGCTGCTGGCTTCCGACGCGTTCCGCCGGGAATTCCTGCGCACCGTCGCAGGGCAGGCCGGTGTTCGCGGCTTCACGGTGTCGGCGGACACCGTGGTCGATGATGTCCGGCGCGCCCAGGTGGATGCGATCGCCGACCTGCTGGCCGCCTCGGTGGACGTCGACGCGCTGACCGGCATCATCGAACGGGGTGCCGACCCGGCACTGCCGACGATCGTGCACGAACTGCGCTGATCGGCCGACCCCGGCGACTGTCTATCGCGCGGGAGTTTGTTCTTCGCATACCCTGGGCCCGTGGACACCGAACAGCGCGCGGTAACGGTCGGCGATCTCACCTTCGACGTGCGAATCGGCGGACCCGACGGGGGCACCTGGGTGCTGTTGCTGCACGGATTCCCGGTGAACAGCTCCTGCTACGACGAGGTGGTACCCCGGCTCCACGAAAGCGGATTGCGCACAATCGTTTTCGACCAGCGGGGCTACAGTCCGGGTGCCCGGCCGCCGGAGGTGTCGGACTACTCGCTCTCGAATCTCACCGCGGATGCCATCGGGGTCCTCGATGCGCTCGGAGTCCACTACGCGCTCCTGGTGGGACACGACTGGGGCGGGATCGTCGCATGGCATCTCGCCGCGAAGCATCTCGACCGCTTCACCGGCCTCGTCGCGGTGAGCACCGGGCATCCGTCCGCGATGCGGGATGCCCTCGCCGACACCGATCAGCGTGAGCGTTCGTCCTACATCAAGGACTTCGTCGCCGACGACGCCGAGGGGAAACTGCTCGCGCGGAACGGGGTGCTGCTCCGTCGTGCGGGCGTCACCGAGGAGGAACTGAAGCCGCTCGGCGAGCCGGGTGCCCTGACCGGGCCGCTCAACTGGTATCGGGCCAACTTCACCGGAGACATCGCGGCCACCCTCGCGTGCCCGGCCGTGGAGATCCCGACCACCATGGTGTGGGGTGACGCCGATCCCGCCCTCGGACGCGAGCAGGCCGAGATGTCGAGCCGGTACGCCTACTCCGATTACCGGTTCTGTGAACTTCCCGGCGTCGATCACTGGATTCCGCAGCACGCCGCACCGGCCCTCGCGAGCGAGATCGCACTGCGTTCCGCCGTCTTCTGAGGCGCGATCTCGATACACGCTCGGCTGGCGCCTCGCGCTACTCGATCATCGGCTGGCCGACGCCTCGCGCCACTCGACCACGCGGTCCGCTGCGACGAGCGGTGCGTCGACCGCCGATCGAGTAGCGTGCGAGCGGAGCGAGCCCGCGTATCGAGATCACCTATGCGGCATCAGATGTCGAGTCCGAGGAGCGCGTTCTCCAGCACCTCCGGCATCGCGGGGTGAATCCAGTACTGGCCACGAGCCATCCGTGCGGCGTCGAGGCCGAAGGACATGGCCTGGATCGCGGGCTGGATGACGGTCGGCGCCTGTGGTCCGATGATGTGGCAGCCCAAGAGTTTTCCGGTGCCGCGTTCGGCGATCACCTTGCAGAAGCCGGTGGTGTCCTCCATTGCCCAGCCGTAGGCGACGTCGGCATAGGCCTGGATCTTCACCGTGATGTCGAGGCCGGCCGCCCGGGCCAGATCCTCGGTGAGGCCGACACCGGCGATCTGCGGGTGGGTGAACACCGCCGCGGGAACGAACTGATGCGCGAACTCATCGAGATCCGTTGCGTCCCAGCCCTTGAGGAGATTGGCCTGGACGGTGCGCTGTTCCTGATTCGCGACATGCTTCAGTTGATACGGCGAGCTCACGTCGCCGAGGGTCCACACGTTGGTCGCCCCGGTCCGGCCGTGTGAATCGCAGGGGACCCGGCCCGCCTCGTCGAGTTCGATGCCGATCGACGACAGATTCAGGCGGTCGCCGTTGGGGATCCGGCCCGTGGCGACGAGCAGGATGTCGCCGTCGATGTGGTCGCCGTCGGCGGTAGTCAAGCGGATCCCGCCGTCCGGCAGGTTTTCCGCAGATGTGACGTCGGTGTCCAACCGGACGTCCCACTTACCCTGCGCGATCTCGGTGAAGCGGCCGGACACGTCGGAGTCGAGTTTGCGTAGCAGCGCCGGACCCCGGGCGACGACGGTGACGTCGCTGCCGAGTGAGCCGAAGACGTGCGCGAATTCGGCTGCGATGTACCCACTTCCGAGTATCACCAGGCGCCGGGGGACTTCCGGAAGTCGCATGATGTCGTCGTTCGTGTGATAGCGCACGCCGCTGTCCGCGATCACCGGCGGGATGTCCGGCCGCGACCCCGCGGCGATGACCACCTCGGACGCGAGCACCACGCCCTCGGCGGTGAGCAGTCGGTAGCGGCCCTCGTCGTCACGCCCGTCGAAGGAGACATGCGTGGAGTAGACGGTGATGTTCGGGCACCGGTCGACCCGGTATTCCTTGCCGCCCGCCGAGATCGGATCGATGCGGCCGAAGACGCGGGTCACGATGGCAGGCCAGTCGACGGCGGTGAGCGTCGAGTCCAGCCCGTATTTCCCGGACTCGTTGATGATGTCGGCGACGTCGGCGGGGTAGACGAACATCTTGGTCGGGATGCAGCCGACGTTCAGGCAGGTGCCGCCGTAGACACCCTCCTCGAAGATCGCGATCGATCGGTCGTCGAAGCGTTCGTCGGGAATGGAGTTGCCGCTCCCGGAGCCGATGATCGCCAGGTCGACTTCCTGGATGGTCGATGTGGTCATGGGCGAGTCCGTTCCGGTTGTGCGACAACGTTGTTCACCCAGTCCGAGACCTCGCGGTAGGCGGCCTCACGTGCGTGTGCCGTGGAGAGGAAGACGTCGTGCAGGGCATCGGCGATGGGCACGCAACTGACGCGGTCACCGAGACAGCCGCACCAGCGGGCCATGTGCCGGACGTCGAGCACCACGTCCGAGTTGTCCAGTGAACCCGGGGTGTCGTCGAAGATGGACTTGTCGGAGCGCAACACCAGCGATGGCGCGCCGACATCGATACCGCGGTGCAGCGCGGCATGTCCCGATCGCACGGCGCTCAGCGTCCCGAAGGTCATCGGGAATCCGCCGAGAGGTTTGAGGCCCAGATCGAAGGCCCATTCGCCGTGACCGCTCTGGTGGATGCTCCGGCCGTACCCGTCGGCATCCTCCACCGGGACAGGCATTTTCGGCCGCACCCGGCCCAGCGCGCGCAACGCGAGTGAGGTGGGGAGTGACCTCAGGATGGGGCTGCCCTGCAGATCGAACCACGGACTGTTCAGGAACAGACCGCCGATTCGCTCGTGGCGTCCCGAATCGGTCGCGCGGAGCCGGTCGAGCCACAGCGGTGTGATGATGCCGCCGGTGGAGTGGGCACCGACGACGACCGGGCCGTCGATATCGGCGGCGATGATGTCGAGGGCGGCGGTCAACTCCACGTCGTAGAACGCGAGATCCGACGTGTAGTGAGGGGTGTGGTGCGGCTCCCGGGAGCGCCCGCATTTGCGGAGATCGAGTGCGTAGAACGCGTACCCCAGGTCGTCGAAGAAGTCGGCCAGCGGCTCGTGGAAGAAGTAGTCGCTGAAACCGTGCACGTAGAGCACCGCGCCGCGGGTCGCGGCGTCCGCCGCGCGCGGCTTGCGGACCAGCGTGGCGGAGATGGGGCCTTCGTCGTCCGGATCGTCGCCGAGTGGGATGGTGCGACTCTGGTAGCGGTCGAGGTAACGATCCGGCTCCCAGCGGCCGTCGACGGCCTTGCTGTTCGCCGAGGTGGGGGTATCGGTCACGCGCTCCACTCTAGAGAAGAGAATCGGCTGATCGTCGCCCGACGAGTGTCGTCCAGCGCACAATTGCGCGACGCGATTATTGGCTCGTCGGCCACATGGGGAACAATGGCCGTTGACAAGACGATCGGCATCGGGATCGGTGCCGGCCGGTCGTCCACAGCAGCCTGAAGGGGAGATGCTCGGTGTCTCAGACGGAGATCAAGACGGATGTCGCGCTGGTCGGCGCGGGAATCATGAGCGCCACTCTCGGTGCCCTGCTGCGAAAGCTCCAGCCCGATTGGTCGATCAGCCTGTTCGAGCGCCTCGATGCGGCCGCCGCCGAGAGCAGCGACCCGTGGAACAACGCGGGTACCGGACACTCGGCGTTGTGCGAGCTCAACTACACACCGAAGACCGCCGACGGCGACGTCGACATCACCAAGGCGCTCGCCATCAACGAGCAGTTCCAGGTATCCCGGCAGTTCTGGGCGTACGGCGTGGACAACGGCATCCTCGGTGACCCGACCGAGTTCATCAATCCCATCCCGCACGTGTCGTTCACGCACGGGCCGGACGGGGTCGAGTACCTGCGCAAGCGGCATGAGCGGCTGTCGTCGCACGTCCTGTTCGAGGGCATGGAGTTCATCGACGACCCGGCGACGTTCAGCAGCCGCCTCCCGCTGATGGCCGCCGGCCGCGATTTCTCGGACCCGGTGGCCCTCAACTGGTTCACCGACGGCACCGACGTCGACTTCGGTGCGCTCACCCAGCAGTTGCTCAATTACCTGGGCGAGAACGGCGCCGACATCTACTTCGGCAACAGCGTCACCAATCTGACCCAGCAGTCCGACGGCAGTTGGAAGCTGAAGGTCCGCAACCTGCGCACCCACGAGAAGTACACCGTGCACGCGAAGTTCGTGTTCGTCGGCGCGGGCGGCGGTGCGCTGCATCTGCTGCAGAAGTCGGGCATCAAGGAGGCCAAGGGGTTCGGCGGCTTCCCGGTGTCGGGCGAGTTCTTCCGCTGCACCAACCCCGAGCTCATCGGCGAACATCACGCCAAGGTGTACGGGCAGGCCGCGGTGGGGGCGCCGCCGATGTCGGTGCCGCACCTCGACACCCGCGTCATCAACCACAAGCCGGGTCTGCTGTTCGGCCCGTATGCGGGCTGGTCGCCGAAGTTCCTGAAGAGCGGCAAGTTCACCGACCTCCCGTTCTCGGTCAAGCCGAACAATCTGCTGCCGATGCTGTCGATCGCGCCCCAGGAATTCGGTCTGCTCAAGTATCTGATCAGTGAACTCGCCGCCAGCCGCGGCGATCGCGTCGACACCCTGAGCGAGTTCGTCCCGCGTGCCGACGGCGCCGACTGGGAGATGATCACCGCGGGCCAGCGCGTACAGGTGATCCGGAAGACCGGAGTGGGCGGCAGCCTCGAATTCGGCACCGCCGTCGTCGCGGCCGAGGACGGCACCATCGCCGGCCTGCTCGGTGCGTCGCCCGGTGCGTCCACCGCGGTCCCGGCGATGATCCAGGTACTGGAGAAGTGCTTCCCGCAGCAGTACGGCGGATGGACGTCGACGCTGACCGAGATGATTCCGTCCTTCGGACACAAGCTCGACGACAACCGCGAACTGTTCACGCAGGTGTGGGACTGGTCGGGCAACAGCCTGCGTCTCAAGCGCGGCGGCAACGTCACCCCGCACACCGGGGACCGGGCGCCGTCCGCGGCCGTCTGAGTGCCGGCCGGACACACGACGATGATCCGGCGTTGGTCACCGGCGTCGACTCTGTGATAGTCACGAGACCATGACTCCGGTTGGGCAGCTTCATCAACGGCGGGCAACCGATCTGGATCCGGACACGCTGTACCGGATCCTGCGGCTGCGGGTCGATGTCTTCGTCGTCGAGCAGGCGTGTCCCTATCCGGAACTCGACGGACGGGACATGGATTCCTCGACACGGCAGTTCTGGATCGCCGATGACGACGACAACGTCCTCGCGACCCTGCGGGTCCTCGCCGATCAGCCCGACGCCGACGGTCGGCCGGTGTACCGCATCGGACGGGTGTGCGCCGATCGGGCCCATCGCGGACAGGGCCTGACCGCGCGCCTGCTGACCGCGGCGCTCGACGACATCGGTCCACACACCTGCGTGATCGACGCGCAGACCTACCTGGTCGACATGTACGGGAAGTTCGGGTTCGTCGCCGACGGCGGCGAGTATCTGGAGGACGGCATCCCCCATGTGCCGATGCGGCGCGACGCAGGTGCGCAGCCGGTTCCGGACGTGACCCGATGAGTCCCCGAATCCCCGGCGACACCGAACTCCTGGTCCGCTATCCCTTCAGCGCCGTGGTGGGGCAGGAGCGTCTCAAACTCGCTCTGATCCTGTCGGCCATCTCACCGGGGATCGGTGGCGTGCTCATCCGCGGGGAGAAGGGCACCGCGAAGTCGACGATCGTGCGCGGCCTGGGACCGCTGCTCGCCGGACCGGACAACCGGACCGACACGGCGGGTTCGGCGACAACCGGCCGCGTCGTGGAACTGCCCATCGGAGCCACCGAGGACCGGGTGGTCGGGTCCCTCGACCTGACGGCGGTGCTCAGCGAGGGGCGTGCGGAGTTCACTCCCGGTCTGCTCGCGCGGGCCGACGGCGGCGTGCTGTACATCGACGAGGTCAATCTGCTCGCCGATCACCTCGTCGACGTCCTCCTCGATGCCGCGGCCAGCGGTCGGGTCACCATCGAGCGGGATGGTGTGTCCCACACGCAATCCGCGGATTTCGTGCTCGTCGGGACGATGAACCCGGAGGAGGGCGAGCTGCGACCGCAACTCCTCGACCGGTTCGGTCTCGCGGTGGACGTCAACGCCGGTCGCGACATCGACGAGCGCGTCGCGGTTGTGTCGCGCCGGATGGCATTCGATGCCGATCCCGCGGGTTTCGTCGCCGATTATCGTGCGGCCGAAGAGGAATTGACACAGCGGATCGCGGTCGCCCGCATGGGTATCGGCGATGTGGTCCTGCCGCCCACGGAACTGCGTCGCATCGCGGCGATCTGCGCGCATCTCGACGTCGACGGTCTGCGTGGGGACATCGTGGTCGCCCGCACCGCCGTAGCACACGCCGCCTGGCGCGCGGCCTCGATGCCGGATACGAGACCGGCAGAGGTGACCGAGGACGATGTGCGCGTCGCGGTCGAATTGGCGCTCCCACATCGGCGCCGTCGCAACCCCTTCGACGAATCCGGGCTCACCGACGAACAACTCGACGAGGCCATGGAGGCGGGCGAGGAGGCCGCCGACGACGGCCCGGACGATCCGGGACCGGATGATCCGGGACCTCAACCCGACGGCGACGGCGACGCACACGACGCCGAGCAGGCCGCCACCGACGTCGGGGGACCCGAGGCGTCGTCGAGCGACGCCACCACCGAGCCGGACGCCGGTGACACCCGGCAGCCATCGGAAAGTCCTTCGCGCGGTGTACGTTTCGGCGCGCCGTCGACCTCGACGGCGACACCCCGGATGCGGAGGCTCCGGGTGGAGGGCGTCGGCGACGGTGAACCCGGACGGCGATCGCGTGCGCGGTCCCATCGGGGCCACACCACGCACGCGACGAGCTACGCCGACGGCAGGCCGCTCCATTTGTTCGGCACCATCCTGGGTGCCGCCGAACGGCATTCGGCGGCAACGACTTCCGTCGTGTCCGGCCTACGGCCGCAGGCCGAGGATCTGCGTGGTGCGGTACGGATCGGCCAGGAGAGCAACCTCGTGGTCTTCGTGGTGGATCTGTCCGGGTCGATGACCGCGCGGAAACGGCTTGCCGCCGTCAGTGAGATCTGTGTCGACCTGCTGCGCGACTCGTACACCCGCCGGGACCGCGTGGCCGTGGTCGTCGCACGCGGCACCGCCGCCGAGGTGGCGGTGCCACCGACCCGATCGGTGGACATCGCGGTTCGCCGCCTCGCCGAGATCCGCACCGGTGGACGCACCCCGCTCGCCGAAGGTCTGCATGCCGCGGCCGACCTCATCGACACGGCCCGTCGCCGTGAACCGACGCGGCGCCCACTGCTGGTCGTGCTGACCGACGGTCGTGCTACCGCGGGCCCCGACGCCGCGGCCCGTGCCGCCGGCGCCGCCGGGCACATCCGTCGGCGCGGTATCGATTCCGTGGTCGTCGACTGCGAGCAGGGCATGATCCGGCTCGGTCTGGCGTCCTCGCTGGCGGGCGCACTCGGCGCACCCTGTCTGCCGATGGCGCAGCTCAGCGTCGGCGCACTGCGCGGACGAGAGCGGCCCGCCGCCTGACGTACGTCCCCGTCCCCCGAACAGCCAGGAGAGCAGATGCCGCAAGGAGTTCCGCAGTCGGTGCCCGATGACGGCCTCACCACCCGGCAGCGCCGCAATCAGCCGGTGCTCGCCGTTCACACCGGTGACGGCAAAGGAAAATCCACCGCGGCCTTCGGCATGGCGATGCGCGCGTGGAATGCCGGTATGCGGGTGGCGGTGTTCCAGTTCGTCAAGAGCGCCAAGTGGCGCGTCGGGGAGGAAACCGCGCTCACCGCACTCGGCGACCTGCACGAGCAGACCGGCGTCGGCGGGCCGGTCGAGTGGCACAAGATGGGACAGGGCTGGTCGTGGCTGCGCGCCAGCACCGAACACGCCGACGACCACGCCGCGGCCGCGGCCGCCGGGTGGGCGGAGATCCGTTCGCGGATCGCGGCGCAGGCACACGACTTCTACGTGCTCGACGAGTTCACCTATCCCTTGGACTGGGGCTGGGTGGACACCGACGAGGTGATCGAAACGCTGCGCGACCGCCCCGGCCGGCAGCACGTCGTCATCACCGGGCGCCGTGCCCCGCAGTCGCTCATGGATGCCGCCGATCTGGTCACCGAGATGCGCAAGGTCGCCCACCCCATGGATGCCGGCCGGAAGGGCCAGAAGGGCATCGAGTGGTGAACACGCCCGCGGTGGTCGTCGCGGCACCGTCGTCGGGGAGCGGGAAGACGACCGTGAGCACCGGATTGATCGGGGCGTTACGCGCGGCAGGCCATCGGGTGGCGCCGTTCAAGGTGGGGCCCGATTACATCGATCCCGGCTACCACGCGGTCGCCGCGGGGACCGTCGGACGCAACCTGGATCCGAATCTGGTGGGTGAGGAGCTCGTCGGTCCGCTGTTCCGCGCGGGCTGCGCGGGCGCCGACATCGCCGTCGTCGAAGGTGTGATGGGTCTGTTCGACGGTCGCATCGCGGACGGGGACGATGCCGGGGCGGCCGGGCCCGCGGCCTTCGGGTCGACCGCGCATGTGGCGCGACTGCTCGGTGCGCCGGTCGTCCTGGTCGTCGATGCGGCGGGGCACAGCCAGTCGGTGGCGGCGCTGCTCCACGGCTTCATCGGTTTCGACCCGTCGATCCGGATCGCCGGGGTCATCCTGAACCGCGTCGGGTCGCCCCGGCACGAAACGGTACTCAGGCAGGCATGTGCCCGCGTCGGACTGCCGGTGCTCGGCGTGCTGCGACGGGATCCGTCGCTGCAGGTGCCGTCCCGCCACCTCGGGCTGATCCCGGCGGCCGAACGCCGTGCCGACGCCGTGCGTGCGGTCGATGCGATGACCGCGACGGTCGGTGCGGCACTGGATATCCCGGCGATCGTCGCCGCAGCGCGTACGTCCACCGGTCCGTCTGCCGGGGCGTGGTCGCCGGACGATGCGATCGCTGCGGCCGACGACCACCACGGCGCGGCCGCGGGGGACCGTCCGTTGATCGCCGTGGCTGGGGGAGCGGCCTTCACCTTCGGCTACGCCGAGCACCTCGAGCTCCTGGCATCCGCGGGCGCCGACGTCGCCGGTTTCGATCCGCTCACCGACCGTCTGCCGGCCGGCGCGGCGGGTGTGGTGATCGGCGGCGGGTTCCCCGAGGAACACGCCGAATCGCTGTCCGGCAACGAGCATCTGCGTGCAGACCTTCGCGCCCATGTGGCGGCCGGCCGGCCGGTCGTCGCCGAATGTGCCGGGCTGCTCTATCTCGCGACCGAACTCGACGGCCACCCGATGGCCGGGGTGATCGACGCCGTGGGCACCTTCGGTCCGGCGCTGACCCTCGGCTACCGGGATGCGGTCGCGCTCGCCGATTCGGTCGTCCACTGCACCGGGGCACGGGTGACCGGACACGAATTCCATCGGTCGACGATCACGCGGACCGCGCCCGGGCAGGCGGCCTGGGCGTGGCGGGATCACGCCGGACGCCCCGGGGAACACGGCATCGTGTCGGGTTCGGTCCATGCCTCCTACCTTCACGTCCACCCCGCCGGATATCCTTCCGCCGTGGCGCGGTTCGTCCGTGCCGCGGGCCGCGCGGGAGGCCAGGGGCGGGGATCGGAACCAACGGAAGCCAAGGAGCGGCTCGGATGACCAGCCCACGACTCAGCGACGCGCTCGACGCACTCACCCGGCACGGCGTCGACGACCCCAGCATCCTGCGCGATCTGCTCGAGGCGGTTCTCGTGGTCGGGCAGGGCGTTGAGCTGGATCAGGCGTTGCAGCGCATCGTGGAGGTCGCGGCCGACGTCCTCGGTGCCCGGTACGGCGCGCTCGGAGTGCGCGCACCGGCGGGTGGTCTCAGCGAGTTCGTCCACATCGGCATCGACGAGGCCGAGCGCGCGAAAATGGGACACCTCCCCGTCGGGCACGGCGTGCTCGGAGTGCTCATCGAGCAGGAGGACGTCCTGCGCATCACCGACCTCGCCGATCATCCGGCGTCGGTCGGCTTCCCGGCCAATCATCCGCCGATGAGCACCTTCCTCGGGGCGCCGATCATCATCCGCGGTGCGGTCTTCGGCAGTCTGTATCTCACCGAGAAGCGTTCGGCCGACGAGTTCAGCGAGGTGGACGAGGCGCTCGTGGCGGTGCTCGCCACGGCGGCGGGGATCGCGGTGGACAACGCCCGGCTCTTCGAACGTGCGCGGGTACGCCACCGGTGGATGCAGGTGATCGCCCGCCGGGGTTCCGAGCCGCTCGCGGGAATCGCCTTGTCGGACACCCTGTTCCGGCTGTGTGTCGACGTGGCCGACCTCGCCGACGCCGTCGACGTCTTTCTCCTGACCGACGAATCGGGTGACCTCTCGGTCGTGGCACACACCGGAGGCGAACTCTCCGATGCCGAGCCCGCGGTGCCGACCGTGTCGAGCCGGACCGTGCTGCCCGCCGCCGAGATGCCCGGTGATCTGGTGCGCGGCGGTGCCCGCTGGGTGACCATCCAGCCGATGTCGCGGGCCTCGGGTTCCTTCGGGTCCATCATCATCACGCACACCACGCGCCCGGCGTGGGAGGAGGAGGACGCATCGGGCCTCGCCGGTGTCGCCGAGGTGGCCTCGCTGGCCGTGGCATACGCCGCGCAACAGCAGTTGGCCCGCGACCTCGAACTGCTGGAGGATCGTCACCGCATCGCGCGGGATCTGCACGACCATGTGATCCAGAGACTGTTCGCGATCGGGATGTCGGTGCAGACGATGATGGCGGCCCACGCGGCGGGACAACGCGTGGACCGCTCGGAGGCCGACAAGGCCACCTCGGCCCGGCTCGAGCAGGTCGTCGTGGATCTCGACCGCACCATCGCACAGATCCGCACGTCGATCTTCGACCTGCAGACCACCGGGGCCGCACACAACGACACCACGACGCTGCGCCGCCGCGTGCTCGACATCGTCACCGAGTTGGCGGCACACGCACCGATCGCCCCGGGCGTGCAATTCGCCGGTCCGGTCGACACCGTGGTCCCGAAATCCCTTGACGCCCATATCGATGCGGTGATCCGCGAAGGTCTCTCCAACGCCCTGCGTCACGCCGACGCCCAGCACATCGACATCGCGGTCGCCGCCGACGACGACGTGTTGTCGGTGGAGATCACCGACGACGGCGCGGGCATCGGCTCCGACGTCGTCTACAGCGGGCTCGACAACCTCACCCGCCGCGCCGACCAGTGCGACGGCACCTTCTCGGTGACGACCTCACCGAAACGCGGCACCACCCTCACGTGGTCGGTGCCGCTCACCGGCTGACCGGTCTGATTCCCTGCTGCCGACCTGCTGATCGAGTAGGCGGCGAGCGCCGCGAGCCGCCGTATCGAGATCTCCTGCGCCGGATCTCGATACGCTGCCTCGCCTGGCGGCTCGGCGGCTACTCGATCAGCGGGAGAGGGTGGCGCGGCGGGATGTTCGTGGGATGCTGGTCGCGGTCTGTGACCGTCGTCGGGGTTGTTCGCGCGCTGCTCGGCGTCCGCTGATCGAGTAGGCCGCGAGCGCCGCGAGCCGCCGTATCGAGATCTCCTGCGCCGGATCTCGATACGCTGCCTCGCCGGGCGGCTCGGCAGCTACTCGGTCAGCGGGAGAGAGAGTTCAGGAGCGGCCACCCCGGAGCTTGGTGGCCATCACGGCCACTTGCGTGCGGCGCTGCATGTCGAGCTTCGACAGGATGCGCGACACGTAATTCTTGATGGTCTTCTCCGCCAGGAACATTCGCTCCGCGATCTGCCGGTTCGTGAGGCCCTCGCCGACGAGGTTGAACACCTCGCGCTCCTGATGGGTGAGTTCGGCGAGCGGATCGGCCGCGGAGTTCTTGTCGTCCCGCAGACGCGCGAGCAGCGCCGCGGTGCTGCGATCGTCGAGCAGTGATCCGCCCCGGCCGACCGTGCGCACGGCCGCGACGAGATTGTGCCCGAGGATCTGCTTGAGCACGAAGCCCGATGCCCCGGCCAGGACAGCGGCGAGCAGCGCGTCGTCGTCGGCATAGCTGGTCAGCATCAGGCAGCGGACCGAGGGCTCGACGGCCCGGACGTCGCGGCACAATTCGACGCCGTTGCCGTCCGGCAGACGCACATCGAGCACCGCCACATCGGGTTTCGTCGCGAGAATGCCGACCCGGGCCTCACCGACCGAGGCGGCCTCGCCGATCACCTCGATGTCCTCCGCGGTACCGAGGAGATCGCGCAGTCCTCGCCGCACGAGTTCGTGATCGTCGACGAGATAGACGCGCACCGGCGCGGCGTCGGGATCCGCGGGCATCGGTTCGGGGGCGTTGGGGCCGGCATCGGACATGACGCAGACGCTACCGCAGTGCGGGCCTCCTGAGCAGCAACTACGTCGCATCGTCGCAGGTCGTCGGTGATAACGCGGAAATTCACGACCTGAGACCCATCGCCCACGGGACTTTCGGCTCACGCCGGGACAACGGTTGCGGGGCAGGGTTGGTGGAGCGTCAGTACCGCTAGTGGAGGAGAACGATGACCAGCCTGATCGGTTCGCCAATGACCGGCTCGGACCTGCTCCGGGAACTGCTCCCGGTGTGCGAGACCGAGGTCGAGCGTCACATGAAGATGACCAAGGACTGGCATCCGCACGACTACGTGCCGTGGGATGACGGCCGCAACTTCGCCGCCCTGGGCGGAATCGACTGGGATCCGGAGCAGTCGCAGCTGTCGGAAACGGCCAAGGCCGCGATGATCACCAACCTGCTCACCGAGGACAACCTGCCGTCGTATCACCGCGTCATCGCCGAGAACTTCTCGCTCGACGACGCATGGGGTTTCTGGGTCGGGCGGTGGACCGCCGAGGAGATGCGGCATTCGATCGTGATGCGCGACTACCTCGTGGTGACGCGCGGTGTCGATCCGGTGGAACTCGAGGACATCCGGATGCAGCACATGACGCACGGCTTCAACCCGCT
Organism: Gordonia sp. B8661-1; assembly: GCF_059427765.1. Classification (NCBI taxonomy): domain Bacteria; kingdom Bacillati; phylum Actinomycetota; class Actinomycetes; order Mycobacteriales; family Gordoniaceae; genus Gordonia; species Gordonia sp. B8661-1. The sequence continues at coordinate 217,508 of NZ_JCAHRL010000003.1, forward strand.
GCCCGAGGACGACGGTCAGCGTGACCACAGCTTCGACATGCTGTTCGCGGTCAGCTATGTGAGCTTCCAGGAACTCGCCACCCGCGTCAGCCACCGCAACACCGGCAAGGCCTGCGGCGATCCCATCGCCGATCGCATGCTGCAGCGTGTCGCCGCCGACGAGAACCTGCACATGCTCTTCTATCGGAACGTGGTGGCCGGCGCGCTGGATCTGGTGCCCGACGAGGCGATGGCCGCGATCTACGGCATCGTCTCCAACTTCCAGATGCCCGGCGCGACGATGCCGAACTTCCGTCGCAACGCGGTGCTCATCGCCAAGAGCGGCATCTACGACCTGCCTCAGCACATGTCCGAGGTCGTGATGCCGGTGCTCCGCAAGTGGCGGATCTTCGAACGTGACGATTTCGGCCCGCTCGGCGAGCACTACCGAGATCTGCTCGCGTCCTTCCTCGAGGACATGAATGTGAAGGTCACGAAGTTCGAGGAATCCCGTGACCGTGCGCTGGCGCGTGCCCGCGCCAAGGGCAAGGCCGAATCGGAGTTGTCATGACCGTCATCGATGATCCCCGATTCAACCCCCTGTCCCGGTCCCGATCGTCCGGGACCGTCATGAACCTGGCTGTCGGGGGCCCCACGTCCGCCGGCCAGGCATCGGGTGGGTGTGGTGACTGTGAGTCCTGCGCCTGCTCCGATGCCGACGACACCGCCGCCGACCGTCCGGTCCCGGACGGCGGTGTCGTCGGGGACGAGCGGATCCCCGGTTTCGACACCGCCATCGCGATGGCCGAGGCGGCCAGTTGCGGAAACGTCACCTGGTGGAACGAGATCCGCGCACACGCCGACGATCCGGCCGAGGGGGAGTATGCCGCGTCGGTGTTGCTCGCCACGCTGATCAAGTCGTCGGCCCACCGGTTCGGCGTCCCCACCGCCGACGTCTGGTCGGTGCTGCGCCGTCTCGGACATCTGCCGCTCTAAGACCGCCTGGCCGTCCGTGACCGCGTCCGACGGCCGTGACCCGGGTCGGTAGGCTCTTATCCCATGTCAGAAGTGACCGAGGGCCGCTCAGTGGAGGACGCCGCAGGCGGCCACTATCTGGCGGGCCTGGATCTGCGGGGACGTCCGGTCGTGGTGGTGGGCGGTGGTTCCGTCGCCCAGCGGCGAATCCCCAATCTGCAGGCCGCAGGTGCCGACGTCCGGGTGATCGCGGTCGACCCGACACCCGCGGTGGAGTCCACACCGGGCATCACGGTGCTGCGGCGCGCCTACGCCGACGGTGATCTGGACGGCGCCTGGTACGTCATCGCCTGCACCGACGATCCGGTCGTCAACGCCCAGGTCGTCGCGGATGCCGAAGCGCGCCATACCTTTTGCGTGCGTGCCGATGACGCGCGCCGGGGCACCGCGGTCACTCCCGCCACCGGTCGCCACCGTGATCGCCGCGACGGGACCGAGTTGCACTACGGCGTTCTCGCCGGAGGCGATCATCGACGGTCCGCGGCGTTGCGTGCCGCGATCGGCCGCGCACTGGCCGAGGGCACCGCGCTCGACCTCGACGATGCCCCGCACCCACCCGGGGTGGCGCTCGTCGGCGGCGGTCCCGGCGATCCCGACCTGATCACGGTGCGCGGATTGCGCCTCCTGCAGGCCGCGGACGTGGTGGTCGCCGATCGCCTGGCCCCACCGCAACTTCTGGCGGAGCTGGCGCCGCAGGTGGAGATCATCGACGCGGCGAAGGTGCCCTACGGGCGCGCGATGAAGCAGGAGGCCATCAACGCGGTACTCGTCGACCGCGCCACCGAGGGGAAGTTCGTCGTCCGCCTCAAGGGCGGCGACCCGTACGTCTACGGTCGCGGCTTCGAAGAACTGCAGGCGTGTGTCGAGGCGGGGGTGCCGGTCACCGTCGTCCCCGGCATCAGCAGTCCGATCGCGGTACCCTCGTCCGCCGGGATCCCTGTCACCCACCGTGGGGTGACGCATGAGGTGGTCATCGCATCGGGGCACGTAGCTCCGGGCCACCCCGATTCGCTCACCGACTGGGCGGCCCTGGCCCGGCTGCGGGGCACCCTGGTGCTGATGATGGCGGTCGAGCGGGTCGACGCGTTCGCGAGCGCGCTTCTGGAGGGCGGCAAACCGGCCGACACCCCGGTCGCGATGATCGAGAACGGTTCGCTGCCGAGTCAGCGTGTGCTGCGCAGTGATCTCGCCGGTGCCGCGGCCGCCGCGCGTGACAACGACCTGCGTCCCCCGGCGATCGTGGTGATCGGGGCGGTGGCCGGTTTCACCGATGCCGACGTGTGATCGGGCCCGTGCGGGCCGCGGGCCAGGGCGATCGGCGGAACCCGATCCGACCAACGGGGATTGGCACATGAGTCCATCCGGCCGGTAGCGTCGATCACTATGTCCGCACCCGAAACGTCGAGCAGCGCCGCCGGCGCCGGAACGCCCTACGCACGCGTTTTCGGACCCGCGATCCTGGTGCTCAGCGGAATGCAGTTGCTGATGGTGCTCGACGGCACCGTCGCCGCGCTCGCCCTGCCGAAGATCCGCGAGGCGCTCACCCTGTCCGAGTCGAGTGCGAACTGGATCATCACCAGTTACGTGCTGGCCTTCGGCGGGCTGATGCTCCTGGGCGGGCGACTGGGTGACACCTTCGGCCGCAAACGCATGTTCGTTCTCGGTGTCGGCCTGTTCACCGTCGCATCTCTGTTCTGTGGTCTGGCCTGGAACGAGCCGACCCTGATCCTCGGGCGTGCCCTGCAGGGCGTGGCGGCCGCGATCGCCGCGCCGACCGCGATGGCGCTGGTTGCCACGACCTTCGCTCCGGGTAAGCCGCGCAGTCAGGCCTTCGCCATCTACGCGGCGATGACCGGTATCGGCTCGGTCGCGGGTCTGATCCTGGGCGGTGTCCTGGCCCAGGTGCACTGGCGACTGGTCTTCCTGATCAACGTGCCGATCGGCGTGCTGGTGGGCGTCGGCGCGTTGCTGGTGCTCCGCGAATCGCAGGGCGACCGGTTGTCGCTCGACGTGCCGGGCGCGATCCTGGGAACCGTGGGCTGCACACTGTTGGTGCTGGCGGTCAACGAAGGCCCGAACGGCTGGACCAGCCCGGTGGTGGTCGTGTCCTTCATTCTGGGTGCCCTCGCGCTGCTGGCCTTCATCGTGGTCGAGCGCCGGGCGAAGAACCCGATCCTCCCGTTCTCCCTCTTCGACAATCCCAGTCGGGTCGCGGCACTCACGGCCATCCTGTTCGCCAGCATGATCATGATGTGCATGGCCGTCTTCATCTCCCTCTACCTCCAGGGAATCCTGAAGTACACGCCCTTCCAGAGCGGTATGGCCGTGGTCCCGTTCGCCTTCGGCCTCGGCATCGCCGCGGCGATCAGCTCGAAACTGGCGCTGATGATGCAGCCGCGGTGGCTGGTGTTGTTCGGTGGTGCGGTCATCCTGGCGGGGTGTCTGTACGCCTCGGCCATCGCCACGGAATCGCCGTCGTACTTCCCGAGCATCGCCATCCCGGTGGTCGTGATCGGTTTCGGTGTCGGCTTCGCGGTCATCCCGCTGACCCTCTCGGTGGTCGCAGGTGTCGGTCCGAACGAGATCGGTCCGCTGACCGCGCTGGCGCAGGTCGCGCAGCAGCTCGGTGGTGCGATCGGCCTCGTCGCGGTGGGTGCCGCGGTCACCTCGCGCGCGCTGTCCAGGGGCGGCACCACCGGTCCCGTCGAGGACATGAATCCCGCGCAGCTGGCGGCTCAGGCCGACGGCTACGGTCTGGCGTTCGCGAGTTGCGCGGCGATCGCGGTCGTCGCCGCGGTGGTCGTGCTGTTCATGCGCTTCACACCCGAGGAAGTGGCCGAAGGGCAGGCCGCCCAGGAAGCGGCCAATGCGTCGCTGGAACTGGACGAGCAGCGCTCCTGAGCCGCGGCCGGATCAGGTCGCGTTCCAGAGTTCCTGGTAGTACGCGATGCGGTCGCGATCGGGTGCGACGCCGTAGCCCTCGATGAGGGCGTCCTGCCACCCGGCACCGAAGTTCCACTCCGTACTGAGCGCGGCGACCGCGATATCCGCCCACCGGTCGGCCACGCCCAGCCATCGGAGGTCGACGTGTGCGAAGGCCTCACCGTCCGCATCGAGCAGTGTGTTGGGACAGCAGGCGTCGCCGTGGCAGACCACCGGACGATCCGCGGGAGGAGCGTCGGCGAATGCCGCGGGCACCCGTATACCGCGGGATTCCGCGTCCGCGATCCGCTCGGCCGGTGACCAGGTCCACGGACACGTGTCGACCGGAAGCCGGTCATGCAGCATGCGCAGACCGCGGCCGACGGCGCGCACCGCGACCTCCGGTCGGTCGAGCCACGGGTCCTGCACCGCGGACACCCCGGGCAGACCGGCGGTGATCAACCAGGCGGCGTCACCGTCGGTGCCGAGGGCCAGGACGCGCGGCACCGTCGTGAAGGGTGCGGCCCACGTGAGTCGCCGGGCCTCTTCGGCGAGATCGATTTCCGGATGCGGCGGTTGCCATTTCAGATAACGGTCGGTCGCCCCGGTGCCCAGACGATAGGTGATCCCGCCTGCCTCATTCGCCCATACCGGCGTGATCGGATCGTTGCCCGCCAGCTCGATCACCCGGGCGGGGATGGCGTGATCGGGTATCGCGCTCGTCACTGTCCTGCTCTCGGTAGATGGCGATGACTGGGATCAGAAGTGGATGTGCTTGATGCCCACCGAGATTCGCCTGAGCTGGTATCGGAACGGCCGTAGACGCGGGCGGACGAGCGGGAGTCCGGTGCGGTCGGCGATGTCCTCGACGACCTCGTCGATGGTGTGATCGTCGGTCGGAATGTGTTCGGCGAAGCGGGATTCGGCGAGCGCGGTCGTGCACCGGTCGATCTGCTGCACGGCCCAGCTCTCGTTCCGGCCGAGCCACGCCGCGGACCTGGTGCCCAGTCTCCGGCGAAGGGTGTCCGGCGTCGCGGCGAGCGTGACGTGCCGGACATCCACATCGCGTGCGGCGAGGCCGCCCATGATCTCGTCGAAGTACGCGGGGTCGACGAGAGTCATCGGCACCAGGACGGGGCCGTCGGTGGCCTCCACCGCATCGGCCAGGGTTGCGACGACCGCCGAACGCCATTGCGGCCGGTCCTGGAAGTCGGCGCGCGCGTGCTTCGGCAACATGCGGTGAATGCCGTAGCCGATGAGTTCGGGGTCGGCGACATGCGCGCCGTCGAGGCGACGCTGCAGTTCGAAGGCGGTCTGTGTCTTGCCCGCGCCGAAGGCGCCGTTGATCCAGACGAGCATTGCGCCCAGGGTAGCGGCGATCAGTCGGTGAGCACGACGATCCGGTCGGACTCCGGGATCTCCACACGCTGACCGGCGTCGGAGAGCACCGCCGCCAGACCGTTGACGTCGCGCACGGTGCGGCGGGTGCGCACCAGTTCGCGTGCCATCAGACCCTTGTAGTGCTTGTTGAAATGGCTGACAACCTTGCGGGTCCCGTCGGCCGCCTCGGTCATCACCGTCGCGGTCACGGCGCCGGCCACCGGTCCCAATTGCTGATAGCTGCCCGACCGGAGATCGACGACGAAATCATCAACCGCGTCAAGGCTTTTCGAGAGATCCGGCTTCCACATCGACGCCAGTGTCGGCAGGCCGGGCAGCGACGATCCGCCGGACAGCCGATAGGCCGGGATCGCGTCGGCGGCCCGCACGACGCCGAACAGCGCCGAGCCGACGGCCAGACGGTCGGCCGCCTTGGTCTTGCCCGCGCGCGTCAGGGACCCGTGGTCGAGGGCGTCGTAGAGCACGCCGGTGTAGCGCTCGATGGCCGGCCGGGTCGGCGACTCCCACAGGTCGGCGTTGCGGTCGATCTCCGAGAGCTGGGTGCGGCCGAGCCCGAGCGCCTCGCGGCTGGCATCGAGGTCGGCGGAGAGTTCGACGATCGCGTCGGCGATCCGCTGCCGGATCGGGTTCAGCTCCGGGAACGACAGTGTCGCGATATCGAGCGGAGCACCGCGTCCGCCGTCGGACTTGGTCTCGGAGGGAGGGAGGATGACGAGCACGGCATCACCATAACTAAGCTGGGGAATCGTGATCACACGGATGTCGACCCTGTTCCTGCGGACCCTCCGCGACGACCCTGCCGATGCCGAGGTGCCCAGCCACAAACTGCTGGTGCGCGCGGGTTATGTGCGGCGGGTGGCGCCAGGTGTCTACAGCTGGCTGCCCCTCGGGCTGAGGGTGTTGCGGGCCGTCGAAGAGGTGGTCCGTCAGGAGATGGACGCGATCGGCGCGCAGGAGATCCTGCTGCCCGCGCTGCTGCCCCGGGATCCGTACGAGACGACGAACCGCTGGTCGGAATACGGCGACAACCTCTTCCGGTTGCAGGACCGCAAGGGAGCCGACATGCTCCTCGGCCCCACGCACGAAGAACTGTTCGCGCAACTGGTGAAGGGCGAGTACTCGTCGTACAAGGATCTGCCGGTGATCCTGTACCAGATCCAGACCAAATACCGCGACGAGGAGCGTCCGCGTGCGGGCATCCTGCGCGGTCGCGAGTTCGTGATGAAGGACGCCTACTCCTTCGATCTCGACGACGACGGACTGAAGGCCGCCTACAACGCGCACCGTGAGGCGTATCAGAACATCTTCCGCCGTCTGGAGGTCCGCTACGTCATCGTCTCGGCCACCTCGGGTGCCATGGGCGGAAGTGCGTCGGAGGAATTCCTCGCCGAGAGCGAGGTCGGTGAGGACACCTTCGTCCGGTGCCTCGATTCCGGATACGCGGCCAATGTCGAGGCCGTGATCACCCCGGCGCCGGAGCCCATTCCGTTCGACGACGCGCCGGCCGCGCAGGTCTACGACACCCCGGACACCTCGACCATCGAGAAGCTGGTGCAGTGGGCCAACGCGACCTTCGAGCACACCTACATCGGCGCGGACACGCTGAAGAACGTGATGGTCAAGGTGCGCGACGCGGGTGCGGAGGACTGGGAGATCGTCGGCGTCGGAGTGCCCGGTGACCGGGAGGTCGACGTCAAGCGGCTCGAGGCATCACTCGAGCCTGCCGAGGTCGCACTCCTCGACGACGCCGACTTTGCCGCCAATCCCTTCCTCGTCAAGGGGTACATCGGACCGAAAGCGCTCGCCGCCAACGGTATCCGCTACCTGGTCGATCCCCGTGTGGCGGACGGCACCTCCTGGATCACCGGCGCCGACGAGTCCGGCAAGCACTACGTCGGTCTGATCGCCGGACGCGATTTCACACCGGACGGCACCATCGAGGCCGCCGAGATCCGGGACGGCGATCCGTCACCCGACGGCAAGGGGCCGCTGGTGAGCGCCAAGGGCATCGAGATCGGCCACATCTTCCAGCTCGGGCAGAAGTACACCAACGCCTTCGAGGTCGACGTGCTGGGGGAGAGCGGCAAACCGGTACGACTCACCCAGGGCTCCTACGGCATCGGCGTGTCGCGGCTCGTCGCGGTGATCGCGGAGCAGAGCCACGACGAGAAGGGCCTGCGGTGGCCGAAGTCCGTGGCGCCCTACGACGTTCACCTGGTGATCGCCAACAAGGATCAGACCGCGATCGACGGTGCCGAACGACTCGCCGCCGACCTGGACGCGGCCGGATTGTCGGTGCTGCTCGACGACCGCAAGGCATCTCCGGGTGTCAAGTTCAAGGACGCCGAGCTGTTGGGGATGCCGACGGTCGTGGTCGTCGGGCGCGGTTACGCGGCCGGAACCATCGAACTCCGCGACCGGTTCACCGGCGAGGCAACCGAGGTCCCGGTCGACGATGCCGTGACCGCGGTGACGGCCGCCGTGCGCGGCTGATCGCGGGGCGACCGTCAGCGCGGTGACGGTTCAGGCGACGGTCACCGCCTCCGCATCGGGGTCGTCGAGTTCGGCCGTGGTGTCCTCGGCGCCGGGACTCTCCGCGCCCGGCTTGCCGCGGTCGACCAGTTCACCGATCGCGTTGCGCGCGAACACCTGCTGCTCGGTGACGGCCAGCTGATTGCGGCTGCGACTGGTGAACGCGAATGTCCAGTCGACGAACGTGATGAACCGGTTGCGGTGCCCGACGAGGTACATCAGGTGCAGGAACAGCCAGCCGACCCAGGCCAGGAAACCCGACATCTCGATGCTGCGCTTGGTACCGGGGATGGGGATCTTCGCGACCGCGCTGAACCGCGAGATCGTCGCCATCGACCCCTTGTCCCAGTAGGAGAACGGCTTTCGCTCCGACGGCTGCGCGCCGCGCAGCCCGTCACGGATGGCACTCGCGGCATACTTGGCGCCCTGGATCGCGCCCTGCGCCATACCCGGCACTCCGTCGACGGCGGCCATGTCGCCGATCACGAAGACCTCGGGGTGATCGTCGATGGTCAGGTCGGAGCCGACCTTCACGCGTCCCGCGCGATCCAGCTCGACACCGCTCTGCTCGGAGAGCTGCTGTCCGAGTGGGCTCGCCGAGACGCCGGCCGACCACACCTTGCACTGGCTCTCGATGCGACGGGTGGTGCCGTCGGGGTCCTTCACCATCAGGCCGTGGTAATCCATGTCGACGACCATCGCGCCCAGTTGGACATCGACGCCCTGCTTCTCGAGGCGCTTCTTCGCCCGGGCGCTGAGCTTTCCGCCGTAGGGCGGAAGCACGACATCGGCGGCGTCGAGCAGGATGACCTTGGCCTCGGTGGGATCGATCGACCGGAAGGCGCCCTTCAGGGTGGTGCGCGCCATTTCCGCGATCTGCCCGGCCATCTCCACACCGGTGGCGCCCGCGCCGACGACCACGAAGGTCAGGAGCCGGTCACGTTCGGACGGATCGTCGGAGAGTTCGGCCTGTTCGAAGGCGCCCAGGATGCGGCCCCGGAGTTCGAGGGCGTCGTCGATGGTCTTGAGTCCGGGCGCGAATTCGGCGAAGCGGTCGTTGCCGAAGTAGGACTGGTCGGCTCCGGCGGCCACGATCAGGCTGTCGTACGGAGTCTCCGTCACACGGCCCAGTAGCCGGGAGGTGACCGTCCGGGACGTGACGTCGATGTTCTCGACGTCGCCGAGTACGACACTGGTGTTCTGCTGGCGACGCAGCACCACACGCAGCGCGGGCGCGATCTGGCCCTCGGAGATCAGACCGGTCGCCACCTGATACAGCAGTGGCTGGAACAGATGGTGGGTGGTGCGGGCGACCACCGTGACGTCGACATCGGCCTTGCGAAGCTTGCGGGCCGCGGTGAGTCCGCCGAATCCCGATCCGATGATGACCACGCGATGACGGTGCGTGGCTGATGAGCGTGTGGCTGCGTTGTCCATGCGACAGTCCTCCGGAAGCATTCTCTCGGGACACCCAGGCGGTCGATGCCTCGGACTTGTGCTCCACGCCGGTTCATTCCGGCCTCGCCAGTCGCAGTTACCGATACTAACCAACGACATCGCGGCGGTGGCGATTCCCCACGCGCGTCCTCGTCGGCAGATGATGCCGTCTGTTCGGTCACACCGTCGATACGACGGCGATGCCGGTCGCGGTCAGCGAATGCCGGGGAAGGCGACCGTTGCCGGACTGATGCGCAGAAGCGCACGCCAGGATGCCGCGCGCACGGTGGTCTCGGTCAGACCGTCGAGACCGAGGCGGCGGATCCGCGCGTCGTCCGCGCGCTCGAGGAGCGAGCGGTATGCGACCGCGCAATCCTCCTCCGCCGCGAGGACGGCCTGGGTGGCGGTCGTCGTGTCACGCACGGTCACCGGCAGGGTGTAGCCGGGCGCGGGAGGGGGTACGTCGGCTGTGGCCGCGCGCAGGGCCGACGCCAGGGCATCTCGCCGAACTCGATGTGCCGCAATGTATTCGGCAACGGTGTCGCGTCGTTTCGAGGTGACGAACGCCGTGCTCACGCCGTAGGTGAAGATCGCGGCGTTCTCGGCCTCGACGGCCTTCGCGAGTGCGTCGGTGGTGTCGCTCATGCCAGTTGGACCTCCACCATCGAGGTGATCGACGCGCTCACGGCGCCCGCCAGCCCGGCCGCGTAGCCGTTCAGATCGGCGGCCGCGTCGCCGGCAGTGCGGGCCGACCGGGTGAGACGCTGACGGAAGTCGGCCATCGCCGCGGTCGCCGAGGCGTCGGCCGACGGCGCTCCCGGAGTGGGTGAGGCCGGTGAGGGGGTGGTGATGCGGTCGGCCGTGCGCTGGTCGAGGCGAATGATCTCCTCACGGAAGCCGCGGGCGTGCTGCCCGCGTTGTTCGCCGATGACCTGCAGCGCCCTGCCGTATTCCGTGGCCTGCGCGGCCAGTGTCCGCGCGGCTTCCTGGTCGGCCAGTGCGGCGTCGACCAGTGGCAGCAGCGCGGCCGCGGTGATCTGTTCCGGGGTGGGGCCGCGGTCGCAGGAGGAGAGCAGCGCCGTCGCAGCGGCCCCGCCGGCCACCGCGAGCCCGCCGCGCAGCACCGTGCGCCGAGTCAGGGGAGAGGTCACCCGACACATGATGCCAGCCGCGACCGCCGATCCGCCGGACCGGCGACCGCGGCTGCGTTTTCCGCCGCGACCGCCGCGACCGCCGCGACGCGGCGATTGGGGCGGTTTCGGGTGATCCACTACGATGATGGTTCCGTTGAGGGCAGTAACGACGGGAATGACCGGGAGTGGCACGGTCATCGGGGCCATCACATCCGGGGCGACGAAAGGTCATCGTGCACGTCACCAGTGAACAGGTACGAGACATCGTCGAGCCGGTTGTCGCCGCCCGTGGATTCGATCTGGAAGAGGTGCGGGTCAGCGGACCGCGCGACGATGTCTCGGTGATCGTCGACCGTGACGGCGGCAGTGATCTCGACGTGCTGGCCGACCTGAGCCGCGAGGTCTCCGAGCGTCTCGACGAGGCCGACGTCTTCGGATCCGAGCCCTACACGCTCGAGGTCACGTCGCCCGGCGTCGGCCGCCCACTCACCGAACCCCGTCACTGGCGCCGCGCCCTCGGTCGCAAGGTGGCCGTCCGATACTCGGCCGAGGACGGAGAACAGACGTGGAACGGGCGCGTCGGGCAGCTCGACGGCGATCGGATCCGGCTGGTGCGCAACGATCGTGGACGCATCGCGACCGTCGACATCCCTCTCGACGCGGTCCTCGAGGCCGCCGTGCAGGTCGACTTCTCACGTCCCGGCCCCGCCGAACTGGCGGCGTGCGGACTCGACGAGGCAGAGATCGCGCGACGACGATCCGACGGCTGACCGAGGTCCTACCGGCCGAGGCGCTTCCGGCGCACAATCAATACTATGACAAATGAATAGGAGCGACAAGTGAATAGGAGCACACCGCGATGAACATCGACATCAACGCACTGCGGATGATCGAGGCCGACAAGGGCATCTCGATCGACACCGTGATCACGGCCATCGAGACCGCACTGCTGACCGCGTACCGGCACACCGACGGTTTCGCGCCCCACGCCCGCATCGACGTGAACCGCAAGAGCGGAGCGGTGCGTGTGATGGCGCAGGAGCTCGACGAGCAGGGCGAGGTCGTCCACGAATGGGACGACACCCCCGAGGGCTTCGGGCGCATCGCCGCCACCACCGCGCGGCAGGTGATCCTGCAGCGTCTGCGGGATGCCGAGAACGAGAAGAACTTCGGCGACCTGGTGACGCACGAGGGGGAGATCGTCGGCGGCGTCGTCCAGCAGGACGCGCGGGCCAACGCCAGGGACATGGTCGTCGTCGCGATCGGCAGCGACGCCAACAGCACCGAGGGCGTCATCCCGCCCGCCGAGAAGGTGCCCGGCGAGACCTACACGCACGGCGACCGCATCAAGTGCTATGTCGTCGGCGTCTCCCGCGGGGCGCGCGGACCGCAGATCACCCTGTCGCGAACGCATCCGAATCTGGTGCGCAAACTGTTCTCGCTCGAAGTGCCGGAGATCGCGGACGGAAGCGTGGAGATCGTCGCGGTCGCCCGCGAGGCCGGGCACCGATCGAAGATCGCGGTCCACACCGGCGTCGCGGGGCTCAACGCCAAGGGGGCCTGCATCGGTCCGATGGGTCAGCGGGTGCGCAACGTGATGAGCGAACTCGCCGGGGAGAAGATCGACATCATCGACTACGACACCGACCCGGCGGTCTTCGTCGGCAACGCCCTCTCGCCGGCGAAGGTCGTCTCGGTGGAGATCATCGATCGGGAGGCTCGCGCGGCGCGCGTCGTCGTCCCCGACTATCAGCTGTCGCTCGCCATCGGCAAGGAAGGGCAGAACGCCCGTCTGGCGGCACGTCTGACCGGATGGCGGATCGACATCCGCTCCGATGCCGACCCGGAGGTGGCATCCGCTGCGACGGGCAGTTCTGAGGCGCCCGCGGGCGGCGGCACCGAAGCCGTACACACCGAGTGACCGGCCGATTGTCCATGGCGAGTCGTCGCGCGCTAGACTGATCGATGGTTCAGCGAACGCTGTCGACACCGGCGAATCCGGCGATGTCCACCGACGTCAACGGTCACCGCATTCCGGTCCGCATGTGCATCGGATGTCGACAACGAACCGAAGCAACAGGACTGGTCCGACTCGTCGTCCGCAAGGATGCCGAACCGCCGGAACTGGTCGTCGATCTCGCGAAAACCATGCCGGGACGGGGCGCCTGGCTGCACCCGGACAGTGACTGTTTGGCACTGGCGGTGCGGCGCAGGGCGTTTGGCCCGGCACTTCGGGTGTCCGGCCTCGCCGTGTCACCCGACGACCTCGGCGAATCGATCGACGAGATCACGAAGAAGATGGCCGAACGGCCAGAACAGGTAGCAGAAGACATGAGCACACCGTGAAGAACCCACGATGAGCACGTTTCGGAAGTAAACCGAGGTCGTAGCGGGCAGCCCGCTCGACCTCCGAGTGAGGAGAGCAGTGGCAGGCAAGGCCCGCGTTCATGAACTGGCCAAAGAACTCGGCGTGACGAGCAAACAGGTGCTCGAGCGTCTGAAGGAACAAGGCGAGTTCGTCAAATCCGCGTCGTCGACGGTGGAGGCCCCCGTGGCCCGTCGACTGCGTGAATCATTCCCCCAGGCCGGCGGCGCAGAGTCCGGCGGCAAGAGCACCGGCGCGAAGCCGTCCGGTGGCACCTCGGCCAAGCCGGGTGCTCCCAAGCCCGGTTCGCCCAGTGCGGGCGCCAAGCCGGGTCCGGCGCGTCCGGGCCCCAAGCCGTCCGCGCCGGCCGCACCCGCTGCCGAGCAGGCTCCCGCGCCCACCCCGGCTCCGGCGGCTCCCGCACCGACTCCGCAGGCACCCGCTGCGGCCGCCAAGCCGGCCGAGGCCCCCCGTGCCGAGGAACAGGCTGCTCCGTCCCGTCCGGGTCCCCGGCCCGGCCCGAAGCCCGGCCCGCGTGCCCCGCGCGTCGGCAATAATCCGTATTCGTCGGCTCCCACGCCGGCTCCGCGTCCGCCTGCAGCGCGTCCCGGACCCGGCCAGGGCGGACCGCGCCCCGGCGGCGGCGGTGCCCGTCCCGGCGGTTCCGGACGTCCCGGCCCCGGTCAGGGCGGTCCCCGTCCCGGTCCGGGTCAGGGCGGTCCCCGTCCGAGCCCCGGCAGCATGCCCCCGCGCCCGAACCCGGGTGCCATGCCCAGTCGTGCCGCACGGCCCGACGCGCGTCCCGGCGGCCGTGGCGGCCCCGGCGGCGGTCGCGGCGGCGGTGGCGGAGGCTACCGCGGCGGCGGTGGCGGTGCGCCCGGTGCCGGTGCTCCCGGTGGCTTCCGTGGTCGCCCCGGTGGCGGCGGCGGTCGTGGACGCGGTGGCGCCGCGGGTGCGTTCGGTCGTCCCGGCGGTGCTCCGCGCAGGGGTCGCAAGTCGAAGCGGGCGAAACGCGCCGAGTACGAGAACATGCAGGCGCCGGTCGTCGGTGGCGTGCGGTTGCCGCGTGGCAACGGCGAGGTCATCCGCCTCGCCCGCGGTGCGTCGCTGTCCGACTTCGCCGACAAGATCGATGCCAACCCGGCGTCGCTGGTGCAGGCGCTGTTCAATCTCGGTGAGATGGTCACGGCGACCGAGTCGGTCAACGACGAGACGCTGGAGCTGCTCGGTTCCGAGATGAACTACACCGTCCAGGTCGTCAGCCCGGAGGACGAGGATCGTGAGCTCCTCGAGAGCTTCGACCTCACCTACGGCGAGGACGAGGGCGGCGAGGACGATCTCGAGCAGCGTCCGCCGGTGGTCACCGTCATGGGTCACGTCGACCACGGCAAGACCCGCTTGCTCGACACGATTCGCAAGGCGAATGTCCGCGAGGCCGAGGCCGGTGGCATCACCCAGCACATCGGTGCCTACCAGGTGAACACCCACCTCAACGGCGACGACCGGTTGATCACCTTCATCGACACCCCGGGTCACGAGGCGTTCACCGCCATGCGTGCCCGTGGTGCGAAGGCCACCGACATCGCGATCCTCGTGGTCGCGGCCGACGACGGTGTCATGCCGCAGACGGTCGAGGCGGTCAACCACGCGCAGGCCGCGGACGTGCCGATCGTGGTCGCGGTCAACAAGATCGACAAGGAAGGCGCCGACCCGGCGAAGATCCGCGGACAGCTCACCGAATACGGGCTGATCCCCGAGGAATACGGCGGCGAGACGATGTTCGTCGACATCTCGGCCAAGCAGGGCGAGAACATCGACGCATTGCTCGAGGCGGTCCTCCTGACCGCGGACGCCTCGCTGGACCTGCGGGCCAATCCGGACATGGACGCACAGGGTGTCGCCATCGAGGCGCATCTCGACCGCGGCCGTGGACCGGTGGCGACCGTGCTGGTGCAGCGCGGCACGCTCAAGGTCGGCGACTCGATCGTCGCGGGCGACGCCTACGGACGTGTCCGTCGCATGGTCGACGAGCACGGCGACGACGTCGACGAGGCACTGCCGTCGCGTCCGGTGCAGGTCATCGGCTTCACGTCGGTGCCCGGTGCCGGCGACAACCTGCTGGTCGTCGAAGAGGACCGGACCGCTCGGCAGATCGCCGACCGCCGCAATGCGCGCAAGCGCAACGCGCTGGCCGCGCGCAGCCGCAAGCGGATCAGCCTGGAAGACCTGGATTCGGCTCTCAAGGAGACCAGCCAGCTCAACCTGATCCTCAAGGGCGACAACTCGGGTACGGTCGAGGCCCTCGAGGAGGCGCTCCTCGGCATCGACATGGGCGACGAGGTGTCGTTGCGCGTCATCGACCGTGGTGTCGGCGGCGTCACCGAGACCAACGTCAACCTGGCGGCGGCCTCGGATGCGATCATCATCGGCTTCAACGTCCGTGCGGAGGGCAAGGCCACCGAGCTGGCCAACCGCGAGGGTGTCGACATCCGGTACTACTCGGTGATCTACCAGGCCATCGACGAGATCGAGAGCGCGCTCAAGGGCATGCTCAAGCCGGTCTACGAAGAGGTGGAGCTCGGCCGCGCCGAGATCCGCGCGATCTTCAAGTCGTCGAAGGTCGGCAACATCGCCGGTTGCCTCGTCCAGTCGGGCATCATGCGTCGCAACGCCAAGGCGCGACTGCTGCGCGATAATGTCGTGATCGCGGAAAATCTGACGATCTCGTCGCTGCGACGCGAGAAGGACGATGTCACCGAGGTCCGCGAAGGCTACGAATGTGGCCTCACGGTCACTTACAGCGACATCAAGGTCGATGATGTGATCGAGAGCTACGAACTGCAGGAGAAGGCTCGCGACTGAGACTGTGGAACCTATGGTTCCGCATACTCGGATCATGCCCCCTTCGCGGTCACGGCACCGCGCACCGCAGAGTGCGCACCGTGCGGTGATCGCGAAGGGGGCGAGCCCGTCTCATCTCGAAAGGAACGAGTAGATGGTTGATTCGGCGCGGGCCGCACGACTGGCCAAGCGCATCTCGTCGATTGTCGCCTCGGCGATCGGGACCGAGATCAAGGATCCGAGGCTTGCCGCGGTGACGATCACCGATGCCCGGGTCACGAACGACCTCCATGACGCGACGCTGTTCTACACCGTGATGGGTGAATCAGTCGACGCCGAGCCGGATTACGCGGCGGCGGCCGCCGGACTGACCGCGGCGACCGGCATCCTTCGCTCGAAGGTCGGCGCCGGCACCGGGGTCCGGTTCACGCCGACACTGACCTTCGTGCTCGACACGGTTCCCGACGCCGCCCGGCACATGGAGGAGCTGGTCGCCCGGGCCAGGGCGAACGACGAGATGGTCGCCCGGCAGGCGCAGCAAGCCACACCGGCGGGCGACGCCGATCCCTATCGCAGCAGCGACGACGATGGTCCGTCCGACGGCCCGTCGGACGGTTCGTCGCGCCCCGAGAGCACCGGCGAGTGAGTCCGTCAACGAGCGTCGAGGTGGCCTCGCTCCTGTCCGGGGCATCCGCGGTCACCATTCTCTGCCACGTGCGACCCGACGCCGACACGATGGGCAGTGGCCTGGCACTCGGTCAGGCACTCGATCAGCTGGGTGTGGACGTCGAGGTGTCCTATCCGGCCAGCTCGCCGCTTCCGGACAATCTGTACGACCTGCCCGGCAGTAAATTGCTCGTGCCGGCGGCGAAATTGGCCGGGCACCCGATCGTCGTGTCCGTCGATGCCGCAGGTCTGAGCCGTCTCGATGATCTGGCCGATGTGATCTCGTCCGCGCAGAGAACGGTGACCATCGATCATCATGCGTCGAACGAGGGCTTCGGCGATCTCGATCTCATCGATCCGAACGCCGACTGCACCACGGTGCTCGTTCTCAATGTCCTCGACGCGATGGGGGTCTCGATCGACGTCGACATCGCCACCTGCATCTATGCCGGTCTGGTCACCGACACGGGATCGTTCAAATGGGCGCGGCCCGAATCCTTCCGGGTGGCCGCACGCCTGCTGGACATGGGTGTCGACGGCCGCACGTGGAGCAGGACGCTCATCGACACCCATCCGTTCCGGTGGTTCGGCATGGTCGCCACCGTCCTCGACGGTGCACAGTTGGTACCGACGGCCTGTGACGGTGAGGGACTCGTGTACGCGGTCGTCGAGCACTCCGTCCTCAAGGGCATGAGCTGGGCGGAGTCGGAGAGTGTCATCGACATCGTCCGAACTGCCGACGAGGCACAGGTGGCCGCCGTCTTCAAGGAGATCGAACCGGGATCCTGGACAGTGTCCTTGCGTTCGAAGGACAGCGTCGACCTGGTGCCCATCGCGGCCGCACACGGCGGCGGCGGTCATCGCCATGCCAGCGGGTACGGCGATCAGGGCACCCCGGACGAGGTCATCGCGCGACTCGTGGAGTCGCTCTGACACAGTCCGTCGACGCCGGTACCCGCCGGATCGCCACGCTGACGATCTCGGCTCTGGCCGTGCTTATCGCGCCGCCGCTGTATCTGCTTCTGGATCTGGCGGTCGTGGGTCGGCTGGGCGGACAGCAGTTGGCGGCACTGACCGTCGCCACGCTCGTCCTTTCGGTCATCAGCACACAGCTCACGTTCCTGTCGTACGGCACCACGGCGCGCTCGGCCCGGCGTTTCGGTGCCGGAGACCGTCGCGGAGCGATTTCCGAAGGCGTCCAGGCGAGTTGGATCGCCGTCGGGGTCGGGTTGCTGATCGTCGCGGTCATGTATCCGTTGGCGCCCGTGGTGTTACGCGTGCTCGTCGGCTCGGGGACCGAGCAGGCGCAGGTGGCGACCGATGCCGTCGGCTGGGTGCGGATCGCGGTCTTCGGGGTGCCGTTGATCCTGCTGTCGATGGCGGGCAACGGATGGATGCGTGGCGTGCAGGACACCCGGCGCCCGGTCGTGTACGTGGTCGTGGGTCTCGGAGTCGCCGCCGTGCTGGTAGTCGGACTGACGCACGGGGTGCTGGGCATGCCCCGACTGGGCCTGAACGGCAGCGCCGTCGCCAATCTGGTGGGGCAGGGGATCACCGGAATCCTGTTCGCCGGCAGGGTGATCGGCGAGTCCCGGCGGGCCGGCGTCGCCCGGCGGCGTCCCGATCCCGGGGTGATCCGGTCACAGCTGGTGCTCGCACGCGACCTGGTGGTCCGGAGTCTGTCCTTCCAGATCTGCTTCCTGTCCGCCGCCGCGGTGGCCGCGCGCTTCGGGGTGGCGGCCGTCGCCGCGCACCAGGTGGTGCTGCAGCTGTGGGAGTTCATGTCGCTGTTCCTCGACTCGCTGGCGATCGCCGCCCAGGCACTCGTCGGCGCCGCGCTCGGGGCAGGCTCGGCGACGGTCGCGAAACGGGTCGCCCGCCGGGTCACCGTGGTGTCGGTCGCCGCTGCCGCGGTGGCGGCGGTGTGTTTCGCCGTCGGCTCCGGTCTGATCCCACGGATCTTCACCGCGGATCCCGATATCCTGCAGGCGATCTCGGTGCCCTGGTGGTTCTTCGTCGGCATGCTGCCGGTGGCCGGTGTCGTGTTCGCCCTCGACGGCGTGCTGCTCGGCAGCGGCGACGCGGCGTACCTGCGGACGGCCACGCTCATCGGAGCCCTGGTCGGGTTCCTACCGCTGATCTGGTTGTCGCTGGTATTCGACTGGGGGCTGGCCGGGATATGGAGCGGCCTGATGACCTTCATGCTGATACGGCTGGCGACCGTGGCCTGGCGCATACGATCCGGGCGATGGGCCCGGGAAGGGGTGTGAGCCGGCATAACCGTCACCGAATCGCAGTGGAATCACCGGATTCGCGGGTGTCGGGGCCGGAGCGGTGACGGTTACGCCGCGTCCGTTCCGGATGGCCACACCGATCGCATCGGCAGCCCAGAAGATGAGGATGCCGCCGAGGATGAAGGCGACATCGATCGAGGCCGTGACGATTGCGGTCACGATGAGGTTGCCGTAGTTCGGGGGATGCACAGTCAGCACCCAGGTGGCCAGTGCGATCCAGGCGGCCGCAGGGAGTACACCCAGTAGGGTCCACCACGTACGGCGGCGTGCAATGGACCAGACGCCGATGGCGGCCACGAAGTACAACGGGATCACCAGCCACGGCGAGAAGGTCGGCTCGACGTCTGCCGAGTGCACTCTCACCACATTGACCGCGACGAACAGCCGGGCAAGTCCGTAGACCAGCACACCCCACGCGATGGCGGTGAGCCCCTGCCACAGTCGCCGTGCCCACAGACCCGCACCGACAGTGAAGACGAGGGTTATCACGGTGAAGATGGCAAAGAACACCCAGACGTTGCCCTTCGTCTGCCACGAGGCGGCGGTAATGGCAGCGTTGACGAGCCAGAAGCTCACGAAGACCACTGTGCCGACGAGCAAGTGCACCCAGGTCGGTCCGCGTGACCCCGGAGCAGGTCGATCTGCCGGGGAGGCGGATGCCGGTGCCGGAACGTTCATGCACCGAAGCATCGCACGTCTCGAGTGCCGGGGTCGGCTCTGTCATCTGCCCGGACGACACCGCTCGGGCGGGCTGTTCCCGGCGTTCTGGCACGATGGATCCCTGTGGCAACTCTCTGGGCGATCAGCGATCTGCATGTGGCGCACCGCGGCAACGAGCACATCATCGATGAGATCCGTCCCTCATCCGCCGACGACTGGCTGATCGTGGCGGGAGACGTCGCCGAACGCACCGACGACATCATCGACACGCTGCGCCGTCTGCGCGCCCGCTTCCACACGGTGATCTGGGTGCCCGGGAATCACGAGCTGTACACCACGGCGAAGGACCCGCTGCAGATCTTCGGGGTGGCGCGCTACGACTACCTCGTGCAGGCGTGCCGCGACATCGGCGTGATCACGCCCGAGGACATCTACCCGCTGTTCGACCCGGGGGACGGGACGCCGCCGGTGCGGGTGGTGCCGATGTTCCTCCTGTACGACTACACCTTTCGTCCCGAGGGCACCACGACGAAGCTGACCGCGCTGGCGCTGGCACGCGAGCGAAACGTCGTCGCCACCGACGAGTTCCTGCTGTCGCCGGAGCCGTTCGGGACCCGCGATGCCTGGAGTCGCGCGCGGATCGAGGCGACGCGTGCCCGCCTCGACGACCTCGATCCGTCGGAGCAGACGGTCCTCATCAACCATTGGCCGTTGCGCCGGGAACCGACGGATGCGCTGATCTATCCGGAGTTCGCGCTCTGGTGCGGCAGTGAGCTCACAACGGATTGGCACACCCGCTATCGCGCGGCCTGCTGTGTGTACGGCCACCTCCACATTCCGCGGACCACCTGGTACGACGACGTGCGGTTCGAGGAGGTGTCGGTCGGTTATCCCCGCGAGTGGAAACGTCGCGGTCTTCCGGAACCGTTGCTGCGGCCCATCATTCCCGACCCGGGCCTGCGCGCCGACGACCTGCCGGGGCACGGGGTACGCTTCGATCTCCCGCCCGATTACGCGGAGCGGGCCGAGGAATTCGCGCGCCGCCTCCGTGAGCGCCGCGAACGACGCGGTTCGGCGACACCCACCGACGGGCCTCGTGAAGGAGAGTCATGATCGAGCGATTGCTGCCCACCGGTGTGGCGGCGTCGGAGGCCTTCGAGGATCCGCCGGGCATCGAGTTGCTGCCGGCGGAGCGCGGGCTCGTCGAGCGGGCGGTGGAGAAACGTCGTCGTGAGTTCACGACTGCGAGATATTGTGCGCGGCAAGCCATGTCGCAGCTGGGTGTGGAGCCCGCCCCGATTCTGCGTGGTGAACGGGGCATGCCGCTGTGGCCGGAGCGGGTGGTGGGCAGCCTGACGCACTGTGACGGCTACCGGGCCGCAGTGGTGGCGTATTCGCTGCAGGTGCGCTCGCTCGGTATCGACGCCGAACCGCACGAGGCTCTGCCCGACGGCGTGCTGGACCACACGAGCATCGCCGAGGAGCGTGACGTGCTGGCCGGTCGCCCGGATGACGGACTGCATTGGGACCGACTTCTGTTCTGCGCTAAGGAGGCCACCTACAAGGCATGGTTTCCGCTGACCGAGCGCTGGCTGGGATTCGAGGACGCACACATCACCTTCGAGCAGACCGGTCCGTCGTCGGGAACGTTCACCTCGCGCATCCTCATCGACGGCAGGACACGTGACGGTGGTGCACCCCTGGCAGAGCTGCCGGGCCGGTGGATCGTGGATCGCGGTCTCATCGTGACGTCGATTGCGCTGGTGTGACATGGCGGATGCATCGATCGAGAACGCCGGGCTGCTGATCGTCGACAAGGACGCCGGTATGACGAGCCACGACGTGGTGTCGCGGTGCCGGAAGTTGTTCAACACCAGGCGAGTCGGCCATGCCGGGACGCTCGACCCGATGGCGACCGGCGTGCTGGTCGTCGGTGTCGAACGGGCCACCAAGCTGCTCGGGCTGCTGTCGCTGACCACGAAGTCCTACACCGCGACGATCCGGCTGGGTGCCGCCACGACCACCGACGATCGCGAGGGTGAGGTGATATCCCGAACGGACGCAGCACATCTCACCGACGATCAGATTGCTTCCGGCGTCGCCGCACTCACCGGCGACATCGAGCAGGTGCCCGCCAGGGTCAGTGCCATCAAGGTCGACGGCCGGCGTGCGCACGCGCTGGCCCGCAGCGGTGCCGAATTCGATCTGGCGCCGCGACCGGTTACGGTGTCACGGTTCGATGTCCTGGGCATCCGCTCAGTGGTCGACACCGAGTCGCCCGGATGGCGGTTCACCGACGTGGACGTCGAGGTCGACTGTTCGTCCGGTACCTATATTCGTTCGCTGGCAAGGGATCTCGGCGCCGCATTGGAGGTGGGCGGACATCTCACCGAGTTGCGCCGGACCGCGGTGGGGCCGTTCACGCTCGACCATGCACGGCGCCTCGACGACCTGACGGACGGTCCCGAACTCTCGCTGACGATCGACGAAGCGGTACGGCTGTCGTTCCCGCACCGCGACATAGATGCCGACGAGGCCGAGTCGATCAGCCAGGGACGGTGGCTGGAGCCGGTCGGCCGTAAGGGCATCTACGTGGTGATCGATCCCGGCGGGCAGGCGATAGCGCTGGTGCAGGAGAAGGGCCGCCGCGCCAGTTCGGTGATGGTGGTCCGCCCGGCCACCCTGCGCTGACGGCCGGCGTGGCCTCAGCCGCGTTGCCCGGTGCCCCGGTGAGGTGTCACCGCAGGCGTCTCCGGCGTACGGATCACCGCAGCGGTGACGAGGTCGGCGACGTCGTCGTCGCACATCCGTGACGAGGGCACCAGAAGGTGCGCGAAGACCACCCGCACAATGTGCTCCACGGCGCGCTCGGGCGTCGGCGACAGGTGATCGGCCAGGGAAGTGCCCTGGACGTGCGGCAACGTCGCCCCGGTGACGGCCTCGATGAGAGTCGGATGGCCGTCGCCACGCTCGACCAGCCAGGGGATCACGTCGGCAGCGTCATGGGTGAGAACGGCGCGTAACGCTCGGTGACCACCCAGATAGTCGAGAACCTCGCGAACCAGCAGTCGGACCGTGTGGCGCGGGTCGTCGAAGATGCTGATGCGCTCGAAGACGATGGTCTGCATCGTCTGGATCTCACGTTCGATGACGGCGTTGATCAGTGCCGACCGGTTCCCGAACTGCCGGTACACGGTGGCCCGGCTGACGCCGGCGTGTTTGGCGACAGCGGCCAGGGTGAGGGAGGAAAGACCACGGTCGGCGATCGCCTCGATGGCGCCGTCGATCAATCGCGTGTCCTTCACGGCGACAACTGTAACCCGTGACGACCTCGCGATTTCTGCCTCTGCCACGTATTTGAGACACAAATCGCGTCACTTGTCTCATCGTGTGCGAGACTGATCGCATGGCACCGTCTCAGCATGCGGCCGAGGCCGCTCTCGGGGGATCGTCCGGCCAGTCGCCGTGGGATGCGTTGACGTCGGAGTACGACTATCGCGTGGAGGACATCGACGGGCGGTTGCCCGACGGACTGTCCGGCGTCCTCTACCGCATCGGTCCGGGACGTCTGGAGGTCGCGGGGCAGCGTCTCGGACACATCTTCGACGGTGACGGCATGGTGTCCCGCTTCGAGATCGGCGCCGGCGGTGTCGGATTCCGGAACCGCTATGTCCGCACGCGGCATTTCCGCAACAGCGCCGACGGGACCATCGGCCGCGGCATCGGCACGCTGCGCCCGGGAGGCGTGCCGGCCAACGCTGTCCGGCTTCCGTCCAACGTGTCCAACACCAACGTGGTGGCGCACGGGGACGGACTGTTCTCCCTGTGGGAGGGCGGCAGGCCGCACCGTCTCGACCCGGAGACGCTCGCGACCATCGGCGTGGAGGACTTCGGTGGCGCCCTCAAGTTGCTGGGTGCGTTCTCCGCGCATCCGAAGATCGATCCCCGCACCGGCGAGATGTTCAACTTCGGCATCGAGTTGGTGCCCCGCCCCATGATCCGTTGCTACCGACGCGCGCCGTCGGGGCGTATGGACCGGTTCGCGACCTTCCCGCTCGCCCGGCCGACGTTCTGCCACGACTTCGCGATCACCGACCGCTACCTGGTCTTCATCGTCGACCCGATTGTGGTGAACCGGCCGATACGCGCGGCGCTCGGCCTGTCGTCGATCGACCGATGCATGACCTTCGACGAATCGCTGGGTTCGCGGGTGGCCCTCGTGCCGCGCGATGGTGGCCGGCCACGGATATTCGACACGGATGCGCTGTTCCACTTCCATGCCAACAACGCCTTCGACGACGGTGACGACGTGGTGGTGGAGATCGTCGCGCACGACGCGTCGACGGGATGGGCCGGCTGGAATCAGCACCTGCGCGACTATCACGAGGACTCCGGAGGCGCGTTCGGCGGTCGTCTGGAACGGGTGCGCATCTCGGGGACGACGATGGTCCGCGAACCGGTCGCCGAACTCGGCTGCGAGTTCCCGCAGATCGACCACCGCTACGAGAGTCGGGACAACGCAGTGAGTTTCGCGGCCGCCGCGTCATTGCCGAAGGGGGATCCGGATTCGATCATGGTGTGTGATCACCGCACCGGTGAGAACCGGATCTTCACGGTGGCGACGGGGAACAGTGTGTGCGAGCCGGTGTTCGCGCCCGATCCGGCCCGGGGAGCCGAAGGCGCGGGGTGGCTGCTCTCGGTCGAACATCAGCCCGCGGAGTCGACGTCGCGCCTGATCGTCCTCGACTCCGAACGGGTGCCCGACGGTCCGGTAGCGACAGCTCAACTGGCCCACCATATTCCGATGGGGTTCCACGGCACCTATGTGCCCGCGACTGTGCCCGCGTGACGACGGTCAGGGCGTGCGCACGACGAAGATCGCGCGCGCGGCGATATCGCCGAGATCGATGTTCGCACCTCCGACGGACACGGTGATCGTGCCGGCGAACGGTCGCTTCTCGACGACTGTGACCGTGCAGTCGAGCGCGACGCACACCTCGTCGAAGTAGCGCAGCATGTCCGGATCCGTGTCGGAAATCCGTGCGACACGGCCGGATTCACCGACCTCGAGGTCGGACAGGAGAGTGACGTCGGGGCTCGGCACCGACCCGTCGAGTGCCGGGATCGGGTCACCGTGCGGGTCGCGGTCCGGATGTCCGAGCTTGGCGTCGAGGCGCGACATCAGCCGGTCGGACACGGCGTGTTCGAGGATCTCCGCCTCGTCGTGGACCTCGTCCCAGCCATAGCCGAGTTCGCGCACCAGGAATGTCTCGAGCAGCCGGTGGCGCCGCACCATCAGGATCGCGGCGTTGTTGCCCTCGTCGGTCAACGTGACGGCACCGTACTTCTCGTGGGAGACCAGTCCCTGGTCGGCGAGTTTCCGGATGGCCTCGGACGCGGTGGACGCGGACACTCCGAGCCGTTCGGCGAGCATCTTGGTGGTCACCTTGACCTCTGCCCATTCCTGGCTGGTCCAGATCACCTTCAGATAATCCTGGGTGACCGTGGACAACTCGGTCACGGGCCGCTCGGTGGGGGCGCCGGTCGTGTCATCGGCGTCCGGGCGCGACGACGTGCCGGCCGCGGATGAGGTGCCGGAAGTGGAGCGCGAAGGCGACATGATGCGAGCTTAGCCGTCGGCCGCACGCGTCCGGAATCGTCGGACGACCGGGCCACGCACCGTAACGGCCGACGTGCGGGGTGTGCGGAGGCGTCGACGGAAGCGGCGCGATCGGCGTCCGAACCGCGGGATGTGATGGGGGCACGGAGGATCCGTGGCGCCGTGGATGGTGGATTGCCGGCCATCGCGTCGACATCGGGCGTTCACCCTCGGTGCGACACGCCGTGCGGCCCTCGCCGGTCGCGGTGGTCTGCCCGGTCCGCACCTCGTAGGCTGGTGCGCGTGTTGCGTTGGCGCGGTCTCGAGGACATCCCGGCGGACTGGGGCAGATGTGTGGTCACCATCGGAGTATTCGACGGTGTCCATCGAGGTCATGCCCAGCTGATCCATGCCGCGACGAAGGCGGCGGCCGAGCGCGATGTGCCCTCGGTCCTGATGACATTCGACCCGCATCCCGCCGAGGTGGTGCGGCCCGGGTCGCATCCGCCGCAATTGTCGACGCTGACCCGGCGAGCCGAACTCGCCGAAGAACTCGGCATCGATGTCTTCTGCGTCATGCCGTTCACTCCCGAACTGATGTCGAAGTCGCCCAAGGACTTCGCGCACGACATGCTCGTCGAGCAACTGCACGCCGCCGAAGTCGTCGTCGGCGACAACTTCACCTTCGGCCGCAAGGCCGCGGGTGATGTGGCGAAGCTGACCGAACTGGGCGGGAAGTTCGGGTTCGAGGTACAGGCCATCTCCCTGTTCGGCGAACACGCGGTGACCTTCTCGTCGACCTACATCCGTTCGTGCGTGGCGGCCGGCGATGTGGAGCGCGCCGCCGAGGCGCTCGGGCGACCCCATCGCGTGGAGGGTGTCGTGGTCCGCGGCGACGGTCGCGGACGCGAACTGGGCTTCCCGACCGCCAACGTCGCGCCGCCCATGCACGCCGCCATCCCCGCGGACGGCGTCTATGCCGCCTGGTTCACGGTTCTCGGGCCGGGACCGGTCGTCGGTCAGGTGGTGCCGGGGGAGCGCTATGAGGCGGCGGTCTCCGTCGGCACCAATCCCACGTTCTCCGGGCGCACCCGGACCGTCGAGGCCTTCGTCCTCGACACCACCGCCGACCTCTACGGCCAGCATGTGGCCGTCGACTTCGTCGGACGCATCCGCGGCATGGCCAATTTCGCCAGCATCGACGATCTCATCACCGCGATGGATGATGACGTCGCGAAGACCCGCACCATCCTGGCGGACGCCGAGTAGCACCGACGGTCACGGTCGACCGCGACCGAGGGGTCCGCATTTGGGGGGAGCCCATCCAGCCTGGTAGATTGGATCGTCGGCGTTGCTGCGGTCCGCGGTGGCACGCCCGAGTTTGTGAACGCGGCACTGAGATCAGGGAGTATCCCCATGGCATTGACTGCCGAGCAGAAGAAGACCATTCTCGCCGAGTACGGGCTGCACGAGTCCGACACCGGTTCGCCGGAGGCCCAGGTGGCGCTGCTGACCAAGCGCATAACCGACCTCACCGAGCACCTCAAGACCCACAAGCACGATCACCA
Organism: Gordonia sp. B8661-1; assembly: GCF_059427765.1. Lineage (NCBI taxonomy): Bacteria > Bacillati > Actinomycetota > Actinomycetes > Mycobacteriales > Gordoniaceae > Gordonia > Gordonia sp. B8661-1. The sequence goes on from NZ_JCAHRL010000003.1 coordinate 243,940, forward strand.
CAGCCGTCGTGGCCTGCTGCTGCTGGTCGGCCGCCGTCGCCGCCTTCTGAAGTACGTCGCCAAGGTCGACATCAACCGCTACCGTTCGCTGATCGAGCGTCTCGGCCTGCGTCGCTGACCTGCACCTGATCCTTCAGGTCCCGGCCGCCCCACCGTTTCCCGGTGAGGGCGGCCGAGTCGTATGCGGCGCTCTTCGGCCGGAATGCTAAACTTCAGCTTGACTGCTGCCGCGAAGGTCGCGTTGGACATCTCGAATCACGTCAGATCGGTCCTCGGTAGTGGCCGCCGGAACATTCGGTTCCGGCCGCTTCGATCGAAGGCCGTCTGAGCACCTCCGGAGCGCGAATCGTGCGCCCGGTTCGTCCAATCATCTCTCGGCGGGTCACCGCATAAAGCCGGCATCGGCCTGCTCATGCATGCGCATGAGACCTGGCAGCTGTCCGCGCCCGCATAGTCACACACCGGTTCCCTCACGGAGGGAACCGCCACGAAGGGAAATACGTCACCACATGTCAGATGTGACCACTGTTGTCGAAGAGGACTTCGACGACGCCATTACCGAAGCCACCGCCGTCATCGACAATGGCAGCTTCGGTACCCGCACCATCCGTTTCGAGACCGGACGCCTCGCCCTGCAGGCCGCCGGTTCCGTCACCGCGTACCTCGACGACGAGACCATGCTGCTGTCGACCACCACGGCGTCGAAGCAGCCGAAGGAGCACTTCGACTTCTTCCCGCTGACGGTCGACGTCGAGGAGCGGATGTACGCCGCCGGCCGCATCCCCGGCTCGTTCTTCCGTCGTGAGGGCCGTCCGTCCACCGATGCGATCCTCACCTGCCGTCTCATCGACCGGCCGCTGCGTCCGTCCTTCGTCGACGGCCTCCGCAACGAGATCCAGGTCGTCGTGACCGTCATGAGCCTCGATCCCAAGGATCTGTACGACGTCGTCGCGATCAACGCAGCGTCGGCATCCACCCAGCTCGCCGGACTGCCGTTCTCGGGCCCGGTCGGTGGCGTGCGCATCGCGCTCATCCCGACCGAGGAGAACAAGGCGGGCCAGTGGGTCGCCTTCCCGACCGTCGAGCAGCTCGAAGGCGCGGTCTTCGACATGGTCGTCGCCGGCCGCATCGTGTCCGGCTCCGGTGACAACGCCGACGTCGCGATCATGATGGTCGAGGCCGAGGCCACCGAGAACGTCATCGAGCTCGTCGCCGGTGGCGCGCAGGCTCCGACCGAGGCGATCGTCGCCGAGGGCCTCGAGGCCGCCAAGCCCTTCATCGCCCGCCTGTGCGAGGCGCAGAAGTCGCTCGCCGAGTCCGCGGCCAAGGAGACCGGCGACTTCCCGCTGTTCCCGCCGTACGAGTCGGATGTCTATGACGCCGTCGCCGACGCCGCGACCGATCGCCTCTCCGAGATCCTGACCATCCCGGGCAAGCAGGAGCGCGACGACAAGACCGACGAGCTCAAGGCCGACATCCTCGAGCAGCTCGGACCGAAGTTCGAGGGTCGCGAGAAGGAGATCGGCGGCGCCTACCGTGCGCTGACCAAAAAGCTTGTGCGCCAGCGCATCCTGACCGACCACTTCCGCATCGACGGTCGTGGCATCACCGATATCCGCGCGCTGTCGGCCGAGGTCGGCGTGATCCCGCGGGCGCACGGTTCCGCACTCTTCGAGCGCGGCGAGACCCAGATCCTGGGTGTCACCACCCTCGACATGGTCAAGATGGCCCAGCAGATCGACTCGCTCGGACCGGAGACCTCCAAGCGGTACATGCATCACTACAACTTCCCGCCGTACTCGACCGGTGAGACCGGCCGAGTCGGATCGCCGAAGCGTCGCGAGATCGGTCACGGCGCCCTCGCCGAGCGTGCCCTGGCACCGGTCATCCCGAGCGTCGAGGACTTCCCGTACGCCATCCGTCAGGTCTCGGAAGCGTTGGGCTCCAACGGTTCCACCTCGATGGGTTCGGTGTGCGCCTCGACCATGTCGCTGCTGAACGCCGGCGTGCCGCTGCGCGCCCCGGTCGCGGGCATCGCCATGGGTCTGGTGTCCGACGAGGTCGATGGCGAGACCCGCTACGTGGCACTCACCGACATCCTCGGCGCCGAGGATGCCTTCGGCGACATGGACTTCAAGGTCGCGGGCACCAAGGACTTCGTGACGGCTCTGCAGCTCGACACCAAGCTCGACGGCATCCCGTCGAAGGTGCTCGCGGGTGCGCTGAGCCAGGCCAAGGATGCCCGGCTGACGATCCTGGACGTGATGGCCGAGGCCATCGATGAGCCGGACGAGATGAGCAAGTACGCGCCGCGGATCACCACCATCAAGATCCCGATGGACAAGATCGGTGAGCTGATCGGCCCCAAGGGCAAGACGATCAACGGCATCACCGAGGACACCGGCGCCAACATCTCCATCGAGGACGACGGCACCGTGTTCATCGGCGCCTCGGACGGCGAGTCGGCACAGGCCGCGATCGACAAGGTCAACGCCATCGCCAACCCGCAGCTGCCGAAGGTCGGCGAGCGTTTCCTCGGCACCGTCGTCAAGACCACCGCGTTCGGTGCGTTCGTGTCGCTGTTGCCGGGACGTGATGGCCTGGTGCACATCTCGAAGCTGGGCAACGGCAAGCGCATCAACAAGGTCGAGGACGTGGTCAACGTGGGCAGCAAGCTCCGCGTCGAGATCGCCGACATCGACGAGCGCGGCAAGATCAGCCTCGTGCCGGTCGCCGAGGAGGGTGCTGCCACCGGCGGCGACAAGCCCGCCGAGGAGAAGACCGAGAAGACCGAGGAGAAGGCCGAGGCCTGATTATCAGCAGATCTGACATGATGACCCGCCACCGGAAGATCGGTGGCGGGTCTCGTGTTTCCCGGTGAGTGGATACCGGCGACGACAAGAGCGCGGCGACGACCAGCAGTGAGGGACAAGCAGTGAGGGACAAGCAGTGAGGGAGGACCACATATGTGTCTCATCCTGTTCGCCTATCGGGCGCATCCGGATTTCCCGCTGATCGTCGCGGCCAACCGGGACGAGTTCCGGCGCCGTCGGACACGCGCTCTGGCGCGCTGGGACGATGCCCCGATCATCGGCGGACGTGACGCGGAGGCGGGCGGTACGTGGATGGCGGTCCGCGCCGACGACCCCGCACGGGTCGGCATGGTCACGAACGTGCGGATGGGCAAACCGGAAGGTGTCGGTCCGCGGTCCCGGGGTGCGCTGCCCGTCGACTTTCTCCTCGGCTCAGATGCTCCGCAGGCCGCCGCCCGCCGGCTCGTCGCCCACGCCGACGACTATCAGCCGGTGAACTTCCTCGCCTACGCCTGGGCGTCCGACGGTGGCGAGATGTGGTGGGCGACAAACCGTCCCGAACCACTCGCACGGGCCGTCGTGCCCGGGGTACACGGACTGTCCAACGGTGCGCTGGACAACGATTGGCCGAAGGTCGTCGACGGGCGGGGTGCCTTCGAGCGGATCGTCGAACGCGATGCTCCCGGTCGATCCGTGGAGCCGTACCTGCAGCTCCTGACCGATGATCGCCCCGCAGCCGATGACCGGCTGCCCGCGACCGGGGTGTCCCACGACCGGGAGCAGCAGTTGTCGTCGTTGTTCATCAACATGCGCGGATACGGCACGCGGGCGTCGACGGTGCTGCGCATCGGGTACGACGGACACGGCGACATCACCGAGCGACGGTACGGCTGGCGCGGCAGGCGTAAGGGCACCACGACGCTCCGTTTCTAGCCCCTGGGTTCCGGGCGTGTGCCGGGACGCCGAATAGACTCAACAGAAATCGATCGGCTCCAACGAAAGGTTCTCCACGATGTCACGTGATATCCGGGTCGGTGTGCTGGGCAGTGCGGGCAAGGTCGGCCAGGCGATCGTCGCGGGTGTGGAGGCCGCCGACGGCGTGACCTACACCGTGGGCGTCGACAAGGACGATTCGCTGGATGCGTTCGTCGACTCGTCGACCGAGGTCGTCGTCGACTTCACCCATCCGAGCGCGGTCATGGGCAATCTGGAGTTCCTCATCCGCAACGGGATCAACGCCGTCGTCGGCACCACCGGCTTCACCGAGGAACGCCTCGACCAGGTGCGCGGCTGGCTCGCCGACAATCCCGGCGTCGGTGTGCTCATCGCGCCGAACTTCGCGATCGGCGCGGTGCTGTCGATGCGGTTCGCCGCTCAGGCCGCCCGCTTCTACGACTCCGTGGAGGTCATCGAACTGCATCATCCGCACAAGGCCGATGCGCCGTCGGGCACCGCCTATCGAACGGCCGCGCTGATCGCCGAGGCACGCGAGGCCGCCGGGGTCGGAGCGAGCCCGGATGCCACGACGGACGAACTCGACGGTGCCCGCGGTGCCGACGTCGACGGTGTGCGTGTGCATTCGGTACGCCTGGCCGGTCTGGTCGCGCACCAGGAGGTGCTGCTGGGAACGCAAGGGGAGACCCTGACCATCCGCCACGACTCGCTCGACCGCACCTCCTTCGTCCCCGGGGTGCTGCTGGGGGTGCGCGAGATCGGTGGTCGTCCGGGACTGACCGTCGGCCTCGAAGAGCTCCTGGATCTCTGAGATGAGTGCCGAGTCGTCTGCTCCGAAGCAGCGTGATGCCCGTCCGATCGTGTGGATGATCGGCTTCCTGGTGGTCGCGCTGATCGTCTACTTCGTCATGCTCGGGAAGCGGGGCGTCGACCTCATCTCGGAGGGTTCGGTCGCCGGCGTCGGACTCGGCATCGGGGTGCTCATCCTGCCGCTGATCGGTGCGTGGCTCGTCTACGCCACCCTGCGCGCCGGTCTCGAACACCAACGGCTGGCGCGAGCCATGGCGGAGGAGGGGCGCGAACTCGATGTGTCTGCCCTGCCGCGCAGGCCGTCGGGACGCATCGAGCGCGACGCCGCCGACGAACTCTTCGCACAGGTCAAGGACGAGTGGGAGGCGAACCCGAAGGATTGGCACAACACCTACCGGATAGCGCGCGCCTACGACTACGCCGGCGACCGCAGTCGTGCCCGACAGATGATGAAACGGGCCGTCGAGCAGTACCACGGACGCGAGTCGTGAGGTCTCCGTCATGAGTCGGCTGCTGATCGTCCACCACACGCCGTCGCCGCACTGCCAGGCGATGTTCGAAGCGGTGATCAGCGGTGCGACCGATCCCGAGATCGAGAGCGTCGAGGTGATTCGCCGTGCGGCCCTTGAGGTTTCGGCCACCGACTTCCTTGAGGCCGACGGCTACGTGCTGGGCACACCGGCGAACCTCGGGTACATCAGCGGCGCCCTCAAACACGCCTTCGACACGTGCTACTACCAGATCCTCGATTCGACACAGGGCCGCCCGTTCGGGCTCTACCTGCACGCCAACGAAGGCGGCGAAGGAGCCGAACGCGCCGTCGACTCCATCACCGCCGGGCTCGGCTGGGCGAAAGCCGCCGAGTACGTCGTGGTATCCGGAAAACCGGACAAGGCGGCGCTCGAGAAGTGCTGGGAGCTGGGCGCCTCGATCGCCGCCGGACTGATGGATGACTGACGGGGGACCGATGTTCGACGACGACCGCGACGAGTCGGTGTTCGAGCTCGGGCACTACTTGCCGAGGGAACCCGTCCAGGTGTGGCGAGCGCTCACCGATCCGGACCTCGTGGAGCAGTGGTTGTGTCGATCGACCGGGATGGTGGCCGAGGTCGGCGCGTCATTCATCTTCGAGATCCCCGCCGAACCGCCGGCCGAGGTGGCGTGCGAGGTGACCGCCGTGGAGGTGAACGAGCGGTTTACGCATACGTATGTCGACCTACGCGGGACGCCACCTGCTCGCTGGTACGTGGACTGGCGACTGCTCCCGCACGGTCGCGGGACGCGGGTGTTGTTGTGCTTCGGTGGATTCGACGTGGACGACCGTCGGCAGAAGTTCGCGCGCAACGGTATGGAACGCAGTTGGAAGCGAACCCTGTTCCCGAAGCTGGAACAGCTCGTTCAGACGATGTGAGGTAGGCGGCCGGTCGCTGTGCGCGCCCCGTGGTGTTTATGTCCCGTGGTGTCGATGTGCCGAGCGTGGGCCGTCAGGTTTGTCGGTGGTGGCTTGTAGGGTCGCAGACAACAGGATGAGATGAGTCGAACCGGCGCTCCGCCGGGCCGTTTCGGTTCCTCGCTGATGATGCACTTCCCGACGATGACGATGTCCTGTCCCGACTCCGTCTCGCGGAAGGTGTCTCGTGTCCTCGCTGCTCCCGGAGCCCACGCCGTGGGTTCGTCTGCCGTCGGACTATGTGGGTGGTGTCGACGTGTCGCACCCCGATGACTCGTTGACCAACGACCTGCTCTGCGCCATGACCGAGGTCGACAGGGGGCGATCGTATCTGATGTATGCCGATTATCGCTGCGCGGCAACGCTATTCGATCGTCTCGTCAAGGACCGGGGGGAGTCGGACAACCGCATCGTCGATGCGTTCGCCGACTGCGCCGCACGGATTTCGCGTGCGCGCGGCATCCGTCAGTACGAGGCGGAGCGGCTGCTCGACGAAGCCGTCGCATTGCGTGATCGGCTGCCTCAGGTGTTCGAGTGCCTCCGTGACGGGATCATCGCGACATGGCAGGCAAAATCTGCCGTCACCCGCACAGACCTTCTGGATCCCGGCTCGGCCGCAACGCCGATCATCGATGCCGAGGTGGCCGAGATCCTGCGTACCAGGCCAGGTGTCTGGTCGCGGCGCCGATTCCGGGACATGGTGGACCGCATCATCTTTCGGCATGATCCCGATGCGGTGCGCGATCGCCGCCGGGATGCGATGAATGCCCGCGGAGTGTGGACGGAGCCGCGCGGCGACGGCATGGCGGAGATCGTCGGAGTCATGTCGGCGGAGAACGTCCGGATCGCAGCCGGTGCGGTGACGTCACTCGCGGACGCCGCCTGCACCGACGACGGCCGTACGCCACAGCAGCGCCGCTCCGACGCGATGTTCGCGCTGTTGTCCGGCACGCCGTTCACCTGCGAATGTGCTCGGGCGCAGTGCCCGGCCGTCATACCGACACCCTCGACTCTTCCGCCGGCGGACGCGAAGGTCGTGATCCATGTCGTCTGCGACGAGGGCACGCTCAACGGGACCGCCGCCAACGCCGGTTTCGTCGACGGTCACGGTCTCGTCTCCGATGAGCACGTGCGCGACCTCGCTGCGCGCCCGGATGCGACGATCCGTCCGCTGGTGCCGGGCAACGCGGTGCACAACGCCGACGGGACGATCACGCTCCCGGCGCACCTACCGTCGGACCCGTACCGACCCTCGGCCTTTCTCGACAGTTTCATCCGCGTCCGGGACGGCTACTGCGCCGATCCCGGATGTGATCAGTCGGCGTGGGTCTCGGATCTCGATCACGTGCAGGAATATGACCACGATGATCCCGGTGCGGGCGGCCGGACAACAGCAGACGGCATGAATGCGAAATGCCGGTTCGGTCACCTGCTGAAGACCTTCGGTGCATGGATCGACGACCAGTTCCGCGACGCCCTCGGCCGTTTACGGACGGAGTACACCACACCGGAGGGACTGGTTCTGCCCGGCGAGGCCGAGACGAACGAGGACTTGTTCCCCGGACTGCGGCGACTCCGGTTCGCCGCACCCACCGAACCGGAGCCGCTGCCCGATGAATCCGCTCCTCGCCGTGCCCGGACGCGGCTCGCGGCGAAGCACGCCCGCAGGCAGGCGGAACGCGCAAACAATCGCCGGCGGCGCGAGGCAGATCCGCCGCCGTTCTAGAATCGATGACGTGCGCACGGCCATCATCGATTCGACCTCGACAGACACGATCCCGACCCCGTATGAGGAACTGTTGCGGCTGGTCATGGACAGCGGAACGCCGAAGGCCGATCGGACCGGAACCGGAACCCGAAGCATCTTCGGTCACCAACTCCGCTACGACCTCTCCCAGGGCTTCCCGCTGATCACCACCAAGAAGGTGCACCTGAAGTCGATCATCTACGAACTGCTCTGGTTCCTGCGTGGCGATTCCAACGTCCGATGGCTTCAGGAGCGGGGCGTCAGCATCTGGGACGAATGGGCCGACGCGAACGGTGAGCTCGGGCCGGTCTACGGCGTGCAGTGGCGAAGCTGGCCGACACCCTCGGGTGAGCACATCGATCAGATCGCGAATGCGCTCGAACTGCTGAAGTCCGATCCCGACTCGCGTCGCAACATCGTCTCCGCCTGGAACGTGGGGGAGATCCCGCAGATGGCGTTGCCGCCCTGTCATGCGTTCTTCCAGTTCTACGTCGCCGACGGCAAACTCTCGTGCCAGCTGTACCAGCGCAGTGCCGACCTGTTCCTCGGGGTGCCGTTCAACATCGCGTCGTACGCGTTGCTCACCCACATGATGGCGCAGCAGGCGGGCCTCGACGTCGGTGACTTCGTGTGGACTGGTGGCGACTGCCACATCTACGACAACCATGTCGACCAGGTGCGGTTGCAGCTGTCGCGCGATCCGTATCCGTACCCGAAACTCGAACTGCGCAAGGCGGATTCGATCGTCGATTACGACTTCGACGACATCGAGATCGTCGGATACCAGTCGCATCCCGGGATCAAGGCCCCCGTAGCGGTATGAGTGCACAGCGCGTGATCGCTTTGGTGTGGGCACAGGACCGTGCGGGCGCCATCGGCCGGGACAACGGCATTCCGTGGCGGGTTCCGGAGGACATGGCTCGGTTCCGGGAGATCACCGCGAGCGACCCGGTGGTCATGGGGCGCAAGACCTGGGATTCGCTACCGGCGAAGTTCCGGCCTTTGCCGAAGCGGCGCAACATCGTCATCACGCGATCGGCCACGTTCGTCGCCGACGGCGCGGACGTGGTGCACAGCCTGGCCGACGCTTTGGAGCTGGTGGGGGAGACGGTGTCGATCATCGGCGGGGGCGAGATCTATGCGGCCGCCATGGACGCCGCCACTCATCTGCGTCTGACCGAGATCGATGTCCTCATCGACGGTGCCGATGCGTTCGCTCCGGAGATCGACCCGTACCGCTGGGACACCGAGGCAACCGGTGACTGGCTCGTCTCGTCGACCGGTATCCGGTACCGGTTCGTCGACTACCAACGGCACGCGACGACGGAGCCCGGCACCGCCGGATCATGACGCGGCGTACCGACCTGTCCGCAGCGCAGGCCCGCCGGACGGCGCTGGCCGCACAGGGATTCACCGACCGGATGCCGAGCGGCGTTCCGACCCGCGCGCATCTGCGTCGCGTCATCGGGCGGACCAAGCTGTTGCAGATGGATTCGGTGAACATCGCCGTGCGCGCCCACTACATGCCGTTGTTCAGTCGCCTCGGCCCCTATGACCGCGGACTGCTCGACCGCGCCGCCTGGCCCGTCCGCGGAGATCGGCTACTCGTCGAGTACTGGGCCCACGAGGCGGCCCTGATTCCCATCGACGACTGGCCGCTGTTCGGTTGGCGCCGTGACGAATTCCGGGACGGACGCTATCGGTACACGCGTGAGGTGATGCGGCGCAACCGGTCGCTGGCGCGCGACGTCCGGGAGGTCATCGCCGCCGAGGGGCCGAGCACACCGCGGCAGATCGAGGAACGACTGGGCATCGAGCGTGAACCGGGCCGGGCGGGAAGTTGGTGGCAGCGCGGCGAGGTCAAGCATGTGTGCGAGGCACTGTTCGCGTCCGGAGACCTGTCGGCCACGCGCAACGGGAATTTCGTCCGGCACTACGCGCTCACCGAGGAGATCGTCGGCGCGGACAACGTAGAGACGCGGATCGACCGCGCCGACGCCCACCGCGAACTCGCGGCCCGCGCGTCGCAGGCACTGGGGGTCGCGACGGTCACTGACATCGCCGACTACTACCGCACCAAGACCGTCGACACGCGGGCCGCCGTCGCGGATCTCGTCGACGACGGCACGCTGTTGCCGGTGCGGGTCGGTGAGGACCGTGACGAGGCCTATCTCCATGCCGATGCCGCGGTACCCCGCACGGTCGACCGCAGTGCTCTGCTGTCGCCGTTCGATCCCCTGGTCTTTTACCGGCCGAGGGCCGAGCGGCTCTTCGACTTCCACTACCGCATCGAAATCTATGTGCCCGCCCACAAGCGGGTCCACGGGTATTACGTGCTGCCGTACCTCATGGGAGACGAGATCGTCGCCCGCGTCGATGTCAAAGCCGATCGCGCCGCGAGTGTGTTGCGTGTTCCTGCGGCTTATGTCGAGGAGCACGGTGACGACACCGCCGTCGCCGCGCGTCTTGCTCTCGACCTGCGTGCGATGGCGGACTGGCTGGGATTGGAGAACGTCGAGGTCGGGGACAGGGGCTCGCTGGCACCGGCGGTGAGTCGGTCGATCGGGGTAGGACGGCCGACCGTATGAGTGGGTGCGGTCGTCCTCACGGATCAGATGGTTCCGTTAGGGTGGGCAACGATCCGACCCGAGGATGACTCGCTGACGATGACTCCGCCGGGAACGAATCCCGCGAAAGAGGTGTCGTCGTGCAGATCCTGGGACCGACCACTGATGTGTCGACGTTGTCGAGGCTCGGTGGCGGGAAGGGCCGTGGGCTGGGGATCCTTCACCGGCAGGGGCTTCCGGTTCCCGACTGGGCGGTGATCGGCACCGACGTCTTCGAAAGGTTTCTCGCCGGGGCCGGGCTCGAGTCGCTCGTCGGTGACTTCGTCGAGGCCGTTGACGAAGGTCAGGCCCTCGAGCGGGCGGCGTCCGTGCGTGCCGCGATCCTCGAGGCCACACCTCCCGATGAGATCGCGGAGTTGATCACCGACGCATACGCGCGCATCGGTGGTGGCGCGGTCGCCGTGCGGTCGTCGATCGCCGCAGAGGACGGGCCGGAGTCGTCCTATGCCGGCCAGTTCGACACCTTCCTCAACGTGAACGGTGTCGACGAGGTGTGCGACAAGGTCCGCGCGTGCTGGGCCTCGGCCTTCTCTCCCCGCTCGGTGAGTTACGGATTCGCTCGTGGTCGCCGCGACATCCCGGTGGCCGCCGTCGTCGTGCAACGTCTGGTGGACGCACAGGTCAGTGGCGTCGTGTTCACCGCGAACCCGATGTCGGGTGCCACGAATGAAGCAGTGGTCAGCTCCGTCTACGGGCTGGGTGAGGGGCTGGTCTCGGGATACGTCGACGCCGACACCGTGGTGGTCGATCACGACGGCGCGATCGTGGACACGATGATCGGGGACAAGGAGGCGCAGTTCCGGCCGGACGGGGAGTCGGGTGCCGCGACCCGACCTGTCGATGACAACGACCGCGGACGACTTGCCCTCTCGCCCACCCAGGTGATCGAACTCGTACGCGCCGCGCGGGACGTTGCCGAAAGCCTCGATGCCCCACAGGACATCGAGTGGGCGTTCGCCGACGACCAATTCTGGTTCCTGCAGACCCGGCCCATCACGGCCGCGGCAGCCGGTCCGCCCCCACCCACGCCGGCGATCGACGCACTGGTCGGGGCGGGCGAAACGGTTCGCGACGGTGAGATCCGTATCTGGGACAACTCGAACATCATCGAGAGCTTCAGCGGTATCACCTCGCCGCTGACCTACACGACCGCGGCCGACATCTACGGGCGTGTCTACCGCGGCTATGCGGAGTCGCTGCGTGTGCCGAAAAAGCAACTGGCGCAGACAGATCAGTGGACACCGGTGATGCTCGGTTACTTTCACGGCCGGGTGTACTACAACCTCATCCACTGGTATCGCATGGTCGGCATCGCTCCCGGCTACCCGCTCAATCGCAAGGTGCTCGAGGCTGCGCTGGGCGTCGCCGAACCTCTGGACGACACGTTGGCAAAGTCGTTGAGGCCGTTCACCTTCGATAACCGGCTGACCCGGTTTCGGTCGCGACTGGTCACCACGGTCACCTACGTGAACCGGCTGCGCCACATCGACGCGATCGTCGACGAATTCCTGCGCGAGTTCTATCGGGTGTACGACGACTTCGAGAAACTCGATCTGGATGCGATGTCCGGCCCCGAGGCGTATCGCGCCTACCGCGAGGTCGATCGCGACCTGGTGGCACGCTGGGGACCGCTGATGGTGCTCGACGCGATCCTGCTGACCCTGACCGGCAGCATGTACATCCTGACCAAGGTGTTGTTGCCACGCGCGCCCGAGTGGTTCCTGTACGCGGTGGTGGGCCCGGGCGCCGGTATCGAGAGCGCCGACCCGGCACGGGCCATGACCGAACTCGCCCGGCTCGCACATCGGGATCCCGACCTACGGAAGGCCATCGACGAGATCGCAGTGACCGAGCTGCACGAGGAATTACTGCGCCTCGGGCACACCGAGTTCCGCGCCGAAGTGGATCGGTACCTGACGGACTACGGCTACCGCAGCCTGGACGAGCTCAAGCTCGAGGTCCCCGACCTGCGGGAGGATCCGTCATCGGTGTACCTGATGATCCGCAGTGCATTAGCGAAAGTGGGGTCGTCGGTACCGGCCGCCGACGGTGAGTCGACCATCCCCACCGAGTCGGCACAGGAGTACCTCGACGAACACCTGAGCGGAATACGCCGCCGCATCTACGACCGTCTGCGCGACCGGACGGCCCGCTGCGCCGCCCAGCGCGAGCAGTTGCGATTCTGCCGCACAAGGGCTTTCGGAATGGTCAAACGACTCATCCGGCAGATGGGCCGCGATTTGCGGCACCGCGGTGTCATCGACGAGTTCACCGACGTGTTCGAGTTGACCATCGACGAACTCCGCGACTGTTACACGCAGGCGTCGCCGGACGATATGCGGGACGTGGTCACCTCACGTCGCGTTCAGCGAGCGCATGACGCGACCCTCGTCGCGCCCGAGAGATTTGTGACGAGCGGCGCCGATTTCGGCGACGCGCAACTCGCCGAGCAGGGCTGGGTGCCGATCGCCGACCTGCCCGCCGCGGCCGAAGGACATGTGCTCACCGGTACACCGTCGGCGGCCGGGGTCGTCGAGGGCACCGCCGTGGTGGTCGCGGAACCGCACGGGGTGGACGGCGGGATTCTGGTCGCCTATCGCACCGACCCGGGCTGGGTGGCCGCGCTGCCCTCGGCATCGGCGCTGATCATCGAGCGTGGCAGCCCACTGACCCATGTCGCGATCGTCGCCCGCGAACTCGGGATTCCGACGGTGGTCCAACTCCGCGACGCCACTTCCCAACTCCGGACGGGCATGCGGATCCGGGTGGACGGGACGCGGGGAACCGTGACGATCCTGGCCACGGAGACCTCTGAAAGCGAGAGCAATGCGGTCGCGCACTGAACTGACTGCCCCGGAGATCATCCGTGGCTGGCTGTCCGACGCCGATCCCTCGACGGGTATCGCCTTCGCCGACGAGCAGGGTGGGTGGACCCATCACACCTACCGTGACGTCGCCGGCGTCAGTCTGGCGATCGCCGATGTGATGCGTGCCCGAGGCGTCCGTGAGGGTGATGGGGTGTGCGTCGTGATGCCGACCGACATCACCTGTGCGGCAGCGTTTTACGCCGTCTGGGCCTGTGGGGCCGTCTTCACCCCGATCACCCCGCCCACCTTCGGTGACCTCGACGAGTACATCGAGCATGTGGCCGCGATCCTCGTGCAGGCGCAGCCACGCGTGGTACTGACCATCCCCGGTCTGGCCGACGTGGTACAGAGCGCGGCCCGGCGTGCGGGCGGCACCGCCGAGGCGCTGGCCATCGATCCCGATCGGATTCCGGCGCCGCCCGAGATGTTCGAATTCGGTGAGCCGGGACGATGCGCGCTGCTGCAGTTCACCTCGGGTTCCACCGGATCGCCACGCGGCGTGCAGATCTCGTGGGAGAGCCTGGCCACGAACACCTCCATGATCACCGACCTGTTGCGGTGGCGGCCGGGTGAGGCGATGTCGTCGTGGCTTCCGCTCTACCACGACATGGGACTCGTGGGCGGCTTCCTGACCACCGTCACCAACCAGGAGAACCTGTACGTGATGCGTCCCGACCAGTTCATCCGGGATCCCGCCCGGTGGCTGCGATCGATGACGCTCGCCCGTCACACGCCGTCGCCGTCGTTCGCCCTCGGCTATGTCGCCCACCGGGTGTCGCCGGAATCGATCGCGGACCTCGACCTGTCGGGTTGGCGCACCCTCGCAGTCGGTTCGGAGCCGGTGGAGATCGCCGACCTCACGGCATTCACCGACCTCGTCGGCCCGCTCGGATTCGACGTCGAGGCGTTCACCCTGGCCTACGGTTTGGCCGAATCGACACTGATGGTGTCGTCGTCGCGACGTGACCGGCCGATATCCCTGGTGCGCCCCGTCCCGTCGACCATGCAGTTCGCCACGCCCGTGGAGATCGCCGAGACGCGTCCGTTCATCGCCGGAGACGAGTATCCGGGGACGGGCTGGATTGCGGGACTGGGGGTCTCGACCGAGGACTCGTCGGTGCGGGTCGTCGATGACGAAGGACGCCCGTTGCCGGACGGCACCCTCGGGGAGGTCGTCGTGACGGGCGAATCGGTCGCGATGGGGTACTCCGACGACTCCGGGCGGGCCGAGGGCAGCACCCGGATCGTGGACGGTGAGTTGTTCACCGGCGATGCCGGATTCCTGTGGAACGACGAGGTGTTCGTGCTGGGCCGCATGGGTGCCAGCCTGAAAGTCCGTGGACGATCGGTGTTCATGGAGGACATCGAGTCCCGCGTGTCCGCCGAATGCGGCATCACCAAGGGAAAGCTGGCCGCGGTGGCGATCACCGACGCCGGTGCCACCGGGATCGCGCTGTTCGCCGAGGTCGAACCCGGCGACTGGATCGCGCGGGCCCGCACCATGCTTCGTGCCGAACTGGGGCCGGCGCAAACGGTCACGGTGATCACCGGTCCGCGTGGCCTGATCCGCCGGACGTCGAGTGGGAAACCACGACGTCGGCATATGTGGCAACTGTTCGGCGACGGCGCGCTCACGGACGCGCAGGCGCATGAGGCGGACGGCACGGCGAGCGCCGCCGCTGCCGGCCGGAGCCCGGCGCTGACCGCGGACCGGATCGGCGACCTCCTGGATCACGCCTTGGCCGAGGTCACGGTCCCCGACGACTGTGCGGTCGTCTTCGAGGGATCGCTGGCGGAGGGCTTCGGCAACGAGGGCTCCGACGTCGACTTCCTGGTGATCGTCGGGGGAGACGAGGAGATGCCCACACTGCCGTCCGTGCTCTTCGCCGACGGTCGGCGAGTGGAAATCCGGACGCGGTCGGTCACACAGTTGCGTGCGCAGCTGACCGCGGTGGCGGATGCGGTGGCGGCCAACAGGATCGGCGATCTGAGCGAGGACGTCCTCAACCGCTGCCAGCGATTCCTGCGCTCGACCCCGGTCCGCGACAGCGCGGCCGTGGACCTCGGTGAACTGAGGTCGGCGATCCCGTACGGCGACTTCGCCGACGTCGTCGACCGGTGGTGGACCGGACGTGCCGTCGCCGCCGTTCGGTATGCCAACGCGATGCGCGTACTCGGACAGACCGATGACGCCGTCGAATGGGCCGCCGACGGACTGGTGCAGGCGGCGAAGGCGTGGTGCGCCCGACGAGGCGAGACCTATGTGGAGACCAAATGGCTTCCGCACCAACTGGATCGGCTCCGTGCATCCGATCAGTACGCCGCTGTGGTCGACCGGTACCGGGAGGTCGGCGACGATCTCCGGCAGTGGGGGTCGTCGTCGGCGCAGTGCCCGGACACCTGGTGGGACGTTGTGGTGACCGCGCTGTCGGAGCTGCTCGGTGCGCAGACCGCGGAGGATGCGGCGTTCGGGACCTCGCCCGATTCCATCGTTCTGTCCCGCGTTCCGGGAGTGACGACCTGGAAGATCGGTGGGCGGCTCCATGTCATCCGTTCCGGCCGTGACGTTTTCGCGCTTTCCGAATCCGGTGGCGCGCAGTGGCGGCAGGTGGTGTTCCGCCAGTCGATCGTCGACGTGGTCACCCGGAATCCGGATATCGGCGACTCTTTGGCCGAATTCGTGCGACTCGGCCTGGTGGGGCTGGATGTTCGCGGCGAGGGGCCCATCGCCCCGGCCATGGCGATGTGCCCGGTGGTTGAGCCTTACACTCCTGCCCCGTACCCGGGCCGCCCCGTCCTGGGCCTGACCGGCGCGATGCGACCGGCGGACGACGGTGAGATCGCGAGTCTGTGCCCGCTGCCCGCCGACCGATTCGCCTCCGCGGGGCTCGATCTCACATGGGCCAACGTGGTCGCCGAGAACGCCCGCGAAGACCTCGCCGGCGCGGTGAAGAGCGGGCAGGGCGCGGTGGCCGAGGTGGCCGCGCACCGTCTGATCGCGATGGTCACGCGAATGATGCTGTCGTCCTTCGGGGTTCACCCACTACCGCCCGACATCGCCCCGGTGACGACCCTGCGCCGGGTGGTTCCGGAACTCGTGGCGGACGACAATTTCCGGTCCGCCTTCGACGCCGCACGTGCCGCGCGCTTCTCGTCGGGGGACGAGCCGGGGGACGATCCGTATCAGGCGTTCGAGGCCGTGGACCGGCTGCTCGAACGAGCACGCCGCGTACTGATCGACAATGCCTTCCCGTCGTCGTTCGATTCCCGGCAGCAGTGGCGCCGCACGCTGGAGATCAGTTACGACTGGGTGCGCCTGGGTAATCATCTGGGCGTGCGACTACCACTGGCGGAGGCCGAGGATCTGCTGAACTCCGGTGGTGCTCAACCACATACATCGACACCCGAGCGAGGTGGGCACTGATGGCGAACACCGACCGTCCGGAGCAGGACGTCGAGGACACGGTGCACCGGGTGATCGCCGCGATGGCTCCCGCCGCGCCGGACTCCCCGTTGGCGTCGACCGACCGCCTTCGTGAAGACCTCGCCTTCGAGTCGGTACGGCTGATCGAACTGACGATGGTGCTGGAGGAGACGTTCCGGCTGGCGCCGTTTCCGCCGGAGCAACTCGCCGGCGTGTTGCGCGTGGGCGATGTCGTCGACCTGATCAACCGGCACCGGGTGGTGAGCGAGTGACCGACCACGTATTGCTCACCGGCGCTTCGGGACTGGTCGGAGCCGAAGTCGCCGCACGCCTGCAGGACGCGGGGCGGCCCGTCGTCGCACTCACGCACCGGGCGTCCGAACTGATCCGGAACGACGGTTCCCCGGTCTCGGTCGCGGGGTGGTGTGCCGGTGACGTGAGCGCACCGGGATTCGGGATCGACGCACCGGATGCGGTGCGCGACATCGGGACCATCGTGCATTGCGCGGCCACCACCGCCTTCGACGCCCCGGACGACGACTATCAGCGGCTGAACGTCGACGGCACGGCGCACGCGATCGACCTGGCCCTGCGATGGGATGTGCCGCTCGTCCATGTCAGTACCGCTTACGTGTGCGGTATGCGCGGCGGGACCGTGTACGAGGGTGACCTCGACGCAGGACAGCGGTTCGGCACGCGATACGAACACAGCAAGTTCACGGCCGAGAAGCTGGTGGAGGAGGCGCGGGCTTCCGGTCTACGGGTCGTCACCGTCCGCCCCGGCATCGTCACCGGAGCGCGGTCGGACGGCGTGATCCGCGACTACAAGAACCTCTACACCGTGGTCAAGCTGATGGTCGAGGGGAAGCTGCGCACCCTGCCCGGCCGCTACGACGCGACGATCTCGCTGGCCCCGGTCGATCACGTCGCCGATGTGATCGCCGCAGCGGCGCAACGGTGTGCCGATCTCGACGGAACGACCTTCCACGCGGTGGGTGCCCACGCCCTGACCCTGCGTGAGCTCTCCGATGTTCTCGCCGAGTATCCGTCGTTCGAGGTGGCCACCTTCGTTCCCGAGTCCAGCTTCGACGAGATGGCACTCGACCCGGTCGAACGTGCCTACTTCCGGCGGGTCGGATCGCTCTACACCAGTTACTTCGCCCGCCGGATCGGCTTCGCGACAGCGCACACCGACGACCTGCTGGGTGCGCCGGCTCCGGAATGCGGCACCGACTATCTCCGGCTGTTGCTCGACCACTGCCTCGAATCGGGCTATCTCGGCAGCCCGCTGCCGTCCGTGCAGCAGGTGCTCGCCGGGCTGCGGGGAGCGTCGTGATGTCCGCTCCCGCAACGACGGTCCGCGATCTCCTCGCCGAACTCGGCGTGCCCGCCGAGAGGTTCTCCGACTATCTCGGCGACACGTACTTCCTGGAGGCCGTCGAACACCTCGATCGCCGGGGCGTCGATCCGGTGGCGTTCGCTCGACGGACGTCACTGTTGCTCGTCAAGCCGGATGCGATCGTCGCGCGGGCGGTCGACCCCACGCTGACGTGGCTGACCGGCGCGGGCTGGCGTCTGATCCACAGCGCCTCGGTGCCCGCCGAACGTCATCTCGCGCGCGCCCTCTGGCGGACGTCGTGGGCGACGGCATCGCCGGAACGGCGACGGCTCGCCGATCTGCTCGTCGGAATCTGCGATGCCCTCGTGCTGGTCGTCGCCGATGACTCCCCGGAGACGGTGACCGGTGGCGAGTCGGCCACGGTTCGCCTCACCCGGGAGAAGGGGCCGACCGATCCGTCGAAACGCCGGGAGGGGGAACTCCGGCACGCCCTCGGCCGCCACAGCTATCTGCTGAATCTGGTGCATACGCCGGATGATCCGGCCGATGTGCTCCGGGAGTTCGCGATCCTGTTCGACGAGTCCGGCCGCGACCGGTGTCTGACCGCGATGACCGTCCCGTCGCGGGCCGGCGATATCGGCAGGCACGCACATGATCTGGCGCGGGCGGCGTACGACTCGGTACCGCCGTACAGCTTCGACCGCGGCGACGCACTGGAAAGAATCGTGGAGGATCTGACCCGGGCCGGTGTCGACGTGGAGAGCCCGGAGACCTTCGACGACGCGGATTGTGCCGCACTGATTCGTGATTCGTGGTCGAAGGGGCGGATGCTCGATCCGTGGTCGGTGATCGTGCTCGGTTCCTACGTGCTGCCCATGACTGTCGACCCCGACGTTCGGAGGACCTCATGACCACACACACCGCAGCAGGCACCCACCAGCAGACCGTCCCGCGGGAACTGGTACACCGGTGCGCGATCTCCGAGGTCTTCGTGACGTCGTTGCGGCGAGCCACAGGTGTGTCCGGCGCCGACGACGACCGCTTCGTCATCGGGGCCCAGTTGCCGCGCATGCATGGTTACTACGGCGACCACACCGGAGCCCAGGCAGACCACCACGATCCGCTCGTCGTCATGGAGGCCGCCCGCCAGGCGGCGATCGCGGTGTCCCACGAATTCTGTGCGGTTCCGCTGGACAGTGCGTTCCTGGTGCGGACGTTCAACGGCATCGCGTCCGGGGGACGCGGGTGGCTCGTCGGGAACGAACCGGCGAATCTCGACGTGGCCATGCACATCGCCCGGCGTCACGTCGTGGGCGGAACGGTGTGCGGAATGGACGCCGTACTCGACATCGCCTGCGACGGCGAGACTCTGATGGTCGTCGACGGCTCGTTCTCCTGGACCTCGCCACCACAGTGGCGCGCCATCCGCGAGCAGGCGCGCGGTGGGGTACCCGTCGGGGAGCAGATCCGGTCGGGGCCGCGGGCACTGCCGGGCACCGTCGGTCGGGAGAATTCCCGCAACGTCGTCATCGGTGATCTCGACGACGACGGGACCGCCGTGCGGGCCGAGATCATCGTCGATCCGACCCATCCCGCACTCTTCGATCATGTCCTCGATCACGTCCCGGGCAGTCTGCTGCTCGAGGCGTGCCGACAGGTGGCGACTGCCGCATTCGGGTCGTCGCGCCGTCGTGTCGGCTCGATACGGAGCACCTTCCAGAGATTCGTCGAGCTCGATCGTCCGGCCCACTGCGTGGTGCGGGCGGGTTCCGGCGACGAGGTCACGGTGGTGGTGGAACAAGGCGACGAGCCACGGGCGGAAGTCGCCATCGGTTTCGTGAGCACCGGCGAATCCCCGGTCACCGAACTCGCGCAGGCGATGCGGGGGTGATCGAGGCGTCGGCACGGCCATCGGCGGTGTCCCTCCGCCGGATTCTCGGGTTCACCGCGGTGATGTACAAGCCGCAGTACCTGCTGTACGGCGTGCTGTGGACACTGGCGCTCGAGGGCACGGCAGCGCGACTGAGCGGTGAGACACACTGGCGCCCGGGACTCGACACCGCGGCCCGGATCGTCACGATCGTCATCGTGCTGCTGTACCTGCGCATGGTCGACGAGCAGAAGGATCTCGACTACGACCGCGTGCACAACCCGGACCGGCCACTGGTGACCGGTGCCGTGACGCCCCTCGATCTACGGGTGGCCATGGCTGCCATCTCCGTTGCCGCGGTGGCGATCTCGGCAACACTCTCGCCGGGATCGGTGGTCGCGATCGTCGCGGTACTGCTGTACGGGATCGGCTTGTGGGGCCTGGAGGCGGCGTGGGTGCGCATGCGGGAATCGATCCTGCTGAATCTCGCGCTGACCTACCCGGTGCAGATCCTGATCACCGTGTACGTGCTCGTCTCGTCCATCGACACCGGACAGGTGCAGGCGACCTGGTCACTGGCTTGGCTGATCGTCGTATTCGCGGGTGCCTTCCTGCAGTTCGAACTGGCGCGCAAGATCTCTCGCCGGCATCGTCCGGGGGAGATGTATTACACGAACGTCCTTCCGGTCGCGGGCGCGGTGGCGTTCTCGCTCGGCGCCGCGGTCGTGGCGGTCGTCGTGGCGACGGCGGTCATCGCGCCCTGGGATCGTGCGGGCGCAGGCATGGTGATCGGATGGCTGCCCGTGGCCCTGCTGCTCGTGCCGGTGGGCGGTGCGATCGCGTTCGCCCATCGCCGGTCCACGGACTATCCGGTCGTCCCCGCAGCCCTGTTCGTGCTCGCCCTGTACCTCGTTCTAATAGCGGCAGCAGTGGCGTCGTGATGATGTCAGCGTGGTCCCACGGTGGCCGGAAGGCGCGAGGGCGAGGCGACGAAGTCGGTGGTCGACGGCGTGACGCGCCGACGACCCGCAGGGCGCGGCGTGCGATGAGCGAACAATGCGGCGGTGGCGAGCATGATGGTGTTGACGGCGAAGTTGCTTCCCGGACAGTGCCGTTCGCCGACACCGAATGCCAGGTTCGCCTGTTTGTCGATGTCCTCGACGCGGCCGGGTGCCCACCGGTCGGGATCGAAGCGTTCCGGATCGGTGAAGTACTGCGGATCATGCAGGACGAGATAGGGGCTGTACACGATCATCGACTCGGCCGGAAGAGTCAGGCGGCCGTTGTCGTCGTCCCCGAAAGTGACTGCGCCGTCGGCGGTTTGACTGCTGATCCAGGGACCCCACATGCGCAGCGTCTCGAGGACCACGCGCCGCAGGTAGGGCAGATCCGCCAGGTGCCGGGGCTCGACCGGCCCGTCGCCGATGACGCGCCGGATCTCGGTGACGACCGCGTCCGAGACCTCCGGATTCGCCATCACCTCGTGCCAGACCCACGCCAGGATGGACGCGGTGGACCCCACGCCCGCGGCCACCATGAGGAGGAGTTCGTCGACGATCTCGTCGTCGGTGAGTCCTACACCGGTCTCCGGGTCCGTATGGCGGACCAGGACCGACAGGACATCGTTGTGGTCACGATCGTCGGCCCGATACCGGGTGACGACGGCCCCGATGGCGGCGCGCAACTCGGCCGACTGTTGGGCGAAACGCCGATTCGCGAGCAGACGGAACCGTTGAACCGACGCGGGAAGTGCGCCCCGGATGATCACCTGCCCGAGCAGCCACGGGACGGTCTCGCGGATACGTTCGGTTGCCTCCCTACCGAATTCGGCGGTGAACAGCGTGGAAGTGATCGTCCGCAGGATGAGTCCGTGGGCCTCGGTTTTCAGGTCGATGACCCGGCCGGAGGGCAGCTCGCGCGACCAGTGGTCGGCGATCCGCGCGGTGGTTGCGGCGTAGGTCATCAACCGTCGTTGCCGCAGTGCGGGCGCCATCTGCCGCCGGCGGAGTTCGTGGCGCGGTCCGCTGAGCACATTGGAGGCCTCACGGATCGCCTCGTGCATGGCCTCACGGAGATCGTCGCGATGGAAGCGGCCCGCGGTCCCGAAGCCGACCTGCCGGATCAGGTCGGGAGTAGTGAGCACATAGGCGCTCCGGGGGCCGAGATCGAGACGTACGACGGGGCCGATGGTGCGCAGCGATCCGACGAAGTGAAGGCCGCGTCGCAACGCGATCACGCTGTGCCCCAGGACCGGAACCCGGCCCGGCGCCACCGGTACCTCCGACGCACCGCCCGGGAGGGTGCGGCGCCGGACCGCAGCCGAGTCGGTCAGTCCGCGGTACAGCTCCACGGTGCGGTCCGTGAGGGCTGCTTGCCCGTACTCGGCGGCGATGTCGCTGTCGCGCAATACGGTGCGTGCGTACTCCAGCACGGACGGCTGATCGCGAACATCGCGCAGCGCCGAGGCGATGGCGGCGGCCGAATCGTCGGCGGCGCAGATGCCTGCTCCGGCGGGCACGGTCTCGCCCAGTGCCGGATCGCAGTAGATGACGGGCAATCCGAGGGCCGCGGCTTCGAGCAGGACCAGACCCTGCGTGTCGAAATCGGTCGACGTGAACAGCAGCACGTCATGCTGCGACATCTGCGCGAGAGTGTCTGTGCGACTGAGGCGTCCGTGCACCGTGATGCGGTCCTGCGCACCGAGTTCGGTGACGAGCGCGTGAGCGGCGTCGAGTTGGTCGCCGTCCCCGACGAGATCGAGCGTGCATCCGGGGGTCATGGCGACCGCGCTGATCGCCGGGAGCGGACGCTTCTCCGCGGAGACACGGCCGCACCACAGCACCCGCACCGGCCCCGTCCCGCCCGCCGGGGCGTTGCCGACCGGCGCCGCCGTGTTCGCCGCCGCACTGAGCACGGTGTCGTCGATTCCGTTGGAGATCACGGTGATCGGGGTGCTCAGCCCGTGACGACGCAGTTGACCGGCGAAGTGCTCGGTCGGTGCGATGACGGCGTCCGCCGCGCGCGCCTGCGCGATCATCACGCTCCACGCGTGCCGTGCCGCGGCGGATTCGTCGACGCGCGGACGGGGGGACCGGTGAGAGATGAAGGCGCTGTGGAGAAGACGCATCGCGGCGGCCGACACCGCCGGTACCGGCGACGTGTTCTCGATGAACGTGTCGTCGCGGCTGTGCATGGTCTGTACCAGCGGAATACCGTGTCGCCGAGCGGCTTTGGCCCCGATGACGCCCGCTCCGTACGTCGTGTGCACGTGCACGACGTCGACGGGGCCGCGCCGGGTCAGTTCGGTATCGACCCGCCGGGTGTTGGCGGGGGTCGGCAGCACCGCGGGATATCCGTTGACCGACATGCCCAGCAGTCCCGTGAGACCG
Organism: Gordonia sp. B8661-1; assembly: GCF_059427765.1. Taxonomy (NCBI): domain Bacteria; kingdom Bacillati; phylum Actinomycetota; class Actinomycetes; order Mycobacteriales; family Gordoniaceae; genus Gordonia; species Gordonia sp. B8661-1. The sequence goes on from NZ_JCAHRL010000003.1 coordinate 267,230, forward strand.
ACGATCTCGCCGTCCGACGGTCCGTCGGGGGCGAAGAACGTAACCCGGTGGCCGCGCCGTTCGAGTTCGCGGCGCTGATCATTCACCGAATGCTGGATCCCGCCGAGCGTCGACGGGTGAAAGTCGCTGAACATGGCGATATGCATCGATCCAGAGCGTACCGCTGACAACGCAATTCAGGGAAGACGAACGAAAGGGGAACAAGAGTGAAGGTCGCGATCCCGCTGACGGGTACCCGGGGAGATGTCCAGCCGGCGGTGGCGCTGGGCCTGGAGTTACGGCGTCGCGGTCACGACGTCCTGGTCGGTGCGCCCCCCAATCTCGTGGATTTCACCAGGGACGCGGGCCTCGAGGCCATACCCTGCGGACCCGATGTGGCAGCGCTCTACTCGTCGGAGGAGGGGCAGCGGGCACTCGCCGCCGGGAGCAGCCTGCAACTGATGCGGCTGGTCGGTAAGCAGATGTCGGACTACGCCGATCAGATGAACCACGAGGTGATCGACGTGTGCCGGGGAGCCGACGTCGTCGTGTCGACACTGCTCACCGAAGATCGTGCCGCCTCGGTGACCGAGGCGACCGATACGCCGATCCTCACCATGCACGGGTTCCCCGGACGCGCCAGCCGCACCTATCCGTTCCCCGGCGCCCTGCCACCGCACCGCAGGCCGCCAGCCCTGGTCAACCGGATGACCTGGGCGGTGGCCGAGAACCTGCGGCGCATGGTCTTCCTGCCCTACCTGAATCGGTTGCGGTCCGATCTCGGACTGTCGCGATCGTTCGCCACGCCCGGCGAGATGTTCGCCCGCCGTGGCGTTCCCGAGGTGCAGATCTACGACCCGGCGCTGGTCCCCGGGCTCGCCGAGGAATGGGGTGAGCGACGTCCCCTCGTCGGTTTCCTCCCGCTCGAACGGTCCGCCCGGGAGGCCATCGGGGAGATGGCCGACGATCACGCGGACATCCTGGCGTGGATCGAGGCCGGGGATCCGCCGCTGTACTGCGGATTCGGCAGTATGCCGATTCAGGATGCCGCGTCCACGACGGCGATGGTCGAGGCGGTTGCCGAGGCGCTGGACCTGCGAGTCCTGGTGAGTGCCGGATGGAGTGATCTGGCGGCAGGCGCCGCCGGTTCCGGCCGGGTGAAGACCGTCGGCGCCCTCGCCCACGACGTCGTCTTCCCGCGATGCCGTGCCGCCGTGCACCATGGCGGAATCGGCACCACCTTCGAGAGTCTGCGGGCCGGTCTGCCGACCTTGATCTGCTCGGTGTCCTTCGATCAACCGATGTGGGGAGCGCAGGTCACCCGCCTCGGCGTCGGAGCGCACGTGCCGTTCCGGGACATGACGGTCGAGACGCTCACCGCCGGCATCCGGCAGCTACTCGACGGCGACACCGTCGCCCGGACCGCCGAGCTCGCCGGTCGGCTCGATCGGCATTCCGACGCCCTGACGCGCACGGCCGACCTCGTCGAACGGACGGCGCGGTGAGCAACCCGTCGACGGCCCAATAGACTGCCCGCGGAGACCCGCACGGCGCGGGAGGAGAAGGTGGAGGATGACGGTCTCGTACCAGGGGCATGACTACCGACTGGTCATGTTCGATCTCGACGACACACTGGCACCGTCCAAGAGCCCGCTGGCCGACGAGATGGTCGCGGTACTGCACACGTTGCTCGACCGCAGCCTGGCGTGCATCATCTCCGGTGGCCGTTTCGAACAATTCTCCAGCCAGGTGCTCGATCGTCTCGGTGACGTCGAGTCCGCGGGCAACCTGCACCTGATGCCGACCTGCGGCACGCAGTACGTGCGCTGGTCCGGCGACGACTGGGAGACCGTCTACGCCGAGTACCTCACCGACGACGAGAAACAGCGCACCCTCGACGTGCTCGAGACCGGTGCGCGTGAACTCGGCCTGTGGGCGTCGGAGACATGGGGGCCGATCCTCGAGGACCGCGGGAGCCAGATCACCTTCAGCGCACTGGGCCAGGCCGCCCCCGTCGATGCCAAGGCGGCGTGGGATCCGGACGGCAGCAAGAAGGAGGCGCTACGCGCCTACGCGGCCGAGCGTCTGCCGGATCTCGAGGTGCGCAGTGGCGGGTCCACATCGGTGGACGTCACCAAGAAGGGCATCGACAAGGCCTACGGCACCCGGCGGCTGATGGACATTCTCGACCTCGGTACCGAGGACATCCTGTTCTTCGGCGACCGCCTCGACGAGGGCGGAAACGACCGGCCGGTCAAGGATCTGGGCATCGAATCCATCGCCGTGCACGGCTGGGAGGATACGCACGCCCGTCTGTCGGCGATTCTCGACTCGGATCAGTAGCCCCTGCCGGTCAGCGTTTGACGAGCAACGCCTTCTTCAGACCGGCGATGTCGGTCGGCGTCAAGCCGAGTCCCTTGCGGACGTAGTTGTCGAAGCTCCCGTAGGTCGTGGTGGCCGCGGCGAAGGAACTGCGCAGCCACGCAATGTTCACACCGTTGAGCGGATCGTTGGGGCTCGCATGCCGAAAGCGGTTGCTGGCCAGGAAATCCCGCTCGACAGTCATGCGGTCGACACCGAGGATCGTCAGGAGCACGGCCGACTGCCATCCGGTCCGGTCCTTTCCGGCGGTGCAGTGATACAGCACGGTGTCGCCCCGGCCCGCGACACGCTTGATCTCCAGCAGGGTGTTCCGGAACGCCTGTCGCGCGCCGGGATCCGTCACGAATGCCCGATAGGCGCTCGGCAGATCGACGAGCACGGTGGGCGGCAAGGAGCCGAGGACGTCGAAGGCATGCACCCGGGCGGCGGGGACCTGCCGGTTGGGCTGCACCGTCTGCTCCAGCCGGGTACGGAAATCGATCACCGACGACACCCGCAGGGAACGTAGCGTGCGCTGATCGGCCGGGGTCAACTTCGACAGATTGTCGCTGCGGATCACGCGTGGGCTGATCGAATCACCCGATGTGGTGCGGTAATTCGCGAAGGTCCGGGTGTTGTCGGTGCCCTGGAGGTCGACGACGGCCGGTGCGGCCGGAGCCGGGGCGACACGCGGTGCGGCGATCGCCGGACCAGCCACCGTGGTGGTGATCGCCGGTGCGCCGAGCATCGCCGCGGTGAGGATCGACACGACCAGTCGGCGACGGACGGGGTGATGGAGAGCTTTCATGATGGAACCTTTCTGGGATCCCGAGGGGAATGGTGGGGGTCAGTCGACAGGGGCGGTCACGGCTCGGGCGCGCTGCGAACCGGATCGGACGCGGAACGACCGGGCGTGGTAGCGGGCGGTGCGGGGATCGGCCTTGTCGACGAGGAAATACCAGTCCATCTGTGCCGCCGCCGGGGTCACCGTCAGCACCCCGTATCCGTGGGCGTCGAAATCGTTCCATCGCACATGATGATTCGCTGCTGTGATCGCAGCGGGAACCGCGTTGCCCACGGTGTGTTCGGGCACCTTGAGAATGTCGTCGATGTTCGACGATGTCACCGATGGCACCACGAATTCGGTGGCGACCGAGGCGCCGGAACCCGTCGGCGAGTAACGGGCCGGGTTCGCCGGAACGTCGCAGGCCCATGAGGAGTGGATGTCGCCGGTGAGGAACACGACGTTGTCGACGCGCCGGCGGGTGATGGCGTCGAGGAGTCGCTTGCGGTCCGCCCGGTAGCCGTCCCATTGATCGGCGTTGAAAGTGGCTCCGGCGGACGGCAATCCCATGGTCTCGGTCAGGGCGGCGGTCATGGTCGGATCGAGCGGGGGGATGAGAACCGGTGCGATCATCACCGAGTTGCCGACGATCCGCCACCGCGTCGGTGAGGACGTCAGACCGTCGGTGAGCCAGCGCATCTGGGCTGCGCCGGTGATGGTCCGCGACGGATCGTCGACCCGGGACGACGTCGGCGACACCTCCCGGTCCCGATACGTGCGCAGGTCGAGCATCGACAGTTCCAGCAGATTGCCGAAACGCAGACGCCGGTACAGGTGCCGTCCGCTGTCGACGGCGTTGGGGCGTACGGGCATCCACTCGAAATAGGCGCGCTCGGACGCCGCTTTGCGGGCCGCCCACGAACCCTCCCGGGCCGAATGGTTCTCCGCGCCACCGGACCACGAATTGTCGGCCGACTCGTGATCGTCCCAGGTGCAGATCCACGGCAGCGCCCGGTGCAGAGCCGCGAGGTCGGGATCCGTCTTGTACTGGGCGTGCCGAATCCGGTAGTCGCGCAACGTGATCGTCTCGTGCGTGGGCTCGGTGCGCCGCACCGGGCCGGTCTTGCCGGTGTAGCCGCCCGCCTCGTACTCGTAGATGTAGTCGCCGAGGTGCACGATGGCGGTGAGGTCGCGGTGGTTCCGCAGATGACGGTATGCGCCGAAGTATCCCGCCTCCCAGTTCGCGCACGACACGACGCCGAAGCGCACCCGATTCACCGCGGCGCGGTCCGACGGTGCGGTCCGCGTCCGTCCGACGGGCGATACGGCCCCCGACGCGGGGCCGGAGACGACGCGAAAACGGTAGGCGTAGGCGGTGTTCGGTGTCAGACCGGACGCGTCGACCTTGACGGTGTGGTCCGTTGCCGTCGTCGTGCGCACGGTGCCGGAGGCCACCGTCGTGGCGAAGGTGTCGTCGTGGGCCACCTCCCACAGCACGTCGGTGTCGGGGCCGCGTCCGGAACCCGGGGCGGCGGCCGCGGTCGGTGTCACGCGGGTCCAGAGGATGACCGCATCGGGCAGCGGATCACCGGATGCGACCCCGTGGGCGAAGACCCGGGACGACCCGCGATCGGGCGCGGCCTCCGCCTGCGTCCGGATACGACCCGTCGTGGCGAACGTCGCGGTGGCCCCTGCCGCCACCGCACCCGCTCGTAGCGCGGACCGGCGTGTGACACCGGAAGCGGGGGTGATCGTGGGCACGGGTGGGCGGGGCGACGTGGGATGTTGCTGCGGCACGCTTGTCATCATGCGGTACCGACACAACATGCGGACACCATTGGGTGAATAACCGGTGTCCGGCAGGGATCGCCGGGTGAATCGCCTGTCCGGAGGGGATGCACACGCTTCGGGGGTGCCTGGGGGACAATCACGGGCGACGCCAGATATGAACTGGTCGGATATGAAGTGGTCGGGCATGAACTGGTCGGGCATGGACAGGTGAGGAGACCGCAGTGTCGGAATTGGTGCCGTTGCGGGTGCAGTTGGTGGCCGCGACAGAATTCACCGCACCCCCCGACATCGACTGGGACACCGATGCCGACGGCGGAGAGGCGCTCATCGAGTTCGCCGGCCGGGCCTGCTACCAGAGCTGGGACAAACCGAATCCGCGGACCGCGACCAACGCAGGCTATCTGCGCCACATCCTGGAGGTCGGTCACACGTCGCTGCTCGAACACGCGTCGGCGACCTTCTACATCACCGGCATCTCCCGGTCCTGCACCCACGAACTGATCCGGCACCGTCACTTCTCGTACTCCCAGCTGTCACAACGCTTTGTGCCCGAACATGATTCGAATGTGGTGGCACCACCGGCCATTCGCGGGGACGCCGAACTCGAGGAACTGTTCACCGCGGCGACCGACGCCAGCCGTGCCGCCTACACCGAGTTGCTGGCCGCACTCGAGGCGAAATTCGCCGACGTGCCGAATGCGATCCTGCGGCGGAAGCAGGCCCGCCAGGCGGCACGTGCCGTGCTGCCGAACGCGACCGAGACCAAGATCGTGGTGACCGGCAATTACCGTGCGTGGCGGCATTTCATCGGTATGCGCGCGACCGAGCATGCCGACGTCGAGATCCGGCAACTGGCCGTCGAGTGTCTCCGGCGGCTCGTCGAGGTGGCCCCGACGGTCTTCGGCGACTTCGAGATCAGCACCCTGTCCGACGGCACCGAGGTAGCCACCTCTCCGTTCGTTCTGGAAGGGTGAGGAAGGTAGCCTTGAGCACCATGAACGCAGGCGTGGACCAGTCGCAGACGCATCCCTTCGGGACCATTGGCGTGGCCATGGTCACCCCCTTCCGTCCGGATGGCTCACTGGACCTCGACAAGGCCGCCGAACTGGCCGATCACCTGGTCTCCAAGGGCTGCGACGGGCTGGTCGTCTCGGGGACGACCGGTGAGTCGCCGACGACCACCGTGCAGGAGAAGCTCGAATTGCTGCGCGTCGTGCTCGACGCCGTCGGCGACCGTGCCCGGATCACGCAGGGCGCCGGGAGCTATGACACCGCCGAGAGCATCCGGTTCGCCTTGGCCTCGGAGAAGATCGGCGCACACGGACTGCTCGTCGTCACCCCGTATTACTCGAAGCCGCCGCAGGCCGGCGTCCTCGCGCATTTCCGTGCGATCGCCGATGCGACCGACCTTCCGGTGCTCGTCTACGACATCCCGCCGCGGTCGGTGATCCCGATCGCCGACGACACGATGCGTGCGCTGGCCGAACACCCGCGGATCGTCGGTGTCAAGGATGCCAAGGGGGACCTGCACTCCGCGGCACGGATGATCGCCACCACCGGGCTCGAGTTCCTCTCCGGCGAGGACGCCCTGAACCTGCCGTGGCTGTCCATCGGTGCCACCGGCTACGTCAGTGTCATCGGTCACCTGGTGCCGGATCGCCTGCGTGACATGCAGATCGCCGTCGAGAAGGGGGACCTGGTGACCGCCAGGGAACTCAGCCAGTCCATGGCTCCTCTCGTTGACGCGATGGGCCGATTGGGAGGAGTGACCATGGTGAAGGCTTCGCTGCGCATTCTGGGTATGGATGTCGGTGATCCGCGGCTTCCGCAGGTGCCGGCCGACGGGCCGCAGATCGAGGCGCTGCTCTCGGATCTGCGTGCCGCGGGGCTCGTCTGATGACGGGGCCGGGCAGGCGTCGTCGCTCCGCGAGCCGGAAGGCCGGACCGCCGACACTGACGCCGCCGCGCGACACCGGCACCGATGCACGGTCGGAGGGCACTGCGTCCGCGGACGCACGGCCGGAGCATGACGCACAGCCGGCGAACGCCGACAAGAAGCAGACGGACAAGAAGCAATCGGCGGGCGCGCAGCAGGGTTCGTCGCCGAAGCGTTCCGCCAAGGGACGGGAGTCGCGGGGCGGCAATCAGCAAGCGCGCGGCCAGCAGTCCCGTGGCCAGCAGTCGCGTGGGCAACAGTCACGCGGACAAGGCGATTCGGCGAAGGTCGGCACCGATCGCCTCGGCCCGCCGCCGAAGCTGCCGCGTAACGGCCTGCGCGTCGTTGCGCTCGGCGGTATCGGCGAGATCGGCCGGAACATGACCGTCTTCGAGTACGACGGTCGCCTGCTCATCGTGGACTGCGGTGTGCTGTTCCCCGAGGACGCACAGCCCGGCGTGGATCTGATCCTGCCGGACTTCACCTACATCGAGGACCGCATCGACGACGTCGACGCCATCATCCTCACGCACGGCCACGAGGATCACATCGGTGCCGTGCCGTTCCTCCTGCGCCTGCGGTCCGACATCCCGGTCGTCGGTTCGAAGTTCACGCTCGCCCTCGTCGAGGCGAAGTGCCGCGAGCACCGCCTGCGGCCCAATCTGGTGCAGGTCTCCGAGGGTGACACCGACGACTTCGGGCCGTTCGAGTGCGAGTTCTTCGCGGTCAACCACTCGATCCCGGACGCGCTCGCGGTGGCCATTCGCACGCCGGCCGGCGTGGTGCTGCACACCGGCGACATCAAGCTGGATCAGCTGCCGCTCGACAATCGGCTCACCGACCTCGCCGGATTCAGTCGCCTCGGTGACGAGGGGGTCGATCTCTTCCTGGTCGATTCCACCAACGCCGAGGTGCCCGGATTCGTCACACCGGAGCGGGAGATCGGCGCCGTCCTCGACCAGGTCATCGGCCGGGCCAAGCAGCGTGTGATCGTCGCGTCCTTCGCCAGCCACGTGCACCGCATCCAGCAGATCGTCGACGTGGCGTACGCCCACAACCGCAAGGTCGCGTTCGTCGGCCGGTCGATGGTCCGCAACATGCAGATCGCGCAGGACCTCGGCTATCTGTCCGTGCCCGACGGTGTGGTCGTCGATCTCGACACCGCGGCGACGCTCCCGGACGACCGGCTGGTCCTGATCTCCACGGGGTCGCAGGGCGAGCCGCTGTCCGCACTGTCCCGGATGGCGCGGGGCGAGCACCGTCAGATCAACATCCGCGAGGACGACCTGGTCGTGCTGGCGTCCTCGCTCATCCCGGGCAACGAGAACTCGGTGTTCGCCGTCGTCAACGGACTGGCCAAGCGGGGTGCCACCGTGATCACGCAGCAGAACGCGAAGGTGCACGTGTCCGGGCACGCGTCGGCGGGGGAGCTGCTGTACCTGTATAACGCGGTCCGGCCGTCGAACGCGATGCCGGTGCACGGCGAGTGGCGGCATCTGCGCGCGAACGCCGCGCTCGCGGTCGCGACCGGTGTGCCCGAGGACCGGGTGGTCCTCGCCGAGGACGGTGTGATCGTCGACCTGGTCGACGGTCAGGCCTCCATCGTCGGCCGGGTGCCGGTCGGGCACGTGTACGTCGACGGCCTGTCCGTCGGCGACGTCGGCGAGTCCACCCTGTCGGAGCGCTTGGTGCTGGGGGAGGGCGGATTCATCGCGATCACGGTCGCCGTGGACCCGGAAACGGGGCGTGCGGTGAGCGCACCCGAGGTGTCCGGTCGTGGTTTCTCCGACGATCCGGACGCGTTGAAGGCCGCGGCCGATCTCGTCGATCAGGCACTCGATTCGCTGGCGGCCGAGGGCATCACCGACACCCATCGCATCGCACAGACGATCCGGCGTGTGGTCGGACGCTGGGTGGCCGACACCTATCGCCGCAGGCCGATGATCGTGCCGACGGTGCTCGCCGTGGGAGCCTGACCGAGGTCCTCCGGTCTAGGGTGGGAGACGTGACTCTCGCTCAAGACGAACGTGCCGCCCTGGTCGACACCCTGCGGGCCGTCGGTCCCGATGCTCCGACGCTATGCGACGGCTGGACCACCAAGGACCTGGTCGCGCATCTCGTGGTGCGCGAGCGGCGACCCGACACCGGGCCCGGCATCATGCTGAAGCCGTTCGCCGGCTACACGGAGCGGGTGCGGGCGTCGACCGCGACGAAGCCATGGACGGAGTTGCTGGATCAGTTGGCGTCCGGTCCTCCGGTGTACTCGCCGTTCTTCCTGGTCGACCGATGGGCGAATCTCGCCGAGATGTTCGTCCACCACGAGGACGTGCTCCGTGGTGCGGCCCCCGCCGATGCGACGTGGACGCCACGCGAACTGTCGCCCGAGATGGAATCAGCCCTGATCACCCCGGCGAAGACCATCGGCCGGATGTCGCTCAAGAATTCGCCCGCGACGACCACGCTGCGTACCCCGGACGGCACCGACGTCGTGTCCGGTGGTCAGGGAGCACAGGTCAATGTCACCGGAACGCCGGGTGAGCTGGTGCTCTTCGCGTTCGGGCGGGAGCCCGTCGCCGTGGAATTCGCGGGAGACGAGGCAGCGGTCGGTGCGGTGAAATCCGCGAAACGCGGCTTCTGACCCCCGCGTCGAGGCCGTACGGTTACGAATCCGACACATACCGCGCGTTGCCAGTGTTGCCTGTGTGACTGACGGGACGCCGGGAGACTAGTCTGTCCGCATGGCTTCGAAAGCAACCACGGGTGCCCGGAAGACGTCGGCGCGTACGTCGTCGACGCGTTCGGCGGGCTCGACCACGAAGTCCGGGGCGCGGGGGACACGCACGTCGAGTGGCCGGACGGGTACTTCTCAGCGGAAAAAGACATCGGCCCGGCAGAGTGCGGCCCGTCAGGGTTCGCCCCAGCGGGCGAGTGCGGGGCGGACGCGGACGGGTTCGTCGCGCGGCTCCGGCTCACGCGCCGTGGAGTCGGCAGATCTGCATCGCAAGTCGCTGGCGGGCAGTGGTGCCTCGGCGGTGGGGCGTGGTCTCGGCGCCGGCTGGTCGCTGATGGCCCGAGGTGTGGGCAGCCTGGCGCGAGCCGGCGGCGGTCGCCCGGACGGACACGATGTGCGCGTGGTCGGCGAGGACGATCAGGCCGACGATCTCGGGGACGAGGGTTTCGATCTCGACGGTCCACTCCTCGAGGAGGACGACGCCGCCGAGGACGGGCGCCCGCGACGGCCCGCCCCCCGGCAGCCACGTGATCTGTCCGGTCATACCCATCGGCGTGACGGCGTCGCACTCGCCGTGCTGGCCCTCGCGCTGCTGGTGGCCGCGAGCGTGTGGTTCGGTGCGGCGGGGCCGGTCGGTGCGTTCATCGATGCCCTGTTCCGGGCGATCGTCGGTGTCGGGGCGGTGGTTATGCCGCTCGCACTGGTCGCGCTCGCCGTCATCCTCATGCGTCGTCCGCCGAACCCGGAGCGCCGCGCACGCTACCTCGGTGCCGGTCTGTTGCTGGTGCTGCCGATCCTCGGACTGGTGCATCTCGTCGCGGGGGCGCCGGTCGACTTCCCCGAACGCTCGCGCGCGGGCGGGTTCCTCGGATTCGCGGTGGGTACACCCCTGACGAATGGCGTCACCGCGTGGATCTCCGTCCCGGTCCTGGTGTTGTGCATCGCCTTCGGAGCCCTCATCCTCAGCGGCCGGACGGTCCGCGAGGTCGCCGATCTGACCGCCGGATATCTCGGGCTCGGCGTTGCCCGCCCCCGGTACGACGACGCCGACGAGGACGAGGCTGCGCCCTGGGATGACGAGTACGCCGCGGACTACGACGACTTCGACGACGCCGGCGGTTACGGCCGTCGTGGCCGGGACGACGCGGATGCGCCCACCGAGGTGTTCGATCGTCGCTCCGGCTACTCGGCCGACCCCTACGACAACTACCCACCCGATCCCGAGCCGTCGCGGCGCCGACGTCGCCGTCCGCCCGTCGATGTCGATGCCGCCGAGTTCGCGGCCGCCGACACGGTGTCCTTCGACGACGAGGTCACCGAACAACTCGGCGACCTCGACGATGCCTCCGGTGCAACGGAATCGGCCGCCCCGAAGCGTGCCACCGCCGGGCGGGTCGCCGCCGCGGCGAAGACGACGCCCCGCGCATCGTCGGCGAAGAAGACGCCGTCCGCCGAGACCACCGATGTCGCAGCGGCCGCCGACGTCTCTCGTCCGGCCGCCGAGGGCGACTACCAGTTGCCGCCGACGACCTTGCTCGTCGACGGTGAGCCGCCGAAGACCGGCGGGCGCTCCAACGACGAGATGATCGAGCGCATCGGGGAGGTGCTGGAGCAGTTCAAGATCGACGCGGCGGTCACCGGCTACACGCGCGGTCCGACCGTCACCCGTTACGAGGTCGAACTCGGGCCGGGCGTCAAGGTCGAGAAAATCACTGCGCTGCAACGCAATATCGCGTACGCGGTGGCCACCGACAACGTCCGGCTGCTCGCGCCGATTCCCGGGAAGTCGGCCGTCGGCATCGAGGTGCCGAACTCCGACCGCGAGATGGTGCGCCTCGCCGATGTGCTCAACGCGCCGAAGACTCGCAAGGACCATCATCCGCTGGTCATCGGTCTCGGCAAGGACATCGAGGGCGACTTCGTCAGCGCGAATCTGGCGAAGATGCCGCACCTGCTGGTCGCGGGTTCGACGGGTTCGGGTAAGTCGAGCTTCGTCAACTCGATGCTGGTGTCGTTGCTGACCCGCGCGACACCGGACGACGTGCGGATGATCCTGATCGACCCGAAGATGGTGGAACTGACTCCCTACGAAGGGATTCCGCATCTGATCACACCCATCATCACCGAGCCGAAGAAGGCCGCCGCGGCGCTGGCGTGGCTGGTGGAGGAGATGGAGCAGCGCTACCAGGACATGAAGGCGTCCCGGGTGCGGCACATCGACGACTTCAACACCAAGGTCCGCACGGGCGAGATCACCACGCCGCTGGGCAGCGAACGCGAGTACAAGCCGTACCCCTACATCCTGGCGATCGTCGACGAGCTCGCCGACCTGATGATGACCGCGCCTCGCGACGTCGAGGACGCGATCGTCCGCATCACCCAGAAGGCCCGCGCGGCAGGTATCCACCTGGTGCTCGCGACGCAGCGACCGTCGGTGGACGTGGTCACCGGTCTGATCAAGACCAACGTGCCGTCGCGACTGGCGTTCGCCACGTCGTCGCTCACCGACTCGCGCGTCATCCTCGATCAGCCGGGCGCCGAGAAACTGATCGGCATGGGCGACGGTCTGTTCCTGCCGATGGGGGCGGGCAAGCCGATCCGCATGCAGGGCGCGTTCATCACCGACGAGGAGATCTCCGCGGTCGTCGACTACACGCGCGACCAGGGAGAGCCGGAGTACACCGAGGGCGTCACCGCGGCGAAGGCGGGCGACAAGAAGGAGATCGACGGCGACATCGGCAACGATCTCGACGATCTGCTGCAGGCCATCGAACTCGTGGTGTCGAGTCAGTTCGGCTCCACGTCGATGCTGCAACGCAAGCTCCGGGTGGGCTTCGCCAAGGCGGGCCGCCTGATGGATCTGATGGAGACGCGGGGCGTCGTCGGCCCGAGCGAGGGGTCGAAGGCCCGCGAGGTGCTGGTGAAGCCCGACGACCTGGCGGGCGTCATCACCTCGATCACCGGTGGTGGCGCCGACGCCGGCGACGCCGCCGACGACCTGTGAGAGCGGTCGGGCGCCTCATGCGGACTCCGGGAGGATCGTCGCGACCAGCGCGTCGATGAGTTGCTGCTCGTCGGCCGGTTCCGCGGGCCACAGCAGCAGGCTCAGAAACGACCGGATGGCGAGGTGGATCGATACCGTATCGGCGGCGTCGATCCCGATCAGCCCGGCCGCGAGAGAGGCGACGGTGGACGAGGCGAGGACGGCCGGAGCGGTGCGCGTCAGCTGACTCGGGCGCAGGAACTGCCGGGCCACCCGGTCCCGTCGGAGTTCACGGAGCGCAACCGAGATCGCGGTGTTCGCCCTGTGGCGCCCCGTCATGCCGTCCGTGGCGTGTCGGACGGCGTCGGCCACATGAGCCGAGGTGGCGGCCAGGACTGCGTCGATGATGTCGCCTCGGCCGCCGGCATGCCGGTAGACGGTCGCGCGTGAGCAGTGCGCGTACCGGGCGAGATCGTCGACGGTGAAGTCCTCCACGCCGTGCCCGGCGATCATCTCCGTCGCCCGGGCAACGAGACGGGCCCGAGCCGCGTCGGAACGATTGCCGTCGACGAGCCAATCCGCGGTCACGATCTCAGTGTGAGACATCAGTGCCCTCGGAGTCCGGAGAACCGTGCAGGTCATCACGCTGACCTGAGACAAGCGTGCAGGAACACGACATGACGGCGTATCGACTTCGCGCCGGGGGATTGTCAGGCGCCGGTCCGGCACTACACGCTCGACGGCGTGCATGATCTCGACAACCCGTACCCGTATCTCGCGCAGCTACGGAGCCGCGACCCCGTGCATCGGCTCGGGGATTCCGGCTTCTACCTTGTGACGTCGTGGGATCTGGTCGCGGAAGCGGTCGGACGGCCCGAGGACTTCTCGTCCAACCTCACCGCGACGATGGTGTGGGGTGCCGACGGCTCCATCTCCGGTTTTCCCATCGCCGAACCGGGTTCGCCGCTGCATGTGCTGGCGACCGCCGACGATCCGGTGCATCGGAGTCACCGGGCGATGGTGATGCCGTCGCTGACGGCCAAGAACATCAGCCGACTCGAACCCTTCATCGCGAAGACTCTGCGCTCGGTGTGGGACGAGGGCCTTCGAGACGGGGGAATCGACTGGGTTCGCTCCGTCGCGCAGCGTGTACCGATGCGGGTGATCGCCGAGCTGCTCGGATTCCCCGCCTATGACGTCGACGATCTCGTGCGCTGGTCCTTTGCCGCAACCGTTCTTCTCGACGGCGTGGTCACCTCCGACCAGCTCGACTCGGCTACGCGGGCTGTCGGTGAACTCAGCGACCACCTTGACCGGGCGTTCGCTGCCGCCCGTGCGGTCCCGGGGGAGCACGTCATGGGTGATCTGGCGCGGATGGTCGACGACGGTGCCCTTGAGCGCGGCACCGCCGTGTTGATTCTTCTCCAACTGGTTGCGGCGGGCGCCGAGTCCACCGTGAGCCTCATCGGCAGCGCGGGGTGGCTTTTGGGCACGCACCCCGACCTGCAACGCCGGCTACGGTCCGAGCCCGGGCTGGTCCCGCGATTCATCGAGGAGGTCGCGCGACTCGAGTCGCCCTTCCGTGGTCACTACCGGCATGTCGTTGCCGACACCGCCCTCGGGGATGTCGCTCTGCCCGGCGGCTCCCATCTGTACCTGTCGTGGGCGGCGGCCAATCGGGACCCCTCGCACCACGAGGCGCCGGACTCGGTCGATCTCGACGTCGCCTCGCGTCGTCCACATGTGGCGTTCGGCAAGGGGATTCACCTCTGTGTCGGAGCGGCGCTCGCGCGGCTCGAAGGACGCCTCGCGGTCGAGTGGCTCATGGATGCCACGACCGAGCTCACCGTCGATCCCGAGGAAGCCGACTGGGAACGCAGTCTGCTGGTCCGGCGTCTGCGGTCGCTGCCCCTGACGGTCACATGCTGATCGGCGATGTCAGTCCCGGAGGTCGTGCTCGTCCAGCCACACGCGGGCGCGACGCGCGGACGCGCGACTGAGCCAGGCATCCTGGATGACCTCGGTCAGTTCGTCGACCGTCAGTTCGCCGATCCGTGAGGTGCGCAGCAGCACCGACGGATGGCCGTCGAAGTGCGCGGTGGTGAAGAACGGTGAGTGCCGGTCCCGGACGAGCGCCAGCTTGTCGGATTCGGACGGAACCCAGAACACGACGACATCGTCGTACCGCTCCCCGGTGTCGGGGTCGACCGCATCGGGCCGGGCGGTGCGGAAGAAGACGAAGGACTTGCCGCCCACCTGGTAGACCGGTCGCTCGGGCGTCGAACCGGCGTCGGTGACGTGCGGCATGCCCCGGGCGACATCGTGGATGTCGGTGGCCCGTGCGCGCCGGTTCCGATTCGCCATGTGGCTCACCGTAGTGTGCCAAATCGGGATATGTGCACTAGTCTGGCCCCTGATCGAAGAGGGGAGTATCCCTTCTCGCGGCGTGTTCGTCAGTACGGTCGCGGATTCCGTTGGTGCCTATCGCCATCGGCCCGCCACCCGGATGCGCCGGTCGCCGGAGGCATCACGCTCCCGGTCGGCGGGAGAGACCTCTGGCATCGCAAGCTTGTGCTGCGCGCTGGAGGAGATCCGTCTGATGCATGTGTCCCCAACCGTCTGGATCATCACCTGTCTGGTGATCCTGGCGCTGTTCGTCTTCGACTTCTTCGCCCATGTCCGGGTGCCGCACGCACCCAGCCTCAAGGAATCGGGTACCTGGTCCGCGATCTACATCTCGATCGCGATCGTCTTCGGCGGCTTCGTCTGGTGGAAGTGGGGCAGTGGCTTCGGTGGTGAGTACTTCGCCGGTTACGTCACCGAGAAAGCCCTCTCCGTCGACAATCTCTTCGTCTTCGTCATCATCATGTCGAAGTTCGCGGTGCCCAAGGAATACCAGCAGAAGGTGCTGCTCCTCGGCATCGTGATGGCGCTGGTCATGCGTGGCGCGTTCATCGCCGTCGGCGCCGCCGCGATCAATGCGTACAGCTGGGTGTTCTACCTGTTCGGTGCGTTCCTGATCTTCACCGCGGTGAAACTGCTGCGGGAGAGCGACGACCCGGTCGAACACGAGGAACAGCGCGAGAGCCGCCTGGAGCGCTTCGTCAAGAAGGTGCTCCGCACCCATGACGAGTACAACGGCGACAAACTGTTCACCCGCGTCAACGGCAAGCGCCTCGCGACGCCGATGCTGATGGTGCTGATCGTCATCGGCTTCACCGACGTGCTCTTCGCCCTCGACTCGATCCCGGCCATTTACGGCCTCACCCAGGAGCCGTACCTCGTCTTCACCGCGAACGCCTTCGCGCTCATGGGTCTTCGTCAGCTGTACTTCCTGCTGGGTGGGCTGCTCGATCGCCTCGTCTACCTGTCGTACGGCTTGTCGTTCATCCTCGCCTTCATCGGTGTGAAGCTCGTGATGCACGCCCTGCACGAGAACACGCTGCCGTTCATCAACGGCGGCGAGCATGTCAGTGTCCCGGAGATCACCACACCGCTGTCCCTGGGCGTCATCATCGGCACCCTGGTGGTCACGACGGTCGCCAGCCTGCTGCGGACCGCGAAATCGAGCGCCGACGACCCGACGGGGTGACGCCGTTCAGACGCTGAACGGCCCGTAGACCTCGGTCCACTCGACGACCCGTACACCGTCCACCGCCTGGTGGGCGATGAACGGGTCGTTGGCGAGGAACGCCTCCGAACCGTCGAGGCTGTCGGCGCGCACCAGGATCAGCGCGCCGCTGCCATCGGGGTAGGGGCCGCAGGCGATGACATTGCCCGTACGGTGTTCTTCGCCGAGCCATTCACGATGCATCGGCCGATGCTCGTCGCGGAGCGCGGCCTTGGCCGGCTCATAGGTGTAGTGCACGGCGAAGATCTTCCGGTCGTCGGACGCCATGAGAGTGACTCCTGTCGAATCAGTTGAGAGTGGCCAACATTCGGGTGTTGCCCAGGGTGTTGGGCTTCACGTAGCTGAGGTCGAGGAATTCCGCGACGCCGGTGTCATAGGAGCGGCACATCTCCTCGAAGACCTCGCGGGTGACCGGGGTGCCGTCGATCTCGACGAAACCGTGCCGGCCGAAGAACTCGGTTTCGAAGGTGAGCACGAAGACCCGGGAGAGCTGGAGTTCGCGGGCCACCTCCATCAGGCGGGCCACGAGGAGGTGGCCGTATCCGCGGCCCGAATGGGCGGTGTCGACGGCAACCGTGCGGACTTCGCCGAGGTCGGCCCACAACACGTGCAGCGCACCGCATCCCACGACGGCGCCGTCCACCTCGGCCACCCAGAATTCCTGGACGGCCTCGTACAGCGTGACCAGATTCTTCTCCAGCAGGATGCGACCGGCGTACTGGTCGATCAATTCCTTCACGCGCGGGATGTCCGAGGTGCGGGCACGGCGGACGGCAACGGTGTCCCCGGTGTCGACCGTGGGTGCGGTGGTGCTGCCGTCGTCGCGTGTCATGTACTCATCTTGCCCTGCGGGTGCGGTCGGCCGGAACGGGCGTGCGGTTGTGCCACATGCGAACAGCGGCGCCGAACCGACCCGCTCACCGACGATCCACGCCGTGCGCCGACCCTCGGCGCGGAGGCGTCCGGAAAGAGCCGATAGGCTGGCAGTGTGCGTCACCAGCAATTCCGCGTCGGAACCCCACAGGTCGTGTCATGACCGATGGCGCGTCGCGTCGGCTCGGTGCACCTGAGGACTCCGGGCGTCTGCCGATCACTCCGCGGCCCGACCCCATCGCCCATCCGGTCGACGAGGTCCCGGTGGTGAATATCGCCAACGCGCTCACCGTCTTTCGGATCGTGCTCATCCCGTTCTTCGTGGCTGCGCTGTTCATCGGCGGCGGTGACGACACCGCATGGCGGATCACGGCCGCGGTCATCTTCGCCGCGGCGGCCATCACCGACCGCTTCGACGGCAAGATCGCGCGTCAGCGTGGACTGGTCACCGACTTCGGCAAACTCGCCGACCCCATCGCGGACAAGGCACTCATCGGCGCCGCACTGATCGGCCTGTCGGTCCTCGGCGATCTGCCCTGGTGGGTGACCGCGGTGATCCTGGCGCGCGAATTGGGTGTGACGGCTCTGCGCTTCTGGGTGTTGAGGCACGGGGTGATCCCGGCGAGCCGCGGCGGCAAGCTCAAGACCCTGCTGCAGGCCATCGCCATCGGACTGTTCCTCCTGCCGCTGTCGGGGCCGTGGCATGTCGCCGCGGCGGTGGTGATGGGCCTTGCGGTCGTCGCCACGGTGGTCACCGGGCTCGAGTACGTGTGGCAGGCGATCCGGTTGCGTCGCCGCGCCCGCCCGAACCGGGTCTGACCGGGGGACGCGCGGTCGCCGATCTTCGACTACTGTCGTCGTCACGGTTCGTCGTGGGAACCATGTGTGCCGTCCCCGCGTTGACCAGACGAGATCGGGTGTCTGCCCGGTCCGTGGACACGAGTGCCAGTGAGGAGGACACGCGATGGCGATACTGCTGCGTGAAGCGCTCGGCGACAGCTTGCGGCGGGTTCGCACCGAGCAGGGCAGGACACTGCGCGAGGTGTCCACCGATGCCCGGGTGAGTCTCGGATATCTGTCCGAGGTCGAACGCGGACAGAAAGAGGCGTCGAGCGAATTGCTCGCATCGATCTGCGATGCACTCGATGTGGAGATCGCGGACCTTCTGCTGGACGTAGGACACGCGTTGCGCCCCGATGTGGTCCATGCGGAACCGGTCGCTGCCGTCGACGGAGACGTGGGGTCGCTGGACGCGAAGCTGGTCATCCCGGCTCCCGGCGCGCACCCCGCACCGACGACCCTCGCGGCTGCGTGATCGGGGTTCGGCCGCGTACCGCATCCAGCGCCCATACCCGCTAGATTGGGTACAGATCCCGGGCTGACTCCCGGCGTGGACAATTGTTGTGGACATAGATGAATGGAGTTGACTTCAAGCATGGCGAATCCGTTCGTGAAGTTGTGGCGCTACCTGATGGCACTCGGCAACGCGAAGATCGACGAGAACGCAGATCCGAAGATTCAGATCCAGCAGGCGATCGAGGACGCCCAGCGTCAGCACCAGGCGTTGTCCCAGCAGGCTGCCTCGGTCATCGGTAATCAGCGCCAGCTGGAGATGAAGCTCAATCGTCAGCTCGAGGAGATCGAGAAGCTGCAGGCGAACACCCGCCAGGCGCTGACGCTCGCCGACCAGGCCACCGCCGCCGGCGATGCGGCCAAGTCCGCGGAGTACACCAATGCGGCCGAGGCCTTCGCCGCACAGTTGGTGACCGCCGAACAGAGCGTCGAGGATCTCAAGGGTCTCCACGATCAGTCGCTGCAGGCGGCCGAGCAGGCGAAGCAGGCCGTCGAGCGCAACGCCATGATGCTGCAGCAGAAGCTCGCCGAACGTTCCAAGCTGCTCAGCCAGCTGGAGCAGGCCAAGATGCAGGAGCAGGTCAGCGCCTCGCTGAACCAGATGAGCGAGCTGGCCGTACCGGGCAACACCCCGAACCTCGATCAGGTACGGGACAAGATCGAGCGGCGGTACGCGAACGCGCTCGGGCAGGCCGAGCTCGCCAAGAACACCGTTCAGGGACGCATGCAGGAGGTCGAGCAGGCAGGCGTGCAGATGGCCGGACATGCCCGTCTCGAGCAGATCCGTTCCAGCATGCAGGGATCGCTGCCGGCATCCGGCAACACCGCGGCGCCCAACCCGGCGGCCCAGCCGTCGCAGCCGACCACCGAGCCCCCGCAGTCGACGAACTGACGGATATCGATCGGACCGAGCAAGGCCCGCAGTCACGCCCGGCGTGCTGCGGGTCTTCTCGTCGGCGGGCGGACAACTGATGGCACTCATTGCGATTGTGGCGGGACCCGATGCGGGACATGCGTTTCCGGCGTTCGCGCTGGGGGAGCGACTTGTCGGTGCGGGTCACCGCGTCGTGGTCTACACCGGAAGCCGCTGGGCGGATGCCGATGTCGGGGACGTCGACGTGGCGGTGTTGCCGGGCCTTGATGCCCGGCTCGGTGACGACGACGCGGACGCGGGCGACAAGCTCAGTGCGCGGGCCGCACGTATCGCGCAGGCGCTGGCACCCGAACTCGCCGACCGCGCCGTCGATCTCGTCGTCTCCGATGTCATCACCGTCGGAGGTGCGTGGGCGGCCGACCTGGCCGGCGTGCCATGGATCGAGTTGTCCCCGCATCCGCTCTACCGTCCGTCCCGCGGGCTGCCGCCGATCGGCGCGGGCCTGGCGCGCGGCGAGGGATGGCGCGGACGACTCCGTGACCGCCTCATGCGGGCCGCGACGGGGCGATCACTGCGCCAGGGTGAGCGCCAGCGTCGCGCCGCGCGCATGTCGATCGGACTGACCGGCGACACCGCGCCGGCCGAGCGGTTCGTGGCAACGCTGCCGGCGCTGGAGGTGCGCCGGCCGGACTGGCCCGCGTCGACCCATCTCATCGGGCCGCTGCTCTGGGAGCCGACCGACGAGACGTTCCGCCGTCCCGGAGGAGCCGGTCCGCTGGTGGTGGTCGCCCCGTCGACCGCGGAGACCGGAGCACCGGACATGGCGCGTGTCGCGCTGTCGGCCCTGGCCGAGGAATCGCTGGGATTCCCGGTGCGCGTGGTGGTTTCGGCTCTCCATCCGCCCGAGGGCGTGGTGGCCGACGACCGGGTGGTCGTCGGCACGGGTCGTCAGGACGAACTCCTGCCGGAGGCCGATCTGGTGATCTGTGGAGCAGGCCACGGCATGCTGGCGAAGGCGTTGTCGGCGGGGGTGCCGGTGGTGACGGTCCCCGGGGGCGGCGATCAGTGGGAGTTGGCCAATCGCGTGCAACGGCAGGGCGCGGGCCGTCTCGTTCGGCCCGTCGACACCGTCCGCCTGGCCGACGCCGTGCGGCAGGTGCTCACCGACCCCTCGCATGCCGCGGCCGCCCGTTCGGCGGCACGCTCGGTCACCCAGGTCGCCGATCCCGTCGAGATCGTCGAGCGGCGATTGGCTGCGGGTCGCGGGTAGCCTCGGAATCATGCGCCTGACCGAATTCTCCGAACTCGTCACCACCGAATTCGGTGAGACATCGGCGGATTCGATGCTCGTCGACCATGTGCTCACCGCATTCGGCGGACGTACCGCAGCCCAGGCCATCGACGACGGCGTCGATCCCCGTGACGTCTGGGTCGCGCTGTGCCGGGACTTCGATGTCCCCCGCGAGCGCTGGTGACCCGGCCGAAGCGGATCCACCGGTCCGTCCCGGGCCCATGTGGTCGCCGTCGGCTCGATCGGTGTCCTCGCCCGCGTGTCGGGCTTGCCCTCGAACACATGTTCGTTCATTGTTGATGGGAACCGGCCGCGAGACGGACGCGTCCAACAGAACAGCAGACGATCAGCACGTACCGAAACTTGTCGGACCGTCCCGATAGCGTGCCGAGCACAAGATCAAACGACCGACACAGACCCCACCTGCCGGACCGCCGGCAGACGACTCGGAGGAGAAACCGATGGCAGCAGCGCCGCAGGATCGCGAGAAGGCACTCGACCTCGCCCTCGCCCAGATCGACAAGAACTTCGGCAAGGGATCGGTGATGCGTCTCGGTGAGGAGACGCGGCAGCCGATCGAGGTCATCCCGACCGGCTCCATCGCACTGGATGTCGCGCTCGGCATCGGCGGTCTGCCGCGCGGCCGCGTCGTCGAGGTCTATGGTCCGGAATCCTCGGGTAAGACCACCGTCGCGCTGCATGCCGTGGCCAATGCGCAGGCGCAGGGTGGCATCGCGGCGTTCATCGATGCCGAGCACGCGCTCGACCCGGATTACGCGGCGAAGCTCGGTGTCGACACCGACGCCCTGCTGGTGTCGCAGCCCGATACCGGTGAGCAGGCGCTGGAGATCGCCGACATGCTGATCCGCTCCGGCGCCCTGGACATCCTCGTCATCGACTCCGTCGCCGCGCTCGTGCCGCGCGCCGAGATCGAGGGTGAGATGGGCGACAGTCACGTCGGCCTGCAGGCCCGCCTGATGAGCCAGGCGCTCCGCAAGATGACCTCGGCGCTGAACAATTCGAAGACCACCGCGATCTTCATCAACCAGCTCCGCGAGAAGATCGGCGTCATGTTCGGCTCGCCGGAGACCACCACCGGCGGTAAGGCGCTCAAGTTCTATTCGTCCGTGCGACTGGATGTCCGGCGTATCGAGACCCTCAAGGACGGTACCGACGCGGTCGGCAACCGCACCCGCGTCAAGGTCGTCAAGAACAAGGTCGCGCCGCCGTTCAAGCAGGCCGAGTTCGACATCCTCTACGGCCAGGGCATCAGCAAGGAGGGCTCGCTGATCGACATGGGTGTCGCCGAGGGCTTCATCCGTAAGTCCGGTTCATGGTTCACCTACGAGGGCGACCAGCTGGGGCAGGGCAAGGAGAACGCCCGGAAGTTCCTGCTGGAGAACGACGACATCCGGGATGAGATCGAGAAGAAGATCAAGGAGAAGCTGGGGATCGGTGCGGTCGTCGATGCCGACGAGATCGCGCCGGCACCGGTCGAGTTCTGACCGCCGCTCCCGATCTGTTCATGAGTAGCTCGACAACGAACCCCGAGGAGGAGCGGTCCGGTCCCAGCGCCTGGGATGCTGCGCTGCGACTCCTCGGGGTTCGTGCTCGCTCCCGCAGTGAAATCCAGGACCGTCTGTCCCGCAAGGGATTCGACGCCGACACCATCGATGACGTGATGGCCCGCCTGGACCGGCACCATCTTGTCGACGACGCCGAGTTCGCATCCGAATGGGTGCGTTCGCGTCACACCTACTCCGGGCGTGGGCGTGTTGCCCTCCGTCAGGAACTGAAGGCGAAAGGGGTTTCGGCCACCATCATCGCCGAGGCTCTCGACGAGGTGGATCCCGATGCCGAGCGCGGCGTCGCGGCAGAGTTGGTGTCGCGCAAGCTCACCCCGATGCAGCGGGAACGTCTGCAGGAGGACCCGGCCATGCGCGACACCCTGTTCCGGCGTCTCACCGGGATGTTGCTGCGCCGCGGCTACCCGCAGGCGATGGCCATCTCGGTGGTCACCGAAGCACTCGACGCGGCCGCCGATCGATAATCGATCAGCAGCCGCGTCGGGATAGCCTGATTTAGCGTCCGCCCATACCGGGCATGTTCTCCTCGACCATCTCGAGTTCGTCGATGGGTGCGACGGCCGACTTGCGGCGCCCCTGGCGGAGACGTCGTTCGAGATACGTTGCCAGCGAAGACAATCCGAAGTTGATGAGGATCATCACGATGGCGACCACGATCAGCGCCGGCAGATAGTTGCCGTAGTACGAGGCCGACTGGATGCCGGAGCGCACGACCTCGACGTAGCCGATGGCGTAACCGAGAGCGCTGTCCTTGAGGGCGATCACCATCTGTGACACCAACGCCGGCAACATCGCGGTGACGGCCTGCGGCAGCAGGATCATGCGCATCATCTGGCCCTTGCGCAGGCCGAGAGCCATGGAGGCCTCGGTCTGCCCCTTCGGAAGCGAGTTGATACCCGATCGAAGGATCTCCGCGATGACCGATCCGTTGTAGAGCGTCAGACCGGTGACGACCGCCGCGAACGCCAGCTGCGACGACGGGAACACCGCATACTGCGCGAACAGGTAATACGCGAAGATCATCAGGATCAGCACGGGGATCGCGCGGAACACCTCGATGAACACCGCCGAGATGCCGCGCACCCATGCATGGTCGGAGAGCCGGCCGATGCCGAGGACCGCGCCGAGGACGAGCGCCAGCACGATCGAGAGGATCGCCGCCTTCAGCGTTCCCCACAGGCCGGGCAGGATGTAGGTGGTCCAGGTGGTGCCCTTGACGAAGGGATCCCATTTCTCGGCCGTCAGCTGATCGTTGCCGGCGAGGGCGACGATCACATAGGCCAGGACCGCCACGACGATGGCGATGAACACCACCGCGGTGATCCGGTTGCGTATGCGCGCCCGGGGCCCCGGAGCGTCATAGAGAACGGTCGCATCGGCACTCATCGCTTCACCGCCAGTCGCTTGGCCAGGTAGCCGAAGATGAACCCTTCGGCCAGTGTGATGATCATGAATCCGACCGCGATGATCACGAAGATCGGGACGATCTGGTCGGCGAAACTCTCGATCTCCTCCTTCATCAGGAGCGAGGCCTCGGCAACACCGATCACCGACGCGATGGTGGTGTTCTTCGTCAGTGCGATCAGCACACTGCCCATCGGGCCGATCACGGCACGCAGGGCCTGTGGCAGCACCACGATGCCGAAGACCTGCGGGAAGGTGAGGCCCAGGGAGCGTGCGGCCTCGGCCTGACCCAGCGGCACGGTATTGAAACCGGAACGCAGGGTTTCGCAGACGAAGGTGGCGGTATAGAGGACGAAGGCGAGAACGGCGAGCCAGAAGTTGTTGTTCTCGATGAAGTTCTCATTGTCGGGTGCCAGGGCGAGACCCAGATTCTGGTAGAGGCCCACCGAACAGAAGATGACGATCAGCGTGAGCGGCGTGTTGCGCACGATGTTCACGTAGAGCTCGCTGAACTTCCGCATCACCGGAACGGGCGACACCCGCATGCCGGCGAGGATGGTGCCCCAGATCAAGGCGCCGATGGCGGAGAAGAAGGTGAGTTTCAGCGTCACCCAGAACGCGGGCCACAGCTCGGGCCCCATGCTTTCCCAGAGTTCACTCATTGTCGGCCTCCTTCCTCATCACTTCAGGCCCGGCGGGCAGGGCGTGGATTTCGAGTCCAGGAACGACAGATCCCCGGGCTTCGGCATGAACTTGTACTTCGAATCGGGGGTCTCGGCACGCGCGGCCATCTCGTCGACCGTCTTGTTGCCCAGGGCGTCGCGTAATGCCTTGTCCCAGGGAGACTTACCGTCGGGTCCCTTGGTGAGCATGGCATCGAGGGCGCCGTTGACCTTGGCCACGGCGGCGGGATACTCCTTGGCCATGCCGATGCCGTAATACTCGGTGGAGAACGGTGTGCCCGCCTTCTTCAGGGCGTCCTTCACGCAGGCGTCCTTCGGATACGTCATGCTGACGAGCTTGAACTCGCCCGGGAAGAACGCGGCGTATCCGGCCAGGATCACCTCGTCGGTGGTCAGCGCGTCGACCTTGCCCCGGCGGAGCGCCTCCACACACGACGAGTACGAGTCATATTCCTGCAGCTGAACATTCGGGAGCTGAGCCTTTACATTCTGCGCGGGCGTCGAACCGGTCACCGAGCACAGCTTCTTGCCCTTGCTGAGATCGGTGAGGGTGTTGATCGAGTTGTCGTCCTCGCGGACGAGCAGTCCCTGATAGTTGACGAGGTACGGGCCGGCGAAGTCGACCTTCTTCTTGCGGGCCGAGGTGATCGAGTACGTCGCGGCGATCATGTCGACCTCACCGTTGTTGATGAGTGTCTCGCGCTGCGCCGAGGGGGTTTCGCGCCAGGTGATCTTCGGGTGCTTCACACCCAGTTCGTCGGCGATGTGATTGACGACGAATGTCGACACCGACGGGTCGAAACCGGTCACCGACTTGTCCGGGTTGCGGATGCCGAGCCCGGGCTGGTCGTATTTGGTGCCCAGCACGACCGAGCCGTTACGAATCGACTCGATGAGATTGCGTGGATCGGTGTTGCCGCAGGCGGTCACGGAGGCGGCCAGGAGTGCGACCACCGCCGCCACCATGCCGACGCCGAATCTGGTTTTTCGCATATCAGTGCCCCAGGATCTTGCCGAGGAAGTCACGCGCACGGTCGGATTCGGGATTGGCGAAGAACGACTCCGGATCGGAATCCTCGACGATGGCGCCGTCGGCCATGAAGATGACGCGATCGGCTGCCTTCTTCGCGAAGCCCATCTCGTGGGTCACGACGAGCATGGTCATGCCCTCCTTGGCGAGGGAGACCATCACGTCGAGGACTTCGTTGACCATCTCGGGATCGAGGGCCGACGTCGGCTCGTCGAACAGCATGATCTTCGGGTTCATCGCGAGAGAGCGCGCGATCGCCACGCGCTGCTGCTGTCCGCCGGAGAGTTGCGCCGGATACTTGTCCTTCTGGCTGGCGATGCCGACCCGGTCGAGCAGTTCCATCGCCCGCTTGGTGGCCTCGTCCTTGCTGGTGCCCCGCACCTTGGTCGGCGCGAGGATCACGTTGTCGAGGATTGTCTTGTGCGAGAACAGGTTGAACGACTGGAAGACCATGCCGACATCGGCACGCAGCCGTGCGAGGTCGCGACCTTCCTCGGGAACGGGCTTGCCCTCGATGCGGATCTCGCCGCTGTCGATCGGCTCGAGTCGGTTGATGGTCCGGCAGAGAGTGGACTTGCCGGAGCCCGACGGGCCGAGCACCACCACCACCTGTCCCGCCGGGACTTCCAGATTGATGTCACGCAGAACGTGCAGCGAGCCGAAGTGCTTCTGGACGTCCTTCATCTCGATCATCGGCTGTGACCCGGATGCCGAGGAGCGAGCGTTGGTCGAATCGGTCATAGTGGGAAACACTAGTGCTGCCGCACGTACACGTCTCGTTTCGGCAGGAAACAATTGCGCGACAGTTTGTCACGACATGAGCCGGGAAGAGCCGCGCACGGGGATGCCGAGCCGATTTGCGCAGGCCAGTACCCTGGATGGAGTGAGTATCGAGTTGCCCGTCCATGACGACACGCCGGTCCGGAGCTATCAGGTCCGGACCTACGGCTGTCAGATGAATGTGCACGACTCGGAACGGATCTCGGGCCTTCTCGAGTCCGCCGGATATGTGCCCGCCGACGAGGATGCGGAAGCGGATCTGGTCGTCTTCAACACCTGCGCGATCCGGGAGAACGCCGACAACAAGCTCTACGGCAATCTGTCGCATCTGGCACCGGTCAAGAGTCGGAAGCCGGGCATGCAGATCGCGGTCGGCGGCTGCCTGGCGCAGAAGGACAAGGACACGGTGCTGAGCAAGGCACCGTGGGTCGATGTCGTCTTCGGCACCCATAACATCGGTTCCCTGCCCGCGCTGCTGGATCGGGCCCGCCACAACGAGGCGGCGGAGGTGGAGATCCTCGACGCGCTCGAACGGTTCCCGTCGACGCTCCCGGCCAAACGGGACTCCGCCTACTCGGGCTGGGTGTCGGTGTCGGTGGGCTGCAACAACACGTGCACGTTCTGCATCGTGCCGTCGCTGCGTGGAAAAGAGGTCGATCGCCGGCCGGGTGATGTGCTCGCCGAGGTCCAGGCACTCGTCGACCAGGGTGTGCTCGAGGTGACTCTGCTCGGTCAGAACGTGAACGCCTACGGCATGTCCTTCGCCGATCCGGACGAGCCGCGCAATCGCGGGGCCTTCGCCGAGCTGCTCCGGGCGTGCGGAACCATCGACGGACTGGAACGCGTGCGGTTCACGTCGCCGCATCCGGCCGAGTTCACCGACGACGTCATCGAGGCGATGGCGCAGACACCGAACGTCTGCCCGCAGTTGCATATGCCGCTGCAGTCCGGTTCGGACCGGGTGCTGCGGGCCATGCGGCGCAGCTACCGGCAGAGCAAGTTCCTGGGCATCCTCGACAAGGTGCGTGACGCCATGCCGCACGCCGCCATCACCACCGACATCATCGTCGGATTCCCCGGTGAGACCGAAGAGGATTTTCAGCAGACCCTCGATGTGGTTGCGGCAGCGCGATTCTCGAGTGCGTTCACGTTCCAGTACTCGCCGCGGCCGGGAACACCCGCGGCCACCATGGAGGACCAGGTGCCACCCGAGGTGGTCGGGGAGCGTTATCAGCGGCTCATCGCGTTGCAGGAGGATATCTGTCTCACCGAGAACGAGCGGCTCGTCGGCACCCCGGTGGAGTTGCTGGTCGTGGCCGACAGCGGCCGTAAATCGGCGGAGACCCGGCGGATGACCGGACGCGCCCGCGACGGTCGGCTGGTTCACTTCGCTGTCGACCGGTCGGCGGAAGGTGTTGAGTCCCGGAGCATCGGTGAGTCACGGCCTATTCGGCCCGGTGACGTGATCACGACGACGATCACCGGGGCGGCGCCGCACCATCTGGTCGCCGATGCCGGGGTGAACTCACATCGACGTACCCGTGCCGGAGACGCGCACGAGGCTAGTCAACTCCCCACGACGGCCCCTGTCGGGGTCGGCCTGGGAATGCCGACGATCGGCGCCGCGCCCGCGGCGCCCGAGGCGAATGCATGTGGAGCAGGAGGGTGTCAGTGATGGCCGAGTCGGACCGGTTCGCCGCATTCGAGGGCGATCTGAAGAAGGCCGAGCGCAAGGTCGCCGGGGAGATCGATCCGGGTCTGCGCGGTGTCGTGGTGGCGGTCGCGGTGCTGCTGGCGATGTTGTCCTTCGTCTTGCCGCACACCGGATCCGCGTCCGGTATCGATGTGCTCACCTCGTCGGCCGCCGCCGACGCGGAACGCATCGCGATTCCGTCGCGGGTGTTCGTCTACCTGGTGCTGATCTTCGGCATCGGTGCGTCGACGCTGGCCCTGCTGAGTCGACGCTGGGTGCTGGCCTGGGTCGCCCTGTGCGGCTGTGCCGTGGCCTGCGTGGCGGGACTGCTGTCCTGGTGGAGCCGCAACACCCCGGGTGTCGGCGGTGTGGAGCCGCCCAGCGGTGTCGGCATCGGCCTCATCGTCGGCTGGCTTGCGGTGTTCGTCCTGAGCTTCCACTGGGCGCGACTGGTGTGGGCCCGTTCCACCTACCAGTTGGCGCTGGAGGAGGAGCGGCGCGCCGAGGCGGCCGCCCGCGAGGACTTCGCACGGTCGTTGCAGCGACTGCCCGGCCACGACGACGACCCGAAGGCCGGTGCGGACGACTGAGACGTTCGGCGGGTCAGCGGTCGGTCAGGGCGTTCTCGGCCGCGCTGGCCCATTCGCGCCACTGAGCCGCCTGCTCCCGGAGGGCTGCCGCATCCTTGGCCTTACCGCGCTCCTCGGCCTTGATCGCCTGTTCCTCGAACTGGGCCGCACGATCGGCGAATTGCGCCGCCCGTGCCTGGGCTTCCGGATCGGTGCGCTGCCACTGCGCGTCCTCGGCGTCGCGGACCCGCTTCTCCAGCGATCGGACGCGCGCCTCCAGCGCACCCATCTGCTCGCGCGGAACCTTGCCGAGTTCATCCCACTTGTCGCGGAAGTTCCGGAACTCGCGCTTCGCGCCGTCGAGATCGGTGGACGGATCGATCGCCTTCTCGGCGGCCTCCAGCAGCGCGACCTTCGCCGCTGCGTTCGCGGCGTACTCGTTGTCGCGCTCCGTTGTCGCCGCATTGCGGGCGGCGAAGAACACGTCCTGCGCTGCCTTGAACCGTTGCCACAGGGCCTCGTCGGCATCGCGGGGCGCCCGGCCCGCGGCCTTCCACTCCACGAGCAGCTCGCGGAAGCGAGCCGAGGTGGGTCCCCAGTCGGTGGAGCCGGACAACTCCTCGGCGCGGGTGATCAGTTCTTCCTTGCGTGACTTGGCGCCGGCCCGCTCACGGTCCAGTTCGGCGAAGTGCGCGCCACGACGGCGATTGAAGGCGTCCCGCGCCTTGGCGTAGCGCTTCCAGAGCGTGTCGTCGGTCTTGCGATCGACACCCTTGATCGTCTTCCACTCGTCGAGAATGGCGCGCAACCGGTCGCCGGCCGCCTTCCACTGCGTTGACTCCGCCCCGATCTGTTCGGCCTCGGCGGCGAGCTCCTCCTTGCGGGCGGTGGCCGCCGTGCGGGCCGCGTCGCGTTCGGTCCGCAACGAGTCGGCCACCTCGTCGGCGCTCTCCACGATGACCGTGAGACGGGCGTGCAGGGCGTCGACGTCACCGATGACCGCGGCCTCGGGCAGTTGCTCCAGGAGGTGACGTGCCGCGGTCTGCGTCTTGCGTGGGTCACCGGACCGCGCGGACAGGCGTTCCTCGAGGATCTCGACCTCGGTGGCCAGGTCGTCGAACTTGCGGGTGAAATGTGCGAGTCCGGCCTCGGTGCCGCCCGCCTGCCACGAACCGATCTGTCGTTCACCGGACGAGGTGATCAGCCACACGCAGCCGTCGGAGTCGATCCGGCCGAAGCGGTGCGGGTCGCCGTGCGGTACCGGCGCCGGGGTCGACACGGCATCGGTCGGGCGGGGGCCCGGACGCGGTCCGGGGCGGGGACCGGGTTTGGGGCCCGGTTTCGCAGCGGTTGCCGGCGCGGTGTTCGCGGGTGGTGCAGGCACTGCCGATTCTGCTGGCCCAGTGGTGGTTTCGGCGGTCTGATCGTTCTCGTTCGTCATGTGCAGGGGCCCCTTCTCCCGCAGGTTGGTGCCGCGCGTCACGGCTGCCGGTCCATCGATTCCCCTGCCGTTTCACGAGGTGATCGGCACGGGTTCCCACCATTCAAGCAGGTCAGGCCGGACCGTGGGGAGTGTGCGAGACATTCGGCGTAGTCCGCCCGCTCCGCGGGACATGCGTTCGGCTAGCGTCGTACACCGTGCTGGCGTCCGTGGTATTCGTGCCGAGTGCGCCCCTGCTGGTGCCCGAACTAGCCGGTCCGGGCGCGTCCGACACCGAGCCCGTGCGGGTCGCGGCGCTGACCGCCGCGGCCGGTCTGCGGTCGCTTGCCGACCGGTGGGTCGCCATCGGTATCCGCGACGCGCAGACCGGTGAGGAGTCCGGCGGGGTCTGCCCGTCGACGGGCAACTTTGCGCGTTATGGCGTGGATGTCCGGGTCGCACTCGGCGAGCGAGCCGTCCGGTTCGCCGACGATCCGGAGTTGCCGCTGTCGATGCTGATCGCCGCGTGGCTGCGCGGACAGACCGGAGCCGGTGAGGTGACGCCGTTGCTCGTCGACGCCGACGCCGCCACCGCCGACTGCCTCGAGGAGGGAGCGCGATTACGGGCGCGGATCGAGGCCGACGTCGATCCGATCGGCGTTCTGGTGGTCGGTGACGGCGCCATCTCTCTGTCGCCGCGCGCCCCCGGCGGGGGACTGGTGACCGCGGCGGTCGAACTGCAGGAACACGTGGATACGGCCCTGAACTCCGGTGACGTCGCCGCTCTGCGGGCACTGGATCCGGTGACCTGCGCGCGGCACGGTGTGTCGGGTCGCGCCCCGTGGCAGGTCGTCGCGGGCCTGTGCGCGGACGATCAGATCGGCGTCGAAACACTCTATGCGGCAGCACCTTTCGGTGTCGGCTACACGGTCGCGAGATGGTCGGTCCGATGATCGCGGAACGACCCGTGCCGGTGGCGATCGTCGGCCCCACCGCAGGTGGCAAATCGGATCTGGCACTGGACATCGCGGAACGACTCGGCGGCGAGATCGTCAATCTCGACGCGATGCAGCAGTACCGGGGGATGGACATCGGGACCGCCAAGGTACCGCCCGCCGAACGACGCGGGATCCCCCACCACCAATTCGATGTGCTCGACGTGACCGAGACGGCCACGGTGGCGCGCTATCAGGCCGCGGCCGGGGCGGATGTCGAGCACCTCCTGGCAGCGGGCGTCACGCCGGTGCTGGTCGGCGGCTCGATGATGTACTTCCAGGGGCTGCTGGACAACTGGCGGTTCCCCGCGACGGACCCCGAGGTGCGCGCACGGTACGAGGCGCTGCTCGCCGAGGTCGGGGTGAGCGAACTCCACCGGCGTCTCGCCGCGGTGGATCCCCAGGCGGCCGGCACCATCCTGCCGAAGGACGGCAGACGGATCGTCCGTGCCCTGGAGGTCGTCGAACTGACCGGCGAACCGTTCGCGGCATCCGCCCCGGTCATCGGTGAGCCCCGCTGGTCGACGCGGATCATCGCACTGGACCGCGACACGGAACTCCTCGACGAACGGATCCGCCTCCGCACCCGGCAGATGTTCGCCGACGGTTTCGTCGACGAGGTCCGTGCGCTCTGCGACGTCGGATTACGCGAGGGGGTGACCGCCTCGCGGGCCATCGGCTACGCACAGGTGCTGGCCGCACTCGACGGCGACCACGACCTGGCGACCGCGGAGGAGCTGACCTTCATCGGAACGCGGCGCTACGTCCGGCGGCAGCGCTCCTGGTTCCGGCGGGATCATCGGATCACCTGGCTCGACGCCGGTACCGATGACCTCGTCGATGCGGCGATGCGGGTGCTCGGCGCTCCCACCTCGTAGTCTGGTCACGTGGACAGACTGCGCTTCGTCAAGGGACACGGCACCCAGAACGACTTCGTGATCGTCACCGACCCGGCGGCGACCATCGACCTCACCGACGATCTGGTCGCCGCCCTGTGCGATCGGCAGCGCGGCATCGGTGCCGACGGACTGCTGCGTGTCGTCCGGGCCGGCGCACTCGTCGCGCAGGGGGTTCTCGACGCACTGCCCACCGGGGTCTCACCCGACGACTGGTTCATGGATTACCGCAACGCGGACGGATCGATCGCCGAGATGTGCGGCAACGGGGTCCGGGTGTTCGCCCACCATCTGCGCGCGTCCGGTCTGGTCACCGACGATCAGTTCACGGTCGGCTCCCGGGCCGGGGCGCGCCCCGTGGTCGTGCACCGCTTCGACGACGTGTCCGCCGACGTCACCGTCTCGATGGGGCCGGTGCGCATCGACGGCACGTCGGTCGTCGAGATCGCGGGCACCGAGTACGGCGGCATCATGGTCGATGTCGGGAACCCGCACCTGGCCTGCGTCGTCACGGATCTCACCGAGTCCGGACTCGCCGACATCGACTTCACCGGTGGAGTGGCGATCGACGCGGCGGCGTTCCCGAACGGTGCCAACGTCGAGATCATCACGCCCGCGGGAGACGCCGACGAAACCGGGCGGCTACCGGCGGCGATGCGGGTGTTCGAGCGCGGGGTCGGGGAGACCCGGAGCTGCGGAACCGGATTGGTCGCGGCCGGCGCCGCCGTCCTCGCGGCGCGCGCACGTGACACCGGGGTCCTCCACATCACCATCCCCGGTGGTGCGGTCGAGGTCGGCATCGATGCCTCCGGCAGCTATTTGCGCGGACCGTCGCGGCTGGTCGCCGACGGCGAATTCCGCGTCGGCTGGAACGCCTGACGCCGTCACGGGGTCTCCGGCCGCCGGGTAATTGAGGTGACCTGCGATTCGCCGGCGTGACATCATGGATCCTGTATGACCAAATCAGCAGCAGTGTCCGTGACCGAGACCGAACGGCCGTCCGTGCCCGGCTCCGATGACGACACCATTTTTCCGACCGCACCCGCCGCGACTCCCGGACGCACCACCCCCGAGCCGACGACCGGTGAACTTCAACTATCCGAGCGTGCATCCCTGCAACGCGTTGCCGGGTTGTCCACCGAACTCACCGACGTCACCGAGGTCGAGTATCGGCAGCTCCGCCTCGAACAGGTGGTGCTCGTCGGTGTATGGACCGAGGGCAGCGCCGCCCAGGCCGAGGCCAGCATGGCCGAGCTCGCGGCCCTCGCCGAGACCGCGGGCTCGCAGGTCCTCGAAGCACTCATCCAGCGCCGATCGAAACCGGACCCGGCGACGTACATCGGCTCGGGCAAGGCAGAGGAGTTGCGCGAGGCGGTTCTCGCCTCCGGCGCCGACACCGTGATCTGCGACGGCGAACTGACCCCGGCTCAGCTCACCGCTCTGGAACGGGTGGTCAAGGTCAAGGTCATCGACCGGACCGCACTCATCCTCGACATCTTCGCCCAGCACGCGACCTCGCGGGAGGGCAAGGCCCAGGTCTCGCTCGCGCAGATGGAGTACATGCTGCCGCGTCTGCGTGGCTGGGGTGAGTCGATGTCCCGGCAGGCCGGTGGTCGTGCGGGCGCCAACGGCGGCGTCGGTCTGCGCGGCCCGGGTGAGACGAAGATCGAGACGGATCGTCGGCGCATTCGTGAGCGGATGGCCAAGCTGCGCCGCGAGATCCGCGGGATGAAGAAGTCACGCACGGTGAAGCGCGCGGCCCGCGAACGCAATGCGGTCCCGCGGCTCACGGTCGCCGGATACACGAACGCCGGCAAGTCGTCCTTGGTCAACGCGATGACCGGTTCCGGTGTGCTCGTGCAGGACGCCCTGTTCGCCACCCTCGATCCGACGACGCGACGGGCCACCCTCGATGACGGACGAGCGGTGGTCTTCACCGACACCGTCGGATTCGTGCGGCATCTGCCGACCCAGCTCGTCGAGGCGTTCCGGTCCACGCTCGAAGAGGTCGTCGACGCGGACCTCGTCCTGCACGTGGTCGACGGTTCGGATCCGTTTCCCACCGAGCAGATCTCGGCGGTTCGTCAGGTCATCAACGAGATCGTCGCCGAGGAGGGGGTCGCCCCGCCGCCGGAGTTGCTCGTGGTCAACAAGATCGACGCGATCGATGCCGTGCGCATGACGGAACTGCGTGGCGCTCTCGGCGATGCGGTGTTTGTGTCCGCGCGGACCGGCGAAGGCCTCGACGAACTCTTCGAACGGGTTCGGGAGTTCATCGGGCGTTCCGACGTGGAACTCACCCTCGAGGTGCCGTTCACACGCGGAGATGTCGTGTCGCGCATCCACTCCGAGGGGGAGGTGCTGTCGGCCGAGCACACGGCGGACGGCACTCTCATGCGTGTTCGCGTGCCCTCGGCCCTCGCGGGTGCACTCGCCGATCTCGAGGTATCACCCGCCGGCTGACCGTCGGTGAGCTCGATACGCGGCGTAGACCGCGTATCGAGTCCGGTCCTATTCGGCGTCGAGGTCCTTGGCGACGAGCGCCGCGATCCGGTCGACGGTGTCCTGGTCGTCGGCGGTGACGACGACGTTGGTGCCCTTTTCGGCGCCGAGCGTCATGATCATCAGCGCCGAACCGGCGTCCACCGGCTCACCGCCCTCGACGGCCAGGGTCACCGGGCTGTCCTCGGCGGCCGCGGCCTCGGCGATCAAGGTGGCGGGTCGGGCGTGCAGTCCGACGGCGGAGCCGACGGCGACGGTGGTGCTGGGCATTTTCTCTCCTCTTGTGGGGGTTGGGTTTTCGGGTGACTTGATGGATGCCGGCTCAGGCCGGAACCGCCGCCGGTGCGGGAGTCGCGACCGGTTGCTTCGTCGTCCACTGCTTGGCGGCCACCACGATCAACGCGCTCAGTACCGTTCCGGCAGCGAGTGCGACGAGGAAGAGCAGCCAGTTGTTCATCGCGAAGAACACGAAGACGCCACCGTGCGGTGCACGCAGTTCGACACCGAAGGCCATGATCAGCCCGCCCGTCAAGGCGCCGCCTGCCATCATCGACGGGATCACGCGCAGCGGGTCCGTCGCGGCGAACGGGATGGCGCCTTCGGAGATGAAGGATGCGCCGAGCAGCCAGGCCGCCTTGCCGTTCTCGCGTTCCGGTGCGGTGAACAGGCCGGGACGGATCACCGTCGCCAGCGCCATGGCCAGTGGCGGCACCATGCCCGCGCACATCACCGCCGCCATGATCTCCAGCTGTGCCGGTGTGCCGCCGGCGAGACCCGCTGTCGCGAACAGGTAGGCGGCCTTGTTGACCGGCCCGCCGAGGTCGAAGCACATCATCAGGCCGAGGACGATCCCGAGGACGATCGCGGAGCCACCGGACATGCTGTTGAGGCCGTCGGTCATCTGATCGGTGAGCCATGCGAGGGGCTTGCCGAGCAACATGAACAGGATTCCGCCGACGACCATGCTGCCCAGCAACGGGATGATGACCACGGGCTGCAGGCCACGGGCCCACTGCGGCAAGGGGATTCGTGAGATCCAGAGTGACGCGACACCGGCGATGAGACCGCCGACCAGACCACCGATGAAGCTGGCGCCGACGGCCACGGACACCAGGCCCGCCACGAATCCGGGAGCGATACCGGGCCGGTCGGCGATCGCGAAGGAGATGTAGCCGGAGAGCACCGGCACGAGCATCGTCATGGCCAGGGAGCCGACGGCGAAACTCACCGCGCCCAGGTACTGCAGCAGGCCGCCCGACGGAAGATCCCAGAGGGTGTTCTGCAAGGCGATGAACGACCCGTCGCTGAGGGCGCCGTCCTGGTCGAGCGTCGTGTTGGCGATCTCGTACCCGGCGAGCAGGAAGCCCAGAGCGATCAGCAGCCCGCCGGCCGCCACGAAGGGGATCATGTAGCTCACGCCGGTCATCAGGGCCTGACGGATCTGACCGCCGATCCCGACGCCGCCGCCGGAACCGGTGCTCTCGGTGTCGGCTCCGCTGCCCGCGTCGACGATCGAGGCTTTCGGATCATCTGCGGCGGCAACGGCTTCGGCGATCATGGTGTCGGGTTCGTTGATCGCCCGCTTCACCCCGGAAGCGATCACGGGCTTCCCGCGGAAGCGATCGCGGCCCTTCACGCCGACGTCGGTCGCGAAGATGACGGCGTCGGCGTTCGCGATGACGTCCGAGGCGAACGGCGTGGTCGCCGACGAGCCCTGGGTTTCCACCGCGAAGTCGACGCCCGCCCGTTCCGCCGCATACTTCAGGGCGTCGGCGGCCATGTAGGTGTGTGCGATGCCGGTGGGGCAGGCCGTGATCGCGACGATCGACGGGCGCTTCGACCGGGAGTCCGCCGATTCCGCTGTGGCGGGCCCGGACGGGGCTTCGGCCGCCGCCGCGGCTGCCGGCGGTGCCGCGCCGGCCGCGGCACCGGAACCGCCGGCCGGAGCGGGGGAGATGACCTCGTCGACCAGTTCGACGATGCGCTCCGGTGTTTCGGCGGATCGGAGGTCGGCGACGAAGTCCGGGCGCACCAGCGCGCGGGCCAGCGAACTCAGCAGCTTCATGTGCTCGCTCGCGGCGCCGTCGGGTGCCGCGATCAGGAACACGATGTCGGCCGGTCCGTCGGGGGCGCCGAAGTCCACCGGCCTCGACAGCCGTGCCATCCCGAGCCCGGCGCGTGACACGGCCGCGGTGCGCGCGTGCGGGATCGCGATACCGCCGGGCAGGCCGGTCGCCGACTTCGCCTCGCGGTCCATGGCCGCGCGGGTCAATTGGGCGGCGTCATCGGTGTATCCCGCATCGGCGAGTGCCTCGGCGAGATGGGCGATCACCGCGGCCGGGTCGTCGCCGGCATCGACGTCGAGGCTCACGGTCTCGACGGAGATGATCCGTTCGGTCATCGGGACTCCTTAGGCCAGGCGGTCTGTTCGGTGATCTGGGCGTCGTCGGGACGCAGATGTTCGGGGCCCGGTGGCTGGGTACCGGGCAGGCCTGCGGCGGCCGAACCGTAGGCGACCGCGAGGCGGAGTCGCTCCGGTTCGCTCGCGCCGGCCGATTCCGCGAGCAGGTAGCCGGCGAGGGAGGCGTCACCGGCACCGACGGTGCTCCGCGGGGTGACCGGCGGTGGCGTGGCGAACCAGGTGCCCGACGACGTGACCAGGAGCGCGCCCGCGGCGCCGAGCGTCGCGAGGATCGCGGCACCGGTCCGCTCGACCAGTACGCGGGCCGCATCGATCAGGGGTTCGTGGTCACCGCGGTCGATAGCGGACGCGAGGACGGCGGGATCGGCGCCGGTCGCCTGCGCCAGCTCCTCGTCGTTCGGTTTCAGGAGGTCGACGCGGCCGGTGACGGTTGCCGACAGCGGTGCACCCGAGGTGTCGACCGCGACGCGGCATCCGAGCGCGGCGCTCGCGTCGATGACGGTGCGGTACCAGTCGTCGGGCAGACCGGGCGGCAGTGAGCCGCACAGTGCGATCCACCGGGCACCGCGCGCGGACTCCACCACGAGATCGACGAGGTCGTCGGCCTGGGCGGTCGTCATCGGGGCACCGGGTGCGTTGACCTTGGTGGTGGTGCCGTCCGGATCGACGAGGGTCAGATTGGAGCGCACCGCATCGGCGACGGGGACCGTGCGGTGATCGAGTCCCACCGAGTCGAGCGTGCGGAGAAGGGGATCCCCCGCGGATGCCGGGAGGAGTGCGAGAGTCGGCATCCCGGCGCGGGACACGGCACGCGCAACGTTGATGCCCTTGCCGCCCGCCTCGGCGCGGACCGCCACCGCACGCTGCACCGCATCGTGCCGGAGCGGTGCCGACAGTTCCATGGTCCGGTCGATACTCGGATTCGCCGTGACGGTGACGATCACCGGCGTGGTGGACGAGGTCGTCATGCGATCACCACCTCGATTCCCCGCGCGTCGAAGGCTTTCGCCGCAGCCGGATCGGGCACCGCATCCGTGACGAGGACGTCGACGCGGTCGAGCCCGGCGAAGGACGACAGTTCCTCACGATCCACCTTCGACGAATCCGCCAGTACGACAACACGTTCGGCTGCACGGACGATGGCGCTCTTGACGGCTGCCTCCTCAGGATCGGGGGTGGACAGTCCGTGTCCCGAACTGATGCCGTTGGTACCGACGAAAGCCGTCGTGACGCGGAGCCGGCGCAGTGCGTCGACGGTGTCGGTGCCGACCATCGCCTGCGTGATGCCTCGGACGCGGCCGCCGATCACATGGAGGCTGATCGTCGGGTGCACGGCGAGAACGGCCGCGATCGGAATGGCGTGCGTCATGACGTTCAGATGACGGTCCCGAGGGATCTCGAGCGCGGCCTGGTAGGTGGTGGTGCCGGCATCGATGAGCAATGACCCGCCGTCGGACGGCAGGAACCGCATCGCCGCCCGGCCGATGGCGGCCTTCGCGATCGGGTTCTCCACCGTGCGCTCGTCGACACCGAGTTCACCGATTGACGGAGTGGTGCCCGAGCGCACCGCACCGCCGTGTACGCGTTCGAGATGTCCGCCTCGCTCGAGGACCGCGAGATCGCGGCGAACCGTTTCGCTGGTGACCGCGAAGGCGTCGGCCAATCCGGACACCGACACCCGGCCGTG
Organism: Gordonia sp. B8661-1; assembly: GCF_059427765.1. Classification (NCBI taxonomy): domain Bacteria; kingdom Bacillati; phylum Actinomycetota; class Actinomycetes; order Mycobacteriales; family Gordoniaceae; genus Gordonia; species Gordonia sp. B8661-1. Next base: position 305,484 of record NZ_JCAHRL010000003.1, read on the forward strand.
GGTGCGGACCTGATCGGCGATCGCCTGCTGCCGCTCCTCGGCGTACATGGGCGCCTCCTCGGGGTCGGGGACCGGCATAGTGGACTCAAACCGTGTGTTCGTGTGGGTTTGAATGTTGATACCTCTGTGTTTACGCCTGTCTATGTGGATTCGTCAAGGATTATCTGTAAGCTGGATCACGATTGGTCGTATCTCGGAGGACGGCGCGGACGCGGAGGCGCGTGTGCAGGTCACCGGGGCGGGAACGGGTCGGGAGATAGGGTGTGCTGTGGCTGCGAAGCATGTGCTGAACGGGACTCCGGTCGTCGGCGGGAAGGCCTACGGGCCTGCGGTCCGGCCGGGGGTCCGCCCGACCTATGACCCCGAGGGTGCACCGGAGGTCGCCGAGGATCAGCGGGACGCGGAGGCGGAGCGGTTCACGAGCGCCGCCGCAACGGTGGCCTCCCGGCTGCGTGACCGTGCCAGCAGCACCACGGGTGCGGCGAGCGAGGTTCTCGCGGCCACCGCCGGACTTGCCGAGGATCGGGGCTGGGTGGGTGCCGCGACGGCCCTGATCGCGAAGGGCACGCCGGCGCCCGCCGCGGCAGCCGCCGCCACCGAACAGTTCGCCGCCATGTTCACCAAGCTCGGCGGGCTGATGGCCGAACGCGTCACCGACCTCAACGACGTCCGTGACCGAGTGATCGCCGAGCTGCTCGGTGAGCCCGAACCCGGTGTGCCCGAACCGGATCAGGCGTCGGTGCTGCTCGCTGACGACCTCGCGCCCGCCGATACCGCCGGATTGGATCCGGCGGTCATCATCGCGTTGGTCACCCGGCTCGGCGGACCGACCAGCCACACCGCCATCATCGCGCGGCAGCTCGGCATCCCCTGTGTGGTGGCCGTGGCCGGGCTGTCCGAGATCCCCGCGGGAACACCGGTTCTCGTCGACGGCACCGAGGGCACGGTGGAGACCGGCGTCGATCCGGCGACCGCCGCGGAGGCGATCGAGGAGAGCCGCCGGAACGCCGAGAAGATCGCCGCGTGGTCGGGGCCCGGACGCACCGCCGACGGCCATGAGGTGGCGATCCTCGCGAACGTCGCCGACGGCAAGTCCGCGCGTGCGGCGACCGACCGTCCGGTCGAGGGGATCGGGCTGTTCCGTACCGAGCTGGCCTTCCTCGACCGTGCGGAGGCGCCGACGGTGGACGAGCAGGCGTCGCTGTACCGCGAGGTGATCGACGCCTTCGACGGTCGCAAGGTCATCATCCGCACGCTGGACGCGGGTTCGGACAAACCCCTCAAATTCGTGGATCAGCCTCGTGAGGAGAACCCGGCGCTGGGTGTCCGCGGCGACCGGATCGCGCTGGCGCACCCCGAGATACGCGCCACCCAGCTCGATGCCATCAAGGCCGCTGCCGAGGGTGCCGCGTCGGCGCCGTGGGTGATGGCCCCGATGATCGCGACACCGGCCGAGGCCGCGGCGTTCGCGACCGAGGTCCGCGCCCGGGGACTGGTACCCGGCGTGATGATCGAGATTCCGTCGGCCGCGATCATGGCGCAGCAGATTCTCGCGGAGGTGGACTTCGTGTCGATCGGCACCAACGATCTGACGCAGTACACGATGGCGGCCGATCGGATGTCCGCGGACATGGCCACTCTGACCGATCCGTGGCAGCCCGCGGTGCTCCGGCTTGTGGCGGAAGTGGCGCAGGCCGGAAGCGCTGCCGGCAAACGCGTCGGTGTCTGCGGCGAGGCGGCCGCCGATCCCGTCCTGGGCTGCGTGCTGGTCGGTCTCGGTGTGTCGTCGCTGTCCGCGGCCCCCACCGCGGCCGCCGCCGTGGGGGCGAGGCTCGCCGAGGTCACCCTCGATCAGTGCCGAGCGGCCGCGACGGCGGCGCTCCCGGCGGCGTCGGCCGCCGAGGCCCGCGCCGCCGCGCGAGACGCTCTGGGCTGAAAGGGTCTGTCAGATCCGGCGCATCACGGTGACGACCTTGCCGAGTACGGCAGCGTCATCACCGGGGATCGGGTCGAACAGAGGGTTGTGCGGCATCAGCCACACGTGACCGTCCTTGCGCTTGAACGTCTTGACCGTCGCCTCGCCGTCGATCATCGCCGCGACGATGTCGCCGTTGTCGGCGACGCTCTGCTGACGGACGACGACCCAGTCGCCGTCGCAGATCGCCGCGTCGATCATCGATTCGCCGACGACCTTCAACAGGAAGAGTGACCCCTCGCCGACGAGTTCACGGGGGAGTGGGAACACGTCCTCGACGGCTTCCTCGGCCAGGATCGGGCCGCCCGCGGCGATCCGGCCGAGCACCGGCACGAACGTCGGGGTGGGCAGCTCGGCTCCGGTGGACGAATCATCGGGCGGCGTGGTGTCGCCGTCCTGGATGTTCACCGCGCGTGGCCGGTTGTGGTCGCGTTTGAGCAGCCCCTTGCGCTCCAGGGTGCGGAGCTGGTGTGCCACCGAGGACGTGGAGGTGAGCCCGACCGCGTCGCCGATCTCGCGGATGCTCGGTGGGTAACCGCGCTCGCGAACCGACTTGCGGATGTAGTCGAGCACCCCGCGCTGGCGGGGGGTCAGCGCGGCCTCGGCGGCCTCCGGGTCGGCGATCGGGGCGTCCGGGCTCGTGTCGGAATCGCGTCCTCCGCGACTCCGGCCGCCGGTTTTGTCGGTCATCGTGTTCAGTCCCTTCTCGGACGATTCTGCAGGTCTGACGGGTCTGGAAAGTCGGTCTGCGCAGGTGATCGGGGTCGTCCCCGAGCTCCCGGTGTGCCCGAGAGTAGCCGAACGAACGACCGTCTTCAAACATTTGTTCGACGTGTTGCGGGACTTTGTCGGTGCCGCGTGCTACAAATCGAACATAGGTTCCATCGACCAGATGTTCGATAAGACGTTTGTTCGACCGGACATCATCGACCCGAGCACAGGAGAGCACGATGAGCACCGCAACGCTGATGAGCCCCGCAGCCCCGTCCGGCGCACGACGCGTCCCGGCGTCGCCGGTACGGACGGCCGAGTTCGAGATCCCGGCACCCGCCTCGCGGACGCGGCGCGCCCCGTCGACCTTCGTGCCCGCGGGGCCCTCGGTCCGTCCGCGCGGCAGCGCTCGTACCGAGGCCCGGCGTCCGGACGACCGCCGCCCGGTCGGCGCATCGCCCGCCGTGGCGCGGCGTCCGGCGGGCACGCGCTGCGCCGCACCGGCGGTCGATCGGCGCGTCGTCGCACGCCGTCGTGCCGCCGCGGTGGCCGTGCTGGTCGGCGTGGGCCTGGCTCTCATGGTGTGGGTCGTGGGCATCGTCGGCTCGAACTATGCGGCCTCGGTGGCCCCGGCTCCGGCCGGCACCGAGGTGGTGCATGTGCGGCAAGGGGATTCGCTGAGTTCGATCGCCGACCGGGTGGCGCCGGACATGCCCCGCCAGACCGTCATCGAGGAGATCATGGCGCGCAACGACCTGTCGTCCTCCGGTCTGCGTGTCGGACAGGCGCTGGTGACTCCCGCATACCACTGAACGGAGACCACTGAGGACGGAGCGGAACCGATAGGACGGTAGTCTCGTGACAGAGGGCCCAGCCGGAAACCGGCACGGCGCACCGTCGATTCGCTGCGCCGGCGTGTCCCGAGATGTGCGTGAGGACGACATGCGCTGTCCGTTTTGCAAGAACGACGACACGAAGGTCGTTGATTCGCGAGTCACCGATGAAGGTCAGGCCATCCGCCGGCGTCGGGCATGCGCGCAATGCGGCCGGCGCTTCTCCACCGTGGAGAGCGCCGTGTTGTCGGTGGTCAAGCGCAACGGCGTGACCGAGCCGTTCAGCCGGGAAAAGGTCATGCGAGGCGTGCGTCGTGCCTGCCAGGGTCGGGACGTCGAAGAGGGCGCACTCGCCCTGCTCGCCCAGCAGGTGGAGGACACCGTCCGGGCGTCGGGATCGGCCGAGATCCCGAGCAACGAGGTCGGATTGGCGATCCTCGGGCCTCTCCGTGATCTCGACAAGGTCGCGTATCTGCGATTCGCGTCGGTGTACCGCTCGTTCGAGTCGGTCGAAGACTTTCAGCGCGAGATCGACGACCTCCAGACGGAGTCGGCTCCGGCCGGCGACTCCGTCCACTGAGGCGGGCGCGGCGGTCCGCCGCGATTCCGTCAGCGAAACTGCTCGAGGGCACGTAGGGCGCGCTTCTCCGAGATCGGATACGCGGTGCCCAGACGCTGCGCGAAGAGGCCGACGCGAAGTTCCTCCACCAACCACTGCGCGAAGTCGTTGAACGCGTCGCGACGTGCCGCGGGGAGCTGTGCAAGGCGCTGATTCCAGTACGCGATGACCCGGTCGACGGCATCGAGGCCGGCCCGATCCCGGGCGGGGGCGAGTGGCAGATCGTCGAGGCGTGACGTCGCGGCGTCGAGGTAGCGCGGCAGTCGCTCCAGATGTGTGCGTGCGGTGTCGCGTACGAAACCGTCGAAGATCAGGTGATCGAGCTGCTCGGCCACATCATCGGCGGCCACGGTGCCGGTCTGTTCCTCGATGGCGGCACGGACCGGCGACACGCGCCGCAGGGCGTCGATCGCGGCGGTGAAGTAGGCCGGCGCGGCATCCGACACCTCGTCGCGCACCGAATCGGTCAGCGCGCGAAATGATTCCGGAGATCGCACGCCGGACAGGTCGCGGCCCGCGAGGGCGTCACGAATGGCGCGGCGGGTGCAATCGGCGACGAGATCGTCGACGCTGCCATAGGGGCTCTGGCTCAGCGCGAGACGTCCGGCGGGGTCCAGGGTGGACACGATCTTCTTCGGCAGCACGGGCAGAGCGCGATCGAGCAGGACCACGATCGCGTCGGCGATACGCCGGTCCCGGTCGGCGGCCGATGTGGCCTCCGCGAGACTCACGGCGGGGGCGCCACCGGGACCCGGGACGACATCGAGCGTGGGATAGCGGGTGACCTGTTGCCCGGCGACCGTCAGTCGACGCTCGGCGGGCAGTGTGCCGATGCCGTCGGCGGTCCAGGAGGTGTGGACCGAACGAGTCCGCTCGCCGGTGGCCGGGGCATCGGTGAAACGTGCGCGGAGCTCGGTCAGCGACGATGCGCTGGCGATGATCTGTCCGTCCGTGTCGGCGACGGCGAAGGTCATCGTCAGATGCGGCGGCACTTTGTCGATATCGAAGTCCTTGGGGGACACCGTCATCGTGGTGATCGCCGACAGTTCACGTGCCAGACCTGTGGTGAGCGGTTCGGCCCGCGGTGTGAGGCGCGACAACGCCAGATCGGCGAATCGCTGTGCGGGGGCCATTGACTTGCGCAGCGATTTCGGCAGTGACCGGATCAGTTCGGTGGCGAGTTCGGAACGCAGGCCGGGGACCGACCAGTCGAAGCCAGCGGGACGGACGTGATCGACGAGGGGGCGCGGGATCACCACGGTGACACCGTCGTCGGGGGCGCCCGGTTCGAATCGGTAGCGCAGCTCGAGCCGTGTGTCGCCCTGCTGCCAGACGCCGGGGAAGTCGGTGTCCGCGACGCTGATGTCCGCTGCGACGTCCTCGGGCGTCAGGTCGAGCAGGTGGGGTTGCGTGCGTCGAGTCTTCTTCCACCATGTGTCGAAATGGCGTGCGGAGGTGACGTCGGCGCCGACCCGTTCGTCGTAGAAGTCGAAGAGCTGGTCCTCGGTGATCACCACGTCGCGGCGTCTGGCCCGGTGTTCGACCTCCCCGGCGGCCTCGAGCAGTTCCCGATTGTGTTCGAAGAAGGCATGATTGGTCCGCCAGTCGCCTTCGACCAGTGCGTGCCGGATGAACATGTCGCGTGCGGTGACCGGATCGATCGAGCCGAACGGCACGCGACGCTGCGCGACCAGCGTGACTCCGTAGAGGGTCACCCGCTCGTAGGCCATCGCCGAGCCACGTTTGCCCGACCAGTGCGGTTCACTGTACTGACGCCGTACCAGATCGCCCGCCAGTTTCTCGACCCACAGCGGATCGACGGCCGCCACCGTATGGGCGAACAACCGTGCGGTCTCGATGATCTCGGCGGCCATGATGAATGCCGGGGGCTTCTTGGCCAGTGCCGATCCCGGGAAGATCGCGAGCGTGGTGTTGCGGGCACCGGTGTACTCGCGGCTGTCACCGTTGCGCACCGCGATATTGGACAGCAGACCGGACAGTATCGATCGGTGGATCGCGTCGGCGTCGCGCTCGGTCTCGGTGACCGGCCAGTCGAGGTCGGTGACGATCCGGGTGAGCTGGCGGTGGAGCTCCTGCCACTCCCGGATGCGCAGGAAATGCAGGAATTCCTTCTCGCATTGACGCCGGAAACGGTTGCCGGACAATGTTGCTCGCTGCTCTGCGAGATAGTCCCAGAGTTCGAGGTAGGAGAGGAATTCCGATCCCGGAACGGCGAACCGGCGATGGGCCGCATCGGCCGCCTCGCGATGCTCGGCCGGTCGTTCGCGGACATCGGGCACCGACAACGCGGCCGCGATCACCAGCACGTGATCGAGGCAGCCGAGTTCGCGGGACGCGATGAGCATCCGGGCGAGACGGGGATCGACGGGCAGGCGCGCCATGTCTCGGCCGACGGGCGTGAGGACGGGTTCATGGTCGTCGCGGGCGGATGGCCGGATCGCGCCGAGCTCGGTCAGCACAGCCATACCGTCGCGGATCGCGCGCGCGTCCGGTGGCTGCACGAACGGGAATTCCGCGATGTCGCCGAGTTTGAGCGACGCCATCTGCAGGATGACCGCCGCCAGGTTGGTGCGCAGGATTTCCGGATCGGTGAACGCGGGCCGCTGCTCGAAATCGTCCTCGCTGTAGAGACGGATGCAGATGCCCGGCGCCACACGACCGCATCGGCCGGCCCGCTGCCGGGCGCTCGCCTGCGAGATCGGTTCGATCGGCAGGCGGTTCACCTTGGTACGGGTCGAGTACCGCGAGATGCGGGCGGTGCCGGTGTCGATGACGTACCGGATGCCCGGGACGGTCAGCGAGGTCTCGGCGACATTGGTGGCCAGCACGATGCGGCGGCCGTTGGACGGCGAGAACACCCGCTGCTGGTCGGCGATGGACAGCCGCGCGTACAGCGGCACGATCTCGGCCCCTTGTGCCACATGCCGTTTGAGCGCGTCGGCCGTCTCGCGGATATCGCGTTCGGTGGGCAGGAAGACCAGGATGTCGCCGGTGGCGCGATTGGCCCACAGTTCGGAGATCGCACGTTCGATGCCCTGGATCTGATCGAGATCGCGATGGTCGGAGCCGGCATCCGGATCGTCGAGAGGCCGATAGCGGATCTCCACGGGGTACGTCCGTCCGGAAACCTCGAGGATGGGTACCTGGGCGTCGGCGCCCGGGTCTCCGGTCGCGAAGTGCCGGGCGAATCTGCCGGGTTCGATGGTTGCCGAGGTGATGATGAGTTTCAGGTCCGGTCGCCGGGGGAGCAGCCGTTTCAGATAGCCGAGCAGGAAGTCGATGTTGAGACTGCGCTCATGTGCCTCGTCGATGATGAGGGTGTCGTACTGGCGGAGCAGCGGATCGGTGGCGATCTCACGCAGCAGGATGCCGTCGGTCATCACCTTCACCAGGGTGTCGGCACCCGATCGATCGGTGAAGCGCACCGAATACCCGATCGCCTGGCCGAGTTGGGTGCCCGTCTCGTCGGCGACGCGGCGCGCGACCGAACTCGCCGCGATGCGGCGTGGCTGGGTGTGACCGATGGCGCCTCGGATGCCACGCCCCAATTCGAGAAGGATCTTCGGGAGTTGGGTGGTCTTGCCGGAACCGGTCTCCCCGGCCACCACGACGACCTGGTGGTCGCGGATGGCGTCCGCGATCTCCTCGCGGGCCGCCGACACCGGTAGCTCCGGCGGATACTCGATGACCGGGACCGCCGCGCGCCGCGCGGTGAGGCGGGCTTCCGCGGCGTCGACATCGGCCACGAGTTTCGACCACGCGCGGTCGGATTCGCCGGTGTCCGACGACTTCCGGTCCCGGGTCTCCCGCAACCGATCGAGCCTGCGCCGGAGGCGATGCTCATCGGCGATGGACACATCGGAGAGCCGGTCGATGACTGCTCTGCGGTCCTCTGCGGTCGGGGCGGGCATGATGAGTCCAGGATATGGGGTGGCCGCCACCGGATTGTTCGGGGGCGGAGCGGGGTCGTTCGGCAGACGAAACGGAGGACCGGCATGATGGGGCGTATGGCAGGTTCACTCTGGCACGGTTTCGCCGACATGGGTTCAGTTACGTCCAACGGTCCGTTCGTGGTCGCACGAGGATCGGGCGCGCACATCTGGGACACCGAAGGCCGCGAATATCTCGACGCGACCGCGGGTCTCTGGTTCACCAACATCGGGCACGGCCGCACCGAGGTGGCGCAGGCCGTGGCCGACCAGTTGGGCACGCTGGCCCACTTCTCCAACTTCGGGGACTTCACCTCGGACATCACGATCGAGCTCGCCGACCGGCTCGCGTCGTTGGCGCCGGTACCCGGTTCGAAGATCTTCTTCACCTCCGGTGGCAGCGACTCGATCGACACCGCGGCCAAGCTCGCCCGCCGCTACTGGCACGAGGTGGGCAAGCCCGAGAAGACCATCATGATCAAGCGCACCAAGGCGTATCACGGGATGCACGTCGCCGGGACGTCGCTGGCGGGGATCCCGGTCAACCGCGAGGGTTACGGCGAGCTCATGGTCGACACCGAGACCGTCGAGTGGGACGACGCCAAGAGCCTCCTCGGCCTGATCGAGCGGATCGGCGCGGATCGTATCGCCGCATTCTTCTGCGAGCCCATCATCGGCGCAGGCGGCGTGTACCCGCCGCCCGAGGGGTACCTGGCCGAGGTGCGGCAGATCTGCCGTGATCATGACGTGCTGTTCGTCGCCGACGAGGTGGTGACCGGATTCGGGCGCATCGGTGGTGACTCGTGGTTCGCGTCGACCCGCTTCGATCTGCAGCCTGATCTGATGACCACGGCGAAGGGCCTCACCTCCGGCTACGTGCCGATGGGCGCGGTGTTCGTCGCCCCGCAGATTGCCGAACCCTTCTGGGGCGGCGGCGTCTGGTGGCGCCACGGCTACACCTATGGCGGTCACGCCGGTGCGGCCGCGGCCGCGATGGCGAACCTCGACATCATCGAGTCCGAGAATCTGCTCGCCTCGGCCACCCGCCTGGAAGGCGAACTCGCCGAGGCGTTGTCGCCCCTCGCCGAACTCGACGCGGTGGAGGAGGTGCGGACCGGCCTGGGTGCCGTCACCGGTATCCAGCTGGCCGATCCGGCCAAGGCATTGCCGATGGTCGGCATCATGCGGGAGCACGGGGTCAGCGGTCGCGCGGCCGGACAGGGTGCGCTGCAGATCTCGCCGGCCTTCGTGATGACGACCGACGAGGTCGGTGAGCTGGCCGACCGTCTGCGTGCCGCTCTGCTGAGCTGAGTGAAAGCGCACGTCCTCTGACAAGGATTCTGCCCCCGTCACGTCCCGGATCGCGGGAGTGACGGGGGCAGAAATCTGTTGCGGTGTCTCGATACCGGTCAGGCCGGTGCGAGCACCTCGGTCGTGGCGATCGCCTGGCCGACGCCCGCGATGATCGATGCGACCTTGAGTGCCTCGAAGATGGCCTCGCGCTCGACACCGGCTTCGCGCAGGACGTTTTCGTGTGCGCCGACGCAGTGCTCACAGCCGTTGATGGCGGAGACCGCGAACGACCACAGCTCGAACAGTGCCTTGTCCACGCCCGGATTGCCGATGATGTTCATCCGCAGCCCCGGACGCAGGTCGTCGTACTTGCCGTCGAGGAATCCGCGACCACGGTAGAACACGTTGTTCATACCCATGATCGACGCCGCACCGAGGGCGGCGTTATAGGCCTCGGCCGACAGGGTGTCGGCGGCCTCGTCGGAGATCTCGGTGAGCACCTTGGCATTTCGCGTCGCGGCGGCGCTCGCCAGGAGGGTGCCCCAGAGCTGTTCCTCGTTCAGCGCCGTCGTGCGGCTGATCGTGCCCAGGTTGAGCTTGAGGTCCTTCGCGTATTCGGGAAGGGCTTCTTTCAGATTGTCGATGCTCATGGGATACCTCAGACGCTCGCGGTGAGGAGTTCACCGGCGTCGATGGTCGGATCACCCTTGCGCCAGTTGCATGCGCACAGCTCGTCGGATTGCAGTGCGTCGAGGACACGCAGGACCTCGCCGACGTTGCGGCCCACGGAGCCCGCGGTGACCGAGACGAACTGGATCTCGTTGTTCGGATCGACGATGAAGGTGGCGCGGTCGGCCACTCCGTCGGCGTTCAGAACGCCTGCGGCCGAAGCGAGTTCACGCTTGAGGTCGGAGAGCATGGGGAAGGGGAGGGTCTTGAGGTCCTCATGCTGTGCGCGCCACTGGAAGTGGACGAACTCGTTGTCGACGGAGGCGCCGAGCACCTGCGCGTCACGGTCGGCGAACTCGTCGTTCAGCTTGCCGAAAGCGGCGATCTCCGTCGGGCACACGAAGGTGAAGTCCTTGGGCCAGAAGAAGATAATGCGCCACTTGCCGGGGTGGTCGTCGCTGGTGATGGTGGTGAAGTAGTCGTCGGGCTGCTTCGCGTCGACCTTGCTCAGATCACCGCCGATCACCGCGGTGAGGTTGTAGGCCGGGAACTGGTCGCCGATGGTCAGCAGAGCCATGATGTGCGTCGCTCCTTCAGATTTCGTGAATGGTTGTCGCGCCGCGGGTGTCGCGGTAGGCGAACTGTCTTCCATCATGCCGAAGATTCAGTGAAAGCGAAACGTGATGATAGGCACTATATTGATAGGTATGTCCAATCGAAGTAATCAGCCGTCGCTGCCCGCACTGAGGGCCTTCGTGGCGATCGCACACCGTCGCCATTTCGGTTCTGCCGCAGAAGATCTCGGAATCAGTCAACCATCGCTGTCGCAGGCTCTGTCCGGCTTGGAGGCTGCTGTCGGCTGCCAGCTGGTGGAGCGATCGACACGGCGTGTCTTCTTGACTTCCGAAGGTGAGGCATTGCTGCCCCGCGCCATCGCGGTGGTGGACGCCGTCGACGAGTTGCTCGCAGAGGCCCGCGGCAACACCGATCCGCTGTCCGGCACGATCCGGTTCGGACTCATTCCGACGGTGGCGCCCTACATTCTGCCGACATTGCTGCGCGGCCTGCCGGAGCGCCTGCCCGACCTGCACCTGCAGGTCGTCGAGGATCAGACCACGCGGCTCATCCGTCTGCTCCGCGAGGGGTCGCTGGACGTCGCGGTGATGGCGTTGCCCAGCGGGGAGCGGGGCCTCGTCGAAGTGCCCATGTATGCCGAGGATTTCGTGTTGGCCCTGCCCGGCGATCATCCGCTGGCCGGCCGGCGCCGGGTTCAGCCGGATGCCCTGCAGGATCTGCCGCTGCTGCTCCTCGACGAAGGGCATTGTCTGCGGGATCAGGCGCTGGAGGTGTGCCGGCTGGCGGGCGCGCAGCCGCAGATCGGGCGTACCCGTGCCGCGTCGCTGGCGACGGCCGTCCAGTGCGTCGAGGGCGGGCTTGGGGTGACCCTCATCCCGCGTACCGCGGTGACCGTCGAGACCGGCGGCGGATCGCTGGGGCTCGCCGAGTTCGCGACGCCGCGGCCCGGCAGGCGGATCGGCCTGGTCTTCCGTGAGTCGACCCGGCGCACCGAGGCCTATCGCACGCTGGCCGCCACCATCGCCGAACTGGTGGCCGCGAGCGGCGACGTCCGCGTCGAGAAGGTGGCCTGACGGGCGCGACGGTCCCGATACAGAACATCGCCGGCCGGATCATCGGCCGGCGATGTTCTCGAACAGTGGTGCTTGTGAGCGAGTCAGTTCTTGGGTTCGAGCACGAAGACCGGGATGACGCGATCGGTCTTCGTCTGATAATCGGCGTAATCGGGGAATGCCGCGACCGCGCGATCCCACCAGGCGGCGCGCTCGTCGCCGGACACCTCGCGGGCGACATAGTCGCCGACATGCGTGCCGTCGCGAACCTCGACATTCGGATCGGCCTTGAGGTTGTAGTACCAGACCGGGTTCTTCGGTGCGCCGCCCAGAGAGGCGACCGCGGCGTAATCGCCGTCGTGCTCGACCCGCATCAGCGGGGTCTTGCGCAGCTTGCCCGACCGGCGGCCGACCGAGGTCAGCAGGATGACGGGCATGTCGCGCATCGATGTGCCCTCGGTGCCGCCCGAGGCCTCGATCTTTTCCGCCTGATCGGCCGACCAGTCGGAACTTCCGCGTGCATATTCTCCGGTAAGTGGCATGTGAGGTGTAACACCACGTGGTGTCCGGGCTATTCCGGTACCGCCAGCGTGAGTTGTTCCCACTCGTCGAGGAGACTCGAGTCGACCTCACGGACCATGGCGCCCACCTTCTCGGTGATGGCGTCGATCTCGGGTGTGTGTACCGCGTGGGGCAGCCCCTGTCGCAGCACGCGATAGCAGTCGGAGAGGTACCTCAGCACCACGCCCTCGCTGCGGGCGAGACCGTAGACCGAGATCAGTTCGGTGAAGGTCATCGCCTTCTCGAGCATGTCCCGGAGCACCGATTTCGGCGACGGTGGGAACGAGGACACCCACGGATGTCCGCGGCGGTACACGCCGAAGGCGTACTCGATCTCCTCGGCGAGCGGTCGGGGCCAGGTGATCTCCTCGAGGCGCGCCATGCGCTCCTCGTACTCCACGCCGTCGGCCTTCATGTCCGCGATGGCGGCGTCGCGAGCGATCTTGCGCTGCGCGAACAGCAGAGGGCGCGGATCGTCGAGGGTGGATTCGAGCACCGACACCACATCGAGGGCATACGTCGGGGACTCCGGATCGAGAATCTCGAAGGCCGCCAGCGCGAATGCCGAGAGCGGGTTGGTCAATGCGAAATTCTCCGGCATGTCCACCGACAGCGCGACGTTCTTCCCGTCGGCGTCGGGCTCGTCGAGTTGTTCGACGATGCCGGACTCCCGCAATCCGCGGTAGAGCTCGATGGTGTGCCGGATATGGCGCAGCTGCCGGTTGCGCGGCTCGTGGCTCTCCTCGAGGAGATGACGCACGGCGGCGAAGCAATCACCCGGCCGCGCAATGACTTCCATCAGGATGGCGGTGGTCATCCGGAAATGCGAACGCAGTGGCTCGTCGGGCGCGTCGACCAGTTGACGGAAGGTCTGCTCGCCCCAGGAGACGAATCCCTCGGGAGGCCGTTTCCGGACGATCTTCCGCAGCTTCTTCGGATCGTCGCCGGCCTTGGCCACCGCCCGGGCGTTCTCGACGTCGTGGTCGGGAGCCTGCGCGACGACGTAACCGATGGTGTCGAAGCCCGCGCGGCCGGCACGCCCGGCGATCTGATGGAATTCGCGGGCCCGCAGGCGGCGGACGCGTACACCGTCGTACTTGCTGAGCCCGGCGAACAGCACCGTCCGGATCGGCACGTTGATGCCCACGCCCAGAGTGTCGGTACCGGCGACGACCTTCAGTAGTCCTTGTTGCGCAAGCCGTTCCACGAGCCTGCGGTAACGGGGCAGCATGCCCGCGTGGTGGACGCCGATGCCGGCCCGCAGCAGCTTCGACAGCGTTGCGCCGAAACCGGTCGCGAAGCGGAAGTCGCCGATGGCCTCGGCGATCGCGGCCTTTTCGGCCTTGTCGGTGATCTTCGCCGACAACAGGGCCTGCGCTCGCTCCACCGCCGACGCCTGCGTGAAGTGGACCACGTAGATCGGGGCGCGGCCGGCGGCGATCAGTTCCTCGATCGTCTCGTGGACCGGGGTCATCGCATACGAGTAGTCCAGCGGCACCGGTCGTTCCGCACCGGTGACGGCGACGGTCTCGCGCCCGGTGCGCCGGTGGAGGTCGTCGACGAAGAAGGACACGTCGCCGAGGGTCGCGGACATCAGCAGGAACTGTGTGTGGGGGAGTTCGATGAGCGGCACCTGCCACGCCCAGCCGCGATCGGGTTCACCGTAGTAGTGGAATTCGTCGGCGACGAGCACACCGATGTCGCTGTCCGGACCGTCCCGAAGGGCGAGGTTGGCGACGATCTCGGCGGTCGCGCAGATGATCGGCGCATCGGCGTTGACCGCCGCGTCGCCGGTCAGCAGGCCGACGGACTCGGCACCGAAGATGTCGCACAGGTCGAAGAACTTCTCGCTGACCAAAGCCTTGATCGGCGCCGTGTAGTAGGCGCGGACACCGCGGCACCGGGCGAAGTAGATCGCACCGGCGGCGACCAGGGACTTTCCCGATCCGGTCGGGGTCGCGAGTATCACGTTGGCGCCGGAGATCAGTTCGAGGAGCGACTCGTCCTGATGCGGGTACAAGTCGATCCCGCGATCGCGCCACCACCCGGTGAACGCGTCATAAGCTGCGTCCTCGTCACCTGCGGACGCCACCGTCACGGGCACGAGCGGACCCGGCGAGGCCACGGAATCGTCGGGTCCCGCCTCGGTCACATCGGTGATGGGGGACCGCCCGTGCCGTCGTCTCCCGGTGTGTCGGGATCATCGCCGCGCGCCTGCTCGGCGAGGAAGCGTTCGAGTTCCGCGCCGAGTTCGTCGCCCGTCGGCAGGTCCTCCTCGGCTGCCAGCAACGACGCGCGGTCGGTCTGGGCCTGCGTGAACGCGTCGTATTGCGCCTCGAGGGCCTCCACGACCGACTCCACCTCGGAGTTCCCCGAGACCTCGGAGTCGACCTGCACACGCACCTTCTCCGCCGCGGATTCGAGTTCCGCGACCGGCAGCGACAATCCGGTCAGCTCGGTCACCGCGGTCAGCAGACGTGCCGACGCCGACGGGTAGTCGGTCTGCGACAGGTAGTGCGGGACGTGCACCGCCAGGCCGGCAGCCCGGTAGTCGTGCTCGGTCATACGCAATTCGAGCAGCATCGACGCACTGGCCGGCAGACGCATCTGCGAACCCCACCGCGGCAGATCACCGAGCCGCTCGGGATCACTGCCGTGGGCGGTCACCGCGGCGGGCCGCGTGTGGGGGACCGCCATCGGGATGGCGTTCAGCCCGATCACGTCGGTGACGCCGAAGTGCTCGGCCAGACCGCGTACCGCCTCGACGAACTGCTCCCAGCGAAGATCGGGCTCGGCGCCGGCCAGCAGTAGGAACGGCCTGCCCGCGGCATCGCGGAGCGCATGCATCGTCAGCGACGGCATGTCGACCTCGGTGAAACGATTGTCGTCGAAGGTGATGGTCGGCCTGCGTGACCGGTAGTCGATCAGTTCGTCGGTGGAGAATGTCGCCACCAGTTCGGATTCCAGTGTGTCCTGGAGATGTCCGGCGGCCAGGGCCACCGCGTGACCCGCATCGGCGAAGCCGTCCAGCGCATGAATCAGCACCGGCCCGGTGCCCTCGTTGTTCGACACCTGGGGTGCGGGGAATTCCAGCGAGTACAGAGAGCTGTGCTCGGCGGACCGCTCGTCCATAGGGCGTCCCTTCTTCTCGGTTCCGTCGATTCTCGCGTATCGACGGCGGGAGGTGTGAATTTCCGGCGTATGTGGGCGGAACCCGTGCCGGTCTCCCTTTTCTCAACACCGTCCGCCCTGATGCGATTCCCCGGGCACTGTGAGATGCACCGGGTGTCGGTCCACGGCGCGTGGTCGGGTGCGTGGCAAGGTGAACCGCGTGATCGACAGCTCAAGCCGCACACGACGCCGCTGGTCCCTGGTCGGACCGATCCTGTTGGCCACCACGTTGATGTCGTTATCGGCGTGCGGTGTCGACGGCGAGGCGACGGCTGCCGATCTGAGCTCCCGGGCGGTCGACGCATCGGACTTCCCCGGGGGACCGGCGAGCCGGGTGCCCGCACCCGCGGTCGGGGATGCTCTCGCCGACCTCACGGGCCGTCCGGTGCGCGGAAATGTGCTGCCGCCGGAGTGCACGCCCTCGGCCGTATCGGCCGACGGCGCGGTCGTGATGGTGCGGATCGCACAGGGCGGCGGCCCCGGCGGAAGCTCTGCGTACACCTCGGCTCTGGTGCACGCCGACCACGATCTGAAGTCGGTCCTCGACAAGGCGCGGCGCTGTCCGGCCACGACGTCGGGAACAGTGCCCACCGCGATGTCGCTGGTCCGCACCGAGGTCCTGAAGCGTCCGTCGACAGCGGTGTCCGGCGTGAGCACCGGCGCCCTGCGGCGACTGGTCACCACCGGTGGGCCGGGTCCGTCGGCCCTCACCACGACGACCGCCCTCCGGATGGCGCAGAAGGACGGGGTGCGGGTGCTCGTCGAATTCCGGCACCCCGGTGACCGTGCGGAGTCGCCTGCCGAGCTCGGGCATCTGAACACGTTGTTCGACAAGGCAATTCGCGCAGCCTTCGGTCGATGACGCCGGGTCCGTGGACCATTCGGACACCCCCGCGGCGGGACGGACCTGTGGATCGGCGGCCCGCTGTGGACAAGTTCGCGCCGACCAGGGTTTTCGCGGTCCGACGCGGCGCCGGCCGCGACGCGACGGGGCCACGATGGGCCCATGTCAGCTACCCGCCGCGCTCGCGGCCAATCCCCGTCCGTCATCCTCACCGCGATCCCCGGCCTGATCGGCTTCATCCCGGAGCGCTCGCTCGTGCTGGTGGGCTTCGGCGACCAGCCCGGCCTCATCCGGTTCACCGCCCGTCACGATCTGGTGCTCGACGACGGCGGTGATCTGGTGCCGGAGGTCCTGCACCTGCTCGACGGTCTCGACTCGATGTGCGAGCGCGAAGACGTCCGGGGCGCGATCGCCGTTCTCGCCGACGATCGGTTCGCCATCACCGATCCGCGCTACCGGTCGATGGCGGAGACCATCGACGACGGACTTGAGCGCATCGGTGGGCTCGCCGCCGCATTCGTGGTCCCTGATTTCGTGGAGGGCGGTCGCTGGCGGACCGTCTGGGAGGGACGACACGACCTGTCCCGGGCCGCTGTTCCGGTGTCCCGGACCGCTCCGACCCAGGGACGGCTGTCCGACCCGAACACATGCGCCACGGCGGTGGGGCGGGTGGTGCAGACCGGGCGGCCCGTCCTGGCCCGCCGGTCCGATATGACGGCGATGTTGACCTCGCTCGATCACTGTGCGGGCCCGCACCGGGAACCCACCCCGGACGGCTCGGATCTCGATGACGCGGCATTGCTCCGAATGATCGTCGAACAGGTCACCCGCACCGATCACCCCGGCGATCTGGACTGCGCGACGGTCACGATGCTCGGCGAGGCGGTCACCAGGCTGCCGGTGCGTGACGCCGCTTTCGTGTTGGCGGGCACCGCATTCCGCGGCCCCGCGGAACGCCTGTGGCGCGAGCTGGCGAGGCGGACGCGGGGTAGTCGTCGGGCCAGCGCGGCGACCCTGCTCGCTCACCTGCACTACATGGGTGGCGAGGGTGCGTACGCGGGCGTCGCACTCGAGCACGCGCTGGACGCGGATCCGAACTGGTACATGGCCCAACTGCTGGACACCGCGTTGCGCAATGGCCTCGCGCCACGCGAACTCGATGTGGTGATCGACTGCGGCTACCGGGCGGCCGACGAACTGGGGGTACGCATTCCGCAGCCACTGCCGGAGAGCAGCACCGGATGAGGAGGTATCGCTCAGACCTTGTCGACGAACACCGCGTGCGCGATGTCGTCGGACAACTCGAGGCCCTCGTGTCCCGGCGAGCTGATCACGACCTTCTGCGGCGACACCGTGACCGTGACACGGGCATTGGGGACGACGCCCGCCTCACGCAGCTCGGTGATCAGCGACTGATCGGACTGCGCATGTTCGGACAGGCGACGGACGATCACCGCAACCGGCTCACCCTGCGGGAGATCCGCGATCCGTGCCGCGCCGTCGGGACTCGCCGGGTGATCGGCGCCGAGCAATTCGAGGCCGGGGATCGGGTTGCCATAGGGCGAGGTCGTGGGATTGTCGAGCACCGCGAGCAGGCGACGCTCCACGTTCTCGCTCATCACGTGCTCCCAGCGGCAGGCCTCGTCGTGGACCTGCTCCCAGGGCATTCCGATGATGTCGACGAGCAGGCGCTCGGCCAGGCGGTGCTTGCGCATGACGGCCACCGCCAGTTCGCGGCCCTTCTCGGTGAGTTCCAGATGCCGGTCACCGGCGACCCGCAACAGTCCGTCGCGTTCCATCCGGGCGACGGTCTGAGACACGGTCGGTCCGCTCTGCTCGAGCCGTTCCGCGATGCGTGCCCGCAGTGGGACGATCCCTTCCTCTTCGAGGTCGTAGATCGTCCGCAGGTACATCTCGGTGGTGTCGACAAGATCGTTCACGATGCGCAATCCCTTCGGTTGTCTCAAGGGTACCTTGACCAGCGCACGGACAATGCCAGGGCGCACAGCAAGCCGTGGTGGGCCGCGTTCGGCAACACTGCCTCGCTCGTCGGCGCCCGGTCGGGCCACCGCGCAACCCGCCCCCGAGTCGGCGCGCGGGCTCTAATCTGGTGTCGTGGCACCGAGTACGAGCGAAACGGGCAACGACGACGAGGCTGCGGCTGTCATCTGGAGCGAGGACTTCCTGTCCTACAAGTGGGCGCACACCCACCCGATGAATCCGGTACGCCTCGCGCTGACGATGACACTGGCCCAGAGCCTCGGCATCCTCGACGGCGTGGACACGTGGGCCCCGCTCGCCATCGACGACTCGGCGCTCACCACAATCCATTCCCAGGACTACATCGACGCCGTCCGAGCGGTGGGTTCGGGAACCGCGTCCCTGTCGGGTCCACTTCTGGAACGGCTCTTCGGACTCGGGGACGCCGACAATCCGGTGTTCGACGGCATGCACGAGGCGAGTCGGCTGTTGGTCGGCGGGACGCTGGCCGCGGCGCAGGCCGTCGCCAACGGTTCCGTGCGCCGTGCGGTCAACATCGGCGGCGGAATGCACCACGCGATGAAGGCCAGAGCCGCCGGGTTCTGTGTCTACAACGACTGTGCCGTGGCCATCAAATGGTTGCTGGACAACGGATATGACCGGATCGCCTACATCGACGTCGATGCCCATCACGGCGACGGTGTCCAGGTCGCATTCGACGCGGATCCGCGGGTGCTGACCATGTCCATTCACCAGCATCCGGCAACGCTGTGGCCGGGCACCGGATGGCCGACCGAGGTCGGTGCGGACACCGCTCACGGAGCCGCGGTCAACATCGCGGTAATGCCGGACATTACCGATCGACTGTGGCTGCGCGCGTTCCACGCGGTGGTGCCCTCGGTGCTCGAGCAGTTCCGCCCGCAGATCCTCATCAGCCAGTGCGGCGCCGACAGTCACCGTGCCGATCCGCTGACCGACCTGTCGCTTACCGTGGATGGGCAGCGCACCGCGATGCAGGCCATGCGCGGATTCGCCGACAAGTACTGCGATGGCAAATGGATCGCGGTGGGCGGCGGCGGTTACGGCGTCGTCAACGTGGTGCCACGGAGCTGGGCACACCTGATCGGCGTGGCGCTCGGCCGGGATGTCGACCCCGCGACCGAGATCGACGAATCCTGGTGCACGACAGCCGAACAGATCGCCGAGCAGGTACACACCGAGTACTCAAGTCCACCCGTGCGGGTCATGGGGGACGGTGGCGATGTCGGCTACGTTCCGTGGGACGGAGACGCCGGAACCGAACCACCGCCGGGGATCTCCGAATCCGCACAGCGCCAGACGGACCGTGCGATCCTGGCGACCCGCCGCGCCGTCTATCCGCTCCACGGACTCGACCCGGAGGATCCCCGTGACTGACCAGTCCCCGAACCCCGACGTCGCGACGATCGAGGACCGTCCGGCCGGTGATCCGGACACACCGACCACCGAGGGGACCGACAGCGCGGTGCGCGAGCCCTGGGATTATCCGCGGCACTGGACCGCCGACGTCCTGGCCTCCGACGGCGGCGTCGTGCACCTGCGCCCCATCGTCCCCGACGACGCCGACCGCATCGTGCGATTCCATTCCGGATTGTCCGAGCGGACCCGGTACATGCGGTACTTCGGCCCGACACCGACGTTGCCGCCGCGCGAGGTCGCGCGGATGACGACCGTCGACTACAAGAATCGCGTGGCGCTCGTCGCCGTACTGGGCGGGGAGATCATCGCGGTCGGTCTGTACGAGGGCCTCGACTTCGACGGAAAACCGGACACCGCCGAGGTGGCCTTCGTGGTCGCCGACGAACATCAGGGCCGCGGTCTGGGGCCGATCCTCCTCGAACATCTTGCCGGTGTCGCCGCGGAGAACGGCTTCACCAAGTTCGAGGCGGAGGTGCTCAGTGAGAACCCGAACATGGTCGCGGTCTTCCGTGACGCCGGCTACCAACTGTCGCGCAGTTTCGACGGTTCGACCGTGCACGTGGAGTTCCTGATCGACCCGACCGAGGCGCTGCTGTCGGTCCGGAACGACCGGGAACGGGCCTCGGAGGCGCGCAGTGTCGCGAACTTGCTGCGACCGTCGTCGATCGCCGTCATCGGTGCGTCGAATGACCCGAAGAAGGTCGGTAATGCGTTGCTGGCCAACATTGTTGCGCGCGGTTTCACCGGACCCGTGTATCCGGTCAACGGTCCGCGGCGCGGAGACGCCGAGGAGGAGGCAGCCGACAGCGCGGCCGCGCAACCGGCGACGCGGGCCGGCGCGCACAGTCCGGCGCATCGCCGGAATCAGCCGAAACCCGCATCGGTGCGGGGCATCCGCGCGTACCGCACGGTGCGGGACATCCCCGACCCGGTCGACCTCGCCGTCGTCGCGGTGCCCGCCGCGATCATCGACGAGGTTCTCGACGACTGTCTCGTCAAGGGCGTCCGGGCGCTGGTCGTGGTGTCGTCCGGCTTCGGCGACCTGGGGGAGGAGGGACTGGAGAGCGAGAACCGGCTCGTCGATCAGGTCCGGGAGCACGGGATGCGCCTGGTCGGACCGAATGCGTTGGGGGTGGCGAACAACGACCCGGCCGTCTCGCTGAACGCGACACTCGCACCACGAATCCCGGCGGCCGGCCGGGTCGGCTTCTTCTGCCAGTCCGGCGCGCTCGGCATCGCCATCCTGGACACGGCGGCGCGCCGCCAGATCGGTCTGTCCACGTTCGTGTCGGCCGGCAATCGTGCCGACGTCTCCGGCAACGATCTCCTGCAGTACTGGGACACCGACCCGGCGACCGATGTGGTGCTGCTCTACCTGGAGAGCTTCGGTAATCCCCGCAAGTTCTCCCGCATCGCGCGCAGGTTGTCGCGGTCGAAGCCCATCGTCGCGGTGAAGTCGGGCCAGGGAGCACTCACCGCGGTCCGTGCCGCGCGCTCGGCGGGCGCCGGGCTCGACGACCGGATCGCCCAGATGGTCCTGGCTCAGGCCGGTGTGATCCAGGTCGACACGATCTCCGAGCTCTTCGACTGCGCAACCATTTTCGCGTATCAGCCGCTGCCGCGGGGGCCGCGGGTACGGATCATCGGGAACTCCTCGGTGCTCGGGAGTCTGGCCGCGGACACCGCGCGCAGCGGCGGTCTCGACGTCACCGATGTCATCGACCTCGGTGCCGGTGCCACGGAGGACGAGTTCGAGGCCGTGGTCACCGAGGCGATGGCCGACGACGACGTGGATGCGGTGCTCGTGGTCTTCGTGCCGCCGGTGGCCGTCGACGCCGATTGGCATGCCCGTGCACTCATGGCTGCCGCCAACACGCAGAACCCCGATGCGCCGAAGCCGATCGTGACCACCTTCCTCGCCGTGGAGGGCATTCCTCCGGGGCTCATGAAGCCGGGAAAGAACGGCCTGCCCGAGGCGGGTTCGATTCCGTCCTACGGCAGTCCCGAACGTGCTGCGACCGCGTTGGCGCGGGCCTGGCAGTACGCGCGCTGGCGGCAGCGCCCCGAATCCGAACTGCATCGGCCCGAGGGCACCGATCCGGAGGCGGCCCGCACGTATGTGCGCGAGATCCTCGCCGACCTCGACGATCCCGCGCAGGGGGTGACCCTCGACCATGTCCAGTCGGCGACTCTCCTCGGCTGGTACGGCATCCCGGTGGTGCCCTTCCGTGAGGTGCGGACGATGCACGACGCGTCCGCTGCGGCGCGAGAGCTCGGCTTCCCGGTGGCGGTGAAGGCGACCTCGGCCGGCTGGCGTGGGCGGCTCGACCGTGAGGGAGCGCGACTCGACCTGCCCGACGCGACCGCGGTCGTCACCGCGTTCACCGAACTCGTCGACCTCACCGGCGACACGGTGCTGCACGTGCAGCGGATGGCGCCCAAGGGAATCGGGACCGTGATCCGTGTCCGCGACGACCGGTCATTCGGCTCGGTCGTCTCGTTCGGGCTGTCCGGGCGGACCTTCGAACTGCTCGGCGATCACGGATACCGGGGTATCCCGCTGTCGCCGACGGATGCGGCCGATCTGCTCGACGAACCCCGTTCCGCTCCGCTGCTCGCCGGCTACCGGGGCGAGGCACCGGTCGACCGGGAGGCCCTGATCGATTTGCTGGTCCGTATCTCCACGCTGGTCGACGACATCCCCGAGGTCCGCGAGGTGCTGTGCGATCCGATCCTGGCGTCCCCCGAGGGCGCCGCGGTGCTCAACACGCAGATACGGGTCGGTCCGGTGCCCACCAAGGCGGACACCGGACCGAGACGTCTGGGATGAGATCGGGCGCTATGCCCGCGGATCAGCTCGCGTAGGCGCGCAGCCGCTCGGCGCGATCACCCTGGCGCAGCTTGCCCATGACCTCGCGCTCGATCTGCCGGACCCGCTCCCGGGACAGGCCGAACATGCGGCCGATCTGGTCGAGCGTGCGCGGCTGGCCGTCGTCGAGGCCGTAGCGCATGCGGATGACCTGCTGTTCCCGCTCGTCGAGCGTGGAGAGCACTGAGCGGATATCCGAGTGCAGCAGACCGGCGATCACCGCGTTCTCCGCCGAGGTCGCCTCGGCGTCCTCGATGAAGTCGCCCAGCGGGGCCTCCTCGTCGCTGCCGACCGGCATGTCCAGGCTCACCGGGTCACGGCTGTGGTCCAGCAGGTCGGCGATCTTCTCCGCCGGGATACCGGACTCGGCGGCCAATTCGTCGTCGGTGGCCTCACGCCCGAGCTGCTGATGCAGCTCGCGCTTGATGCGGGCCAACTTGTTGACCTGCTCCACGAGGTGGACGGGCAGACGGATCGTGCGGCTCTGATCGGCCATGCCGCGCGTGATGGCCTGCCGGATCCACCAGGTGGCATAGGTCGAGAACTTGAAGCCCTTGGCGTAGTCGAACTTCTCCATCGCCCGGATCAGGCCCAGGTTGCCCTCCTGGATCAGGTCGAGGAGCGGCATGCCGCGTCCCGTGTAGCGCTTCGCGAGCGACACGACGAGGCGAAGGTTGGCCTCGAGGAGATGGGACCTGGCCGCCTCACCCTCACGCACGATGACCGCGAGGTCGCGCTTCTTGGTGGCGGACAGACGCTTCTTCGTCGCGAGGACGTGCTTGGCGAAGAGACCCGCCTCGATCTGCTTGGCCAGCTCCACTTCCTGTTCGGCATTGAGGAGAGCGGTGCGGCCGATCCCGTTCAGGTAGACGCGGACGAGGTCCGCGGCGGGGGACTGTGCGTCGAGATCCTGCTCGGTCATCGCGGGGCGCGTCGGGGACTCGGTCTCGTCGACATATCGTGTCGCGGCGGTGGTGCGTGCATTGGTCGGGCGTGCAACTGTCGAACGTGACATTCGGCCTCCTGACTTGAAGTGCATTCACCCGGTTAAACGCGCTTAGCGTGCCGAAAGTTCCCGGCGTCATTGACCTGCGAGGACTTCGGCGTGGCGATGACCTGCGGGTTCGGCGCAACGGCGAACCTCGGTAAATGAGAAGTTGCTGAGAGTGTGGAGTGCCGGGAACGGTCGGTCGGCTCAGCGCGCCCGGTGTTCGGTGTCGACGGTCGTCGAATCGATGACACGGTGGTCGTCGTCGCGACGACGATCGGTGAGCGCGGGGGTTGCGAGTACGTCGTAGTCGGAGCCGTACTTGTAGCGCGGTCTCTCACCACGCTTGCGTGGCGGACGGTCGTTGGCCATCAGCACCGCGACCCAGGGCAGCGGGATGGACAGGACGACGATGCCCAACGCGATCCACCCGTTGCCGGTGATGCTGAAGACGATGCCCGCGATGACGAGGGCAGGGACGCGAAAAGCCATGAGCGACAGATACCTTCGCACGCGGGCGCGATGTTGCTCGTCGAGCGCCTCCTGTGCGTCGGTGATGAGGACCGCCTCGCGCAGGGCCCGGTGATCCGCCCGTTCGCCGCTGCCGGCGCCGGTACTCGCATCGTGGGCACGTTCGTGCCACGTCACGCGATCACCGTTCATCTCGTCGCCGGTCATACTCTCAACTGTCCCACTTTCATCCGTCGAATGCAGCCCCGCCCCCCGGTCGCATATCGGGCATCGCGGGGATGTGGCGCACAATGGTCGGTATGGGAACAGAGACGATCGAACGACCGGACGTCGATGAGCGGACCGACGTCGACGAGCGGCCGGACGCCGATGCCACCGACAGGGGCGACGACGACCGTCCGAAGTTTTTTCACTACGTGCGCAAGGATCGCATCGCGGAGAGCGCCGTGATGGGCAGCCATGTCGTCGCGCTGTGCGGTGAGACCTTTCCGGTCACCCGCTCGGCGAAGCCGGGCTCACCGGTGTGCCCGAAGTGCAAGAAGATCTACCAGAAGATGAAGAAGGACTGATCGGGCGTCAGTGCTGTCGCCGGTCGGGTCGCCGACCCTCCGGTGGCGCACCTGATCCCGGATCGTCCGGCGGGTGCTGCTCTCCGTCGGTCGGCCGCGTCCTCCGTATCGGGCCCGACGCCAACCTGTCCGGCAGGGTCTTCAGCTGACCCGTGATGTCGGAGGTCTGCGTGTGCACCCAGTCGCGGACGTGTGCGGTGGCGGCCGGTTTGGCGGGCCAGATGGATTGCACCGCGGCGTTGAACTCGGCACCCACCACGATGGCGAAGCCGAGGAAGAACGTGAAGAGCAGGAACGCGATCGGCGTCGCGAGCGCCCCGTAGGTGTAGCCGGCACGCGTCACCGCGGTGAGGTAGATGCGCAGGATGTAGCTGGCCACCCAGAAGAACACGCCGGCCACCACGGCACCGCCCACGAGACGATGCCACGGCAGCGGGTTGGGCAGCGCCAGGTGATACAGCGTCGTGAGGACGACCAGCATCAGCACCGCGACGAACGGGAAGTACCCGAAGTCGATCAGGTTGCTGACCGTCGGGTCCCACGATTTGGGCACGATCTCGTGCAGGTAGTTGGGGCCGAGTGCGACGAGCGGCAGCAACGGCACCGACACGGCCGGGAACGCGATGTAGAGGAACAGCGCGAAGAAGCGCTGCCACACCGGGTTCCGCACCTCGTGCTGGTCGTGGGCGCGAACGATCGACGCGACGAAGCAGGACACGGCCGACGAGCCGGCCCACAGCGACAGCACGAAGGCGACCGAGACGACCCCGACGCGTCCCTTGCCGAGGACATTGTCGACGGTCGGTTCGATGAGGTCGGTGACCACGCTCTCGGAGAACGTGCGGTTAGCGAACGAGATGATCCGCTCCGAGATCACGTTGACCGTGTCGGGGCCGAACCACCCGGCCACGTAGCCCACACTGCCGAGTACCCCGAGCAGCAGTGGCGGCAGGGACAGTGCCTGCCAGAACGCGGCCTGTGCGGCCCAGCCGACGATCCCGTGGTCCCAGGCGTTCTTGATCGTCTGCCAGACCAGCCGGGGAAGATTGCGCAGAACCGGCTCGCGTGGCCCGGCGGCCTCCGCTTCGATGGCGGGATCGGCCTCGCCCTCGTCGTGCAGGTGTTCGCTGGCGGTGGCGGGAGCCGGGGGAGTCGGTATCGGCTTCCGGGGACCGGGCATCTCGTGGCCGGCGGGCGCGGGCCGGGCCGGGATCGGCACGGTCGGTTGGGCATCGGGGGCATCGCCGGACGACCTGGAGGAGTCGGTCACCGGTAGCGGTACGGGGTTTCTCGGGCGGGTGGCGATGTCTCCATCGTCCACGATCGTGAACCGGAATGTGTCATTGGGCTCGTCGCGGTGAGTCGCACGACACTCCGGCGGACACGCCGATGTGGCCGAGGCGACGGTGTCGCGTCACGTGGCGGTCGGTGGGCGCCGGTACGATGAGTCGTCGGGTCCACCGCAGACGCGGAGCGTGCGGATGCCCGTATACGGGGTCTTCCCACCGTGGACGAATCAACTCTCGACCGAGGCAGGAGCGGGTCACAGGTGTCTTCAGTGGTTGATGAGGTCGTCGTCCCTGCCGGGCCGCCGCTACGAGCCTGGCAGCGTCGCGCTCTCACCAAATACCTCACGCAACGGCCCCTGGATTTCCTCGCGGTCGCCACCCCGGGCGCGGGCAAGACCACTTTCGGTCTCCGCGTGGCGCGGGAACTGCTCGACGACCGGACCGTGGACCAGATCGCCGTCGTCACGCCCACCGAACATCTCAAGCATCAGTGGGCCGAGGCCGCTGCCCGCGTCGGGATCGCGCTCGACTCGCGTTTCAGCAACTCCACCGGACAGACCAGCTCCGACTATCACGGCGTCGCGCTCACCTACGCACAGGTCGCCGCCCACCCGACACGCCATCGCGTGCGGACGGAGAATCGTCGCACTCTCGTGATCCTCGACGAGATCCATCACGGCGGCGACGCGAAGTCCTGGGGCGAGGCGATCCGGGAGGCGTTCTCCGATGCCACCCGCAGGCTCTCGTTGACCGGGACGCCGTTCCGGTCCGACGACTCACCCATCCCGTTCGTGACGTACGAACCCGAGGGCGGCGGCGTCCTGCGCTCGAAGGCCGATCACACCTACGGTTACGCGGACGCGCTCGCCGACGGTGTCGTCCGTCCCGTCGTGTTCATGGCGTACAGCGGCCAGGCCAGCTGGCGGACCAGCGCGGGCGAGGAGTTCACCGCTCGCCTCGGCGAACCGCTCTCCGCCGAGCACACCGCCCGCGCCTGGCGTACCGCACTCGATCCGCACGGCGACTGGATTCCCGAGGTGCTCGGGGCCGCGCACAAACGGCTGCAGCGTCTCCGTGCCTCCGGGGTGCCCGACGCCGGCGGACTCGTGATCGCGACCGACCAGACGACCGCCCGCGACTACGCGGAGTTGCTCGAGGCGATCACCGGCCGACGACCCACACTCGTGCTGTCCGACGACCCCAAGTCGTCGTCGAGGATCGCGGAATTCGCCGCCTCCGACGATGAATGGATGGTCGCGGTGCGCATGGTGTCCGAGGGGGTCGACGTACCCCGGCTGGCGGTCGGCGTGTACGCCACGAGTTCATCGACGCCGCTGTTCTTCGCCCAGGCGATCGGCCGATTCGTGCGGTCACGACGACCGGGGGAGACCGCGAGCGTCTTCCTGCCGTCGGTGCCCGTGCTGCTTGACCTGGCCAGTCAGATGGAGGCCGAACGTGATCACGTGCTCGGCAAGCCGCACCGGGAGAGCGACGGTCTCGACGACGCGCTGATCGTCGACGCGAACAAGCAGAAGGACGAGGAGGGCGAGGAGGATCGGGCATTCCATTCGCTGCACGCCGATGCCGAACTCGACCAGGTCATCTTCGACGGTGCGTCGTTCGGTACCGCTACCTTCAGCGGCAGCGACGAGGAGTCCGACTATCTCGGACTGCCCGGTCTGCTCGATGCCGAGCAGGTTCGGGAACTTCTTCGAAAACGCCAGACCGACCAGGTGACCAAGCGGTCGGCGGCGGCCACGGAACCCGCGCCCGCGCCGTCACCATCCGCGGGGGAGAACCTCCACGCGTTGCGCAAGGAACTGAACACGCTGGTGGCCCTGCATCATCACCGGACCGGAAAACCCCACGGCATGGTCCACAACGAGCTGCGTACGCGGCTGGGTGGCCCGCCGACGGCCATGGCGACCGCCGAACAACTGCGCGAACGCATCGCGGCGTTGCGCGAGTGGCGCTGACCGCCGACGTTCGGAACGACGTGAACGACGAACGGCCCGGCCATGATGGCCGGGCCGTTCTTGTCGTTGTGTCTATGTCGTAGTGGCCGATCAGACCAGTTCGTCCGCGGACTCCTCGATCACCGTGGCGGACATCTCGACGAGCTTCGCCTCGTGCTCGTTGAAGTGATGACGGCAGAAGAGAAGTTCACCGCCGGCGGGCAGCACTGCCCGTACGCGTGCGGCCGCGCCGCAGCGGTCACAACGATCGGCAGCGGTGAGCGGCAGGTAGATCGGGGGTGTGGTGGCGGTATCTGACATGGTTCCTCCGTCCCGGTCCGGCGTTGGTCGCTGACCGATCGCCTTTCCCTTCGTGAGCCGACACATCGGTCTGATGCGTCGCCCTCACTCTGTCAGACGTTTGGGGGTTTCGTATTGTTCCGCGACCCTTCCGGGTGTGTCGTCACTCACCCGTTACGGGAGACAACAGGACCGTCATCTGCGCCGGACGTCACCTGGTCGGCACCGGCTCCGTGGACGGGGTTCGCGCATCGGACTGCTCCTGCTGTTCGCGTACACGGCTGACGGCGTCGGAGGACTCGTTCTCCCGGTCCCGGAGATATTCGCGCAACGAGTAGGCGAATGCCGATGCCCACAGGGCCACGATGAGGACGTAGATCGTCGTCTGCGCGGCCGGAGGGACATCGACGAGGTCGCTGCGCAACAGGCTGCGGACGTTGGTGAGCACGATCAGGCCGCCCACCGACGATCCGAGTAGGCGCGGCGGGATGTGGCGGACGAGCCACGCCGCGATCGGTGCCGCGAGCACACCGCCCACGAGGATCGCCGCCACCCATGCGAAGTTGATGCCCTGCGATCCGAGGCTGAACAGGAAGCCCAGGCTGGCCGCCACGGCGATGATGAACTCGCTGGTGTCGACGGAGCCGATGACCTTGCGCGGCTCGAGTCGGCCGCTGGCAAGGATCGCCGGGGTGCCGACCGGCCCCCAGCCTCCGCCGCCGGTGGCGTCGACGAACCCGGCGACGAACCCGAGCGGCCCCAGGAACCGCTTGCGGAGCGGCTTGCCCAGGTGATGTCGCGGGATGCCCTGGAAGGTGAAGCGCAGAAGGATGTAGAGGCCGAGCAGCAACAGGATGATCGCCATGACGGGGGCCGCGGCCTCGGTCGACAACTTGGACAGGATCGTCGCACCCAGGAACGCGCCGATCGCGCCGGGAACGGCGATCCTGCGGACCACCTTCCAGTCGACGTTGCCGAACTTCCAGTGCGAGGCGCCGGACACCAGCGTGGTGCCGATCTCGGCGAGATGGACGGTGGCCGAAGCGGCCGCGGGGTTGGTGCCGATGGCCAGCAGCAGCGTGGTCGTCGTCACGCCGTAGGCCATGCCAAGGCTGCCGTCGACCAATTGCGCCGCGAAGCCGACGAGACCGATCAGGACAAGGGTTTTCATGTGGTGTGTAGGTGCTTTCCGGGAGGGCGCGCCGACCGTCGCGCGGTGTACGTACGCGCCGAGATGGGAGTGGAGGAACACTGATCCGGGCGCCCCGACGCGACCGGTCCTGTCAGCGACAGAGCATGGAGGCGACGCGCAGCAGATCGACGGCACGACGGGACACCAGACGCGGGTCCACGGGCCGGGCGGGGAAAGTCACGGGCGTCATCGTACGGACCGGGAGACGCCCGGTTCCACTTGCCGCGGGGTCGGAATCCGCCCGCGCACATGGGTTGACAGCCACACCACAGTTGGTGGAAAGACGACGGCGGCGGCTCCCGGGTGGGAGGCGCCGCCGTTTGACGTCGGTGTCGAGTCAGTCCAGGTAGTCGCGCAGTACCTGGGACCGGCTCGGGTGGCGGAGCTTGGACATCGTCTTCGACTCGATCTGCCGGATGCGCTCACGGGTCACCCCGTACACCTGACCGATCTCGTCGAGTGTGCGCGGCTGACCGTCGGTCAGACCGAAGCGCAGACGGACCACGCCGGCCTCGCGCTCGGACAATGTCTCGAGGACCGACTGCAGCTGATCCTGCAGCAGCGTGAAGCTGACGGCGTCGACCGCGACGACAGCCTCGGAGTCCTCGATGAAGTCGCCGAGCTGGCTGTCGCCCTCGTCGCCGATCGTCTGATCCAGGGAAATGGGTTCCCGGGCGTACTGCTGGATCTCCAGCACCTTCTCCGGCGTGATGTCCATTTCCTTCGCGAGTTCCTCGGGCGTGGGTTCGCGACCCAGATCCTGAAGCAGCTCGCGCTGGATACGGCCCAGCTTGTTGATGACCTCCACCATGTGCACCGGGATACGGATGGTGCGGGCCTGGTCGGCCATGGCGCGTGTGATGGCCTGACGGATCCACCAGGTGGCATAGGTCGAGAACTTGTAGCCCTTGGTGTAGTCGAACTTCTCGACCGCGCGGATCAGGCCGAGGTTGCCCTCCTGGATGAGGTCCAGGAAGGCCATGCCGCGGCCCGTGTAGCGCTTCGCGAGGGAGACCACCAGGCGCAGGTTGGCCTCGAGGAGATGATTCTTGGCGCGGTTACCGTCGCGGGAGATCCAGTTCAGGTCACGCTTGGCCGCCGTGCTCAGCTTCTCGCCGGACTCGACGATGCGGCGCAGACGTTCGGTGGCGAACAGGCCCGCCTCGATGCGCTTGGCGAGTTCGACCTCCTCCTCCGCGTTGAGGAGCGCGACCTTGCCGATCTGCTTCAGGTACGCGCGTACCGAATCGGCTGATGCCGTGAGCTCGGCGTCCTTGCGGGCCTGCCGCAGTGCCTCGGACTCCTCCTCGTCCCAGACGAAGTCACCCGCGGTCTTCTCTTTCTCGTCGGGTTCCTTGGCGTCCTTGCCCTTGGCGGACTTCGCGGCGGTCTTGGCCTTGGGGCTGTCGCCGTCGTCCTCGGACGACTCCTCGTCGGCGGGCTCGGCATCCTCGTCATCGACGTCGAGGTCGTCGGTGTCGATGACGACGTCCTCGTCGAGTTCGGCGTCGGGGCCGTCGATGTCGTCGATCGAGCCGGCTTCGCCGTCGAGATCCTCGGGTTCGGCCGCGTCACCCGCGGCCTTCGTGGCTGCCTTCTTCGCGGCGGCCTTGCGCGGGGCCTTCTTGGCCGTGGCCTTGCGCGCCGGGGCCTTCTTGGCGGCGGCCTTCTTGGCCGCCTTCTTCGCAGGCTTCGGCGCGTTCTCCGTGGCGCTTGTCGCGTCGGTCGTTTCCTCGACGTCGGACTGCTGTGTCTTGGTGGCTGCCACGTACAACCTTTCGAACGGCTCGTGAGATCACGCACGGCGCCAGGCGCCGGCGGGAGATGGGGGCTTGGTTTTCGGCGACCGGGTCACCGAGCGTGTTCCATTGTAACGACACCCTCCGGCCGGTTGTGACAAAGCCCAGGTCAAACTGGGCGGCGCCCCTGCTGGTCGGGCGCGGAGAGTGCAGAGACGGCCATTGCGGCGCCGACGATTCCCGCGGTGTTGCGCAATGTCGCCGGGACAACCGGGGTGTCATTGGTCAGCAACGGGATCCATTTGTCGGATTTTCGGCTGATACCACCGCCGACGATGAAGAGCTTCGGCCAGAACAGCGCCTCGTAGGTCTGCAGCACCTTCGACACCTCCTTGGCCCATCGCGCATAGCTCCAGTCCTTGTCCTCCTTGACCTTCGACGACGCGCGGTGCTCGGCTTCCTTGCCGTCGATCATCAGGTGACCGAGCTCGGTGTTGGGCACCAGGGTGCCGTCGATGAGGATCGCCGATCCGATGCCGGTTCCGAGGGTCAGGAGGATGACGACGCCGTCGACATCGGCTCCACCGCCGTGCCGGTCCTCGGCGATACCGGCCGCATCCGCGTCGTTGAGAACCGTCACCAGCCGTCCACCGAGATGCCTGCCGAACAGTTCCTCGACATCGGTGCCGATCCACGCCTTGTCGATGTTCGCGGCGGTACGCATCGTGTGCTCGGTGACGACACCGGGCAGGGTGATGCCGACCGGCCCCTCCCAGCCGAAGTGATCGATGACCTCGGCGATGGCCGCGCCCACGGCTTCCGGATGGGACGGCTGCGGCGTCAGCACCTTGTACCGGTCGCCCACGAGTTCGCCGGTGTCGAGGTTCACGATCGCGCCCTTGATGCCGGACCCGCCGACGTCCACGCCGAACCCGAGATTCGTGCTCGCCGAATGATTGTCGCCGCCTGCGGATGCCCCTTGTCGGGTCATGGACCGTCCTCCTCGTGCGTTCGTGGCAGACCGGGTGCCATTGCCGGGCCTGGTCGGACCCGGCCGTCCATCGCCGGAACCGGACGATGTGCGTCTCAGGCTATCGGGCGACCGGTACGTGTGCCCGGCATCGGCGATCGGCCCGTCACGGTCGGTCCCCGGACGACATGGACAATGGTGTGGTGACCGAACAAGTCGATGTGGAACAGCTGGAACGGGTTGCGATCGAGGTGGCCGAACGGGCGGCCGAGCACGTCGCTCGGCGGCGTCCGGAATTGTTCGGACCTCGTCCCGGACATGCCCCGTCGTACGAATCGGAGGGGCCGGTGACCACCAAGTCGACGCCGACCGACCCGGTGACCGTGGCCGACACCGAGACCGAGCATCTGATCCGGGCGGAACTGCGCGCCCGGCGGCCCGACGACGAGGTGCTCGGCGAAGAGGCGGGCGGTTCGGTGGCCGTGCCGAGCGGTGTGCGGTGGGTCGTCGACCCGATCGACGGCACGGTCAACTTCCTGTACGGGATCCCCGCCTACGCGGTGTCGGTGGCTGCGCAGGTCGACGGCCGCTCGGTGGCGGGGGCGGTGGTCGACGTTGCGCGGGGAATCACTTATTCGGCGGCGTTGGGGCACGGGGCCTGGCTACACCGTGACTCCGAGCGGATGCCCTTGTCGTGCAATCCCATCGACGAACTCGGGCTCGCACTGGTGGCCACCGGTTTCGCCTACGATGCGGAGCGCCGGAGGGCGCAGGGTGCGCTGGCCGCGGAGATGCTGCCGCGGGTCCGGGACTTCCGCCGTATCGGTGCCGCCGCCCTGGACCTGTGCATGGTCGCCTCCGGAGCCGTCGACGCACACTTCGAACACGGTCTGAGTCCGTGGGATTGGGCCGCCGGGGGACTGATCGCCGCCGAGGCGGGGGCGGTGGTGGAGTTGCCGCCCGCGAGCTCACGGTCCGAGGACGGCCATATCACGGTTGCCGTCGCCCCCGGAGTCGCCGACGATTTCTTCGCCCTGCTGGACGAACTGGGAGGCCGCGACCCCCTGCGGTGACGGAGTTCGGGTCAGCAGCCGCGTTCGTGGACGGCCCTGACCACTCCGGGATCGGCGCCCGCCTTGGGATCGTCCTTCGGGTTCGCGGTGCGCAGCGAATCGAGTGCGGCCTTCGCGTCCTGGGACTGCTCGAGTTGTTTGTGGTGTTCGCCGAGCACGAGGTCGACACCGGTACCGCGTCGTCCGTCATCGATGAGCTGGACGCAGGGTGCGGCCAGCCAGACGGCCGCCGCGGCGGCCTTGCCACCCGGGCCGAAGCGGATCTGGCCGACGCAGTCCAGGTCACGGTTGGCGTAGACGGTGTCGTCGGCGGCCGGATCGGTGGGCACCGGATTGAAGCCCTGCCCGATCAGGTCATCGGCGACCGAGCGTGCGGCGCCCCGATGCGACGACGCGTTGAGCACCCGCACCTGGAACGTCGACAACGGGGCGGGCGCGACCTTCAGCATGTCGTCGCGACTGACGACGTCAAAGGTCGGTGGGGCGGGCGGGGCCGCACCGGGTGCGGCATCCGGTGTGCCGGACGGCGCTGCGGCGGAGGGCTTGTTGCAGTCGGTGGGCACCGCCTCGGCGCCCGACCCGCTGAGTGCGACGGCCCAGGCGACCGCACCCACGACGAAGAGCAGAACCGTCAGGATGATCACCGGCCGGGGGCGGCGGCGCAGGAACGGGCGACCCCGGCGATCGACTGCGCTGCCCGGGGCAATCTGTGACACCACCTGCACCGACTCCTTGCTGCGTCAGGGCCTTCGGGGGAGGCCGCGGAACCTGCGCCCACTGTAGAGGGTGAGCGGCGGCCTGCCTCGCGACGCGCGAGTGAATCCGTGCCCGAAGGCAGTCGGAACCATCGGCAGGGTAATCCTCGACACGCCCGGGAATGCTTCACCGGATTGCATCGTTGACGCTGGGACGCCGGTGCACTAGTCTTCGGGCGCCCGGTCTCCATAGCACTCGGAGATCGAGCGGCTGAATGTGATCAAGGTCACATAAGCCGACAGGGTTATGGGTACGAATTGCACCGGTCCGGACGTTGTGGGAACGCCGCCGGCAAGACAATCCCGGCGGAACCCCGCGCAACCCTACGTTTGTTCGGCCACAAGCCGACATCCGAGAGCGCCCTCCACACTCTCAACAAGGTAAGGCACACAATGGCTACTGATTACGATGCGCCACGGCGCACCGATACCGAGGAAATGAACGAGGACTCCCTCGAGGAGTTGAAGGCGCGACGCAGTGAAGCGCAGTCCTCGGCGGTCGACGTCGACGAAACCGACACCGCCGAGTCCTTCGAACTGCCGGGTGCCGACCTCTCCGGCGAGGAGCTGTCGGTGCGGGTGATCCCCAAGCAGGCCGACGAGTTCACCTGTACCAGCTGCTTTCTCGTCTACCACCGCAGTCGGCTGGCCCGTGAGAACGGCGCCTCCATGATCTGCGTCGACTGCGCCTGATCCGCGGATCGCGGTGATGCCGGGCCCCCGTGGCCCGGCCCGCGATCAGTCGGTGGAATCCGAATTCTTTTGCGGCGCATTCCGTTGCGCCGCGTCACCATCCTTGTCCGATGGTTCCGGCCGCGCCGGTGGGGTGTCGGCGGCGTCGTCCAATCCCAGTGCCGCCAGCAGCGCGCCCGGATTACGTGTGGAGACAAGCCAATACGGTGTCGGGTCGTCCGGGTCGTCGAGCACCAGCAAAACCATCGTCTTCACCCATGCGCGGTGGACCAGGAACGCGGCCGGGTCCAACTGCCTGCCGAGCGCGGCGCTCTTCGCCGTCGCGGGGACGGTGGCGCCCCGGGCGATCACCGAGGTCGGCAGGGTGGCCCGATTGGCGTGCAGCACACCGTCGGACGTCACCCGGACCGGAACGCGTCCGAGCGACCACAGCATCCAGGCGCAGAGAAGTCCGATGACGACGTAGCCCACCGGACTCCAGGCCGCGCGATGTGCGGAGAGCTGGATCTCGTACCCGAGCACACCGGTCAGGACCGCCGCGGCGAGCCACCACCACAACGGCACGGTCAGCCGTTCGGTGTAACGGTCGGCGCCCGAGTTCGCCTCGGACGCGGGCACATCCGTGTGCCGGTCACCGCCGTTCGCATCGGGGGACGGACGACCGGCGGGATTGTCGGGTGATGCGGGGGGAGTCACGCAACCAGCGTAGTCTGCGTTCGTGGCAACGAATTCTCCCGGCGCCGGGAGTGAAGCGAGCGGGCCGGTGACACGGCTGGCCGTTCGGCGGCTGGATCCCGATCTTCCGCTGCCGGTGCGTGCGCACCCCGGCGACGCGGGGGTGGATCTCTGCTCGACGATCGACGTGGAACTGCAGCCCGGTCGCCGCCAGTTGGTCGGTACCGGCATCGCGATCGCTCTGCCGGTCGGGACCGTCGGTCTCATTCATCCGCGATCCGGGCTTGCCGCGCGTGCGGGCCTGTCGATCGTCAACGCACCGGGCACCGTCGATGCGGGATATCGCGGCGAGATCAAGGTGTGTCTGATCAATCTGGATCCCGCGGAGGCGATCAGCATCTCGCGCGGTGACCGGATTGCCCAGCTCGTGGTCCAGAGGGTGGAGTTGCCGGAGATCATCGAGGTCGACGAACTCGACGACACCAGCCGTGGTGCGGGCGGCTACGGGTCCAGCGGCGGGCACGCCATCCTGGACGGCACGAACAGCGAAGGTACGAACACAGGAGAGCATCGCTGATGGCACGTGACGAGGCGACCGGCGCGACGATCGGGTCGGCGAGCGGGCCCTATGACATCGGAGGTCTGTCGACACCGGTCGAGGAGCTGGAGAACTCTCATCTCGACCTGGGATCGGTGCTGGTGCCGGTCGTCGAGGGCGGGCAGGTGACAGTCGACCTGACTCCCGATCATCAGCCTGCCGCCGTTTATCTGCTGACTCCGCACGGCCGCATCGGCGTGACGGCCTATGCCGCGCCGAAGGCCGCCGGGCTGTGGCGGGAGGTCGTCACCGAGTTGGCCGGGTCGTTGCGCGACGACGGCGCGACCACCTCGATCGAGGACGGACATTGGGGTCGCGAGATCGTCGCGCGGGTTCCGGGGGTCGTGCATCGGCTCATCGGTGTCGACGGGCCGCGGTGGATGGTCCGCTGTCTGGCGAGCGGTCCCGACGAGACGATGGACGAGTTGGGCCAGTTGGCGCGCGCAGTGCTCGCCGAGACCGTCGTCCGGCGGGGCAGCGACCCGGTGCCGCCCAAGGAGGAGTTGCCGATCGTTCTGCCGCCCGTTCTCGCCGATCAGGTGACGGCGGCGCAACAGCAGATCGTGGCCACCGAGGAACTCGATCCGGAGGAGCGTGCCCGCCTGCAGCAGCATCTGGCGGAGCAGCAGGCCGCGGCGACCCCGGACGGGTACGTTCCCGGTGGGGCGCAGGAACAGATCGCGTCGGCGACGGTCGTCGGCGAGCGAGTGGAGACCGCGGAGCCGGAGGTCGTCGAGGACGCACCGGAGGACGAGCCACTGCCTCCGTCGCAGGGATCCGCGATGCAGCGGCTACGTCGCCGCAGGCGTTCCTGAGCGCACGGACGACCATCCGCGCGCACACCCGGCCCCGAGTACCGACGGGTTGTGCCCCCAGGCGTCGAGGCTCACCTCGGTGAGCACGGCGCGGGGTGCGGCGGATACCCAGTCGCGGCCGATCTGCAGGGGGTGAACGGGGTCGTCCACCGCAGCCGTCACGGCCAGCGGGGGACGGAGGCGGCGAATATCCGCGGGTTCGGGAGCGTGGTACCCGGCCGCCCGGCGCAGCTGTGCGATCAGGTCCGGATACAACGCTCGCCACGACCTGGTGAGTTCGTCGGCGAGCCACGCCGGACTCGTCGACCGCATCGTGGCGAGGGTCGCCTCGAGGCCGTCGGATTCGAGGGCGTCGGCGGTGGCGGTCGCGCTCCACGCGGCAGGTGCGTCGGCGGGGTTGCCACTCCACGCGGGCAGCGCTGCCCACACCCCGGCGCATGCCGTGGGCGCCTGCAGCGCCCAGTCGAGCGCGATGGCCGCTCCGATGGAGATGCCCGCGACGAGGAGGGGCCCGCCGGTGCGTCCGGCGATGTTGTCGAGCGCGCGCAGGTGTCCGCCGACCAGATCGGCGTCGGGTTCCAGTGCGATGAGTTCGAGGCCGAGCGAGTCGGCGGCCGGACCGAACGCACGCCGGACATAATCGGCATCGGAGCCGGTCCCGGGCATTCCGACGAGCAACGCCGGGCCGGGTTCAGGAGTCCTCGGGGTGTCGGGCATACGACGATCATGCACCGGCGTTGTAGGAGATGAGCGGCGAGGTTTACGCTGGCGAGAACGCGGGTCACAAGGACCCGGAGGTCTCGGAATGTGGCCCGCCCTGACACGGGTTGGTGTGCACAGGAGGATGAGATGCCGACAGCCGGTTATCTGAAGCGGTTGACCCGACGGTTGACCGAAGAACTGGACGACGCCGATGCGGTCCAGATCGCGGAGGAGTCGAAGGCGACAGGCGCCCAGCGGGCGGCCGAGTGTTGCCGGGGTGACGAGGTCACCATGCATGGCGAGCTCCGCTCGGTGGAGACCTGCTCCAAGGCCGCGAACATCGGAGTGAAGGCGGAATTCTTCGACGGTTCCGACACGGTGCTCCTGAAATGGCTGGGCCGCAAGCGGATTCCCGGTATCGAGCCGGGTCGCAAGCTCACCGTACGGGGCAGGCTGGCCGAGCACGACGGGCTCAAGGTCATCTACAACCCGTATTACGAGCTGTATGGCGAAGACGACTGATCACGGCGATTCCTCGGCGGACGCCGACGGTCGCGACGCCGTACCCGATTCCGTCGACCCCGATTCCGCCGACCCCGATTCCGTCGACCCCGACGAGGACGCGAACATACCGACGTTGCTCGAGCAGATGGGCGGCGTCTCGGGCCTGATCTATTCGACCGTTCCGATCGTGGTGTTCGTCCCGGTCAATTCGGTGTGGGGGCTGGGCCCCGCCATGATCGCCGCGCTGTGCGCGGCACTCGCGATCTTCGTGCTCCGGATGGTGCGCCGGGAAAAGCTGACGCCCGCGGTGTCCGGACTGATCGGTGTCGCGATCTGCGTCTTCATCGCCAATCGCGTCGGCGATGCCAAGGGCTACTTCCTGTTCGGGATCTGGACGACCCTCGTCTACGCGGTGGTGTTCGTCCTGTCGATCGTGGTGCGATGGCCGATCATCGGGGTGGTCTGGAATCTGGTGAGCGGCGAGGGCATGGCGTGGCGCAAGCATCGCCGGACACTGATCGCCTACGACGTCGCCACGGCGTTCTGGGCGCTGGTCTTCGTCGCGCGGTACCTGACGCAGTCGGAGCTCTATGACAACGGCAGCACGGGTTGGCTTGCCGTGGCGCGGATCGGCATGGGCTGGCCGCTCACCGCTGTCGCGGTACTCGCGACGGTGTTCCTGGTGCGGCGTGCCGGCCGGGAGGAAGAGATCATCGCCGAGCACGATGACGATCCGCCGGTCTCCGCTCGCTGACCGGCCTGTCCGCGGCGGCTCAGGGCAGCTGTAGGGCGGCGTGGAGTTCCGGTTCGATCTCGGCTGCCGCGATGAAGATCAGTTCGTCGCCGCCCTCGATCGGGTCGTCGGGCTCGGGGACGATGACGCGCCCCCCTCGCAGGATGGTCACCAGGGCGGCGTCGCGGGGGAGTGACAGCTTCCGCACGGGCTTCCCGGCGAGCGGGGTGTTGGCCGGCAGGGTGAGTTCGACGAGATTGGCCTGGCCCTGACGGAACGTCATGAGACGGACGAGATCGCCCACCGAGACCGCCTCCTCCACCAGTGACGCGAGGATGCGCGGCGTGGACACCGCGACGTCGACACCCCAATCCTCGCCGAAGAGCCACTCGTTGCGGGGATCGTTCACTCGCGCGACGACGCGGTTCACCGCGAACTCTGTCTTGGCGAGAAGGCTGACGACCAGGTTGGCCTTGTCGTCGCCCGTCGCGGCGATCATCACGTCGTAGGTCTGCAATCCCGCGTGCTCGAGATTGCTGAGCTCACATGCGTCGGCCATGACCCAGTGGGCGCCGGGTACCGCCGCTTCGTCGATGTGGCCCGGATTGCGTTCGAACAGTGTGACCTCGTGGTGATTGAGGAGCAGTTCGCGGGCGATGGAGCGGCCGACGGCCCCGGCCCCGGCGATGGCGACTTTCATCAGCGTCCTTCGGTGTCAGTCGTCCGCGTCGTGCGGTGAGGAGGCGAGCTGGCGGGCGTTGGGCAGATTGTCGATGAGGACAGCGGCGAAAACGATGTCATCCTGCTGCAGAACGGTTTTCACGTCCGGGATGATGGGGTGCCCGACCCGGTTCAGGAAGGCCACGCGAGCTCCGGTGTGTTCCTGGAACTTACCGACCGTCACGCCGATCCAGCTCTCGTCGATGTCCAGCTGGGCGATCGCGATGGTGCCCGACGGATCACGCCATTCGGTCGTCGTCGACGCCTCTCCGAGGGCCGACACGAATCGCTCGGTGGTCCACGGCACCGTTGCCACCGTCGGGATGCCGAGACGCTCGTACACCTCGGCACGTTTTGCGTCGTAGATCCGCGCGACGACCCGCTCCACGCCGAACGTCTCGCGGGCCACCCGCGCCGAGATGATGTTGGAGTTGTCGCCGGAGGACACCGCGGCGAACGCGTCGGCGGATTCGATGCCGGCACGTTTGAGAACGTCGCGATCGAATCCGACCCCGACGACGGTCGTGCCGGTGAAGTCCGGACTCAGCCGGCTGAACGCGGCTTCGGAGCGGTCGATGACGGCAACTTCGTGACCGCGTTTCTGCATCGCCATGGCCAGCGACGACCCGACGCGCCCGCACCCCATGATGACTACTCGCACGTCCATCCTTTCCCTTGCGCTTCCGCCCGGATCGGCCGTCGATCACCGATCGGTACGGGCCGGGTGCCGGGCACATTGCGCGGACGCCTCGAACCTACCGTCCGGCGGTCGTGGTCGCGCCATCGACCGCGATTCCGGGTCCTCGTGGCATTCGGTGTGTGCACGCTCTAGGGTTGCCTGGTGTCCACCGTGTCCAAGGTGTCCGTGGCGACAAAACGGCTGCTGCTCGGACGACCGTTCCGCAGTGACCGGCTCGGTCATACCCTCCTGCCCAAGCGGATCGCTCTGCCGGTCTTCGCCTCCGACGCCATGTCGTCGGTCGCCTATGCGCCGCAGGAGATCTTCCTGGTGCTCTCCGTCGCCGGGCTGAGCGCCCTGGCGTTCACGCCCTGGGTGGCGCTGGCCGTCGCCGTGGTCATGGTCGTGGTCGTCGCGAGCTACCGGCAGAACGTCCATGCCTATCCGTCGGGTGGCGGCGACTACGAGGTCGCCACCGTCAATCTCGGGCCGAATGCCGGGCTCACCGTCGGCAGCGCGCTACTGGTCGACTACGTGCTCACGGTCGCGGTATCGATCGCGTCCGCGGCGGAGAACATCGGCTCGGCGATACCGTTCGTGGCCCACCACAAGGTGTGGTTCTGTGTCGCGGCCATCGTGTTGCTCGCGGCGGTGAATCTGCGTGGCATCAAGGAATCGGGGAGCCTGCTCGCGATTCCGACCTACGCCTTCATCATCGGGGTCGCCGCGATGCTGCTGTGGGGCTTCATCGAGATCTTCATACTCGGCGACGAGATCCGCGCGGAGACGGCTGATTTCGGTATCCGCGCCGAAGAACCGCACCTGGCCAACATCGCCTTCATCTTCCTCGTGGCGCGCGCCTTCTCGTCCGGTTGTGCCGCATTGACGGGTGTGGAGGCGATCAGCAACGGGGTGCCGGCCTTCCGGAAACCCAAGTCGCGCAACGCCGCGACCACACTGCTGATGCTCGGCGGGTTCTCCATCGTCCTGCTGCTGGGCATCGTGATGCTGGCCAAGGAGATCGGTGCCAAGTACGTCGCCGATCCCGCCCGTGACCTGATCGGGGCGCCCGAGGGCTATCAGCAGAAGTCGATGATCGCGCAGCTGGGGCATGCGGTCTTCGACGGCTTCACCCCGGGATTCTATTTCGTCGCCGTCGCGACCGCCCTGATCCTGATGCTGGCCGCGAACACCGCCTTCAACGGGTTCCCGGTCCTCGGATCGGTCCTCGCCCAGGACCGGTATCTGCCCCGTCAGCTTCACACCCGCGGCGATCGTCTGGCATTCAGCAACGGCATCCTGTTCCTCGCTCTGGTGGCGATCGTGTTCGTGGTCGCCTTCGGCGCCGAGGTCACCGCGCTCATCCAGCTCTATATCGTGGGTGTGTTCGTGTCGTTCACCCTCAGCCAGACGGGCATGGTGCGGCACTGGACCCGGCATTTGAAGACCGAGACCGATCCGCGCGCGCGGGCACGGATGTACCGGTCGCGGATCATCAACGCGATCGGCCTGGTGATGACCGCGACGGTCCTCGTCGTCGTCCTGATCACCAAGTTCACCGCCGGCGCATGGATTGCGATCCTGGCGATGGTGCTGATCTTCACCCTGATGAAGCTGATCCACCGCCACTACGCCACCGTGCAGCGCGAACTCGATCTCGAGGACGAGGACGCGGTCCTGCCGAGCCGGACCCACTCCATCGTGCTCGTGTCGTCCCTGAATCTGGCGACGAAACGGGCCGTGCTCTACGCCCGTGCGACGCGGCCGGATGTCCTGGAGGCGATCACGGTGAACGTCGACGATCGGGACACCCGAAAGCTGGTGTCCCAGTGGGAGGCCAGTGATGTCACGGTGCCGCTCAAGGTGATCGCCTCGCCGTACCGGGAGATCACCCGGCCGGTCATCGAATACGTACGACGGGTGCGCCGCGAGTCGCCCCGCGATGTCATCACGGTGTTCATTCCCGAATACGTCGTCGGACACTGGTGGGAACAGATCCTGCACAACCAGTCGGCCCTGCGGCTCAAGACGCGACTGCTGTTCGAACCGGGCGTCATGGTCACGTCCGTTCCGTGGCAGCTCAATTCGTCGGACCGCCTCAAGGACCGTTCTCTCAGCTACGCGGCCCCCGGTGACACCAGGCGCGCTCTCGGTGACGACCCACAGTGAGCGGCGGCTCCGACGACGGCCTGGTGACATTGCGGCCGGACCGACCGGCCAACGGCGGCGAGGCGGTCGCGCGCCTCGACGACCGGGTGGTGTTCATCCGGGATGCGATTCCCGGTGAACTGGTCACCGCGCGCATCACCGACGACCGTGGACGCTTCCTGCGTGCCGAGACCGTGGAGGTGCTGGAACCGTCGGCGCATCGCGTCGTCCCGGCCTGTGAGGCGGTGGTGCACGGTGCGGGATGTTGCGATCTCGGATTCATCGACGACGCCCATGCCCGACGCCTGAAAGGGCAGGTTCTCGGCGACGCACTCACACGCATCGGCGGGTTCACCGCCGCTGACCTCGACCGGCTGGGCGTGGACGCGGACGTGGTGCGGCCGATGGGAGTGCATGGTCCCACCGCTGCGGCGGGCACCGAGACGGGCTGGCGCATCCGGGCACGACTGGGCGTGGACCGCGCGGGTCGCGCAGGACTGTTCACACGAGGCGGTCCGGGGATCATCTCGGATCACGCCTGTACCGCGCTGGATCCGGTGGTGCGCGACATCATCGGGTCGGAGGGCCACCGGCCCGGGGCGGAACTGGCCGTCGTGGTCGACGGGAACGGTGGTCGTCACATCACCGAACTGGCTCCGCCGCCCGATGCGCGACGAGCCCGGTCCCGCGACTCACGTGGGCGGGCGCAGGCACGCCGGCGGAGCCGTGAGGCGCCGCGCGCACGACGCGTGATCGAGGGTGACGCCGACGCCGTCCATCGCGTCGGCGGACGATCCTGGCGCATCCCGGTGACCGGATTCTGGCAGGCGCACCGGCAGGCGCCGGACACCTATTCGCGAGCGGTTGCCGACATGGTCGAGGCGGCAGGCCCGTCGGGCGTCGGTCCGGTCGCGTGGGATCTGTACGGCGGTGCCGGGGTCTTCGCGGCGGCGTTGCTCGACGGGCCCGCACCCGACGCAACCGTCCATCTCGTGGAGTCCGATCGCGACGCGATCGCCGCGGCCGCGACGACTTTCGGCGACGAGCGGGTGGTCGGACACCGCGGCGATGTGTCTTCCACGATCGGCGACCTGCCTGCTCCCGACGCCGTCGTCCTCGACCCGCCGCGCACCGGTGCCGGACGTGAGGTCGTGGCCGGCGTCGCGGCGGCCGATCCGGACGTCGTGGTGCTCGTCGGGTGTGATGTCGGACGCTTCGCGCGGGACCTCGGTGTGTTCCGGGACGAGGGCTACGAGGTGCGCGACGTGCGGGCCTTCGACGCGTTTCCGCAGACACATCACGTGGAGGCGATCGCCTGCCTCGTCCCCGCGCACCGATTCCGCTGACGTCGACCCGACGGCGCCGTGGCGGCACGGGCAGTCGGTGCCCGCGCACGTGCAATCGGGGTCCGTAGACTGTCCTGACAACAGCCCGCGACGGTTATGGAGGAGTCGATGAGCGTGCTCGAGGGAATCGATTCACCGGCAGATCTGCGTTCGTTGTCGACGAACGAGATGATCGCGCTGGCAGGGGAGATCCGCGAGTTCCTCATCCACAAGGTGTCCGCGACGGGCGGGCACCTCGGACCGAATCTCGGCGTCGTCGAACTGACCCTGGCACTTCATCGCGTCTTCGATTCCCCGTCGGACCCGATCCTGTTCGACACCGGTCACCAGTGTTACGTCCACAAGATCGTCACCGGGCGCCGCGACGGCTTCGGTGACCTTCGCCAGCAGGGCGGCCTGACCGGCTATCAGGAGCGCGCCGAGAGCGACCACGACTGGGTCGAGTCCTCGCATGCCTCGGCGGCCCTGTCGTACGCCGACGGGTTGTCGAAGTCCTTCGAACTCACCGACCAGTCGGACCGCACCGTGGTCGCGGTCGTCGGCGACGGCGCGCTCACCGGAGGAATGTGTTGGGAGGCGCTCAACAACATCGCGGCCGGTGATCGGCCTGTCGTCGTCGTGGTCAACGACAACGGGCGCTCCTACGCCCCGACCATCGGTGGCCTGGCACAGCACCTTTCGGGTCTTCGTCTCCAGCCCGGTTACGAGCGGCTTCTCGAGGAGGGGCGGAAGGTGGTGCGGCAGGTACCGGTCGTCGGGGAGTCGGCCTATGCGGTACTGCACGGCATGAAGAGCGGTCTCAAGGATCTGCTGGCGCCGCAGGCGATGTTCACCGACCTGGGCATCAAGTATGTGGGGCCGGTGGACGGACACGACATCACGATGCTGGAGTCGGCCTTCCGTCAGGCGCGTAGTTTCGGTGGCCCGGTGATCGTGCACACCGTCACCCGCAAGGGCATGGGTTATGCGCCCGCCGAGAACCATGAGGCCGACCAGATGCACTCCACCGGGGTGATCGACCCGAAGACGGGCCGTGCCACCAGCGTGTCGCCGCAGGACTGGACGTCG
This sequence comes from Gordonia sp. B8661-1, assembly GCF_059427765.1. Taxonomy (NCBI): domain Bacteria; kingdom Bacillati; phylum Actinomycetota; class Actinomycetes; order Mycobacteriales; family Gordoniaceae; genus Gordonia; species Gordonia sp. B8661-1. The sequence goes on from NZ_JCAHRL010000003.1 coordinate 350,027, forward strand.
GTATTCTCGGCCGCGCTGGTCCAAGCGGGGGCGCGGCGCCGCGACGTCGTCGCGATCACCGCGGCGATGGCGGGTCCCACAGGTCTGGCCGCCTTCGGCGAGAAGTACCCGGATCGGGTGTTCGACGTGGGTATCGCCGAGCAGCACGCGATGACCTCGGCCGCGGGCCTCGCGCTCGGCGGACTGCATCCGGTCGTCGCGATCTATTCGACCTTCCTCAACCGGGCCTTCGATCAACTCCTGATGGACGTGGCGCTGCTGAAGCAACCGGTGACGCTGGTTCTCGACCGCGCGGGCATCACCGGCCCGGACGGGCCCAGCCACCACGGCATGTGGGATCTGTCGCTGTTGTCGCTCGTCCCGGGTATTCGCGTGGCGGCGCCGCGGGATGCGGTCCGCTTACGCGAGGAATTCGACGAGGCCCTGGCGGTCGCCGACGGGCCGACCGTACTGCGGTTCTCCAAAGGTGCGGTGCCCGAGGACATCCGGGCGGTGGAGCGGCTCGCCGACGGGGTCGACGTCCTGCACCGGGCAACGCAGCGGACGAGTTCGGTGTCGGGCGACGTCCTGATCGTCGCGGTGGGCGCTTTCTGCGGCATGGCCGTCGACGCCGCCGAGCGACTGGCCAGCCAGGGCATCGAGGCCACCGTGGTGGATCCGCGCTGGGTGCTCCCGGTGCCCGGATCGATCGTCGAGTTGGCGAAGCGGCATCGGCTGGTGGTCACGCTGGAGGACAGCGGCGTCCGTGGCGGCGTGGGGTCGGCCGTCGGTGACGCGCTCGCCGACGCCGAGGTCAACGTGCCGATCCAGCATCACGGCATTCCGCAGCAGTTCGTGTCCCATGCGACCCGTGGCCAGATCCTGGCCGAATTCGGTCTCACCGCACAGGATCTCGCACGCAGCATCACCGCGACCGTGTCGCGCATGCAGTCCGTCGGTGCGATGGACGCGGAGGATTTCGCGGACGCCGGCGGCGGCGAGAAGGCAGCCAAAGCCGAGTCGTCACGGACGTCGGACTCGGACTAAACGTTCGGCGGTCTCGACACGCGGTTACTCGACCAACGCGTGCTCGGCCGAGTTTGTCGCTGATTGAGTCGCCTCCGAGTGCAGCGAGGACGCGTATCGAGATCCGTTGACCTTACTCGGCGGGAGAAGCCACCGTATTCAGTGCGTCGCTGATCGCCTGGCTGCACAGGTCGCGCTGCCAGGGCCGGGCGTTCTCGTCCGCCAGCCGGCGATCGACCCGCTCGACGGTCGCGGGCACGCCGACGCCGTCCCAGCACAGATGGCGGATCGCGTCGGGGGCCACGAGATTCTCGACCGGCAGGTCGTTGTTCTCCGCGATCTCCCGGACTGCGGGGCGGACGACTGCGGCACGCGCCGCGGCCTCCGGATTGCGCTGATCCCATCGATTGATGGGCGGCAGCCCGGTCGACGGTGTCTTGCGCGGTGGCAGTTGGCCGTCGGGCAACTCCCGTGCGCGTCGCAGCGCGTCGAGCCAGACGCCGGATTGGCGACGCTGGCGTGGGCCCCCGAAGACCGGCAGCCGGGTCAGTTCGGCGGCGGTCGTGGGCATGGCGGTGGCGGCCGTGATGATCGCAGCGTCCGGCAGGACCCGGCCGGGTGCCACATCGCGGCGCCGGGCGATCTCTTCACGCGCGGTCCACAATTCGCGGACCGCGGCCAGACCGCGAGCGTTCTTGATCGAGTGGATGTTGGAGGTCTTGCGCCACCGGTCGGTTCGCGGCGGCGGCACCGGACGCGTCCGGACGTACTCGAATTCCTGCCGGGCCCACCCGTCCTTGCCGCTGTCCGCGAGGGCCGCATCCATCGCGTCGCGCAGTTCGACGAGGACTTCGACGTCGAGGGCGGCGTAGTTCAGCCAGTCGTCAGGGAGTGGACGCTGTGACCAGTCGGCAGCACCGTGGCCCTTCTGCAGTCCGAGTCCGAGGAATTCGGCGACCATCGCGGCGAGATTGACCTTCGCCAGACCGAGGAGCCGTCCCGCGAGTTCGGTGTCATACAGCGTGTGGCATTCGAATCCGAGTTCCCGCAGACAGGGCAGATCCTGGTCGGCCGCGTGCAGGACCCACTCGGGACCGGCCAGTGCCTCGATGACGGGCGCGAGCGCGTCGGGCTCGGGAATCGGGTCGAGCAGGAAGCTGCCCGACCCCACCCGCTTGATCTGCACGAGGTAGGCGCGTTGCGAATAGCGATAACCGGATGCCCGTTCGGTGTCGACGGCGATCGGGCCGGTGCCCGACGCGAGTTGCGCGGCCGCCTCCGCGAAGTCCGCAGCGCTGGTCAGCACACGCGGTACGCCGTCGGCGGGATGGAGAAGCGGCGTCGGCTCGGGGATCGGCGGATCCGCCTCTGCCACCTGCCGGTCGTCGGTGGTCATTGTCGGATCGTAGTCGTTCTCAGACGGAGCCGAGCTCTGTGACACCGACCGGGGGCAGGCCGGCGGCCGAGGACAGCACTTCGCAGAACGCCTCGAGGTGTCCGGCGAGCTCCAGACCGCTCGCCGTCCACGAGGCGCGCAGTTCGAGTTGGTGGGCGCGGGGCGGGCCCGCGATATCCCCGTAGCGGACCGAGGTGGTCGATGTCACGGTGCCACCCAGGGCGGTGACCTCGATACGACGGTCGGTGATCGTGTCCGATCGCGACGCCGTTTCGCCGATCGGCACACCCAGCGCGTCGGAGAGCCAACTCCAGGCGACCTCCGGCAGCAGCGGATCCATGGCGAGTGCCGCCTCGACCTCGGCCTGGATGAACGCGACCATCCGCATGGTCCCGTTCCATGCCTCCTGACCGGCCGGGTCGTACAGCAGGATGAGACGTCCGAACGAGCTGCCGGTCGAGTCGACGGGGACATCGTCCTGGTCGTCGGCGGTGCGCACCTCCGCGCCGATGGCATAGCTGTACGGGGCCAGACGCTGGGGCGGCCGAATCGGGCCGACCTCGATCTCCGGCCGGATTCGCGCCGCATTCAGAGACGCGACCGCGACACGGAAGTCATCAGGCTCCGTCGGAGCTCCAGGAGAGGTCACACCCCAGACGGTAGGACCGGGCACGTCGTGGTGGGCGGAGGCGCGCCGACGTAAATCCTCGGAGGCGCGCCGACGTGAATCTGCGGAGGCGCGCCGAGGTGAGGCCGAGGTGGTAGGCCGTCGTCGCCGGCCCGATTCGCCCGGAACGGACAGGGGAGAGCCGTCGCGGGAGGTGACATGGCAGAGTGGGCGTCGATGTCCGAGAATCGAGTGTCCCCCAGCTCAGGAAGCCGTGCCCGCCGCGCACACCTGCCGCTCGTCGCGGCTGCCACCGGGCAGCAGCCGAGCCGCAGGCCGGTGTGGTTCATGCGTCAGGCCGGTCGCTCCCTGCCCGAATACCGTGCGATCCGTGCCGATCACGGCATGCTGGAGTCCTGCTTCGACGCGGGGCTCGTCTGCGAGATCACGATGCAGCCGGTCCGCCGCCACGACGTGGACGCGGCCATCCTGTTCTCCGACATCGTCGTACCGCTCAAGGCGGCCGGCGTCGACCTCGACATCGTCGCGGGCACCGGGCCGGTGATCGCGCATCCGGTGCGCACCGCCGACGACGTCGCGGCCGTTCCGCGCCTGGAACCGGAGTCGGTGGGGGCCATCGCGCATGCCATCGAACTGATCCTGGCCGAACTCGGTGACGACACCGCGCTGATCGGCTTCGCGGGTGCGCCCTTCACGCTCGCCTCGTACCTCATCGAGGGCGGCCCGAGCCGCAACTACGAACGCACCAAGGCGATGATGCACGGGGCTCCCGAGCTGTGGCACAAGTTGATGGGCAGACTCACCGACGTCACCCTCGGGTTCCTGCGCGTGCAACTCGAGGCAGGCGTCGACGCCGTGCAGCTGTTCGACTCGTGGGCGGGAGCGCTGTCGCTCGCCGACTATCAGACCCACGTCGCACCGCACAGCTCACGGGTCTTCGCCGAGATCGCCGAATACGGTGCGCCGCGTATACATTTCGGGGTCGGCACCGGCGAGCTGCTGCATGCGATGGGCGCGGCCGGCGCGGATGTGGTGGGCGTCGACTGGCGGCTGCCGCTGGACGAGGCGGCGCGCCGTGTCGGCCCCGGCAAGGCACTCCAGGGCAATCTGGATCCGACACTGCTCTTCGCCGGGCGTGACGTGGTCGACACCGCGGTCCGGCGGATCGTCGCCGAAGGCGACCGCGCACGGGCGCACGGAGCCATCGGTCACGTGTTCAATCTCGGCCACGGCGTGCTGCCCGGCACCGATCCCGACGAACTGACCCACGTGGTCGAGCTCGTCCACAGTCTGTGACGCCCCGGCCATGACGGGGTCGGCGACGCAGCGGAGGATCGCCGTCATCGGCGGCGGAGTCTCCGGGCTCACCGCCGCGTACCGCCTGCGCCGTGCACTCGGCGCCGACGTCGCACTTGATCTGTTCGAACGCGGCGACCGTCTGGGCGGCATCCTGCGCACCGTCGGGGTCGGCGGTCAGACGGTCGACGTGGGAGCCGAGGCGTTCATCGTGCGGCGCCCCGAGGCGATCGACCTCGTCACCGAACTCGGACTCGCCGATCGGGTGGTCGCACCGACGACCCGGCGTCCGGCCATCTGGTCGGGCTCGCGCCTGCACCCGCTGCCCGCGCCCGCGTTGATGGGGATTCCGGCCGGACCCGAATCCGTTGCGGGGCTTGTCGATCCGGCGGATCTGGCGCGAATCGAGAGTGAGCGGGACCGGCCCTGGTCGTGGACACCGGGCGCGGATCCGACGGTGGGTCAGCTGGTGGGGGAGCGCTTCGGACCGTCGACCGTCGCGCGGAGCGTGGATCCCATGCTGGGCGGCGTCTACTCGAGCCTGGCCGGTGACATCGGGCTGCGGGAGGCGCTCCCGGCACTGGCCGGCGCGCTCGACGACGGCGCACCCGGCCTCACCGCCGCCGTCACCGAATTGATCAGTCGCGGAACGGGTTCGGGACCGGTCTTCGGCACACTGGTGGGGGGATACGCGGTTCTGATCGAGGCGCTGCGACAGGCCGCAGGCATCGACGCGCACGTCGACCGTGGCGTGGACGAACTGCGATCCACCGCGAACGGGTGGTCGGTGATCGCCGACGGCCGTGCCGTCGACTACGACGGCGTCGTGCTCGCGGTGCCGGCCGCCGACGCCGCCCGACTGCTCGCGCCGTCGGCCCCCGAGCCGGCCGCCGCGCTGGCCGACGTGCCGGGTGCGTCGTCGGTGGTGGTGTCGATCGCGCTGGAACCCGGCACCCGGGTACCGGATCATTCGGGCGTGCTCGTCGCCACGGGAGAAGCGCTGCACGCCAAGGCATTCACGTTCAGTTCGCAGAAGTGGGCACATCTGTCGGCGCCCGACCGTCCGGTGTCGGTGCGCGCGTCCTTCGGGCGCCACGGTGCGCCTGTTCCGGACGTGGACACCGAGCCGGGTGTCGACGACCGTCTGCGCTCGGAGGCTCTCGACGATCTCGACGCCGTGTGTGCCGCGGCCGGAGTCGCCGCGCCGTCGAACAGCGTCGTCGACGTGACCGTGCGTCGCTGGGACCGCGGGCTCCCCGTCTATCGTCCCGGTCATCTGGCCGCGATGGAGCAGGTCGTCGCCGGACGCCCGCGACGGCTGGTGCTGGCCGGAGCGACGTATGCCGGGGTCGGAGTGCCCGCGTGCATCGGTCAGGCAACGCGAGCCGCCTCCCAGCTCCTCGGTGACCTCGATGGTGACGCCCCCATGTGACGGTGGCACGATGGAGACATGAGCCGCCTGGACTACGCAGAACTCAACGCCACCATCCGCTATCTCATGTTCTCGGCCTTCGCCGTTCGCCCCGGCGACCTGACCGACGAGCGTGATGCGGCGAAGTCCGACATCGCCGAGTTCATCAAGTCACTCGAGGACGACGGTGTCGTGGTGCGCGGTATGTACGACGTGTCGGGTCTGCGGGCCGACGCCGATTACCTGATCTGGTGGCATGCCGAGACCATCGAGCAGTTGCAGGCCGCCTACGCACGGTTCCGCCGCGAGACGATTCTCGGCAAGGCGTCGAACCCGGTGTGGAGCAACGCCGCCGTCCACCGGCCCGCGGAGTTCAACAAGAGCCACATCCCCGCGTTCCTGGCGGGCGAGGAGCCGGGCAACTACATCTGCGTCTACCCGTTCGTCCGGTCGTACGAGTGGTATCTCCTGCCCGACGACGAACGCCGCAAGATGCTGGCCGACCACGGAATGGCGGCGCGGTCGTACAAGGACGTGCGCGCCAATACGGTGCCGGCCTTCGCGCTCGGCGATTACGAGTGGATCCTGGCCTTCGAGGCCCCGGAGCTGCACCGGATCGTCGACCTGATGCGCGACCTCCGTGCCACCGAGGCTCGACTGCACGTGCGCGAGGAGACGCCGTTCTTCACCGGGCCGCGCATCGATCCCGCCGAACTCGTGGACGTGCTGCCCTGATCAGCTGAGCAGGGCAGCACGCGAACCGTGTGCGGTCAGACCTCGCCCTGCAGCTGATCGCGCTCGATCTCGGAGTCGGTATCCAGATCGGTGCCGATGGCCTCGCGGGCGTTCCACTCGGTCTCTTCTTTTTCTCGCTGGGCCTCTTCCGGGGTCTCGTCGAGTGCCGAAAGATCGTTATCTGGGTTCTTCGGATCGTTGACCATGAGGCCAATGTAACCCCGCACCGCTTCGTACGCAGTACTAATCGGTGCGGGAGTCCGGCCTAGGAACCGAGATCGGCGAGGAAGCCCGGTGCCGGCGCGAAGAACACCACGCCGGTCACGGCTTTCGAGAAGTCGAGGATGCGGTCGTGGAGCGGCGGAGGGTCGCCGAGGAACATCCGCTCGAGCATCTTGTTGATGACCCACAGGTGCCGTGAGTAGCCGATGAAGTAGGTGCCGTACGTACCGTCGCCGGGCGTCGCGAACGGCATGTTGTCACGCAGGATGTCGTGCTCGCCCTCGTCGTCGGTGATGGTGCACAGCGTCTTGTGCGACTTCTGCTGATCGGGACCGGCATCCGGCAACTCGACGTTGTCCCACTGGGTTCGCCCGATGATGTCCTCGCGCGCCTCGACAGACTCCGATGTCCACTCCGGCAGGTCGTGCAGGTATTTCTGCACCACGATGTAGCTTCCGCCCGCGTAGTCCGGGTCTTCGTCCCCGACCACGGCCGCCGCCGGAATGGCAGGAGCCAGGGGGTTGGCGGTGCCGTCGACGAAGCCGAGGAGGTCACGGCCGTCGAAGTAGCGGAATCCGGCGGTGCTGTCCACCAGGGTGACGGCGTCGCCGAACTGATTCAGCAGGATCTTCTGGAACTCGACGATGAGATCCATGGTTTCGGCGCGCATGTGGTACAGGAGGTCGCCCGGCGTCGACACCGCGGTATGCGCGGCTCCCTTGATCTCGGTGAACGGTGCCAGTTCCGTCGGCAGCGGCTTGCCGGTGACGGCCTCCCACACGCGGTGGCCGATGCCGACCGTGCAGTTGAACTGATTCATGCCCGTGCGGGAACGAACGTCCTTGACCAGGTCGTCGGTCGAGCCGAGGACGGACCGCACGGTCTTGTGCGCTTCGTCGGAATCCTTGACCGAGAGAACGAGAAAAGTGGCGGAATGGAGGTTCGGTGGGACGACGGTCTGGACCGGTGCATCGAGCGGACGTACCGGGGGCTGTGGCTGATTGATGGCAGCTCTCCTCTTCGAATCCGTCCCCGACATGGACTGGTTGTGCGCACGCGGCCGAGCGCGTGACGAGTGATTCGACCCCTCTCTGCACGCTACCAACGATCGGCGGTGCACGGCCTGCCAACTGTGGGTCGTTCACGTCCCGGACACCGTGCGCCGGGGTCACGCCGCGGGCTACGATCGGCCGAATGGGCGGAAACACGCGATCCGGGCCGACGAAATCGGCCGGACCACAAGGTATTCCGCAGGAGTGGACCGTGGCGCGCAGAATCCTGCCGTGGCGACCCCGGTTCGGCGACGAGTTCCCGCCGACGGCGGAGCGCGTCGTCCGGATCGATCAGACGCGTGGGGGAGCGGTCGTGATCAGGCCGCACGTCGATGAGCTCGTCGAGACGGAGGCTCAGGAGACGACCACTGATCGCCTCCTGAGCCTGTTCGACGCTCCGCTCCGCGTCGCGGATCTCGTCGCCGACGCATTCCTGTACGCGGTGTGCTTGGTCGTCGCCGTGCTCGCGGCACCCGTGGTGATCGTTCTCCGGTGGCTCCGGCTGATGACCTGGCGCATCGATGTCCGCGTCGGCGGACAACTCGTCGACAAACAGTTCGTCCGAGGGCTGTCCGCATCCCGGGAGCGTATGGATCACATCGCGGACCTGTTGCACCGCAACCGATTTCGTACTACCGACAGGTTCGCTCAGTTGACGGTGCCCGACGCCCCGAGGTGAATCCGAGGTGAATACAGACGCGCTCTACGTCTCCTCGGGCTCCAGCGTGAGGCTGATGCTGTTGATGCAGTACCGGAGGTCGGTGGGGGTGTCGTAGCCCTCGCCCTCGAAGACATGTCCGAGGTGACTTCCGCAGTTGGCGCACAGCACCTCGACCCGCCGCATGCCGAGTGAGTTGTCCTCGCGTTCGATGATGGTGTCACCGGCGAGCGGGGAGAAGAAGGACGGCCAGCCACAGTGCGATTCGAACTTCTCGGTGCTGCGGAACAATTCGGCTCCGCAGGCGCGGCACCGATACACACCAGGGGTGGTGGTGTCGGTGTATTCGCCGACGAAGGGTGCTTCGGTGCCTGCCTGTCGCAGCACACGGAATTCCGCCGGGTTCAGGCGGACGCGCCATTGGTCGTCGGTGAGGGACTTGGCCTCGTCCGCGGTCAGCGGGGTGGAGGTATCGCCGGTTCCGTCGGTCATTTCTCCACGGTAACCGGATTATCGGAGAGGATGCCACCGGCGACCCCGGCCTTGCGCATGTCGAGGTACCGGAACAGCAGGGAACAGAAGACCGCGATCATCAGGAGCGACCAGCCCCAGGTCACCTTGTTGAACTCAAGCATCCGCCCGAAGGCCTCCCACCGGACCGAGTAGAACTGGTCGAAGGTCATGCACCCGTAGACACCCAGCCAGGCGGGCCAGTTCCGCATCGGCGAGCCGGGCAGGAAGACGGTCATCAGCAACGGGAAGAGCAGCATCGAGTAGTAACCCTGGCCGAGTGCGCTGACCAGGAATTCCGTCACGAGAAGCACGCCGGATGAGGCGGCCAGCCACAGGACCTCGTCCGTCTTGCGGTAGTAGCGATACAGGAACCACAGGGAGAACACGGCCATCAGCACAAAGGCGACGCGGAGCAGGAGCACCAGCCAGTCGGCGACACCGAAGTATGCGCCGTTGCCCGCGATGGAGCTGTTGTAGTAATCGCGTGCTTCACGCAGATACGGCACCGTGCGGTTCACGAAGTCGTTGGCGTCGGTGATCATCACCCAGCCAAGGACGTTGAGTAGCAAGGGTATCGCGACCGCGGCGATGAACACCCGCCACTGTCTGCTCAGCAGCGGCAGCAGGAGCAAGGGAAGCAGCACCGGTTTCACCGCGAAGGTCAGACCCAGCGGAACGCCTGCCCAGAGGTCTTTTCGCTCGACCATCAACACCAGGAAGGCGAGCATGCCCAGCAGTACGAACGAGTTGAAGTTCGTGAAGATCAGGGTGTGCGACACGGTCTCGGTGCTGAAGAAGAAGAACAGGACGACCGGGATGACCCATGACCGCGCGCCGAATCCGAACAGGCGGGCCAGCAGGTAGGCGCTCAGCAGGAGGGCGATGACGCTCGCGGCGATGAAGAGCCAGCGCGCGCGTTCGTAGTCGATGGCCGCCAGCGGTGCCATCAGCAGGGTGCCGGACGGCGGGTACAGGTAGTGCGGGTCGACGGTGGCGTAGTTCTCGCCGTAGACCGGCTGATCGTTGAGGAACCGGAATGCCGCCGCGTAGACGGGACGGAAGTCGTCGGTGCGGTCACCGTTCACTCCCAGGATGACCGAACGCTGGAACAGCATCATCAGCGAGATCGGCCACAACACCATCGGGATGATCCGCTCCACACTCACCGGTGGATGCAGGTACCTGTCGAGAATCGCCACCCGCGAACCGTACTACGTTCGCGCGCCGAAACGTCGCGCCGACCCGACTGCCGACGGTCAGGAAGGGCATCCGCGGTCGGTCGGCCCCGACAGCGGTTCGTTCCCCATGTACTGGCTGATCAGGTCGCCGACGCAGGAACTGCGAGCGGCCGCGGAGTACCCGAGGCCGTCCCAGCTGACGGTGGTCGGCCGGACGCCCGCCTTGATGAACAAGGAACCGAGTGCCTCGCGTCCGCCGGGGCCGTTGATCGGATCTCCGGCGGCCGTGACGATCAGCGGGTTGACCGGCAGCGCGTTCGGCGGATTGACTGCGTTTGCCGGCGCCCACGCATTGCACCGGAGGAGTGACAGTGCGCGGTCGGCCCCGGACAGCGGGTTCTGTTTGGACCAGGCGGTCACCAGTCCAGCTATCTCGTTCTGTCCGACGGGCCCGCGGACGTCATTGCAGCGGGACACCTGCTGGCCGTCGGTATGGCGGAGTTCGGTCGCCTGTGCCGCCCGCCGCTCGAGCGCACCGGTGTCGCCGCGGTCGGCGGCCGCGATGTCCCCCGCGAGGTCGCGTACGGACGCCGGTTCGGGACCGAGAAGTGCCAGCGATGTGGTGATCGCGGACAGTGCCTCGCTGTCCGACAGGGGGCCGAGGCGCCCGGTCCGTCCACGCTCGAGGACGTCGCCGATGGTCGTCATGCCGTCGGCGCCGAGCGCACACGACCCGAGCGCCGAGCAGCGTTGGGTGAAGGCGCGCAACGCGTTCTGGATGCCGTCGGCCTGTTGCTTGGCCCGGTCACGCGTCGGAGCACCGAAAGCGGTCGGCGTATCCAGGATCAACCGTCCCGCGCGGCCCGCGTAATTGCTCGAATAGGCGAGAGCGACATCGGAGCCCTCGCCGATGCCCAGCAGCGCGAGGCGGTCGACGCGCCACGCGATCCGCAGGGCTTCCAGATCGGCTGCCGCGCCCGCCAGTCCGAAGTCCAGTTGGTTGGGCTCGAGGGTCTCGGTGCACCCGTCGGATGCCGAGGATGCCGCACGTGCCAGCCGGTCGATCCGGGCCGTCGTCGAGCCTGGGCCGTCCCCGCTCGGGAGACCGCTGCGGACCAGCGTGGACCGTTCGACGCGGGTCATGCAGTCCACCGCATTGCTGCGCGGGATGCCGCGCCGGTCCACGGCGACGACCGGGTGCTTCTCGAGCAGTGAGCGTCCCGCGCCGGACGCCAGCACCAGCAGGGTCCGCGACGACGGAAGGTCGGCGCCCGAGGTGAGCACGATCGGCGCGGCATCGCGCGGCGTGGACGCCAATTGTGCGCGGGTCACCGCGACGGTCACGGTGCCGCCGTCGGGCCGTTCCGGATCCAATTGCACGGGAAGGTCGGCGCAGTCGAGGCGGACCCCGGCGGGCGTGGCCACGCCACCGAGTTCGGCATTCAGGCGGTTGCCACAGGTCGACCAGTCGAGATCGGCGGCCGGCGTGGGAATGGCCGGGAGTGCCTTCTGCTCCGAGGACTCCGAGGTGGCTGGATCGCCCCCGTTGTCACCGCCACCGGTGATCACTCCGGGCCCCGGATCCGGTCCCACCGTGCAGGCCGAGAGGACGACGGTGGCGCATACCGCCAGGGACATCACTGCCGGCATCAGTCGTCGCATGACCGCGAGCCTAGTCACTGATCGGTGAGCACCTGCGCGTCCGGCCGGGTCCATCGCGTGTACACATATCCGTCGCTGTCGGTGAGGATCATGGCCGGACGCATCCGATGCGGCTTTTCCTCGGCGTCGTGGTGCGCGATGCGGCTGACGTCGCCGGCCACCAGGACCGGACTGGTGGTCACGCACAGTTCGTCGACGGCGTCGGCATCGATCCAGGAACCCAGCAGTGTCGGCCCGCCCTCGTTGAGAACGTTCAGCCATCCGCGTTCGGCGCACACATCCAGCACCTCGGGCACCTCGACATCGTCGTCACCGCAATCGATGATGGTGGCCCCGGCGTCCAGAAGTGCCTCGCGGCGAGCAGGATCCGCGTTCCGGCAGGTCAGGATCACGGTGTCGTCCGCGGCGATCGGAACGTAGTCGGCGGGGATCGTCAGGGTGCGGGACAACAGGGCCAGTGCGGGTGCGGGCGCCTGGCCGCGCGCCTCCCGGTCCGCGGCGAGAACGTCATCCGGCGTGGGCTGGCGATATCCCTCGATGGTCGCGGTGCGGGCGCCCACGAGCACGACGTCGGCGAGCGAGCGCAGGACCCGGAACAACGCGCGGTCCCCGGCATCCGCCAGACTTCCTGCACGTCCGTCGAGTGTCACCGCCCCGTCGATGGAGGCGATCATGTTGCCCCGGACGTACGGTCGCGGCAGGCAGGGGGGCGATGCCGGCCGATCGGGGTAGCGGAACGCGTTCGCGAGCCACCGCAGTGTCTCGTCATCATCGGTTCCGGATGTGACCTGGATCGCTTTCTGTAGACCGAACATGCGACCATCATTCCCCAGATCGCTACTCTCCTCGTATGACGGCACGACTCTGCGATCGAAACCCCGCGGTCGCACCGGAGGCGCTCATCGACGAGATGGTGCCACCGTCGACGTTCGACTCGGTGAGCTTCGACTCCTACATCCCGGACCCGGCGGAACCGAGCCAGGCCGAGGCGGTCTCGAAGGCCCGCGACTTCGTCGCCCGGGTCGGCAAGGTCCGTAGCGGAAAACGCGGCCTGTTCTCCCGGAAGTCCAGCGCGCAGGGTCTCGGTCTTTACCTCGACGGCGGATTCGGTGTCGGCAAGACGCACCTGCTCGCCTCGATCTACCACGCCGTCGACGGCCCCAAGGCGTTCGCCACGTTCGTCGAGCTCACCCATGTCGTCGGAGTTCTCGGCTTCATGAACGCGGTGGAGCGGCTCTCGCAGCACACCGTCCTCTGCATCGACGAATTCGAACTCGACGATCCCGGTGACACGATGCTCGTGTCGCGACTTCTCTCCGAACTGACCGCCAAGGGCGTGTCCATCGCGGCGACTTCGAACACGCTGCCCGGACAGCTGGGCGAGGGACGGTTCGCCGCGCAGGACTTCCTGCGGGAGATCCGGAAACTGTCGTCGGTCTTCGAGACCATCCGCGTCGACGGCCCCGACTACCGGCACCGTGATCTGCCGCCCGCTCCGGAGCCGCGCACGGATGCGGAGCTCGCCGACCTCGCGGAGCACACCGCGGGCGCCACCCTCGACGAGTTCGATGCGCTGTGCGAACACCTCAGCACGCTGCACCCGTCGAAGTACAAGGCGCTCGTCGACGGTGTCTCACTGGTGTGCATCAGTCAGGTGCACCCGGTCGCCGATCAGTCGGTGGCTCTGCGGTTCGTCGTCCTGGCCGACCGCTTGTACGACGCCGGTATCCCGGTGACCGTGTCCGGTGCGAAACTCGACGAGATCTTCACCGACGAGATGCTTGCCGGTGGCTATCGGAAGAAGTACCTGCGTGCCACGTCCCGACTGCTGGCGCTGTCGCGTTTCGCGGAATCGGCGGTCTGAGGGCCGGCGGTCTGAGGGTCGTCCGTCTCGGTCGGCGTCCTATTGCAGCGGTTGGGTGTAGATGTAGTCGTGCTCGACGGACCCGGCGAGATCGAATGTCTTCTCACCGGCCTTCGTGAAACCGGCCTTGCCGTAAAACCGTTGTGCGCGAATGTTTTCCTGGTTGACACCGAGCCACGCGAGGACGCTGCCGCGTTGCCGGCACACGTCGAGTGCGTGGTCAATCAGAAGTCGGGCGGCTGACGGTCTCCCCGCGCGGGTGTGGTGATCGGCGAGTACGTACATTTTCGAGATCTCCGATACCGGCCGCTCGGTGACGACGGCGGCGACGTCGGACTGCGTGGGCTCGCGATGATGCAGGAGGCAGTAACCGATGAGGCCGCCGCCCGGGCGGTCCCGGATCCCGAGAACATCGCTGGCCGGATCGGTGATGTGCCGCGCGAACTCGCTCGGTGACAGGTTCTCGGCGATGAACCGTTCGATCATCGGGGCGGCCGAATGCGGGGGACATGCCAATGGAAACGTCGCCGCCGCGACATCGGCGACCTCATGGGCCAGGGCCGGATCGGTGATGGCCTCCGTGGCGGGATGATCGGACATGATTCGCAATCTACGCCGGGGCATTCTCTCGACCGATTCGACGTCCGCGTGCTTAGATCTACCCGAAGTCGTGACCGATTCGTCGCGACCATCAGGACCGGCGTATCTGGGCCGTCCACGGGGAGATTGAGAAACGTTGATGCGAACACTGCGGGCGAGTGCTGCCGTCCTGGGGACCGTCGCTGCCCTGACCATCAGCGGAGTGGCTTCCGTTGGCCCCGCGTCGGCGGCACCGTCGGACCGCGTTGCGGGCCCGCGCTCGTCGGAAAGGGCTCCCGACGGGTCGCGGATCGTGAATGTATCGATGACGTCGCAGCGTCGGGCGGAGGTCACCGTCGACTCCCGGTCCATGCGTAAACGGGTACGTGTCACCGTGCTGCTGCCCGCGAAGCGAAGTGCACCCCGACCGACGCTCTATCTGCTCGACGGTATCGACGGTGGCGTGTACACCAACTACACCGAGAGCGGCTGGACCAATCAGACCGACATCGTGCGATTCATGGCGGACAAGCCGGTGAACGTCGTTCTGCCGATCGGAGGCACCGCCTCCTATTACACGGACTGGTCGTCGCCGGATCCTGTTCTGGGGCTGAATAAATGGGAGACCTTCCTGACCGAGGAACTGCCGCCGCTGATCGACGAACGGTTCCACGGCAACGGACGTAACGCCATCGGCGGGTTGTCGATGGGCGCGCTCGGCGCGATGACCATCGCCGTCCGCAACCCACGCCTCTATCGCGGCGTGGTCGCACTCAGTGGATGCCTCGACCAGAGCAGCGCCGAGATGCGGCAGGCGACCGCGGCCACGGTCGCCACCCGGGGCGGCAATCCCGACAACATGTGGGGTCCCCTGGACGCGCCCGACTGGGAGGCCCACGATCCGGCCACCAACATCTCGGTGCTCAAGGGGAAACCGATCTTCGTCTCGTCCGGCAACGGTATGCCGGACCCGGCGCTCGGCCTCGCCGGACTGGCCTCGCCGGTCGGTGGCGTTCTCGAGGGTGTCGTGCTGCGATGCACCCGAGCGTTCGAAGCACGCGCCAAGCAGGCGAAAGTGCCTGTGACCTACCATTACCGGGCGGGTCTGCACTCCTGGGGGTACTGGAATCAGGACATGCGCCGTGCGTGGCCCACCGTCGCGAAGGCCCTGCGGGTTCCCGGCCACTGACCGGGTCGGCGGGTGCGGTGAGACGAATGTGCGATCTTGTCGCGCCCGGACTGGCAGGATGAGACCACGGCCGTACACCCCCGGGCCGTGGAAGGGGAACCATGTCCACCGATCTCGACGATCTACGTGCCCGGATGCGTACCTTCATCGATGACGAGGTGATCCCGGCCGAACCCGCCCTCCTCGCCGAGGAAACCCACGCCGAAGCCCTGGACGAATTACGTTCGCGTGCCAAACAATTGGGTCTATGGGCGCTCGGACATCCCGCCGATGTCGGTGGCGGAGGGGTGCCCTTCCTGGATTTCGTCTATCTCAACGAGATCATCGGCCGTTCCGAATTCGGTCAGCTGGCGGTCGGCTCGGTGACGATGCAGGACACCATCATGCTGCACAAGCATGGCACCGACGAGCAGAAGGAACGCTGGATCACCGGGATGGTCGACGGGACGATGCTCCCGTCTGTCGGGCTGACCGAGCCGGAGGTCGCGGGTTCCGATCCGACACTGATCGCGACGCGCGCCGAACTCGTCGGCAACGAATGGATCATCAACGGGCACAAGTGGTTCACCACGGGGGCCGATCAAGCTGCGTACTGCACCGTGTTCGCCCGCACCGAAGACGAGTCGGTCCCGCGGCACGCGCGTATCAGCTCGATCATCGTACCCACCGACACTCCGGGCTTCGAGATCGTGCGGGCCATCCCGACGATGGGTCACGACCCGAGTGATCACTTCGAGGTCCGCCTCACCGATGTCCGCGTGCCGGCGCAGAATCTGCTCGGTGAGCGCGGCAAGGGGTTCGTGATCGCCCAGGATCGCCTCGGCCCCGGCCGCATCTTCCACTGCATGCGGTGGCTGGGGCAAGCGCAGCGTGCCTACGAATTGATGTGTGAGCGTGCGAATTCGAGGTTCGTGCACGGTTCGCTCCTGGCGGAGAAGGGAGAGGTGCACAGGTACATCGCGGAGTCGGCGGCCGAGATCCAGGCGGCACGTCTCATGACCCTGGACGCGGCCCGCGTGATGGACACCGGCGACGATGCACGCGTCGAGATCGGGCTCATCAAATTCTGGGGTGCCCGCATGCTGCACAACGTCGTCGACCGAGCCATCCAGGTGCACGGCGCGTTGGGACTGACGGCCGATCTGCCACTGGAACGGATGTACCGCCAGGCGCGCTACGCACGTGTCTATGACGGCCCCGACGAAGTGCACCGGATGTCGACCGCACGACGCCTGCTTCGTGACCCGGACGCGGCGCCGTGGCGGTGACCGGCGCTGCGGCATTGGCGGACGGAGTCGCCGGAATCCTCACGCGCGCATACGGTGTGGACGTCACCGTGGACTCGGTCCGGCAACTGACCGGTGGCGCGAGTCGCGAGACCTGGGCCGCCGAGGTGACGTCGGCGGGTCCCGTCCCCTCGGTCGTGGTGTTGCGCCGTGACCCGCCCGGCCACGGCGAACCGGACCGGATGCGTGCGGAAGCGGCATGTCTGCGGGCCGGTGCGGCCTCCGGCGTGCCTGTGCCCGCGTTGCTCGCGGCGGGGGACGACGCCCGGGGCATCGACGCGCCCTATGTCCTCACCGAACTCGTGCCCGGGGAGGCGCTCGCGCGAAAGATTCAGCGGAACACCGAATTCGAAGAGGTTCGGCCGCTTCTGGCGCGGGATATGGGCCGCGTTCTCGGGCTCATCCACCGGACACCGACCGACGGGCTGGACGGATTGTCGCGGGAGGATCCGCTCGAGTCGCTCGAGCGGTTACACCGGGGTTTCGACGATCCGCGGCCGGTCGTCGAGGCGGCGTTGGGCTGGCTGCACGAGCATCGCCCGTCCCCGCGGGACGATGCATTGGTGCACGGCGACTTCCGCCTCGGCAATCTGCTCATCGACGGCAGGGGCATCACCGGAGTACTGGACTGGGAACTCGCGCACATCGGTGACCCCATGGAGGATCTTGGCTGGCTGTGTGTGCGGGCCTGGCGGTTCGGCGCGCCGCTGCCCGTCGCCGGAGTCGGTCATCGGGAGGACCTGCTCGACGGGTACGAGGCCGTCACCGGCGTACGGCCGGATGCCCAGGAACTGTTGTGGTGGGAGGTCTTCGGCACCCTGCGCTGGCTGGTGATCAGTCAGATGCAGGCACATCGCCACCTCAGCGGTGAAGAACATTCGCTGGAACTCGCGGCCATCGGGCGCCGGGTCTGCGAATCGGAATACGACCTACTGCTGGTGTTGGATCTCCTCGACGAGTCGGCAGTGCCGCCGTCGGGGCGGACCGGGACCGATGCCGACAGTCTCCACGACCGTCCATCGGTCGAGGAGATTCTCGCCCTCGTGTCGGAGACGATGGCCGGTGACGTCCTGGACGCGTTACCCGCGGACCGTGGCCGGGAGCGCTACCTGGTGAAGATCTGCCTCAATCTTCTCGGCATGGCCGGACGCGAGGTCGGCGCCGCTGATGCGCCGCACGTCCGGCAGGCAGTGACCGCCGCCGGCGTCGAGGACGAGCGCGCCCTGGCCCAGGCCATCCGGTCGGGAGCCGCGAAGGCAACGGATCCCACGGTGCGACAAGCAATGTCGGCGGCCGTGCTGGAACGGCTGCGAGTTGCGAATCCCCGCTATCTGATCGATCGATGATCCCTGTGCCCCGTGCACCTCACTCACCGTGGACGCTGAGCCGGCGTCACCTGCTCAGTAGGTGTACGGACCGGCCCGCCAGCGCTTTCCGTCGCATCGAAGGCCCTTGAAGCGGACTGTCTGACCGATCTGGTACTTCCCGTTGCATCGTTCTCCGGCCCGACGAGGTTGCGGGTCCATACTTCCCGTCGTGCGGGCCCAGGTGTTGCCCTTCCGGCCCTTGAGGCAGATCACCCGGTCTGCCGTGTTGTGGGTGTACCAGACGGTGCCCAGCTGAGCTCTGCTGCAGTGCTTTCCGATGAGCACGGGAGCAGCCTCGGCGGTGGCGGGTACGACGGTGACCAGTGCGCCGGTTGCCGCCAGCGCGGCGAATCCCGCGATGATCCGAGTTTTCATCATGTGCGGAAGTCTAGCGGTGGTCGGCGCTGGGACCGAGCCATGTCATCCGAATGGTGGAGGCATTCAGCGTGCGTCGGCGACCAATTCGCAAGTGGCCGGAGCGACCTCGTCGGCGAAGCGGGCGAGATCCGTCGGATCGTCGGTGGCCAGGATGTAGGTGCTGAACCCGAGCGTCAGAGTGATCTCGGCCAGTTGCTCGGCCCACTGTGCGGGCGAACCCTGGAGAAGCCCTGCGCCCGTGCCGAATCGGCCGTCGATGTTGTAGACGCGCGTGATCGCCGACGGGTCCCGGCCTGCCGCCCGTGCGGCGTCATCGATCTGTTCGGCCATCGCCGGGATCTTCTCCGGTCCGACCACACCGAGGCTGGGCACCCAGGCATCCGCGGTGGACCCGGTGAGACGCAGCATCTTCGGTCCGAGGGCGCCCAGCCAGATCGGGATGTCATGCGCGGGCGGGGGACCGGCGTGCAGTCCCTTCGCCGCATAGAACTCGCCGTCGACGTGCAGCGTGCCGCCGGCCCAGAACCGGCGGATCAGATCGATGGCCTCGGTCAGTGCGCGGACGGCCTCACCGGGCGTGCGCCGGGGTCCGCCGGCAGCGACGATCGCGTCCCAGAACGCGCCCGCTCCGAGGGCGAGTTCCACTCGGCCGCCGGTGATCCGGTCGAGGGATGCGGTTGCCTTCGCCAGCATGACCGGTGGTCGCAGCGGCAGACACGCGACATCGGGGGTCACCCGGAGACGTACGGTACGCGCGCCGATCACCGACAGCAGCGTCCAGGTGTCGAGGAACCGCTTCTGGTAGGGGTGATCCTGGATGGCGACGAGGTCGATGCCTCGCTCCTCGGCGATGCCGACCAGGCCCATGAGGTTGTCGAAGTTGTCGGCGTCCGGGCTCGGGAAGAAGCCGAACTCCAGCGGCAGTCCGTAATCGGGCATGGCCCCTCCTGTGTCGCGGTCGACGGTGCTATCGCTCTGTCGGTGGGTCCGTGTGCTCAGCTGCCGGTGAGGCGGTGTGATCGGCGGGCTCACTCTTCTTCGATCGCTTGGGGATGACGTGCATGATGGCCACGACGACGGCACCCACGACGAGTCCGACGAGCGCGGAGACGGTGGTCCCGGCGATCCACGACAGCACACCGCCGAACCAGCCGTGCACGAGTTCGGCGAACCAATGCTCGAGATCGTGCAGTCGGTCTGCGGGCCAATGGAATCCGGCCTCACCGAGATTGACGATCAGGATGTGGCCGCCGACCCAGAGCATCGCGGCGATGCCGACGACGCTGAGTGTCGCCATCACCTTCGGCATGGCGGAGACGAGCCCCCGGCCGATGCGGCTCATCACCGGCGAATCGCGTCGCGCGAGTGAGAGACCGACATCGTCCATCTTCACGATCACGGCAACGACACCATAGACGAGGGCGGTGATCAGGAAGGCGACGACGATCAGAACCAGCAGGCGTGTGAGGAACGGTTCGGAATCGACCGAGGAGAGCGCGATGACCATGATCTCGGCCGACAGGATCAGATCGGTGCGGATCGCGCCGTTGACCATTGTCTTCTCGAAAGCCGGTCCGCGCTCGGCGGTCTCGTCGGCCTCCTCCTCGTGACCCGTGATCGCCTCGTACACCTTCTCGGCGCCCTCGTAGGCGAGGAACAGGCCGCCGGCGATCAGCAGATAGGGGAGTGCCGCCGGCAGAAACTGACTGAGCAGCATCGCGATCGGGAGAATGATCAGCAGTTTGTTGCGGATCGAACCGAAGGCGATTTTGCCGACGATCGGCAATTCACGGTCGGGCGTGAACCCGTGAACGTATCGCGGGGTGACCGCGGTGTCGTCGACGACTACACCGGTCGCCTTGATGCTCGCCCTGCCCGCCGCGGCGCCGATGTCATCGATGCTTGCGGCCGCGGCCTTGGTGAGCGCCGCGACGTCGTCCAGCAGGGCGACGAGACCTCCGGCCACGGGAACCTCCCAAAGAGTTTGTCGTTGCTTGTATGTCCGGTTTGGAGGATACGTTGCCACGCCTACCGAAGTCGTGAGCGAACCCCGCGTCGGCGTTACGCTCTGCGGCCGGTTTGCAGGTGCCCCGCTTCGTGGTTCTCGTGGCGATGGGTTGTGGTCACGTGGAGTGTCGCGACAGGTATTCGATGAGAGCGGCACGAACCACGGCCGAGGCGGACTCGCCGCTCGATTCGACGTAGGCTGTCAGCTGTTGGTCCAACGCCCGCGGCAGTCGAAAAGCCCGTAGTGGTGACATGCCGCGCGGCTGTGCCGGGCGGCCTATCGGCAGCGAGTGCGGTGCCGGATTGATTTCCCCCGCACCCGGAATCAGGGTGAAATCGCCGCGCTCAAAGTCGTCCGCCAGGGCGTCCAGTTCGGGGTCGTGCTCAATCTCGTCCATCTCGTCATCCATCTGACATCCTCGAATTGCCTCCGTCTGGCGTTCAACCGTGCCTGCCCGCCAGATGCGGTGATCACCCGGCGCTTTCCGGAGTGTAAGGCTGCTTGAACGGGTTTCGCGGATGTGTGGCCCGTGACCGGGTGTCGACCTGCTTCTCGAAGTACTCGCGTGAACAGAGCGCAACTATCGCAGAACAAGTTCAGCCCCGGTGGCAACCGGGGCTGAACTGCTCTAACTCTGGTGCGCGATACAGGGATTGAACCTGTGACCTCTTCCGTGTCAGGGAAGCGCTCTCCCGCTGAGCTAATCGCGCAGGATATGAAATTGGTGGTGGAGGTGGCGACGGGAATCGAACCCGTGTACACGGCTTTGCAGGCCGTTGCCTCACCACTCGGCCACACCACCAGATGCGAGTCGACTCGCGCCGAGCGGATGACGGGATTCGAACCCGCGACCCTCACCTTGGCAAGGTGATGCGCTACCAGCTGCGCTACATCCGCGTGGTCGGGAGCTGATCTTGTGGATCGTTGTTGCTCTCGACGCGAAGCAGAACACTATCGGACGCGACGCAACTACGCCAAATCGCCAGGTCAACGGCGTGGCGTCGAGTAGTGGCCGAACAGTCGTCCGGCGGCCGACGCGCGAGCCGTCCGATTTTGGGAACACGGCGACCACCGTGTAATCTTCTGGCTCGTGCACCGGCGCCTCGCGCCGAGCGCGGTCCCGTGGCTCAGTGGAAGAGCGTCCCGTTCACACCGGGAAGGTCGCTGGTTCGATCCCAGCCGGGACCACCAAGCCGGAGCGTTTTTGCTGGCCAGCATGCATAATACGTGCAATAGCGGCTTAACGAACCCATGCCAGACCGCTTCGATCGGCCCAAGTCTGATGTAGTCAGACAAGCTAGGAGTGGTTGGCCCCGTTAGAAGCCGAGAAGCGCAGAGCGCTTGCCTTCGCTGAGTCGGTCTCGCTTCGCGGTCACTTCATCGGTCCGCCCTCTGACTAGTCCGCCCGGTCTGGTCAATCTCACCGGAGCTTTGCTCCTGCCGTGAGAAGCCAGTCAGCTCTGTTGGGCGTGTCGGCACATGCGATCACGCACGAACTCTGGTTGCCGGAGGATCTCAGCAGCGAAAGTGCGATCAGGCCGGCTAACAGAGTGGTCTATCTATTGAGGGTCGCTAGCAAATGGTCGGCCAGGGCCATCGAGTAAGCAGATTGTTCGTGGAGTGCCGTAGCGGGCGAACCGCTTGCGCGCCACGTCTCCGAATAGCGCTTAGTTACTCGGGAGCGTGAGCCGTGGGCCAGGTGCCCGATTGGATCACGGCCAGGTGGTGCGCGTTGTCGGTCTCGGGGATCTCCAGTGCTCGGCAGACGTCGGCGTGCCGAGCTTCGCCGCTTCGGTGCAGCAGGGCCTCGCGGAAACAACTCCGGGGATTTCCTCCCATCGGGGCGTCGCGCTGTCGGCCGGGGCCGATACAGTTCCCGCATGGTCCGAAAGATGGCTGATCCTCGCTACAGGCGCGAGCAAGCTGACGGTGTCTATCTGCCGCACGTTGAGCCGATCAATCGCCTCGTCGACGAACTCCGCACCGACGGGGAATGGATGCCCTACGTCGCTCCAGCGATGGGCGGCATCAATGCACGATTGCTTGTAATCTTCCGTGACCCGGGGCCGAAGACCCGTGAAGGTCACGGCAGCGGGATGCTGAGCCCCGAGAACGATGACCCGTCGGCCGAACGGCTCATCACGTTGCTCACGGACGCAGGCATCAGCATTGGCGATTTGATGGGCTGGAACACGTACCCTTGGTACGTCAATCGCAAGCCGACGTCTGTCGAGATCGACCGGGGTCTGCCGGTGCTTCGTCGGGTGGCGGCGTTGTGTCCACAGTTGCGGGTCGTGATGGCGCACGGCGGCGATGCTCAGGTCGCGTGGAAGCGATTTCGGCGACGCTATCCCAATGACGTGCGGGGTCTCACTACCATCGAGACTTATCACACCAGCCGACAGGCGCTGTGGACGCCAGATGCCGCTATCCGCGAGCAACGCGAAGCGCACCTCCGTAGTTCGTTCGCAGAGGCCGCCGACGCACTGCGTGACTGACTCAGCTCAGCGTGTGTCCGGGCAGGTTCGATCCAAGCTGGCCCACTAGGTCGAGGCGTTATCCGGTTGTCATGCACGACGTCTGCACAACATCGCACTCGAAAGACTATGGCCTCGGCGAAATGTGCGCCGGGGAAGGTTCAGTGCAGAATCCAATCGCGCGGGCGAACACGGGTGCCGGCTGGCCCCTGGCGCTTTCCTGCCGAAATAGAAACACCTCTGCGTGACACCGGAGAGTGTCGCTGTGCGCAGTGAGCGCGGTGAAGTTGACCTGGTATCCGAACTGGTCGCCCTTGTACGGAACATCGAGGACCGAGTTGGTCGCGTGGTCGGTCGGAGCAACCTCCAACCAGGTCGTCCGAGTGATCGGGGTGCGATTGGGGAGCAACTGCGCCATGACCTCATCGGCGCCGATCTCAGCGTGTGTGTCACCGATAACCGTTGTGAGGCCGACAACGGCCGGTAAGTACACGCAGAACCAGCCGACGAAGAAGATCACCGACCGTCGCCAGCGCCACATCGCTGCCCAACGGAGCTTCCACAGGGCGACAGGCGTGATGAGCAGCAGGAGCGCGCCGAAGAACCCCACATATTGCCAGCCGCTGATGATGGGAGCGGACACATCGGTGAGCTGCGTCCATGTGATGTCGATCAGCACGAGGTTCCTTCGTCGGGCGAGCAACACTCGCGGAGCACCCGCGCGGCGTCGACAGTACCGTCCGGGAAGTTCGATTCGACCGCCGGATGAGTGCGGGCGTGAATCATGCTGCGGTTGAGACGATACAGAGGCGGAGAGTGGATCGACCACCCGTGATGCCGACAAGCCGGATCAATCGGACGTTGCGTGTTTCGCCACGCAAATGAGTCAACCGCCCGATACCGTCATCATGTGGACGACGCGGCGTCGGCGGAGGTGGACCGGCCGACGATCACCTGGTGGATGCTCGCGGGTGCGGCGGTCGCCGCGGTGGGCGTGATCGTCTGGCACATCACCGCGTTCCCCATCGACAATCCGCTGTACGGGTTATTCCACAACAACACCGATCTGATCGTTTATCGCGGGGGAGCGGACACGCTGCTGCGGGGCGATTCGTTGTATCGGACGACCGTCGCCATCGGTATGTACTTCACGTATCCGCCGTTCGCGGCGATCGTGCTGGCGCCGCTCGCGTGGATCGGGCAGGGCGTCGCGAATGTGCTCTGGTTCGTCGCGATCATGGCATGCCTGGTGGCGGTGATCGTCCTCGGCTTCCGTAGCCTGAGCTATCGGATCGGGTTGCGGCTCTTGGTGTTCGGCGGATTGCTGGCCATCTGCTCGACTGCTCTCGAACCCGTCCGGACGACAATCTGGCTCGGCCAGATCAACATTTTCCTGATGTTTCTGGTGCTGCTCGATCTGGTGTTCCTCGGCGCGGCGGCCGCCCGGTACCGCGGTGTGGGCGTGGGCATCGCGGCAGGCATCAAGCTGACGCCGGCGTTCTTCCTGGTCTATCTCGCCGCAACGCGCAGGTGGCGCGCCGCCATCGTCGGTGTCGCGACCTTCGCGGCGACCGTCGTGATCGGTTTCCTTGTGGTGCCGCGTGATTCGTGGCGGTACTGGACGGGCGACTTCGCGGGTTCGGCGCGCATCGGCCGAGTGGATTCGCCCGCGAACCAATCGGTCAAGGGTTTCCTGTCGCAGATGCTGGCCTACTACGACGTCGAGCGATATCTCCATCCGATGCGGGGCGGACCGTACTTCGCGGCGCCGACATGGATGTGGCTGCCCATCGCCGTGCTCGTCGGCACACTCGGGGTGTGGGCCGCGGTCATCGCCCATCGTCGCGGGCAGGAACTGCTCGCGGTGTCGACGACAGGCATGACCGCATCGATGGTGTCGCCGTTCTCCTGGGGACACCACTGGGTGTGGTTCGTGCCGCTGCTGGTCGTCGCCATCGACTACGCGGGGCGCAACGCCGACGCTCGCCGACGGTGGTGGCGATGGCTGGTGCCCGGTGCGATCATCGCGCTGTCCTTCACCTACTGGCATCACTGGTACGAGAGTGGTCCGCGGCTGTTCGGAGCCGACCACGCGATCGCTCTGGGACTCTTCATGATGCCGCGCTGGCCCGACCCGCAGTGGTACGACCGGATTGTGGTGACGCTGTATGCGGGCTGCTACCCGTTGATCGCACTGTGCACGATCGGGGTCATCCTCCTGGGTGAGCGCGCGCGGCGACGTCGAGTTCCGGCTCTCCCGTAGTCTGGATGGCCGATCAGGCAAGTCGGTCATTGGGGCAGGCGGGAAGGACACGAGTTGCGCAGGCGACGACTACGAATCTGGGCCCGGCAACGCCGCTACCTCATCCGCCGGAATCCGCGGCTGCATTCCATCTATCGCATCGCCGTCGGCACCATCGGGGCCATCGTCCTGCTGTGCGGCATCGTGGCCATCCCATATCCCGGGCCCGGCTGGCTGATCGTGTTCCTCGGTCTGGGCATCCTCGCATCGGAATTCAACTGGGCGCACCGTCTGCTGACCTTCGCGCGCGGACGCTACGACGCGTGGATGCAGTGGATAGCCCGGCAGCACTGGTCCATCCAGGGCGGTGTCTGGCTCAGTACGGCGGCCATCGTGGTCGGCACACTGTGGCTGCTCGGAGCCGTGTACATGGTCGCGACATGGGTCAATCTGGAGGCCGACTGGATGGCCAGCCCCATCCTGTCGTGACACCGAGATGCGTCGCGGTGACTTCCTGTCGTTGATCGAGGGTGTCCCAGGGGGTCGTCGGTGAACGCGCGCGGATAATATCGGGAGTCGCACTCATGTTTGTGTTTGTGCCGATGTGTTCGTCCTAAGTGAAGGAGCTCCCGTGCCCGACGACGTCCAGGTGATCATCCCCGCCACCATCACGGTGCCGGCCGGGACCACCGCGGGCACTGCGCTGCGCGAGCACGAGCTGCCGAACAAGGGGCCCGAGGCCATCGTGGTGGTACGTGACGCCGAAGGCCAGTTGCGTGACCTCTCCTGGGCGCCCGACGCCGATGCCGAGGTCGAGCCCGTCGCCGCCAACACCGAGGACGGCCGTAGCGTCGTTCGGCACTCCACTGCGCACGTCCTCGCGCAGGCCGTCCAGGATCTGTTCCCGGACGCAAAGCTCGGCATCGGTCCGCCCATCAAGGACGGCTTCTACTACGACTTCGAGGTCGACGAACCCTTCACCCCCGAGGACCTGACGGCCCTCGAGAAGAAGATGAAGCAGATCATCAAGTCGGGGCAGAAGTTCTCGCGCCGCGTCTACGACTCCAAGGACGAGGCCCGCGCCGAACTCGCCGGTGAGCCGTTCAAGCTCGAACTCATCGACGACAAGGGTGCCGCCGACGATGCCGAGGTGATGGAGGTCGGCGGTGCCGAACTCACCGCCTACGACAATCTGAATCCCCGTACGGGCGAACGCATCTGGTGCGACCTGTGCCGCGGTCCGCATGTGCCGACGACCAAATACATCAACGCCTTCAAGCTGACCCGTAGCTCGGCGGCCTACTGGCGCGGCAACCAGGACAATGCCGATCTGCAGCGCATCTACGGCACCGCCTGGGAGTCGTCGGAAGCCCAGGACGCATACCTGGAGATGCTGGCCGAGGCCGAGAAGCGGGATCATCGCCGGCTCGGTGCCGAACTCGATCTGTTCAGCTTCCCCGACGAGATCGGCTCCGGCCTGCCGGTGTTCCACCCCAAGGGCGGAATCATTCGCAAGGAGCTTGAGGACTACTCACGCCTGCGGCACAGTCAGGCGGGCTACGAGTTCGTCTACACCCCGCATGCCACCAAGGGGGACCTGTTCTCCCTGTCCGGGCATCTCGACTGGTACGCCGACGGCATGTACCCGCCGATGCAGCTCGACGAAGAACTCAACGCCGACGGCTCCGTGCGACGGCCGTCCATCGACTACTACCTCAAGCCGATGAACTGCCCGATGCACAACCTGATCTTCCGCTCCCGGGGGCGCTCGTATCGCGAACTTCCGTTGCGGCTCTTCGAGTTCGGCACCGTGTACCGGTACGAGAAGTCGGGTGTGGTGCACGGCCTGACCCGTGCGCGCGGCTTCACCCAGGACGACGCGCACATCTATACGACCCGCGAGCAGATGGGCGAGGAAGTCCGATCGCTCCTGCAGTTCGTGCTCGACCTGCTCCGCGATTACGGCCTCGACGATTTCTACCTGGAACTGTCGACGCGGAACCCGGACAAGTCCATCGGCTCGGACGAGGCGTGGGAGGAGGCCACCGAGGTGCTGCGCGACGCCGCCGCGAGCTTCGGACTCGACCTCGTCGACGATCCGGGCGGCGCGGCCTTCTACGCGCCGAAGATCTCGGTCCAGGCGCGTGACGCCATCGGCCGCACCTGGCAGATGTCCACCATCCAGGTCGACCTGATGCTGCCGGACCGCTTCGACCTCGAATACACGGGCTCCGACGGCGCCAAGCATCGTCCGGTGATGATCCACCGCGCCCTCTTCGGCTCCATCGAACGGTTCTTCGGTGTGCTCACCGAGCACTACGCGGGCGCCTTCCCGGCCTGGTTGTCGCCGGTGCAGGTCGTCGGTATCCCGGTGGCCGAGGCCTTCGGTGATCATCTGCAGGGGGTCATCGATCAGCTCGTCGCCCGCGGTGTCCGGGCCGAGGTCGATCACTCCGATGACCGCATGCAGAAGAAGATCCGCAACCACACGACCGGCAAGGTGCCGTTCATGCTGCTGGCCGGGGAGCGGGACGCCGAAGCCGGCGCGGTGAGCTTCCGCTTCCGCGACGGCACGCAGGTCAACGGGGTGCCGGTGGATCAGGCCGTCGAGGTGATCGCCGAGTGGGTGTCCTCGCGGCGCAACGATTCGCCGACCGCCGACCTGGTCGGTGAGATCGTCGGGAGTGCCGATGACTCCTGACGACGGCGAGACGATCCGCGATTGCGGCACCGGGCAGCCCGATCGGCTCCAGCGCCTGTGGAGTCCGCATCGCATGACCTACATCACGGCGGATCCCCCACCGACGAACGAGAAGTCGACCGGTCACCCGTTCCTCGACATCCCGACGATGTCCGACGAGGACGGTCTGATCATCGCCCGCGGCGACACCGTGTACGCGGTGCTGAACCTGTACCCGTACAACCCGGGACACACGATGATCGTCCCGTATCGGCAGGTCGCGGACCTCGAAGACCTCACCGATGCGGAGTCGGCCGAATTGATGGCGTTCACCCAGCGGATCATCCGGACCATCAAGTCGGTGTCCAATCCGAACGCCTTCAACGTGGGCCTGAACCTCGGGTATGCCGCGGGCGGATCGCTGTCGGAACATCTGCACCAGCACGTGGTGCCGCGGTGGGTGGGCGACGCCAACTTCATCACGGTTGTCGGCGAGACCAAGGTCATGCCACAGTTGCTGCGCGACACGCGCGCTCTGCTGGCCGACGCGTGGCGCGCACAGACATGATCGACCGGATGAGGTCGATGCCCGTCCGGAGAAGGAGAGGTGCGGTCAGATGCTGAGCATCCGTGGCCGGTCCTCGGTGTCCAAGGTGACGTTGCCCCT
This sequence comes from Gordonia sp. B8661-1, assembly GCF_059427765.1. Classification (NCBI taxonomy): domain Bacteria; kingdom Bacillati; phylum Actinomycetota; class Actinomycetes; order Mycobacteriales; family Gordoniaceae; genus Gordonia; species Gordonia sp. B8661-1. The sequence goes on from NZ_JCAHRL010000003.1 coordinate 378,520, forward strand.
CGGCAGGGCTCTCCTGCGCACCGGGCTCACACCCGATCTGATGACCCTGATCGGCACCGCGGCCACCATCGCGGCCGCCCTCACACTGTTCCCGATGGGCCACCTGTTCGTCGGCACGCTGGTGATCTGGCTGTTCGTGATGTTCGACATGCTCGACGGTGCGATGGCCCGCGCCCGGGGCGGCGGCACCCGGTTCGGCGCCGTACTCGACGCCACCTGCGACCGCATCGCCGACGGCGCGATCTTCGCCGGGCTCGCCTGGTGGTGTGCGGTGACGCAGCCCCACGAGCTGCTGTTCGCGGCCACGCTCATCTGTCTCGTCACGTCGCAGGTCATCTCGTACGCGAAGGCCCGCGCCGAGGCCAGCGGTCTCAACGGCGACGGCGGGTGGATCGAGCGACCCGACCGGCTGATCATCGTGCTCGTCGGTGCCGGGCTGACCGGCCTCGGCCTCGATTGGGCCATCCACGTCGCCATGTGGGTGCTGGCGGTGCTCTCGGTCATCACCGTCGGACAGCGCATGTGGTCCATCTACTCCTCGCCCGGCGCCCGGGATCTGATCCCGCTGGCCACCTCGAACACCGACGATCCGGAACCGCCTGCGGGCGAATCGGATTCGCCGGCGACGGACCGGTGACCATGCGTCACCCGAAGGTGCAGTGATGTCGGCTGCCGACGACGTCTCGTTCGGTGCCCGTCTGGCCGATCTCGGGTACGGAGCGGGCTGGGCTGCCGTCCGCCACGCACCCGACGGTCTGGCCCGGGGACTGTTCGACCGCGCCGCCGGTATCGCCGGAAAGCGCAACGGTGGCCCCGATCAACTACGGAAAAACCTCGCCCGGGTGATCGGTACCGCTCCCGACGAGGTGCCCGACCGGCTGGTGGCCGATGCCGTGCGGTCCTATGCCCGCTACTGGTACGAGGCGTTCCGATTGCCGGCCCTGGACCTGAAGGAGACCGCGGAAACGGTCACGGTGTCGCAGCGTGCCCGCGACCACGTCGACGACGCCATGGCGCGCGGCAAAGGACTCGTGCTCACGCTGCCGCACAGCGGCAACTGGGACATGGCCGGCGTGTGGCTGGTACAGCACTACGGCCGGTTCGCGACGGTGGCGGAGCGTCTGAAGCCTGAGTCCCTGTTCACTCGATTCGTCGAGTACCGCGAGTCGCTGGGCTTCGAGATCTTCCCGACCTCCGGCGGCGCGCAGCCCCCGTTCGACCTGCTGGCGGAGCGTCTGCGGGCAGGCGGCATCATCTGCCTGATGGGGGAGCGGGACCTCACGGGTCGCGGTATTCCGGTGAACTTCTTCGGTGAACGCACCCGTATGCCGGGCGGCTCCGCACGACTGGCCATCGAGACCGGGGCGATGCTCCTACCTGTGCACCACGCGTTCACCGACGCGCCGAACTCGGTGATCACAAGCGGTGAGCCGATCGACGTCTCGGTGGGCGTGCAGCGGGCGACGCAGGCGCTCGCCGAGGCCTTCGAGGTCGGCATCGCCGCGCGGCCGCAGGACTGGCACATGATGCAGCCCCTGTGGGAGTCCGACTGGTCTGCCGAGCGTCGTGCGCGCATCGAAGCCGCGGACCGGGAGCACGGCTCATGAAGATCGGCATGGTGTGCCCGTACTCCTTCGACGTGCCGGGCGGGGTACAGGCCCACGTCGTCGAACTCGCCGAGGTCTTCATCCAGCGGGGCCACGATGTCAGCGTGCTGGCGCCTGCCGCGGACGACACGCAACTGCCCGACTTCGTCGTGTCCGCCGGGCCTGCGCTCGCCATCCCGTACAACGGATCGGTCTCGCGCCTCAACTTCAGCCCGAAAGGCTATCTGCGACTGCGTGACTGGGTCGCGTCGAACGACTTCGACGTACTGCACGTCCACGAGCCGAACGCACCGAGCATCTCGATGCTGTCCCTGATGGTGGCGTCCGGGCCGATCGTCACCACGTTCCATACGTCCACCACGAAGTCGTTGTGGCTCACCGTTTTCCAAGGCATTCTGCGTCCGTACCACGAACGGATCGCCGGCAAGATCGCGGTCTCCGAGCTCGCTCGTCGCTGGCAGATGGAGTCCCTGGGATCCGATGCTGTCGAGATCCCCAACGGCATCGACGTGCCGTTCTTCGCCGACGCGGAGCCGCTGGACGGCTATCCGCGGCAAGGGCATTCGATCCTGTTCCTCGGACGTTACGACGAACCGCGCAAAGGGATCGACATCCTGATGCGCGCCCTGCCGTCGATCGTCGAGGCCTTCCCGGACATCGACGTGCTGATCGTCGGCGGCGGAACCGAGCGTGCATTGCGGCGCCGTGCCGGCTCGCTGGCGGGACATCTGACCTTCCTCGGTCAGGTCGACGACGAGACCAAGGCGCGGGCGCTGCGATCCACCGATGTCTACTGCGCACCCAACCTCGGCGGCGAGAGCTTCGGCATCGTCCTCGTGGAGGCCATGGCGGCGGGGGCGGCGGTCGTGGCCAGTGACCTCAACGCGTTCCGTCGCGTGCTCGACGACGGGAGGGCGGGCCGACTGGTCGCCACCGGTGCGCCGGACGAGCTGGCGAAGGCCGTCATCGACCTGCTGTCCGATGATCAGGCCAGGTCGGAGCTGATCGAGTCGGGTCGTCGGCGCGCCGCACGATACGACTGGTCGAAGGTGGCCGACCAGATCCTGCGGGTGTATGAGACTGTGACCGTTGGGGCGGGACCGGTGGTGGTCTCCGATTAGGGGAGTGGAGCAATGACGATTTCCGGTGTGACCATCTTGATCATCTGCGTGGTTGTCGTGGTCATCGGACTGGCGGTCGGCTGGGCCTATCAGACGGCGAATCGGCTCGATCGGCTGAACGTCCGGGTCGATCTGGCCAACCAGGCGCTCGACGCGGCACTCGCGCGGCGAGCGGTGGTGGCCCGGGCCATCGCCTCCGGTATGACGGCGAGCTTCGACGAGGAGACCCGCGCCGCCGGACAGGCGCTGGCCGTCGCAGCCGACCAGGCCGAGCATTCCGGCCCGGGATTCCGTGAGCAGGCGGAGAACCGCGTCTCCGGGCTCCTCGCGCACACCGACATGCAGACGCGGCCGCAGGGGCTCGTGGTGGAACTCGCCGACGCCGAGACGCGGGTGATGATGGCCCGTCGCTTCTACAACGACGCGGTGCGCGACACTCGCAGCCTCGGAGAGCGGCGCGCGGTGCGCTGGCTCCATCTGGGCGGCACCGCCGAGCTGCCCCAGTACTTCGAGATCATCGAGCGCATCACCCCCGGTGGGGGTGCCTGACGGTCCGACACGCGGGGGCATAGAATTGTGGCGAGTGTCTGCGCCTCGGGCCGGCACGATCGCACCGCATCACAACATCAGGAGCTTCACGTGAGTCAATTCCAGTCAGGGAGCACTCCCGGACAGGACGCCCAGAATCCGCTCAACGGTCAGGCGGCCGGCGGGCAGCCGACCGTCGGTCAGGGCACCGCTCGGGTGAAGCGCGGCATGGCAGAGATGCTCAAGGGCGGCGTGATCATGGATGTCGTCACCCCCGACCAGGCGAAGATCGCCGAGGACGCGGGCGCGGTTGCGGTCATGGCTCTCGAGCGCGTCCCCGCGGACATCCGCGCACAGGGCGGCGTCTCCCGCATGAGTGATCCGGACATGATCGACGGCATCATCGAGGCCGTCTCGATCCCGGTGATGGCGAAGGCGCGGATCGGCCACTTCGTCGAGGCGCAGGTGCTGCAGAGCCTGGGCGTCGATTATGTCGACGAGTCCGAGGTGCTCACCCCCGCCGACTACGCCAACCACATCGACAAGTGGGCGTTCACCGTGCCGTTCGTCTGCGGCGCCACGAATCTCGGGGAGGCATTGCGCCGCATCACCGAGGGTGCCGCGATGATCCGCTCGAAGGGTGAGGCCGGTACCGGTGACGTGTCGAACGCCACCACACACATGCGTCAGATCCGTGATCAGATCCGTCGTCTCACCTCGCTGCCGAAGGACGAATTGTACGTCGCGGCAAAGGAATTGCAGGCTCCGTACGAACTGGTCGCCGAGGTCGCCGAGGCCGGCAAGCTGCCGGTCACCCTGTTCACCGCTGGCGGCATCGCGACGCCCGCCGACGCCGCGATGATGATGCAGCTCGGTGCCGAGGGTGTGTTCGTCGGCTCGGGCATCTTCAAGTCCGGGAACCCGGAGCAGCGCGCGGCCGCGATCGTCCAGGCGACGACGTTCCACGACGATCCCGACGTGCTCGCGAAGGTGTCGCGAGGCCTCGGCGAGGCGATGGTCGGCATCAACGTCGACGACATCCCGCAGCCGCATCGTCTCGCGGAACGCGGTTGGTAGGCCGCGCCTACCGTAGTATCTGCTGACCATGGACGCGTCGACGATTGTTCGTGACACTGCTGTCTCGGGCACCGATACGGTGCGGGGACTCCGCCTCGAATGGGCTGCGGCAAGCGATGTCGGTCGCGTACGCGAGGCCAACGAGGATGCCGCGCTCGTCGAGCCCGGGATCTTCCTGCTCGCCGACGGGATGGGCGGCCACGACTGCGGTGAGGTGGCCAGCGAGATCGCGCTGACCACCCTCGCCGGAGTGCAGGTGGACGCCGACCGCACCGATGCACAACTCACGCTGATCGATCTGCTGTCGACGGCCCAGGATTCGATCGAGAACATCGAGACCGAGACCGAGCGACGTGCCGGGACCACGGTCACCGGGATGGTGCTCGTCAGCTACGACGACGCGCCGCACTGGCTCGTTCTCAACATCGGTGACTCGCGCACCTATCGGCTTCAATCGGGGACTCTCGAACAGCTGACCGTCGACCACTCCCAGGTCCAGGAGTTCATCGACGCCGGCTTCCTCACACCCGAGCAGGCGCGTACGGATCCGCGGCGCAACGTGATCACTCGTGCCCTGGGTGCGGGCATGGTGGAACCGCAGGCCGACTTCTTCTCGATGGCGGCACTGCCCGGCGACGTGCTGCTGGTGTGTTCGGACGGACTCACCGGCGAACTGCCCGATTCGGAGATCGCCGACATCCTGCGGGATGCGCCGAGCGCGGAGGCGGCCGCCGGCGCACTCGTCGACGGTGCGCTGGCCCTCGGTGCGCATGACAACGTCACCGTGGTGGTCGTGGCCGTCCACGAGGCCGACACGGAGGACGAGTTCGTCGCCGCCGCGGACGACGCAGAATCCGCCGATTCGGTCGACGAGGTGGTCGCCGACGACTCCGACGGTGATGCCGACGATGCCGAGTCGTCCGCCCGCGGAACGGAATCGACGGAGTCGTGAGCGTCATCACACTCTGACGCCAAGAAAATTCTCACTCGCATGGAACCCTCGCGGGATCCGTCGCGTCTAAGTCACGACAAGCACGGGAAGAACGGCTTTCCTGCGACTGACTGACGACGACATGAGTGAGGAAACCATGACTGTCACCCTGGATCACCTGCCGCAGCACCTTCCGGCATCGACTGCCGATCTTCGGATGCAGCATCGTCAGAACGAGGCAGCCCGCCGTCGTCAGGAAGCCCTGGCGCGCCTGGCCCGGCGCCGGATGCCGTTGCCGGGTCAACAGGGCAGTGGCGACGGGCAACGGCCCCATCGGCTCCGGGTGGCGCCCGTGGTCCCGCTGGACAAGCCCGCCGCCCAGGCCGATCCCGCGATCGCGAGCCCGCCGACCACCCGCGACTCGGTGTGCGAATGCGGCACGTCGGCAGGCATCGAGCGTCCCGCCCTCACCGAGCGTGAGATCGAGGTCCTGCGCGCATGGTTGATGCTCGACACGAAACCGGCTGTCGCGCAAGAGCTTTTCATCTCCCTGGGAACGGTCAACACGCACCTGACCCGCATCCGGGCGAAGTACTCCGACGTCGGCCGTCCCGCTCCGACGAAGGCGGCGCTGGTCGCACGCGCAGTGCAGGACGGGCTGATCTCCCTCGGTGAACTCTGAGGCACCCGCTGCGCCGCCGACATCAGCCCGCATGCGGTAGGAGATACTGATCTGCGTGGCAACCATCGAGCAGATCCTCCAGGTGGAGGTGATCGAGACCGACATCTATCGCGGCCCCTCGATCTCGAGCTATCTGCAGCGCACCTTCGGCGGGCAGGTCGCGGGGCAGGCGCTGATGTCGGCGACACGCACCGTGCCCGACGAGTTCGCGGTGCACTCGCTGCACGGTTACTTCCTGCGACCCGGCGATCCGGATCATCCGACGGTGTTCCTCGTGGATCGCATCCGCGACGGACGATCCTTCGTGACCCGGCGGGTGACGGGTGTCCAGCACGGCGAGGCCATCTTCACGATGTCGGCCTCCTTCCACGTGCGCACCGACGAGGGATATGAACATCAGGACCGGATGCCGCCGGTACCGGCGCCCACCGATCTTCCGGATCGCCTCGACGAATTCTCCGAGGACGAGCAGGCGGTCTTCAAGGAGTGGGAGAACTTCGACATCCGCCTGGTGCCCCGCGAGCAGATGGTGACCTCCGACTACTTCGCCGCGCAGCAGCGCGTGTGGTTCCGCTACCGGCATCCGCTGCCCGACGACCAGGTCTTCCACGTCGGCACACTGGCGTACATGAGTGACATGACATTGCTCGGCTCGTCCCGGGTGCCTCATCCCGACGTCCAGCCGCAGGTAGCCTCGCTCGACCACGCGATGTGGTTCATGCGACCGTTCCGCGCCGACGACTGGCTGCTGTACGACCAGACATCGCCATCCGCCTCGTCGGGACGGGCGCTCACCCAGGGCCGGATCTTCGACCGGTCCGGGCGTCTGGTCGCGGCGGTAACCCAGGAGGGGCTGACCCGCACGGGACGTGTCATGCCCGACGACCAGCACGCGCGGACCGACCGGTGAGCGGCGCACATCCGCACATCGGAGTGCTCGCCGTGCAGGGCGATGTCCGGGAGCACCTGCACGCGCTGGCCGACGCCGGCGCCACCGCGACGGCGGTACGACGCGCCGACGAACTGGCCGACATCGACGGCATCGTCATCCCCGGTGGCGAATCGACGACGATGAGCAAGCTGCTCGACGTGTTCGGCCTCTTCGAACCGTTGCGAGCGCGGCTCGCCGACGGGCTGCCCGCCTACGGTTCCTGCGCCGGGATGATCCTGCTGTCCACGACGATCTTGGACACCCGCCCGGACGCCACGCACCTCGACGCGCTCGATATCACTGTGCGCCGCAACGCGTTCGGTCGCCAGGTGGAGTCCTTCGAGGCTGATGTCCAGATGTCGGGGATCACCGACCGCCCCGGTGAGGACCCGATGCGTGCGGTGTTCATCCGGGCGCCGTGGGTGGAATCGGTCGCGCCCGATGTCGACGTCCTCGCCACCGTGCCGGAGGGTCCGGCAGCGGGCCGGATCGTCGCGGTTCGCCAGGGAGATGTGCTCGCCACGTCGTTTCATCCGGAGGTGACCGGCGACCGACGGGTGCATGAATACTTCGTCGAGATGGTGCGCCGGTAAGATCAAGCGAGTTCGGATGCGGTGCGACGTCGTCGACACCCGCTCGCTGCGCTCCGGCGTGCGGCCCCAGACGACCATCGCAGGCACAACGAAAGGGATCACTCATGAGCGGCCACTCCAAATGGGCCACCACCAAGCACAAGAAGGCGGTCATCGATGCCAAGCGCGGCAAGATGTTCGCCAAGCTGATCAAGAACATCGAGGTGGCCGCCCGTACGGGCGGTGGTGATCCGGCCGGAAATCCGACATTGTTCGACGCCATCCAGAAGGCCAAGAAGTCGTCGGTGCCCAATGACAACATCGAACGCGCCCGCAAGCGCGGCGGCGGCGAGGAAGCCGGCGGCGCCGACTGGCAGACCATCATGTACGAGGGCTACGGACCCAACGGCGTCGCCGTGCTCATCGAGTGCCTCACCGACAACCGCAACCGGGCGGCAGGCGAGGTCCGCACCGCGATGACCCGCAACGGCGGCAACATGGCCGATCCCGGCTCGGTGTCCTACCTGTTCACCCGACGCGGGGTCGTCACCCTCGACAAGAACGACCAGACCGAGGACGACGTCCTGATGGCCGTCCTCGACGCGGGCGCCGAAGAGGTCAACGACCTCGGCGACTCCTTCGAGGTGGTCAGCGAACCCACCGACCTCGTCGCCGTGCGCACCGCACTCCAGGAGGCGGGGATCGACTACGACTCCGCCGAGGCCGACTTCCGCGCATCCGTCGAGGTCCCGGTCGATGCCGACGGCGCCCGCAAGGTGTTCAAACTCGTCGACGCCCTTGAGGACTCCGACGACGTGCAGAACGTGTACACCAATGTCGATGTCAGCGACGAAGTGCTTGCCGAACTCGACGACGAGTGAGGTGAGAGCGGCGGGCGTTCGCCTCCGCGTGTTGATGCCCGCTCCCGTCGCACCCGGCCGATAGAATCTCGAACAACTGTTCGGAGATCGTCGGAGGTGCGCTGTGCGCGTGATGGGTGTCGATCCGGGGCTGACGCGTTGCGGAATCGCGTTGGTGGAGGCGGGACGCGGTCGCGCCGTCACCGCTCTGGATGTCGATGTGGTGCGCACCCCGTCGGACATGGACCTCGCCGAGCGTCTGCTCATGGTCTACACGTCGGCCTGCCATTGGCTCGACACCCACCAACCGGATGTCGTGGCCATCGAACGGGTCTTCGCACAGAACCAGGTGTCCACCGCGATGGGCACCGCGCAGGCGGGCGGAGTGATCGCACTCGCGGCCGGTCAGCGTGACGTTCCGGTGCGTTTTCACACACCGTCCGAGGTCAAGGCCGCGGTGACAGGTAACGGCCGCGCCGACAAGGCGCAGGTCACCGCGATGGTCACGCGAATCCTCGGCATGCAGACCAAACCACGCCCGGCGGATGCCGCGGATGCGCTGGCCCTGGCCATCTGCCATTGCTGGCGCGGACCCATGATGGAGAAGATGGCCGAGGCGCAACGCCGTGCCGATCTCGCGGCACGCAAGCACCGCGAGCGTCTGGCACAGGCGACCGGTCGTAAACGGGGAGGAGCCGCATGATCGCGTCCGTGCGTGGACCGGTGATCGACGTCGCCCTCGATCATGTCGTGATCGATTGTGCGGGAGTCGGTTACCGCGTTCTGGTCACCCCGCCGACCCTCTCGTCGGTGCGGCGCGGCGAGGAAACGACGCTTCTCACGTCGATGATCGTCCGCGAGGACTCGATGACCCTCTACGGGTTCACCGAACCGGACGCGCGATCGCTGTTCGCCCTGCTCCAAACCGTCACCGGGGTCGGGCCGCGGCTCGCGATGGCCACGCTCGCGGTCCTCGAACCCGACGCGTTGCGGCGCGCGCTCGCCGACTCGGATGTGAAAGCGCTGACCACGGTGCCCGGAATCGGCAAACGGGTCGCCGAGCGGCTCGTCGTGGAACTGCGGGACAAGGTCGACGTGCCGACCGGCGGCGCCGTGGGCGCGACCGGCGCTGCGGTGACCGGATCGGTGCGGGATCAGGTGATCGAGGCGCTGGTCGGGCTCGGTTTCACCGCTGCGCCCGCCGAGAAGGCGGTCACGGCCGTACTCGTCGACAATCCGGATGCGGATGCCTCGACGGCACTGCGAAACTCCTTGGCGCTCTTGGGTAAAACGACATGATGCACACACCGGACCCGAACGATCCCGACGCCGACGATCGGGAGGTCTCCGCCGCCGCGCTGGTCGGGGACAGTGAGTTCGATGCGGGGCTGCGGCCACGCTCACTCGCCGATTTCATCGGTCAGCCCCGCGTGTGCGAGCAACTCGAACTGGTGCTGCACGGCGCGAAGGGACGCGGCGGAACGCCGGATCACATCCTGTTGTCCGGCCCCCCGGGCCTCGGCAAGACGTCACTCGCGATGATCATCGCGGCCGAGATGGGTGCGGCGATACGGGTGACCTCCGGACCTGCTCTGGAACGGGCGGGCGATCTGGCCGCCATGCTGTCCAACCTGGTCGAGGGCGATGTCCTGTTCATCGACGAGATCCACCGGATCGCCCGGCCGGCCGAAGAGATGCTGTACCTGGCGATGGAGGACTTCCGCGTCGACGTGGTGGTGGGGAAGGGACCCGGCGCCACATCGATTCCCCTGGACGTGGCGCCGTTCACGCTGGTGGGCGCGACCACCCGATCCGGCTCGCTGACCGGCCCGCTGCGCGACCGGTTCGGCTTCACCGCACACATGGAGTTCTACGAGACGAGCGAACTCGTCCGGGTGCTGCGGCGTTCCGCGGGCATCCTCGGGATTCCGTTGCAGGACGACGCCGCCACGGAGGTGGCAGGGCGGTCGCGCGGCACACCACGGATCGCGAACCGATTGTTGCGCCGCGTGCGCGACTATGCGGAGGTCCGCGGTGACGGTGTGGTCACCGTCGACGTCGCCCGCGCCGCGCTCGCGGTGTACGACGTCGACGCACTCGGATTCGATCGCCTGGACCGTGCGGTGCTCAATGCGCTCGTCCGGGGTTTCGGCGGTGGGCCGGTGGGTGTGTCGACGCTCGCGGTTGCCGTGGGGGAGGAACCCGCGACGGTCGAGGAGGTGTGCGAACCGTTCCTGGTGCGTGCCGGGATGGTCGCCCGGACCCCGCGCGGCCGGGTGGCCACCGCCGCCGCCTGGCATCATCTCGGGCTGACTCCGCCGGCCGGCGCGCTCAACGCGAGCTTCGGTGTGCGGACTCGCGACAACGGTGCGCCAGGCCTCTTCGATGACTTCTGACCGGCGGGATCCGTCAACACCATGCAGCGCATGGCACACTGAATAACGGCCGTTGGATCGATTCGGATGCATTCGTGTGGATGTGCACGACCCTGAACCGATCCCGAAAATCGGACAATTCTCCCGGCGGCCGGATCTCAGATCCTCCGACGAACCGACAACAAGGATTGACGCAGTAGCCATGGAATCACTTTTGTTCCCCCTCCTCTTCGCGATGCTGATCGTGTTCATGTTCTTCAGCATGCGGAAGCAGAAGAAGCGCATGACCGAGATCCAGGAGATGCAGCAGGCCGTCTCCACAGGCGCTCGGGTTCAGCTCACCGCGGGGCTCTTCGCTACCGTCGTCGACGCATCGTCCGACGATTACGTCGACCTCGAGATCGCCACGGGCGTCGTCTCGCGATTCAACCGTCAGGCCATTGTCCGCGTCGTCCCCGTCGACGAAGCCGGACAGACCTACCCGGGCGCCCTCGATGTGCATCCGGAGCAGATCGACGACGTCGATCTGGATTCGCCGAAGGACGTGGACACCCCGTCCGACGGTTCCTCCGACGACACCAAGTGATCGAACGCTGACCGCGTTGCCGATACCCGGGCGAACAGAGCCCCGGGTGTCGGCCCTTCGGTGTGTCAGCGCAGTCAGTAGAGTGGGCGACCGACCACTCTGCGGGTCGCGTCGGGCCTCGGGCCCGTTCGACCCGCGCGTCCGTCCGAGTTTTTGCGCATCCAGGAGATCAGAACAGCAGTGACGACATCCCGCCGAGCGTCGGCGAAGCGGTCGGGGCCTCAGAACGAGATCCCGCCGTGGAGGCCTCTGACAGCATTCCTAGCGTTGCTGGCCATCGTGTATGGCCTGGTCTTCTTCACCGGAGGCGGTTCGATCGAACCGAAACTGGGCATCGATCTGCAGGGCGGAACGCGCGTGACCCTGACCGCGCGTACCCCGGACGGTAAGGCGCCGCCCAAGGAGCAGCTCGACCAGGCCAAGCAGATCATCGAGCAGCGTGTGAACGGTCTCGGTGTCTCCGGCTCCGAAGTCGTGGTCAGCGGCTCGAATCTGGTCATCACGGTCCCCGGCGACGACGGCAAGCAGGCGCGATCGCTGGGTCAGACGGCGCGGCTGTTCGTGCGCCCGGTGGAGCAGGTGCAGCCCACGACTCCGGATCAGAACAAAGAGGTTCCGAAGAGCGCCACGGACAAGAACCTCGATCAGCAGGATCGCGAGACCCAGGCCAAGGCGATCGAGGCGCAGCGCAAACTCCGACAGGCACCCAAGGGGTCGCCTCCGCAGGCACTCGCCGGGCAGATGGCGAAAGTGAACTGCGCGCCCAACGCGAACGACCCGCTGCTCGGCAATGATCTGCCGGATCAGTATCTGGTGGCCTGTTCGCAGGACGGCACCGAGGTGTATCTCCTCGGCCCGCAGATCATCGACGGCCGGGACATCAAGGCCGCCAACGCACACACGACGCAGCAGGCGGGCTCGTGGGTCGTCTCGGTCGAATTCAAGGGCGGCGCACAGCAGTTCTGGCCCACCTACACAGCTCAGAACGTCGGCAAGCAGACCGCCTTCACGCTCGATTCCCGCGTGGTGTCCGCACCGCAGATCCAGGGCGCGATCACCACCCCGCAGACCGAGATCAGCGGCAACTTCACCCAGGACGACGCGAAGAACCTCGCGAACGTGCTCAAGTACGGGTCGCTCCCGCTGTCGTTCGAATCGTCGGACGCCGAATCGGTCTCGGCGTCGCTGGGCAGTTCGTATCTGCAGGCGGGCCTGATCGCAGGCGCGATCGGACTCATCGCGGTGCTGCTGTACGCCCTGCTCTACTACCGCATGCTCGGCATCCTCACGATCCTGTCGCTGATCCTGTCCGGCCTCATGGTCTACGGCATCATCGTGCTGCTGGGTCGCTGGATCGGCTTCACGCTCGACCTGGCCGGTATCGCCGGTCTGATCATCGGTATCGGCATGACGGCCGACTCGTTCGTCGTCTACTTCGAACGAATAAAGGACGAGATGCGCGAGGGCCGAAGTTTCCGGTCCGCGGTGCCACGTGGCTGGGCCAGTGCCCGTCGCACCATCTGGTCGGGTAACGCCGTCAGCTTCATCGCCGCCGTCGTCATCTACGTGCTCGCGGTCGGTGAGGTGAAGGGCTTCGCCTTCACCCTCGGCCTGACGACCATCCTCGACGTCGTCGTCGTGTTCCTGGTGACCCACCCGCTGGTGGTGCTGGCCAGCCGGTCGAACTTCCTGTCGCGCCCGGGCGTCACGGGACTCGGTGCCGTCAGCGAGATCGCGCGTGAACGTCGCATCGCCCGCGCCGAACGCCTGGCCAAACTCGTACCGGCGGGCTCGTCGGCGCAATCCGATCCGGCATCGAGTGGAGAGGAGCCGACGCGATGATCATGCAGACCCCAGAACCCGGTCGTCCCAACTCCGGACGTATCGGCGGTGGCCGCGGTGTCCCGCCCCGGCCCACCCCCACCATCGATCCGGACGACGACCCGACCGTCGACGAGTACGTGGTCGACGACACGGATCTCGTCGCGGAGAAGGACCGCTCCTTCCTGTCGCGGTTGTACACGGGCACCGGTGCGTTCCAGATCGTGCAGCGTCGGCGCATGTGGTACCTCATCACCGCCGCGATCCTGCTCGTGTGCCTGCTCTCGATGATCTTCCGGGGCTTCACCCTGGGCATCGACTTCGAGGGCGGCACGCAGGTCTCGCTCCCGGCCACGTCGAGCAGCGTCACCACCGACGCCGTCAAGGACGTGTTCACGCAAGCCATCGGTGATGAGCCACAGCTCGTGGAGAGCGCCGGTTCCGGGGCATCCAAGACCATCCAGGTACGCACCGAGTCGCTGACGCTGCCGCAGACCGAGCAACTCAGTCAGGCACTCGCCGAACGATTCGCGCCCGACATCACGGTCTCCGACGTCAGCTCCTCGGACGTGAGTTCGACCTGGGGCGGCGAGATCACCAAGAAGATGATCATCGCGCTGATCGTCTTCCTCGTCATCGTCTTCGTCTACATCGCGGTCCGATTCGACAGGGAGATGTCGATCGCCGCGATGGCATCGCTCTTCTTCGACATCGTGGTCACCGCCGGTGTCTACTCCCTGGTCGGCTGGGAGGTCACGCCGGCGACAGTCATCGGTCTGCTCACCATTCTCGGCTTCTCCGTCTACGACACGGTGGTGGTGTTCGACAAGGTCGGCGAGAACACCCGTTCGGTACTCGCGACCACGCGTCGTACCTATGCGGAGCAGACGAACCTCGCGGTCAACCAGACACTCATGCGGTCGATCAACACCACGGTCATCTCGGTGCTCCCGATCATCGCCCTGATGGTCATCGCGGTGTGGTTGCTGGGCGTCGGCACGCTCAAGGACCTGGGCCTGATCCAGCTCGTCGGCGTGGTCGTCGGTACCTACTCGTCGATCTTCCTCGCCGCGCCACTGTTGGTGACGCTGAAGGAACGCCGCAAGGACATCGCGAAACACACCAAGCGGGTCATGGATCGTCGCGCACGGATCGAGGCGGGGGAGACCGTGACCGAGCCCCGCCGTGTGCGCGCACGCAGCGGTGACGCTTCGCAGAGTCCGACCGGAAAACGTCGTCGCTCGCGTTAATGTACGGATCGTGACAGTGCATTCGTCCCGCCGGAACGGATCGTCCGGCAGCGGCACCCGGGGTGGCGTGGTCGTCGGGCTGGTTGCGGTCCTGGCGATGATCGCGGGCCTGCTGACCGCATGTGGTGAGGACGGCCCACCGACCATCGACTATGTCGTCGATGCCCGGATCGACTCGTACAACGCGAATACCGTGTCCGGCAACGCTTCCGGTGTCCTGATGGCGACGACCCGGATGCTGCCCGGTTTCAGCTTCCTGGGTGCTTCCGGTCAGGTGACACCCGACCGGGACGTCGGCACGGTGACGCGTGTCGAGGGGCCGTCGCTCACCCTGCGCTACGACTTCACCAAGGCGGCCGAGTTCTCCGACGGCCAGGCTCTCGACTGCGACGATCTGCAGTTGGCGTGGGCCGCGATGAGCGGGCGATTCCCGGAATTCCGGCCCGCGACGACAGCGGGTTACCGGGACATCACCCGGGTCGACTGCGGGGCGGGCGACAAGACCGCGACCGTGACCTTCGCGCCCGGCCGCGATTACCGGAACTGGTTGTCGCTGTTCGGCGCCGGCACACTGATGCCGGCGCACGTCGTGGCCCGGGAGGCGGGCATCGCGACGGTCATCGATCCGATCCGGACCCGCGACGGCGAGGTACTCGCCCGCATCGCGAAGGCCTGGAACACCGGGTTCGCGCTGACCCCCGGAGAGAAGCCGGATCCCGAGCGGTTCCCGTCATCCGGTCCGTATCGCATCGACGACTATTCGGCGTCGGGCGGACTGCGCCTGGTCGCCAACGACAAGTGGTGGGGTGATGCCCCGGCCACCGGACAGATCGTGGTGTGGGGGCGCGGTACCGAGACCGAGAAGCGGCTGACCGACCATGCCTTCGACGTGTCGGACGTCACAGCGGGACTGGTCGAGGGCGATGTCACGACCGACGATCCCGACGCGAAGCCCGCACAGTCCGATCCGCGTCGGGCGCTGGCCGTCGAACAGCTCGTGCTCGCGCAGTCCGGGGTGCTCGGCGACCTTCGGGCACGTCAGGCCTTCGCGTCGTGTGTCCCGCGTAATGACCTGGCGAAGCAGTTCGGTCAGGGCGGCCAGATGTGGAACCTGCGGGCGCTCGCCCCCGCCGACACTCTGGCCGGTCAGCTGAACGGTTCCTTCGGTCGGGGATACGCACGGCCGGACATCTCCCGGGCTCGTGGGCTCGCCGACGAGATCGCGCAATCGGGCCCGGGGCGGCCCCGTATCCGGATCGGCTATCTGGCGCCGACGCAGCGCCGCAAGGACATGGTGGCCGCGATCACGGAATCCTGTCGCGGTGCCGGAATCGAGATCGTCGACAGCGGTTCACCCTCGGCGGCACCGAGATTCGGTCGAGACGTGGATGTGCTGATCACCGTGAGTGGCGCGGCATTCGCGGCGGCGGGCGCCGCCGACCCCTCCCGTGATTCCTATCAGCTGCGGGCGGGGGATCCGCTGAACATCGGCGACTACCGGGACCCGGCCGTGACACCCGCCATCGACAAACTCGTGGTGTCCGACCTCGCCGCGGACCGACTGGACCTGGTACGCGCCGTGGAGAACGCGGCCTGGGGATCGTTGCCGTCGATCCCGCTGTTCGCCGCACCGCGCGTGCAACTGCATCGTGCACGGGTCGTCAACGTGGTACCGGGGCAGGGACGCAACGGTACGGGCTGGAACATGGACCGGTGGGCGATACATGACTGACATTCGAGCGACTGTGGAAAGTGCAGTGACACAAGTGGATTCCATTACACAGCAGGCGCTGGCGGCGGCCCGTGCGGCGATCGACGACCATGCGCGCACAGTGCCGGACTTCCCGGCGCCCGGAATCACCTTCAAGGACCTGACTCCTGTGCTGGCGCACCCGGACGGTCTGTCCGCGGTCGTCACCGCGCTCACACACGGGTGCGGCGGAGTCGACCTCGTAGCCGGCATCGATGCACGGGGATTCCTCCTCGGCGGTGCGGTCGCCCGCGAACTGGGGGTGGGTGTGCTCGCCGTGCGCAAGGGCGGCAAACTGCCGCCTCCGGTGCGAAGCGTCGACTATGCCCTGGAGTACGGGTCGGCCACTCTCGAGATCCCCGCGACCGGACTTGACATCACCGGTCAGCGGGTGCTGATCGTCGACGACGTGCTCGCCACCGGCGGCACGATCGTGGCGGCCGCGGATCTGTTGCGTGACGCGGGTGCGGTCGTGGAGGCCGTTGCCGTGATCATGGAACTCGACGGTCTCGGCGGACGTGCGACCATCGCGAAGGGCTGTGGAAGCGAACTTCCTGTGCTGAGCGTGACATCGGACTGAGCATGGCATCGTCGGTGGGGGCACGTTCGCTGGGCGGCGCGGACTAGAATCGACAGTTCAGAACAGCGGACCGAGAGGAGACCGGATGCACGACGAGGTCGACACCGGGCCGCGACAGTCCGCCGAGCAGGCGTTGTCGCCCGACACGGGCGGATCGTCCTCCGCCTCGCGCCGTGTGCGGGCGAGGCTCGCGCGCCGCATGACCGCGACCCGCAGTCCCGTTCGGCCGGTCCTCGAGCCGCTCGTGACGCTGCATCGGGAGATCTACCCGAAGGCCGACGTCGCACTGCTGCAGCATGCCTACGACGTGGCCGATGAGCGCCACCGCGGACAGATGCGCAAGTCCGGCGACCCCTACATCACCCACCCCCTGGCGGTCGCGACGATCCTCGCCGATCTCGGCATGGACACCATCACGCTCGTCGCCGGTCTGCTGCACGACACCGTCGAGGACACCGGCTACACCCTCGCGGAACTGGAGAAGGACTTCGGTGCCGATGTCGCGCACCTCGTCGACGGCGTGACCAAACTCGACAAGGTCGCGCTGGGCAGCGCCGCCGAGGCCGAGACGATCCGCAAGATGATCATCGCGATGGCACGCGACCCGCGCGTGCTCGTTATCAAGGTCGCCGACCGTCTGCACAACATGCGCACGATGCGTTTCCTGCCGCCCGAGAAGCAGGCACGCAAGGCCCGCGAAACCCTCGAAGTCATTGCGCCACTTGCTCATCGGCTGGGAATGGCGACGGTCAAATGGGAGCTCGAGGACCTGTCCTTCGCGATTCTGCACCCCAAGCGCTATGAGGAGATCGTGCGCCTGGTCGCCGACCGCGCACCGTCGCGCGACACCTATCTGGCACGGGTACGGGCCGACATCAACAACGCGCTCGGCGCCGCACGCATCTCCGCGGTCGTCGAGGGACGTCCGAAGCATTATTGGTCGATCTATCAGAAGATGATCGTCAAGGGCCGCGACTTCGACGACATCCATGACCTCGTCGGCATCCGGATCCTGTGCCACGAGGAGCGCGACTGCTATGCGGCCGTCGGCGTGGTGCATTCGCTGTGGCAACCGATGGCCGGACGCTTCAAGGACTACATCGCGCAACCCCGCTTCGGCGTCTATCAGTCGTTGCACACCACCGTCATCGGGCCGGAGGGCAAGCCGCTCGAAGTGCAGATCCGGACCGAGGAAATGCACCGGACCGCCGAGTTCGGGATCGCCGCGCACTGGCGCTACAAGGAGAACGGGTACCGGAGCCGCGGTAAGGGTGGCCGGAAACCGACCGACACCGCCGAGGTCGACGACATGGCGTGGATGCGCCAGCTCCTCGACTGGCAGCGTGAGGCCGCCGACCCCGGTGAGTTCCTCGAATCCTTGCGTTACGACCTAGCGGTGCAGGAGATCTTCGTGTTCACGCCGAAGGGCGACGTGATCACGTTGCCTGCCGGGTCGACGCCCGTCGACTTCGCCTACGCCGTCCACACCGAGGTCGGGCATCGCTGCATCGGTGCCCGGGTCAACGGCAGGCTGGTGGCGCTCGAACGCCCCCTCGAGAACGGTGAGGTCATCGAGGTGTTCACCTCGAAGGCTCCGAACGCCGGTCCGAGCAAGGACTGGCAGAACTTCGTGGTGTCACCGCGCGCGAAGGCCAAGATCCGGCAGTGGTTCGCGAAGGAACGTCGCGAAGAGGCGCTGGAATCCGGCAAGGAAGCCATCGTCAAGGAGGTGCGACGCGGCGGAATGCCGTTGCAGCGCTTGCTGAATGCCGACTCGATGGCGGCGGTCGCCAAGGAACTGCGCTACACGGATGTATCGGCGCTCTACACCGCCGTGGGCGAGAATCATGTGTCCGCGCGACACGTGGTCAACCGCCTGGTGGCCTTGCTCGGCGGCATCGACGACGCGGTCGACGAAATCGCGGAACGGTCCACGCCGTCGACCATGCCGACCCGCACCCGCCAGGGGGGCGACGCCGGTGTCATCGTCGAGGGAGCCGACAACATCCTGGCCAAATTGGCGAAGTGCTGTACGCCGGTGCCCGGCGACGAGATCATGGGGTTCGTCACACGCGGCGGTGGGATCAGTGTGCATCGCACCGACTGCACCAACGCGGAGTCACTGCGTGAACAACCCGAACGCATTCTCGAGGTGTCGTGGGCACCGTCGGCGTCGTCGGTGTTCCTGGTCGCGATTCAGGTGGAGGCGCTCGACCGGCACCGGCTGCTGTCGGATGTCACCAAGGTGCTGGCCGACGAACGCGTGAACATCCTGTCCGCCTCGGTCACGACCAGCCGCGACCGGGTGGCGGTCAGCAAGTTCACCTTCGAGATGGGCGACCCGAAGCATCTCGGGCATGTCCTCAACGTGGTGCGCAACGTCGAGGGCGTCTACGACGTCTATCGCGTCACCTCGGCCGCCTGACCGCTGCTTCACTCCGCTTGCTGTTGAGCTTCACTCCGTCGGTTGCGCGTCACTCCGCTGGTTGAGCTCGTCGAAACCACTGGCGCGTTCCGACGAGCTCAACCGCATCGGAGTCCCCGGTCAGGCGATCGTGGCCTTCTCGAAGGTGACGGGCATCTTCGGCTTGCCGTCCTGCGGATTGCGCTGGGGCATACCGGTCATCGGGTTGGGGCTGATGCCGGGGTTGACGCCGCCGGCGAAGACCTTGTCGACGACCTTCATGCCATCGGGCTCGACGGTGCCGACCACCGCGTAGTTCGGGGGCAGCTGGCCGTCCTGGACCAGGATGAAGAACTGCGACGACCCGCCCGAATTGCTCTCACCCTGCTGCGGCTGGCCCGAATTGGCGATGGCGACCGTACCGCGCGGGTAGATCGAGAGCTGCTGCTGACCACCCATCGGATCAGCCTGGCCGGCAGGCTTCAGCGTGGTCGGCGGCTCGTCGGGGCTGGCCCAGCCGGGACCGCCGATGCCCGTGCCGGTCGGATCGCCGCACTGGAGCACCTTGAGCTCCGCAGTGGTCATGCGATGGCAGGGAGCGTTGTCATAGAAGCCGTTCTCGGCCAGCGAGATGACGGCGCCGGTGTTGCACGGTGCGCCCTTGCGGTCGAGCTTGACCGGCAGGTCGCCCTGGTTGGTCGTGATCGTCAGGTTCGTCGTACCTTCCTTGGCCTGCGACTTCGGCGGCTTGGGAGCGGTACGGTCCTTGCCCTTGCCCGCCTGCACGGTCTCCATCTGCTCCTTGTAGAGAGCGCGTGCCGCGGGATCGGTCAGCTGCGGCGGGATATCGGTCTTCAGATCCTTGAAGTTGCTGGCCTTGTCGGTGTAATCGCAGGTGACGTGCGCGTTGTTGTAGCGGTCGGTCTGGATCTTGTCGACGATGAAGTAGGTCGCGGTGGCGACGACGGCGATCACCACGGCACCGGAGATGGAGCCGATGATGAGTTTGCGGCGACGTGCTTCCTGTCGTTCCCGCTCGAGGCGTTCTTCGAGTTTCCGCTTGGCCGCTTCGCGGCGTTCCTCGTTGGTGGACACGCGCTGCTGATCCTCCTGAAAATCGTGTGCCGTGGCTTCCCCAGCTGGGTGCTCGTCCGTCAGTGCCCGGCAGGCAACGGCGCTGATGCTACCGCGCGAGGTCAGTCTGCCAGCAGAACCTGAGAGTTCGATGTCCGGGTTGCCGTCGGCCCGGACACCCCTCGTGGCGTCTACCGGTCATGGCAGCGGTGATCATGCCGCGGGTGTTTGCCACAATGGAGGAATGCTGATCACCGGATTTCCGGCAGGTATGTTCCAGACGAACTGCTATCTGCTGGCCAACGAACCCGGCTCGGAGGCCGTCATCATCGACCCGGGCCAGGATTCGGCTCCGCGTGTCCGTGAATTGCTCAAGGAGCACGACCTGACGCCTGTCGCCGTACTTCTCACGCACGGACACCTCGATCACACGTGGAATGCGACCGAACTGGCCGACGAATACGGCATTCCCGTCTACATCCACGCCGACGACCGGCCGATGCTCACCGATCCCGGTATGGGCATGGGCAAGGCGCTCGAGTCGGTGATCGGTGCACTCGACTTCCGCGAACCCGACAAGGTCATCGAGTTCGAGGACGGCGAGGACGTCGAGCTCGCGGGCATCCGTATGTCGGTCGACCTGGCGCCCGGCCACACGCAGGGGTCGGTGCTACTGGGCATCGACGTGCCGCTGCCGTCCGAGGACGGATCGGAGAGCGAGCAGACCGTGCCGGTGGTCTTCTCCGGCGATGTGCTGTTCGCCGGCTCGATCGGCCGCACCGACCTGCCCGGGGGCGATCATCAGCAGCTGCTGGACTCCATCTCGTCGAAGCTGCTGCCGCTCTCCGACGACACCCAGGTTCTGCCCGGACACGGCCCGCAGACGTCGATCGGTGCGGAGCGAGCGGGCAACCCGTTCCTCACCGGACTGACCGCCGGCACCGAACCGGGAACCCCCAAGAAGGGACGCTACGGACTGTGAGCGCCGATTTCGCCGCACCGAAGGGCATTCCGGACTATTACCCGCCGAACTCCGCGGACTTCCGTCGGGTCCGCGACACCCTCACCGACGCGGCCCGGCGCGCCGGGTACGGGCACATCGAGCTGCCGGTCTTCGAGGACACGTCCCTGTTCGCCCGGGGCGTCGGTGAGTCGACCGACGTCGTGAGCAAGGAGATGTACACCTTCGCCGACCGTGGCGACCGCTCGGTGACGCTTCGCCCCGAGGGCACCGCCGGTGTGGTGCGTGCGGTCATCCAGCACGGCCTCGATCGTGGCCAGTTGCCGGTGAAGCTCTGTTATGCGGGGCCGTTCTTCCGATACGAGCGTCCGCAGGCCGGTCGCTACCGGCAGTTGCAGCAGGTCGGCGTGGAGGCGATCGGCATCGACGATCCGGCGCTCGACGCCGAGGTGATCGCGATCGCGGACGAGGGTTACCGCCGGCTCGGCCTGACCGGTTTCCGGTTGGAGATCACCTCGCTGGGTGATGATGCCAGCCGCGGCCCCTACCGGGAAGCGTTGCAGCAGTTCCTGTTCGGGCTCGATCTGGACGAGGCGACACGCAAGCGTGCGGAGATCAATCCGCTGCGTGTGCTCGACGACAAGCGTCCCGAGATCAAGGAGGCGACCGCCGGCGCGCCGCTGCTCGTCGATTACCTGACCGGCGAGGCCAAGGCGCACTTCGATGTCGTGCTGGCACACCTCGATCGGCTGAGTGTCCCCTACGTGGTCAATCCGCGACTGGTGCGCGGGCTCGACTACTACACCAAGACGACCTTCGAGTTCGTCCACGACGGCCTCGGCGCGCAGTCGGGCATCGGCGGCGGTGGTCGCTACGACGGTCTGATGACACTGCTCGGCGCGAAACAGGACCTGTCCGGCATCGGGTTCGGGCTCGGCGTCGACCGCACGATGCTCGCGCTGGAGGCCGAGGGCATCGCGCACGCCGACACCGCGCGCTGCGAGGTCTTCGGCGTACCGCTCGGTATGGATGCGAAAGCCGAAATGGTCGCTGTCGCAGGTCAACTGCGAGCTGCGGGCATCAGCGTCGACCTTGCCTACGGCGACCGCGCGCTCAAGGGTGCGATGAAAGCCGCCGACCGGTCCGGCGCCAGGCTCGCTCTCGTGCTCGGAGATCGTGAACTCGCCGAGCGGCGTATTGACATCAAGGACCTGACCAACGGTGAACAGACACAGGTGGCCCTCGACGACGTCGTCGGCACCGTCACGCGGATGCTCGACGGCGGCACGGCCGCCGGATAGCGAAGGCGAGCGGCGCTTGTCGCGCTGACTCCACGACAAGGGTAGTGCTGGCACCATCGTGCGCGACTGAATCGCGCGGTGTGATGGTGGCATGCGATCACGCGGGGTCATCTGGTATCTCAAACTGTCCTTCGTACCTGCCTGGATATCCTGGCTGATCGTCGCTGCGGCGGGTGGAACGATGGACGATCCCGTCGTGCAATTGGTGACGGCGGCGTTCGTGCCCGCGATGGCGGCGATCGTCGTCCGGACTGTGGTGACCGGAGAGGGATTTGCCGACGCCGGAATGTCGCTGCGACTCCGAAGCCATTGGCGCAGTTACCTTTTCGCGCTTGCCTTGGCGCCGATCACCCTCGGCATCGCCTTGGCCATGGCGTGGCTGATCGGCGTGTGGAGCCCGGGGGAGACGGATTGGGCGCAGCACCGAGGATTTCTCCTTGCCATACCGGTCATTCCGCTGCTGGCGGCGCCGATCTTCTTCGGGGAGGAATTCGGGTGGACCGCCTACCTCCGTGATCGACTGCTGCCGGGCCGGCCCATCGCCACCACCTTCCTGACCGGCCTGATCTGGGGCATCTGGCATTGGCCGCTGCCGTGGGTCGGCTACTTCGGCGGTTCCTCGCTCGCCATGGGTGACGCCGTGATCGCGATGCTGTTGTGGATTCCGCTGTCGATACTCCTGGAGTTCCTGATCGGATTCGTCTGGGGAAGAAGTGGTTCGGTGTGGCCGTCGACCATCGTCCACGGCGGTGGCAACCTGGTCGTCGCGGCCGGCATCGACATCCTCACCGGATCGGCATTGTCTGTCACCGGGAGCACGCTCCTCTACATCGCGGCGATGGTTCCGGTCGTTGCAGTGGTGGTGGTGTGGCCGGCTGTTGCGCGACGTGGTGGTGTCGGTCAAACGGTAGACATTCGGCGAGACGCATTGTCCGTGTCCTGCGCGCCGAGGCTCGATTACACGAAAGGATGATGGCGGCTCATCCTCGTTGACTGCTAGCGTTTCTCGCGATATTCGCACGAGATGAAGGGCAGGACATGGCAACCCACGCCGAAACATTGACTGCCGAGATCGATGCGTTCTATCAGGGCTTCGGTCAGCCTCGTGCACTGATGGACGCTCTGCGGTCGTCGGTGTTGCTTCTGCCGCTCACCGATGACGAGCGCGTCTGGCGCAGTGAGGTCGGTGGCCTCGGGTGGGTGAGTGTGTTCACCGAGGAGGCGCAATACGCGGCGTTCGTCGCGGCCAAAGGTGAGGACGGTACGGACAAGAAGTACTCCATGATGTCGGGGGCCCAGGTCATCGACGACGTGGCAACGAGTTTCGGGTCGCCGACCGGGATCGTCGTCGACCCGTGTGGTGACCATCCGATGGCGTTCCCGCCGGAGCTGGAAGGAGTGCCGGATGGCCGACGGGGGTGGTGAACTCAACGTCTCGCCCGATGTGCTGAACAAGGCTGCCGCGGGGATCACCGGGATCATCGGCGAATTGTCGGAATTGGGGATCGGCGAGACAGGTGCGGTGGGCCGAGGCTTCGCAATGCTGTCGTTGTCGCCTGTCGAGGCCGGATCAGAAACCGTACAGAAGTCCTTTGAGGAGTTCGCCGAACGGTGGTCGTGGGGCGTACGCAACCTCGTCCAATCGGCGAACGACATGGCGGAGACTCTCGGTCTTGCCGCAGGCCGCTACCACATCATGGAGCGCGAGAACGTTGACGCCATGAAGACTGCGTGGACCCATGTGCTCGGCAATCCGTACTTGTCGGATGAGGAGATCGCCAAGCGATCGGCTGATGAGACCTTCGCGGACAACGGCATCAACCACATCCTGCACCCGGACTACAGCAAAGAGTCGTTCGACGACGCGTACCGCGAGGGCATCCAGAACGGACACGGGCTGTTGGCGGCCAAGGATCAGATTCTTGCCAACATCTCCGGCCGGGAGGTCGGCGACGCCCGGCCCGGTTACGACACCGGCGCCGCGGAGAAGATCGCCGACGCACAAGCTCGGCACGCGCCTTCGGGCGATGGCCGCTGACCTCGATTCGGAACTGGATTCGCATGGGATTCCTGGACAAGGTCGGCGATGCCGTCAACAAGGTCGGCGACGCCGCCGAGAACGCCCTCGAGTCGGGCCTTGAGAAGGGTGGCCAGCTTCTCGATGCCGGTGTGGACGCGGCCGCCGACGGAGCCCGCCGAGTAGGCGCCGACGGCGTCGCGGACAAACTCGATGACCTCGGCGACACCATCACCAACGCCACCGGAGGCAAGGTCGATGAGCGCGAACTCGGTGAATCGGAGGACAAACGCGAGCTGATCCGCGGAGATGTCGCATCGATCAACGACAGATCAACGAAGCTGTCCGATCTGGCGCGCAACATTGAATCCACTGGCAATGCGCTCTCCACGATTCACACGGCGGACTGGCGAGGGCAGGCCGCCGACGCGTTCGATGCCGCATACAACGAGCAAGCGAAACTGTGGCATGTGGCATCGGCCGCGATGTCCGCGACCTCCGCGACGATGGCGGGCTGGGGTAGCACCGTCGAGTGGGCCCAGTCGCAAGCAGCGGAGGCCATTGCCCTGTGGAAGGCGGCCGAAGAGGAGGAGAGAAACCGGAAGAACAGCTGGAATGCGTTGTCCGACGACGAGAAGCACGAGACACCCCTCGTCGATACCTGGACCTCGAAATACGACGAGGCCAAACGACTGCTGAAATCAGCTCGGACAGAGCGGGATTCGATCGCCGACGAGACGGCCGGCAAGATCTCGTCGCAAACGAACGAGGCGCCGAAGGAACCATCATTCATCAACCGGATGGGCGCGAACCTGGACGACCTCGGAAGCGTTGCCGAGCATGGCGGCCAGAACATCGGCATCGGGGCGGTGACGTCGGTGACAGGATGGGTCCAGTTCGCTCGCCAAAGGCAGCCCCTCGACACGTACAACCTGACGCATCCTGCCGAGTTCATCAATGGGGTCGGCGACCTCACGATGGGAATCGTGACCACTGTCGCCGACCCGGGTGCCACTGTGCACGCGATCAAGACCGACGCTCGTGAAAACCCGTTCAAGACGATCGGCAGCCTCGGCGTGGATGCCGCACTGACTGCGGGAACCGGCGGGGCCGGGGGTGCGGTCGCGGGTGGTAAGGCAGCGGTGAAGATGCTGAAGGGCGGCACAGATGCGGCCAAGGCCGGTGCCGGGGCCGCACGCGCGGCCGAGCGCGGAGCGCGGGAGGGAGCCCGAGCCGCCGAGCACGCGCCGAAGCCGGATGCCGCCAAGGAGCATGGGGCGCAGGCATCGGAGAGCACAGGCGAGAAGGGGCAGACGAAAGCGCCGGTGGACGCGGCGCACCAGAATGAGGCAGCACCGAAGGCGGAGGGAGACAAGGCCACTCATCCGCAGAACGGGCCGGAGCAAGGATCACCGGACAGGCATTCGTCACACGATGGTCAGAGTGGAGGTGACACGCAGCCGAACAGTCACGATCCGGCGGGCAACGATACGCATTCCGGTCAGCGTGATCCTGCTGGCTCGTCGGAACATGCCGGACGCGCGGACAACGACCAGCAGGCACCGCACGAAGCAGACAAGGATGGTCCACGGTCGGACCAGTGCGATAAGCAGGTGTGCGATGGCCGCGATCCCGTCGACATCGCAACCGGCGAGTTCCTATTGCCCGAAACCGATGCGCATCTGCCCGGTGTGCTGCCGCTTCTGCTGAAGCGCCGTCATCGGTCGAGCTACCGATTCGGGCGCTGGTTCGGACCGAGTTGGTCAACGACGCTCGATATGCGTGTGGTCGTGACCACCGACAGCGTGACCCTCATCGCCGAGGACGGCGTCATGATCGTCTATCCGCACCCGCGAGTGGATGAACCGGTCGAGCCACGGAGTTCGCGGCAGCGGTGGACACTGTCGCGGACCGACAGCGGCGGGTACGTGGTCCACGATCCGGATAGCCGGATCAATTGGCATTTCGCGCCCGAGCCCGCACTGGGCGGTCTCGACCGGGCGTTGGGCAACTATGCGATCAGCGCCATCACCGATCGGTTCTTCAATCGGGTGCGCTTCCACTACGACTCCGATGGTGCCCCTGTCGCGCTGACGCACTCGGGCGGTTATCAACTGGACATCACGACCGACGCCGGACGGATCACACGCCTGGCGGTTCGCTCGGAGCCCGGATTCGAGCCGACGGTGATTCGGGCATTCGGTTACACGGCAGGACATTTGACGTCGGTGACGAAACCGTCCGGGGGCACGACTCGGTATTCCTATGACGATGACGGGCAGATGCTGTCGTGGCAGGACGCCAATGGCAATCAGATGGTCAATACGTACGACGGTGATGGGCGGGTCATCGCGCAGGCCGGTACCGACAACATCATGTCGTCGCGCTTCGACTATCTCTCCACCGACGACGGCAGCGGGACGATGACGATCGTCACCGATTCGCTCGGCGGCCAGACCGTTCAGGGATTCGACAAGGATCTTCGTCTGCGGGACACTGCGACACCGACTGGATTGCGCACGCATACCGACTACAACGAACGCCGAGACCCATTGACCGTCACCGGGCCTGACGGCGCGACGACGCGATACCTCTACACGCCCGAGGGGGACCTCGCCCAACTGACCCGACCCGATGGGAAGGCGATACGCGTCGATTACGCCGCCCCGGGGCAGCCGTCGGCGATCTATCACGTCGACGGTACGACGACCCGGCAGGAATGGGATGACCGCGGCAATCTCGTCGCGGTACGCGATACCCACGGTGGCCGAACGGAATACACGTATCGTGCCAACGGAACCGTCGCCACCGTCACTGATCCGACGGGTGCGCGTACCGCGATCGACTGCAACCCTGCGGGACTTCCGGTAGCAGTCACGGATCCGGTCGGAGGGATTACCCGTATCGAGCGAGACGAGTTCGGGCGTCCTGTTGCCGTGACCGATCCTGCGGGTGCCACAACCCAATACGGGTGGTCGCCGGACGGGCTGCTCCTCGAGCGCGTCAATCCCGACGGCACCGTCGAAACCTGGGAGTACGACGGCGAAGGCAACCTCGTGAGGCACGCCGATGCCGCCGGTGCCGTTACGTCGCACACCTATGGGGCATTCGACCTTTTGGCATCGACCACCACACCTGATGGCGCTATCACACGGTACGAGTGGGATACCGAACGCCGGCTGCGAAAGGTCATCAACCCGCTGGGGCAGGAGTGGATCTACGACTACGATGCTGACGGTCGGGTTATCGCCGAAGCCGACTTCAATGGCGCCCGAACGACATACGGCCACACGGCAGGCCGGGTCGCATCGATTACGACGCCCACCGGAGTCACCCGAAGGCTGAGCTACGACATTCTTGGGCGGCTGACCGAGGCCCGTGCGGATACAGGTGAATTCCGTTCGTACACATACGATGTAGCGGGTCGTCGACTGTCCGCGGTCAGTGGCGCAGGTGGCGATATCGCGCACTCGGTGGAGTTCGGGTATTCCCCGTCCGGAGATCTGGTGCGCGAGTACGTCGACGGGGATGCGTCGAAGCTGGACTTCACTGTTGACCAGCACGGTCGCCGGATACAGCGACGCAGTGCATCCGGCGGCAGCACCGGATGGTTGTGGGGTGCGAACGGGATGGTGTCGGCGGTCGACGTCGACGGGCGACGTGTCGGCGTTGATTATGACCCTCGGGGTTCGGTCACCGGATGGCGCGTGGGCGAGTTGTCGGTGGCGCGTACGCACGATGCATGCGGCCGGTTGGTGGGCCAGCAGGTGGAGGCGTTTCCGTTGATGACGCTGAATCTGGATTTCGGGCCGGAGCGCCCGGAGCCGAAGTTGGTGCGTGCGGATTCGTTCGAGTATCGGGCTGATGGATTTGTGGCGGCGCAGTCGACGCGTACGGCCGAGGGTGTGGTGCCGCGTGTACTGGATCTGGATGCCGGTGGCAGGATCACCGGGGTGTCCGCGGGTGGCGCGCGAATTGAGGAGTACGGCTACGACGGCTTGAGCAATGTGGTGTCGTCGAGTGGTGTGCGGCGGGAGTTCCGGGGGAATCTACTGGTGGCCGATGGTCGGTCGCGGTACCGATATGACGCGGCCGGTCGTGTGGTGGAGAAGTCGGTGGCGAGGTTGTCGCGGCCGCGGGATGTGTGGCGTTACGTCTGGGATGCGTTTGATCAGTTGGTGGGTGTCGTTACTCCGGATGGCGCGCGGTGGCGGTATTCGTATGACGCGTTGGGGCGGCGGGTGCTCAAGCAGCGGTTGGATGACGCTGGTGCGGTGGTGGAACAGGTTCGTTTCGTGTGGGATGAGTCCACGATGATCGAGGCTGTGTCCGAGAGTGACCTGGTGCGGTGGTGCTATCGGCCCGGGTCGTTTGCGCCGCTCACGCAGTCGCGGGTGGATGTGTCGGATCAGGATGCGGTGGATGCGGAGTTTTATGCGTTGGTGACGGATGTGGTGGGGTCGCCGACGGAGGTGGTGGATCCGGACAGTGGTGCGGTGGTGGGTCGGGCGAGATCGTCGGTGTGGGGTCGGACGGTGTGGTCGGGTGAGGTGTCGACGCCGTTGCGGTTTCCAGGGCAGTATTGGGATGCGGAGACGGGCTGGCATTACAACCTGCATCGGTTCTACGATCCGGATGCTGCCCGGTATGTGTCGCCGGATCCGTTGGGCCTTGCGCCGTCCCCGAATCCGCAGGGGTATCCGTTTAATCCGATGGCGTGGATCGACCCGTTGGGTTTGGTGCCGTCAGGCTGTGAGCCTGGCAGTGGGTCGAGTCCACCTGGGCCTAACAACATGGGTCTCGAAGCTGACAAACTAGAGTGGTCAAAGGCTGCAGCAGCTCACTTCGACGAATACGGCAAGGATCTGCTTCCCGCGCGTCCATACCTGCGATCGAATCAGTTCATCCAGGAAATTTTGGATTCAGTGCGACCAGTTCCAGACCCAATGGGAAGTCCGGGAGTGTGGCGTTGGGATGTTCCTGGTTCAGTCCGTGGTCGCGAAGGTATATTTGAACTCGTTGTCGATGTTGTCAACGGCAGAATATTTCACTTCGAATTTGAGGGAGGTAAGTGACATGAAACTTCAGTTCGAAATCGGCCATGGCGACGAGATGGTTGTGGCTGATCCTATCTATTACGACGACGAGGACTCGCTCAGCCAAGGGGATGTCGCCAGCATTCGCAGAAAATACGTGGGCGCCGAAGGAAGCACGAGTATGCTTTTCAGTTACACGCAGTTGGAGATTGACGTGGCGTCCGGCCGGCTTCTCTATTGTTGGGGCTATAACCCCAAGATAGCTTGGCGAATGGTGGACACTGATCAGCCAAAGTTTACGGCTGGAGGAGTTTGGATAAGTTCTGACCCTCCGCTAGAGCGTGGTGTCAGTTTTTCTGTTCCCGGGGCACGTCAATGGTTGACCTACAAAGAGCCAAGTGGGTGGCTACGTATCTCGGACACAAAGTGGAAGTCAGAAGGGGAACGTCGTTACGAGTTCGCTACAAACTCGCTAATCGGTTTGACCGACGGGGAGGTTACATCGGTTTGGATTCTTCCGCGGCCTGAACTCGCGGTGAAAAGCGAATGAATTGCCGAGTATCAACGACTAGACATTTTGATTGGGAGGGGGAAGAACGGCCTTCAACATGGTGATGATGCGCCAGAGACCACGATGATTGAGGCTGTGTCCGAGAGTGATGTGGTGCGGTGGTGCTATCGGCCGGGGTCGTTTGCGCCGTTGACGCAGTCGCGGGTGGATGTGTCGGATCAGGACGCGGTGGATGCGGAGTTCTATGCGTTGGTGACGGATCTGGTGGGGTCGCCGACGGAGGTGGTGGATCCGGACAGCGGTGTGGTGGTGGGTCGGGCGAGATCGTCGGTGTGGGGTCGGACGGTGTGGTCGGGTGATGTGTCGACGCCGTTGCGGTTTCCGGGGCAGTACTGGGATGCGGAGACGGGTTGGCATTACAACCTGCATCGGTCTTACGATCCGGATGCTGCGCGGTATGTGTCGCCGGATCCGTTGGGGTTGGCGCCGTCGCCGAATCCGCAGGGTTATCCGTTCCGTTTAATCCGATGGCGTGGATCGATCCCTTGGGGCTGGTTCCGTGCCCGCCGGCATCAGACGCGACGCCAGATAGAACCACGGCACCTGATGGCTCAATGCTCGGTGAGAATGGCACGCAAGTGACGAGCAAGACGTTGACGCCAGGCTCTACTATGAGGGCAGGAGATCCGCCCTGGCGAATCGACGTCGAAAATCCTGACCCGGGAGGTCGGGCAGGTCAAATGCACTTGCAGGTGAATGGCGAAAAGTATTACTACAACTTCCACACCGATGAGTTCGAGGGCGCCCCTAAGGGGCTGATTAAGCAGTTGAAGAGATCGCCGTTCTATGATCGAGCGATATCAAAGGGGTCTGATTATCTACTTGGAGAATCATGAGTGATCAAAACGCATTCTGGCCTGCGGAACCGAAATACGACGAGTCTTACGTGACCAAGTATCTACTGAAAGGTAGAGGGTATATAGAGTCAGTGTACGATAGCTTTTCCATAAATGATGGCTATCAGAATAATGATATCATGTTGGCAACAAAACCGGTAACTGCAGCCGTAGTTTCGTGTATACCGTTATCGGCTACAGAGAACTGGACAGATGGCCTCGGAGTCGGCGAACCGATCGGTGTTGATCCTCGCGAGCAACTGACTGGCCAACAAGTAAGAGATCAACGCAAGTGGGGCAAATTTCGGAGATGGATATATCGAAGACTTAAGTCAAACGAATTTCCCCGCGAACCCACAGTGCCGCAACCGTGGGTCGGTCAACCCATTTCTCCTCCGCCTGCCTTCTTCTCATTGCGACTATCCGTTGGCGATCAACCACTGAAGGTTCTGGCTCACGGCTACCGGTGGAAAGAGGATGAACTGGTGTTCTATATAACAATGAACGACCATGGTCGCATATACGATTACGAGCATGTTCGCGTGGCGAAAACTTCCGTCCAACTCGGGCCGAATGGCCAAGCAATCCTGTTGTAGAAGGGCTTGCGCCGTCGCCGAATCCGCAGGGTTATCCGTTCAATCCGCTGGCGTGGATCGACCCTTTGGGGCTGGCGCCCTGCCCCACTGAAGGCAGTGGACGTAGCGGTATCGAATCGTCGCGCCAAGGAGAATCGATTCCATGGGGAAGTCTTTTTGATTATCGACATGGACATCGGCCGATAGCCGCAATTGAGCACGTGTTATATCGGCCTTGGTCGGACTCCGGCTTTACGAATGTCGGCAAGTTTCTCGAAGGTTCAACGCTTAGGGATATCAAGGGTATGGTCGACCATGCTATCGGTTCGAGCCGGTTAAACATCAATCGTGGTGTTGGGTCTGTAAACTTTGACTTCGGTCGTGCAATCGGAATTGATAGAAATGGTAACCTCGCCTCTAGTATCGATATCTTCATAAGAGACGGACAGATCAGGACGGTATACCCAAGTGACAAAAGCTGAGACTGTGAGGAAACTAATTGCAGATGACGGGTCGATATCATCCGCAAAGTCCCAGATACTATCTGACCTGGCAGAAGTCGGGCCAGGACAATGGCGCGAACGGCCATACAACACGTTCACAATCACATACGATGGTACTGACAGAGTGGCTCTCGTGGAGCACGAATTCGACTTGGAGGTGTCGTTTAATATGACATACCAGGAACTGGAGAATGCAGTCCGTTCAATGCCGGACGGCCGACAGTCTCCACTATCCGTTTCAGGAGTGACTAGAAGGGCGCGTCGCGGACAGATTTGTGATGGCAAGTAGCAGTTGGAGGTTGCTGCCGAAAGTTCAAGAGTACGGGACCAGCATGGACCCAAGTGCTTATCTACTCAACTTTGGCGACTTAACGACCGCAGTGGCTGTCGTCGAGCTATGTCACCCAAGGTTTGTTGAGATCTATAGTTGCATTGTAATATTTGGCACTAACCCGAAGTCGGTTCGCGATTGGATGGAGAAACTAGGATCGAAGCGGGCCGTAGAACAAATGATAAATCATGTGCATCTGTGGGATATTTTACCTGAACTTGGCGACGTGCCGGTGGATGTCGCCTTGTATCTTGGTTCTATGATTGCCGATGGTTGGTCGAGTTCAGCAAGTCGTCAATTCGCCGGACGTGAATTTGAAGCTATATCTGAAGAGGGGGATTACGGCGTTGAGGTAACAATCTGTGAGGACCTTCCGGGTTCTGGAAGGCCCCTGCTATGAGCTGCGGCGGAGTTTCGGTGGGGGCACTGCGTTCTCGATACGCGGACTCGCTGCGCTCGCCGGCTACCCGACCGGCGGTGGGGGGCGCTGCGGTCGCGCATCCGCTATTCGACCGCGGTAAGTTGCGCTTGGAGGCGTTCCGCGGAACGCGGAGACGTCGTTTCAGGTGAGCTCCGAGGCGAGGACGTCGAGGGTGACGCCACCGAGCGCGAGGGCACGGGTGTGGAAGTCCTTGAGTGACCATTCCGGGTGTGCTGCGAGAGCGGCGTCGCGGGTTTGTTCCCAGACTCGTTGTCCCAGAGCGTAGGACGGGGCCTGCCCCGGCCATCCGAGGTAGCGATTGAGTTCGAACCGCAGGACGGTGCGATCCATGGCGACGGCGTCGGTGAGGAAGGCCCAGGCCTTCTCGGCGTCCCAGGTGCCGCCGCCGACGGAGTCGGGTGCGCGCAGCCCGCAATGGACGCCGATGTCAACAACGACCCGTGCCGCGCGGAGGCGCTGGGAGTCGAGCATGCCCATACGGTCGCCGGGATCGTCGAGCCAGCCGAGGTCGCCCATCAGGCGTTCGGCGTACAGTGCCCAGCCTTCACCATGGCCCGACGTGAACGAGGCGAGTTTGCGCCAGTCGTTCAATTCCTCGCTGACGATCGCGGAACCCAATTGCAGATGATGGCCGGGAACACCCTCGTGGAAGACCGTGGTCGTCTCCTGCCACGTGTGGAAGACCGCCTGCTCCGGCGGCACCGACCACCACATGCGTCCCGGCCGCGACAGATCGGCGCTCGGCTGCGTGTAGTAGATGATGCCGGTGGCCGACGGCGCGAGCCTGCATTCGAGCCGGGTCAGGCGCTCCGGGATGTCGAAGTGGGTGCCGCCCAACTCATCGACGGCTCGATCCGACAGCTCCTGCATCCACGCGACGAACTCGTGCCGATCGGTGATCGCGTACTGCGACAACCCATTCAGATGAGCGAGGGCGTCCCGGATGGTGCCGCCCGGAACAAGTGACTCGGCGATCGCCCGCTGTTCGGCCTCGATCGTTGCAAGATGCTCAAGACCCCACGCGTACGCCTCGTCGGGGTCGACGTCGGCACCGAGATACGCGGGCAGAAACCTCAGATAACGTTCGCGCCCGACAGCATCCCGATCCACCGCGTGCGGTGCGACCTCGGTCCGCAATACCTCGGCGAAGTCCGCGAAAGCCGCGCCCGCCGCGTCAAGAGCATCGGCGACCCCGAGGGCCGGATCGTCGGCTAACGACGAGGTGTTCGACGCGATCCCCGACACCGCGTCGTCGGCTTGCGCAGCGACGAGACCCACCTGGCGCGCGGCGAATTCGGGTCCGTGTGCCAATCGATGACGTAGCCCCTCGACTGCCGTGCAGAGTGCGGCGGGCAATCCGCGCAATCGCTCGGCGAAGACCTCACGCTGCTCGCCGGTGTTCGTCGGCATCAGATCGAACACGTCCCGCAGGCCCTGCAGCGGGGACGCGATCACATTGCACTCACCGACAACCTCACCCGCGTCCGCCAGAGCGATCTCGCGTCGCAGCGATGCCGACATGGTTGCGACCGTCACCCGGTCCACGTCGTCGACCACTGACAGTCGTGCGAGATCCTCGAGCGCCGCGCGTGCCGTATCGACCCGCACGGCGCTGGCCTCGGGGGAGAAGTCGGTCAACTCGGCATCGAAGCCGCTGATGCCGACCTCGGTGGCGAACAGCGGATCGAGCCGTGCGGTCTGTGTGAGGTACGCCTCGGCGCGCTCATCGACAGCGGTGCGGGCGCGTGGACTCACAGGTCGTTGGTGGCGAAGGTGTCGCACTGACGCATGTCACCCGACTTGTAGCCGATGGTGAACCAGCGAGCTCGCTGCTGTGCCGAGCCATGCGTCCAGCCCTCGGGATTGGAGTTGCTGCCCTGGATCGTGTCGTCACCGATGGCCTTCGCGGTCTGGATGACCGAACGGATCTGTTCGTCGGTGAGCGGCTCCAGCGTGGCGTTCGGACCGTCGTCGGCGTGGTTCGCCCAGATGCCGGCCAGGCAGTCGGCCTGCAGTTCGACACGCACCGAACCCGAGCGCGGCCCCTGCGAGCCCATCTGCTGGCCCTTGGCGAGTGCGCCGGTCAGATTCTGGATGTGGTGACCATATTCGTGGGCGACGACGTACTCCTGCGCGAGCGGGCCGTTGCTGCCGCCCATCCGCTGCAAGGTCTCGAAGAACGACGGATCGAAGTAGGCGGTCTTGTCGACCGGGCAGTAGAACGGTCCGACATCGGAAGTCGCCGCCCCGCAGCCGGTGTCGATGGAACCGGAGAAGATACGGGTCCGCGGTGGCGTGTAGTCCGGCATGATCGTCGGCCACACCGTGTTGAGACTGTTCACCGTGGCCGTGATGAGGCAGATCGGGTCGCCGTCGTTGGCCTTCTCGATGGTGCAGGACTGGATCTGTTCCTGAATGGCATTCGCGGAGGACGATGATGAGGACGTGCCCTGGTCGGTGCCGGATCCGGTGATGTCGCCGGGATTGATGCCGAAGAACAATGCGATCAGCGTGATGATCAGGCCGGCGCCGCCACCGAGTGCGATGCGCCCACCTCCGCCCCCGCCCCCGCCGCCACCCGATACGGATGAGGTGTCGATCGAGCCACTGCCAGTGAAGGTCATGCGCACAATGATTACACGCGCGACAGGGGCGGAAGTGCTTTCGGCGCGTCCCCGGACGACGCGTGTCCGCCCACCGAAACGCGTGCGTGTGCAAGCGACTGGAGGGTCGTTTGAATGACGGGCCGCAGACCGAGTGCGCTCGACGTGAGCCGATACGGCACCATGG
Source organism: Gordonia sp. B8661-1 (assembly GCF_059427765.1). Classification (NCBI taxonomy): domain Bacteria; kingdom Bacillati; phylum Actinomycetota; class Actinomycetes; order Mycobacteriales; family Gordoniaceae; genus Gordonia; species Gordonia sp. B8661-1. The sequence continues at coordinate 414,032 of NZ_JCAHRL010000003.1, forward strand.
ACAACGACAAACTCGGGCCCCACGCTCATTCCGGAAGGACCTCGTCAGTGCTCCGCACGCATTACGCCGGCTCGCTTCGCCGCTCCGACGCCTCGCAGACCGTCACCGTTGCCGGATGGGTGGCACGTCGCCGCGATCACGGCGGTGTGGTCTTCATCGATCTGCGCGACAGTTCCGGGCTCGTGCAGGTGGTCTTCCGTGACGAGGCCGTGGCCGAGGCCGCACACCGTCTGCGCGCGGAGTACGTCGTCGCCGTCACCGGCGTCGTCGAGGTGCGTCCCGAGGGCAGCGAGAACCCGAACCTGCCGTCCGGCGACATCGAGATCAACGCGCTGAGCCTCGAAGTCCTGAACGCGTCGGCGCCGCTCCCGTTCCAGCTCGACGAGACACCCGGTGAGGAAGCGCGTCTCAAGTATCGCTATCTCGACCTGCGCCGCGAACGGCCCGCCCGCGCACTTCGGTTGCGCTCCAAGGCAAATGCCGCCGCCCGCGCCGTGCTGGCCGACCATGATTTCGTCGAGGTCGAGACCCCGACGCTGACCCGGTCCACGCCGGAGGGCGCTCGTGACTTCCTCGTTCCGGCTCGCCTGCAGCCGGGCACCTTCTACGCGCTGCCGCAGAGCCCGCAGCTCTTCAAGCAGTTGCTCATGGTTGCCGGACTCGAGCGGTACTACCAGATCGCCCGCGCCTATCGCGACGAGGATTTCCGTGCCGACCGGCAGCCGGAATTCACTCAGCTCGACATCGAGATGAGCTTCGTTGATCAGGACGACGTGATCGCCCTGGCCGAGGAGATCCTGGTCGCACTCTGGAAGCTCATCGGGGTGGAGATCTCGACGCCCATTCCGCGGATCACCTACGCGGAGGCCATGCGCCGCTACGGAAGTGACAAGCCGGACCTTCGCTTCGACATCGAACTCGTGGAGTGCACCGACTACTTCAAGGACACTCCGTTCCGAGTCTTCAAGGCGCCGTATGTGGGCGCCGTCGTGATGGCCGGGGGCGCTTCGCAGCCGCGCCGGCAGCTCGACGCGTGGCAGGAATGGGCCAAGCAGCGCGGCGCGAAGGGGCTCGCCTACGTGCTGATCGGTGAGGACGGCACGCTCTCGGGGCCGGTCGCCAAGAACCTGTCCGACGAGGAGCGCGCCGGACTGGCCGAGCACGTGGGCGCGAAGCCGGGCGACTGTGTGTTCTTCGCGGCGGGTGAGACCAAGCCGATGCGTGCACTCCTCGGTGCCGCACGCGGTGAGATCGCCAACCGCCTCGGCCTCATCTCCGACGACGACTGGGCCTTCACCTGGGTCGTGGACGCGCCGATGTTCGAGCCGGCCGCCGACGCGACCGCTTCCGGTGATGTGGCACTGGGACATTCGGCGTGGACGGCCGTCCACCATGCCTTCACGTCGCCGAAGCCCGAGTGCCTCGACGACCTCGAGGCCGATCCGGGCGCCGCGGTCGCCTACGCCTACGACATCGTCTGCAACGGCAACGAGATCGGTGGCGGATCGATCCGTATCCACCGCCGCGACGTGCAGGAGCGGGTCTTCGCGATCATGGGCATCACCGAAGAGGAGGCGCAGGAGAAGTTCGGCTTCCTCCTCGATGCGTTCGCCTTCGGTGCGCCGCCGCACGGCGGCATCGCGTTCGGCTGGGACCGCATCGCCTCGCTGCTCGCGGGCGAGAGTTCGATCCGCGAGGTGATCGCCTTCCCCAAGTCCGGTGGCGGCGTCGACCCGCTGACCGACGCGCCGGCGGCCATTACCCCGCAGCAGCGCAAGGAGTCGGGTATCGACGCGAAGCCGGTGCCGCGCAAGGCCGCTGCCGAGCAGACCGACGACCCGGCAGCCGGTTCCTGACGGGACGATCGCGCTGATTCCACGTAGGGTGTCTCGGTGACCGTTTCGCCGGACAACGCACTACCGGGAGCCTTCGACGGCTATGGCCCGGCCGCCCCGGCGCTCTTCGCAACCGAGCCGGACGCACAGTTCGACGAGCTGGTCGACGACGACGGACGAGTCCGTCCCGCGTGGTCGGATCTGGTCGCACAGTACGGCTCCTGGGGACCCGACCGCCTCCGTTCAGCGACGACCAGGCTCGCCACCGCGGCACGCGACGAAGGCGTCATCTACAACCAGTTCGACGGCGAGCACACCGAGGCGCGCGACTGGCAGATCGATCCGGTGCCGTTGATCGTCGACGGCACCGAATGGTCCGAACTGGAGAAGGCGATCGCCCAGCGATCGCTGCTCCTGGACCTGCTGCTGCGTGACATCTATCACGATCAGAAGACGATCACCTCCGGGCTGGTGCCGCCGGAGTTCGTCTACGGCCATCCGGGATATCTGCGCAAGGCGACTCGCCTCGAAGTACCCGGCCCGCACGCGCTGTTCCTGCACGCCGTCGACCTCGGACGGGACGCGGACGGACGCCACCGGGTGGTTGCCGACCGCACCCAGGCACCCTCCGGGATCGGTTACGCCACCGTGGGCCGCCGCCTCATGTCGCGGACCTTCCCGAATCTGTTCTCCGCGTGCGCGCCACGTCCCATCACGACCTTCGCCGGAACGCTACGGTTGGCGCTGCTCGATTACGCCCCGCCCGGCGTCGACGACCCGACAGTCGTGGTGCTCAGTCCCGGCAGCATGTCCGAGACCGCGTTCGACCAGGCATATCTCGCGTCGATGCTCGGCGTTCCGCTCGTCGAGGGCTCCGACCTGACCGTGCGTGGCGGCACGGTGTACATGCGCTCGCTCGGACGCTACAAGCGCGTCGACGTCCTGCTGCGGCGTGTCGATGCCGAGTTCACCGACCCACTCGATCTGCGCACGAGTTCGCGGCTCGGTGTCGCAGGACTGGTCGAAGCGATCTCACGGGGCACGGTCACCGTCGTCAACACGCTGGGCAGCGCGGTTCTGGAGAACCCGGCGTGGCATACCGTCCTGGAGCGGCTGGCGCCCGTGCTGCTCGACGACGATCTGCTGCTGCCGTCGGTGGAGACCTGGTGGGCGGGAGATGACCTGCAGCGCACCAAGATCCGGGCCGACCTTCCGGAGTTGTCGCTCACCGATTTCCATGGCGGTGCGGAAGTGAACGCGGCATTCCTGGATGCGACCGCCCGCGACGATCTCGCCGCACGGATCGAGGCCGAGCCGTGGCGCTGGGTCGCGCGGCGCATGGAATCCTCGTCGCTCGCACCGACACTCGCGATCCGCCCCGGCCCCGGGGACACCGGCACGGCAACGCTGCGGGCCGCGCCGACGGGCTTGCGTGCGTTCAGCGTGGCCAGTGGTCCCGGTTATGCGGTCATGCCGGGTGGTCTGGGGACGGTGCTCGCTCCGTCCACCGCCGGATCGTCGCTGAATACCTTTGCGGCCAAGGATGTCTGGGTGACGAGCGCCGATGTCGGCGGTCATGTCTCGCGCAAGGCGGGCGGCCAGATCGCCGGTGCGGAGGAGATCCCGGCCGTCGAGACCGGTGCGTACTCCCACGGCGCCGTGGCCGCGACACCACGCGTGCTCAACGACCTGTTCTGGTTCGGCAGGTACGGCGAACGCACCGAACTGATCACCCGGCTCGCCGCGGTCAGCCGGGACCGCTACCAGGACGTCCAGTATCGCCCGTGGATGAGCGGGTCGGCCGCGGTGCCGATGGTGCTTCATGCCGCGGCCGAGGTGACCGGTACGAGTGGATATCTCGGCACCACGGACCTCGTCGGCACCGCTCAGGAACCGACCGACACCGATATCGGCGCCGGCCTCGCGAAGATCATCGACCTGACCGTGTCGCGGTCGGTGCCCGGCACCATCGCCCACTCGCTGGACCGACTGGTCGGCTCCGCGCGTGCGGTCCGTGACCAGTTGTCCACCAGCACCTGGATGGTCCTGACCCCGATCGAGGAAGCGGTCCAGGAATTCGGCCGCCAGGTGATCGCCTCCCGACGATCCGGGGAGCCCGCACTCGACCTGGTCTCCGAACTGGGCCGCACCCACGACGACGTGCTGCACGGTGCGCTCGCGCTGGCCGGTCTGCAGGCGGAGTCGATGGTTCAGGATCCGGGATGGCTGTTCATGGACGTCGGACGGCGGATCGAGCGCGTCGTCACGCTCGCAGATCTGACCAGGACGATGTTCGTCGAGCCGCTGGACCGGGAGGTCGAACAGGCTCTGCTCGAATCCTTCCTGGTGGCCAACGAATCGTCGATCACCTACCGACGCCGCAACCGTGGCATGTACCGATTCGGTGCCGTCGCCGACCTCCTGTACTTCGACGAATCCAATCCGCGGTCGATGATCTATCAACTCGACCGCATGCGCTCCGACCTCGACGCGGTCGACGAGGAACTGCGGTCGGCCGCCGCGGAACGGATCGTCGAGGACCTGATCGCCACCGTGCGGCGGTCGGATCCGGTGAGTCTCGCGGGTACCGGCTCCGACGGGCGTCGGCGCGATCTCGAGATCGTCACCACGACGCTGGCCGACGGTGCGCGGGAACTGTCCGACGTACTCGGCCGCACCCGGCTCGCGCCGCCGCAGCAGGCGCAACCGATCTGGGCAGGGGAGGTGACCACCTGACATGGCAACCATTCCGTCGCCCGACGCGACGTCCCGCCGCTACCGGGTCATGCACCGCACCAGCTACACGTATGCCGCGGATGTGACGTCCTCCTTCGGCCGGTGTTACCTCACCCCGCGCGATCTTCCGGGGCAGCGCGTGCTGGAATCCGATGTGCACATCGAACCGGAGCCCGACGACTGGTCCACCGGCATCGACGTCTACGGCAACACCGATTCGTACTTCCACGTGCGCACCAATCACACCAAGCTGATCGTCACCGCGACGTCGCTCGTCGACGTCGATCCGCCGGACGCCGGGGTGCGGATGTCACCGGCCGCACTCGGACCGTGGGAGGACGCGCGACCCGCAGAAGCCGGGGCGGGCGGTGCCCGCGCCGTCGAGTTCACCCTCGATCTGCAGCCGCCCGAGATCACCCGGGCGGTGCGGGACTACGCGGCCGAGGTCTTCACGCCGGGGCGTCCGCTGGTCGAGGCGATCAGCGACCTCACGACCCGGATCTACACCGACTTCACCTATCAGTCCGGCTCGACCGCCATCAGCACACGCGTCGACACCGTGATGGAGCGCCGGATGGGCGTCTGCCAGGACTTCGCGCGGGTGGCCATCGCCTGCCTCCGATCGGTCGGTCTGGCCGCCCGGTACGAGTCCGGATACCTCGCGACCGATCCGCCGCCCGGCAAGGAGCGGATCTTCGGTGCCGATGCCAGTCATGCGTGGGCGGCCGTCTGGCTGCCGGGGGACCGGTGGCTCGCCTTCGATCCGACCAACGACAAATTCGTCGACGAACGCCACGTCACGGTCGCATGGGGGCGCGACTACGACGACGTACCGCCACTGCGCGGTGTCATCTACACCGATTCCGCGTCGAGCAAGATCGACGTGTCGGTCGATGTGAGCCCGGTTGACCCGAGTGACCGATGAGGCTGGGGTGAACGTGAGCTACGTTGTGCCAGATAGCATCTGGTGTCCCGTCGATTTCTCATCCGCAATCGCGTTGCGAATGAGAAACGTTGACGACGCGCGCATCGCGGATTCGGTACGTTGGTTGGTGACATGACGGTAATCACGGAGAATCGCATAGTGGGCGTGGTACGAGCAGCCGAGTCGGTGCTGTCGATCCGTGCCGGCTCGCCGGTCACACTCGCCGACCCCGAAGACCTCGGGGGCAGTGGCCGCACCGTTGTGGTGCGTGTCCGTGTTCTCGACAATCCACTCTCGATGGACCGTTCGCTCGTCATCAAGGCGCTCCCGGACGACGAGGATCCCCACGCATTCCACCGCGAGATGGCGTCGTACAAGTACGCCACCGCATTGCCCACCGAATCCCGGCCTGGACCGCAGTTGATCGCCTCCGATCCGGAAGCGCGGTTGCTGGTGCTGTCCGACCTCGGCAACGGACGTCCGATGACCTCCCTGCTCTCCGGACTCGACCCCGTCGAGACCTCGCACGCGGTCAGCGCATGGGGGCAGGCGCTCGGACGCATGCACGCGGCGACGGTCGGCGGAGAACACGACTACCTGGCATTGCTCCGCCGTGGCTCGGCCGGGGCGGGGGACACCGATGTGCTCGGTGAGGCCGTACTTCGGTCCGTTGCCGAATCCACGGCGCTGACCGCCGGTATCGGCGTGGAGGTGCCCGAAGTCATCCGTGAGCGTCTGATCGCGGCGTGCGCCCTGTTCACCGAGGGTGAGCATCGCGCATTCAGCCCGTCGGACGTGGGCCCGGAGAACATCATCATCAACGGCGACGGCGTCCAGTTCATGGACTACGAATGGGGTGGCTTCCGGGACGCCACTCTCGACATCGCGTATGCACTCGTCACGCTGGGCGCCCAGGTCCAGACCGACAATGTGAACCTTGTCGCCCTCGAGACGGCGATGGTGGACGCGTGGCACTCCGAGGTGCGCTCGATCTGGCCGTCGCTGGGACACGCGGCCAGTGCCCGCGGCATTCTCACCGCACGTCTGCTCTGGGTCTGGTTGTCGACCATCTGGTTGCTGCCGACCGACGCCGACGATTCGGGTGCCGACCTCGCGCAGTACGGCAGCGCGGGCTACGGCCACGAATGGGCGCTGCATTCCAATGATCCGCGCGTGGTCGTGTCGCGATGGACCGAATTGTCGGCGGCGGCCGCGACCGTCGGTGAATCCGAGATCGCCGAGTTCGCCGCCGAATGCGGGAGCACCCTGTACGACCGCTGGTTGGCCTGACGGCGAATGGACGGCCTGTTCGACCCGCCCGATACCCTGGTGTCGGCCGGTCTCCCCACGACACCACCGCCGAACGCGCCGCTCGCGGTACGGATGCGCCCCGAGAATCTCGATGAGATCGTCGGTCAGCAACATCTACTCGGAACCGGGTCGCCGCTGCGGCGCCTGATCAACGGCTCCGGCGCCGCGTCGGTGCTGCTGTACGGCCCGCCGGGCACCGGGAAGACGACGATGGCCGGACTCATCTCACGGGCCACCGGCGGCCGTTTCGAAGCGCTGTCGGCGTTGTCCGCGGGCGTCAAGGAGGTGCGGGCGGTCATCGACATGGCCCGCCGCCGCCTCATCGACGGCCAGCAGACGGTGCTCTTCATCGACGAGGTGCACCGGTTCTCGAAGACCCAGCAGGACGCGCTGCTCGACGCGGTGGAGAACCGGATCGTGCTGCTCGTGGCCGCGACCACGGAGAACCCGTCGTTCTCGGTCGTCGCGCCGCTGCTGTCACGCTCGCTGGTGCTCCAGCTCCGCTCGCTGTCCGACGACGATGTCCGTGAGGTCCTGACCCGGGCCATCACCGACGAACGGGGTCTCGGGGGACGTGTCGAGGTCACCGACGAGGCACTCGATCACCTCGTCGCGGTGGCCGGCGGCGATGCGCGGCGCGCGCTCACCGCGCTCGAGGCGAGCGCCGATGCCGCGGACAAAACGGTTCTCGAGGTCGACGACGTGGCGGCGGCCATTGATCGCGCCGCCGTCCGCTACGACCGCGACGGCGACCAGCACTACGACGTCACCAGTGCGTTCATCAAGTCGATCCGCGGCTCCGACGTCGATGCGGCGCTCCACTATCTGGCACGGATGATCGCCGCCGGGGAGGACCCCCGGTTCATCGCACGGCGCCTGATGATCCACGCCAGCGAGGACATCGGGATGGCCGACCCGATGGCGCTGCAAACCGCGGTGGCCGCCGCCCAGGTCGTCGCACTCGTCGGGATGCCGGAGGCGAAACTGGCTCTCGCGCAGGCGACGATCCACCTGGCGACCGCGCCCAAGTCCGGGGGCGTCGTCTCGGCGATCGGGGCCGCACTCTCCGATGTCAACGCCGGGAAGTCGGGAGCGGTGCCCGCACATCTGCGCGATGGCCACTACAAGGGCGCCAAGGATCTGGGCAACGCGATCGGGTATCGCTATCCGCACAACGATCCGGACGGGGTGCTGGCTCAGCAATACCCGCCCGACGATCTGGTGGGCGTCGACTACTACGAGCCGACCGACCACGGCTTCGAGCGGGACATCTCCGCGCGTCTGGGGCGTCTGCGCTCGATCATCCGGGGCACGGTGAAGCGGCCGCGGCGTTCCTGAGCTCTCTCGGCGCTCTCGATTCAAAATCCGGATGCACACGACGGTAGGCTGATGAGTTGCGAGACGGTCCCGCTCGCGACGGCCACCCCCATCAGCAAGGACGGACGACAGCCAAGTGCAGACGCATGACATCCGGCAGCGGTTCCTGGATCACTTCATCAAGGCCGGGCACACGGAGGTACCGAGCGCCTCGTTGATCCTCGACGATCCGAATCTGCTCTTCGTCAACGCGGGCATGGTGCCGTTCAAGCCGTACTTCCTGGGGGAGCAGACGCCGCCCTTCGATCGTGCGACGAGCGTGCAGAAATGTGTTCGCACCCTCGACATCGACGAGGTGGGCATCACCACCCGGCACAACACGTTCTTCCAGATGGCGGGCAACTTCTCGTTCGGCGATTACTTCAAGCGTGAGGCCATCGAATTCGCCTGGTCGCTGCTGACGAACAGCGTCGAGGACGGCGGATACGGGATCGACCCCGAAAAGCTGTGGCCCACCGTGTATCTCGATGACGACGAGGCCGAGACCATCTGGCGTGACGTCATCGGAGTGCCCGCGGAGCGCATCCAGCGCCGCGGGATGAAGGACAACTATTGGTCGATGGGCGTGCCCGGCCCGTGCGGTCCGTGCTCGGAGATCTTCTACGACCGCGGGCCCGACTACGGGGTCGAGGGCGGCCCCGAGGTGGACGAGGACCGGTACATCGAGATCTGGAATCTCGTGTTCATGCAGAACATCCGTGGTCCCGGCGGCGGCAAGGAGGGCTACGAGATCCTCGGCCCGCTGCCGAAGAAGAACATCGACACCGGCATGGGCATCGAGCGTGTCGCCTGCCTGCTGCAGGGCGTCGACAACGTCTACGAGACCGACCTGCTGAAGCCGGTGATCGACCTCGCCGCCGAATTGACGGGCCGCACCTATGGAGCGGGCAATCACGAGGACGATGTCCGCTTCCGGGTCATCGCCGATCACTCCCGGACCGCCGCCATGCTCATCGGCGACGGTGTGCTGCCCGGCAACGACGGACGGGGCTATGTGCTCCGTCGCCTGCTGCGGCGGGTGGTCCGCTCGGTACGTCTTCTCAGTGCGGCCACCGAGGCCGCGGGCACCACACCCGCGGCCGCCGGGCGTCCGGTGATGGCCGACCTGACCAATCTCGTCATCGACCTGATGTCGCCGTCCTACCCGGAGCTGGCCGGAAGCCGCACCCACATCGTCGACGTGGCGTCGGCGGAAGAGGCATCGTTCGCGAAGACCCTCGCCGCCGGATCGAAGTTGTTCGCCGACGCCGCATCGGCCACGAAGGCCGCGAAGCGTTCCGAGATCAGCGGTGACGACGCCTTCACCCTGCACGACACCTACGGTTTCCCGATCGACCTGACACTGGAGATGGCCGCCGAGGCCGGCCTGTCGGTCGATCAGGCGGGCTTCACCGAACTGATGGCCGAGCAGAAACAGCGGGCCAAGGCCGATGCCACGGCACGCAAGACCGGGCACGCCGACATGTCGGTGTACCGGGAATTCCTGGACCGCGGTCCCACGGACTTCACCGGTTTCGACGAACTGGTGTCCGAGGCCCGCGTGCTCGGGCTGGTCGCCGACGGCGCGCGCGTCCGCAGTGCCACCCCCGGCGAGGAATTGATCGTCATCCTCGACCGCACCCCGCTGTACGCCGAGTCCGGTGGACAGATGGCCGACATCGGCACCATCACGACCAGTACCGGTGCCCGTCTGCGGGTCACCGACGTGCAGAAGGCCGGTAAATCGGTGTGGCTGCACAAGGTGGTCGTCGAGGAAGGCGAGATCGCCGAGGGCGACGAGGTCATCGCATCCGTCGACCAGGGCTGGCGACATGGTGCGACACAAGGACATTCGGGTACCCACATGGTGCATGCCGCGCTGCGTGAGGTGCTCGGGCCCGGCGCGACACAGGCCGGTTCGCTGAACCGTCCCGGCTATCTGCGATTCGACTTCCAATCCGGAAAGGCGTTGTCGGAGAGTCAGCGCCGCGAGATCGAGGAGATCTCCAACTCGGCGGTCGAGGCGAACTATCCGGTGCACACCTTCGAGACCGGACTCACCGAGGCCAAGGCCATGGGCGCGATGGCGCTCTTCGGCGAGAACTACGGCGACGTCGTGCGCGTCGTGGAGATCGGCGGACCGTTCTCCATGGAGTTGTGCGGCGGCACCCACGTGGCGTCGTCGTCGCAGATCGGACCGATCACGGTGATCGGCGAGTCGTCGGTCGGTTCGGGCGTGCGTCGCGTCGAGGCGTACGTCGGCATGGATTCGTTCCGCTACCTGTCCAAGGAACGTGCACTGATGGCCGGACTCGCGTCCTCGCTCAAGGTGCCGAGCGACGAGGTGCCCGGCCGGGTGGAGCAACTCGTCACCCGGCTCCGCGATGCCGAGAAGCAGGTCGATCGCCTGCGCGAGGAGGCCGCCCGTTCAGCCGCGTCGGGACTCATCGATGACGCGACCACCGCGGGCTCGACACTGATCGTCGGCGGACGACTGCCCGACGGCCTCGACGCGAACGGGTTGCGGGGCATCGCCACCGACCTGCGCGGCAAGGTCGCCGACCGCTCCGCGGTGATCGCGCTGTTCTCGGCGATCCCGGACGGGGATTCCACCAAGGTGCCGTTCGTCATCGCCACCACCGAGGCCGCACGTGACCTCGGCATCAAGGCCGGTGACGTCGTCAAGGAGGTGTCCGGCCTCGTCGGCGGCCGCGGAGGCGGTAAACCGGACCTCGCGCAGGGGTCGGGAACCGACGCGGACGGCATCACCGCCGCGATGAACCGTGTCCGCGACCTCGCCGGGGACAAGTGAGTTCGTCCGCGGACTCCGTGGCGCGTGGTCGTCGCCTCGGCATCGATGTCGGCAGTGTGCGGATCGGGGTCGCGGTCTGCGATCCCGACGGCATCCTCGCGACACCGGTCGAGACCGTGACACGCACGCCGTCCGGTGACGGAGACATCAAGCGCATCGCCGAGATCGCGGCCGAATACGAGGTGGTCGGTGTGGTCGTCGGACTGCCGCGCACGCTGCGGAACACCGACGGTGCGGCAGCCGGGCTGGCCAGGGATTTCGGAACGAGTCTCGCGGCCGCGATCGACCCGGTGGCGGTCGAGTATCAGGACGAGCGGTTCACCACGGTCACCGCGACCCAGGCGCTGCGGGCCAGTGGCCGGAATGCCAAATCGTCGCGCGCCGTCGTTGATCAAGCGGCCGCGGTCGCTATTCTTCAGGGGTGGCTGGATACCCGACGATGACGCATGTTTCATTCCGGCCGGATCGCACAGTGATATTCATGATCTCGAAGCGTCGCTGCACCGTGTCTCACGGTCGCGGAGACCTGGGAGGAATCGTCCGGTGACCGACGAACCCCACCGGCCTCGACGGCGCGACCATTCGGTTCCGCCCGGAGACCCGAACGAGATCGAGCGGATGCGGTACTTCACGCAGCCGTCCGCCGATCGGCCGACGACCCGACATCGGCGACGCCGTGTCGGCGACGAACACGACGGCCCCTCGATCACCCGGTCACAGCCGGCGGAAGGGGAGCGCGCGGCACCGCGCCGTATTCCTCCGCGGGAGGCGGGACCGGAGTCCGGCGGTTTCCGTACGGCGCCCCCGCCGCCCGCCGATCGGTCGCGCTCCGGGGAGTACCGCGACCCGGGCCACAACATCAGCCCGCACCGCACCGAAGGCCAGTCCGGCCCCTCGGACGCCCGGGTGATGCGGTCCGCGCCGCCTCCGACTGCGCGTACACCGATGCCTCCGCCGACCCGCCGCGAGGCGTACCCCCGCGCCGGGGAACCCGACGCGCCGGAAGTCGACGTCGACCTGGACATGGCGGGACTGGATCCGTCGCCCGGCACACGTCCCACTCGTTCGGCACCTCCCACACAATCGAGGCCCGCGGCACAACCGCCGGCGGGCCGGGTGCCGCGAAGCGTCCCGCCCCGCAGGGAATCACCGGACACCGGCGGCTTCGCGACGGCCTCCCATCTGTTCGACGACGAGCGCGTCGACAGCGGCGCATTGGCCCTCGACGACACCGACGACACCCGAACCGGTGCCGGGCGCGGGACACGGAGTCGGGGCAAGGACACCCGCGACAAACGCCGGAGCCGTGGATCGTCGCGCCCGGCCAAGGCCGCCGGTGGCGGCGACGCCCGGGACCGGCGGCGGAAACGCAGGCGCGTGGTGCTCGCCCTGGTTCTGACCTGCCTCCTGGTGGCGGTCGGCGGCGTCGCATTCGTCGGACTGCGCGCCTTCGGCATGCTCGACGACCGAACCGACTACTCGAATGCGGCCGGTGTCTCCGACGTCATCGTCGACATCCCGGAGAACTCGACGCTCCAGGACTTCGGCCGGATCCTGCACGACAAGAACGTGGTCGGCAGCGTCCGTGCCTTCCTGGACGCGGCCGACGGGCAGGCGATCTCCGGCGGCTATTACAAACTGCGCACCGAGATCCCCGCCAGTACCGCGGTCTCCATGATGACCAGCGGCAACGAACATCGCGTTGGCCGGATGGTGGTGCCCGAAGGTCTGCAGCTCGACAGCAAGACCGGCGTCGACAAGAAGGTGACCACCGGAATCTTCCAGATGATCGAGAACGCCACGGCGATCACGCTCAACGGCAAACGCATCGGCGTCACCACCGCCGAGCTGGAGTCGGCGGCGGCGCAGGACGGACCCGACGTGCTGGGCGTACCCGAGTGGGCGCGGCCGACGGTCGAGAAGCTGACCGGAGATCACCGGCGCATCGAGGGCCTCATCGCGCCGGGCACCTGGGAAACCATCAACCCCGAGCAGTCGGCGTCGCAGATTTTGCATGACCTGATCGTCGCGAGCGTGTCCCGTTTCGAACAGTGGGGCCTGCTGACACCGCGCGAGTCGGATCTCTCGGCCTACGACACCCTGGTCGCCGCATCGGTGGTCGAGCGTGAGGTCACCGACCCCGAGGACTTCCCCAAGGTCGCCCGGGTCATCCTGAACCGGCTCGACAAGGACCAGCGACTGGAGATGGACTCGACCGCCAACTACACCGCGCGCGTCACGAACATCGACGTCTACGGCGACGCCTACAAGGCCGAGAGCATCTGGAACACCTATCAGTCCAAGGGGCTGCCCGCCACACCGATCGGTGCCGTCGGGGAGCGCGCCCTCACCGCCACCGAACATCCGGCGACCGGTAACTGGCTGTACTTCGTCACCATCGACAAGACCGGCAAGACGCTGTTCGCCGACACCTTCGAGCAGCACAAGAAGAACCGTGAAAAGGCTTGTGACAACAAGTTCCTGACCACCGGATGCAGCTGAGGTGACGACCGCACGCCGTGCCGCGGTGCTCGGTTCGCCCATCGATCACTCCCGGTCACCCGATCTGCACCTCGCGGCGTATCGCGCCCTGGGGCTCGATGACTGGACCTATGAGCGCATCGAGTGCACCGCCGAACAACTGCCCGGGGTCGTCGACGGTCTCGGACCGGAGTTCATCGGATTGTCGGTGACGATGCCCGCCAAGCTCGCCGCCCTGGCGTACGCCGACGAACGGACTCCACGCGCCGAGTTGGTCGGCTCGGCGAACACCCTGGTGCGGACCGGCCAAGGGTGGCGCGCCGACTGCACCGACATCGACGGTATGACGGGCGCCCTCGGCGAGGTCGGTGCCGACGCCGCGGCACGTCCCTCGGCGATCATCGTGGGCGCAGGCGGCACCGCTCTGCCCACGGTCGCCGCGCTCGTAGCGGCCGGCTTCACCGATCTCACCGTGGTCGCCCGGGATGCCGAACGTGCCGCCCCGGTGCTGGACCTCGCCCGTGGCCAGGGCATGCGGACCGACTGGCTGGCCTTCGAGCCCGGCGCCGAGCTGGCCGACCGCTGCCGCGCGAGCGGCGTGGTGGTGTCCACCGTGCCCGCCCCGGCAGCCGCGGGACTGACGGAGGCGTTGGCACATGCGCCGCGGGTCGTCGATGTCATCTACCACCCCTGGCCGACTCCGCTGGCGGCCGCTGTGACGGCTGCCGGAGGTGAGGTCGTCGGTGGCCTCGTCATGCTGCTGCATCAGGCATTCAGTCAGGTCGAGCAATTCACCGGTCGCCCGGCCCCGCGCGCCGCCATGGCCGCGGCGCTCGACGCGACTCTCTGACCGACCGGTTGTCCACAGACGCCCGGTGATCCACAGAACGTGGGCACGACGGCCACCGGGACCGGGTTCCTGGCGAGCCGCCTCGCGAAGATCGGGGCATGAGCAGTTGTCTCGTCGCGGTGTGGCTGGCCGTCGTGGCCGTCGGGGATCACCGCACCGGCCGGATCCCGAACGCACTCGTCTGGCCCGGCATCGTCGCCGTGCTGTGCTCCTCGGTCGGTCACCCGGTGATCGGTGTCTCGGCCCTCGCCACGATGCTGCCGTACCTGGTCGGCGCGCTGAGCCGGACAAGTGGTGGCGGCGACGTGAAACTCGCCCTCGTCATCGGCGGACTGGTGGCAGACCCGGTCCTTGGTGCCATGACGATCCTCACTGCTGCGATCATCCACCTGGTCGCCACCCGCCGGCCGGCACCGGGTAGCTCGCGACGGGCCCGTCCACACGCTCCGGCCCTGGTGACGGCCGCGGTCATCGCGCTCGGCCCGGGCTGAGCGCGCGACACGACACCGGCAGCGACGTTCCCGCGTGGTCATGGAACAATTGAGCACTGTGTTGCGCTGGATAACTGCCGGAGAATCCCACGGACCGGCCCTGGTCGCCATCGTCGAGGGGATGGTCGCCGGAGTGGACGTCACCTCGTCGGACATCGCCGAGCAATTGGCACGTCGCCGGCTCGGCTACGGCCGTGGTGCCCGGATGAAGTTCGAGGCCGACCAGGTCACGGTCGTCGGCGGGCTCCGTCACGGCACCACCATGGGTGGACCCGTCGCCATCGAGATCGGCAACACGGAGTGGCCCAAGTGGGAGACCGTGATGTCGGCGGATCCGGTCGACGACGCCGAACTTGAGGGCAGTGCGCGTAACGCGCCGCTCACGCGCCCGCGGCCCGGTCACGCCGACTACTCCGGCATGCTCAAATACGGCTTCGACGACGCGCGTCCGATCCTGGAACGGGCGAGCGCACGGGAGACCGCTGCGCGCGTCGCCGCCGGCACCGTCGCGCGCAACTTCCTGCGCCAGGTCTTCGGCATCGAGATCCTGTCGCACGTCATCTCCATCGGGGCAAGCGACCCCTACGACGGTCCGGCCCCGCGCTACGACGACCTCGAGGCGATCGACGCCAGTCCGGTACGCGCGTTCGACTCGGCCGCCGAAGAACAGATGATCACCGAGATCGAGGCCGCCAAGAAGGACGGCGACACCCTCGGTGGCGTCGTGGAGGTCGTGGCGACCGGCGTTCCGGTCGGACTCGGATCGCACGTCAGCGGTGAGACCCGGCTCGACGCCCGTCTCGCGGCGGCTCTCATGGGCATTCAGGCGATCAAGGGTGTCGAGGTCGGCGACGGTTTCACCACCGCTCGCCGCCGCGGCAGCCAAGCGCATGACGAGATGGTCCCGGGACCCGACGGCGTGCTGCGGTCCACCAACCGCGCGGGTGGCCTTGAAGGCGGCATGACCAACGGCGAAGACCTGCGTGTACGCGCCGCCATGAAGCCGATCTCCACCGTGCCGCGTGCCCTCGCGACGGTCGACATGACTACCGGTGAACCGGCCAGCGCCATCCACCAGCGCTCCGACGTCTGCGCCGTCCCGGCAGCCGGGGTCGTCGCCGAGTCGATGGTGGCTCTCGTCCTCGCGCAGGCGGCGCTGGAGAAGTTCGGTGGCGACTCGGCGGCGGAGACCGCGTCGAATCTCGACGCCTACCGCAAGCGCATCGAAGCACGGCCTCCGCACTCATGAGTTCTGCGGTGCCCGAACGGTCCCCGGCAGCGATCCTGATCGGCTTCATGGGGGCAGGCAAGTCGACGGTCGGCCGGATTCTGGCCGACCGCCTCGGTGTCGACTTCATCGACACCGACGAGGAGATCGTGCGGCGAACCGGGCGTGAGATCCCGGAGATCTTCGACACCGACGGCGCGCAGCGGTTCCGGGAGCTGGAACGCGACATCGTGCTCGAGGTCGTCGCCGCACACCGCGGGGTCGTCGCCCTCGGCGGGGGAGCGGTCACCACGCCCGCCGTCGCCGACGTACTGGCCGGGCATCGTGTCGTTTATCTGCGTATCGGCGCCGACGAGGGCTTCGCTCGCGTCGACGGCACCGACCGCCCGCTCATCGCCACCGACGACCCGGCGGCGCGTTACCGTGAACTCCTGGCCGAACGTGACGACATCTATTCGCGCACCGGAAGTTTCGTCGTCGATGCGGGTGCGGGTGAGCCCGATGACGTCGCAGATCAGATCGTCACGGAACTCGCGCTGAAACTGGCGGGCGATCGTTCCGAACCCGAAACGGAGGCATCCCGATGACCGAACCCGTCGCGATCACGGTGAACGCCGGCTCGCCCTACGACGTGCTGATCGGGCGCGGACTGCTCGATGACGTGGCCACCGCGGCGGAGGGTGCCGACCGTGTCGCCATCCTGTATCAGCCCCCGCTGAAGCAGACGGCCGAGCAGATCCGGGAGTACCTGGCGGACAAGGGGTTCGACGCGCATCGGGTGGAGATCCCCGACGCCGAGGCGGGCAAGGACCTGTCGGTTGCCGCGTTCTGCTGGGACGTCTTCGGCCGGATCGGGCTCAAGCGCAACGACAAGGTGATCAGCCTCGGCGGCGGGGCGGCCACCGACCTCGCCGGCTTCGTCGCGGCCACCTGGATGCGCGGCATCGGCGTGATCCACATCCCGACGACGCTGCTCGCCATGGTCGACGCCGCCGTGGGCGGGAAGACCGGCATCAACACCGACGCAGGCAAGAATCTCGTCGGTTCATTCCACGAACCCGATGCCGTGCTGATCGACACCGCGACACTGGAAACGGTGCCGCGCAACGAGATCATCGCCGGTCTGGCCGAGATCATCAAAACCGGATTCATCGCGGACCCGGTGATCCTCGACATCATCGAAGCCGACCCCGAGGCCGCGCTCGACCCGACCGGAACCGTACTGCCGGAACTGATCCGGCGTTCGGTGCAGGTCAAGGCGGACGTGGTGTCCGCCGACCTGAAGGAGTCCTCCCTGCGGGAGATCCTCAATTACGGACACACCCTGGGACACGCCATCGAACGCCGTGAGCGGTACAAGTGGCGCCACGGGGCCGCCGTCTCCGTCGGGCTGGTCTTCGCGGCCGAGCTCGCGCGTCTCGCGGGGCGGCTCGACGACGAGACCGCGGACCGGCACAAGAGGATCCTCGATCTGGTGGGGCTGCCGACGACATACGACGCCGACGCGTTGCCCGAACTTCTCACCACGATGGCGGGGGACAAGAAGAACCGCTCGGGCGTCACGCGTTTCGTGGTTCTCGACGGTCTGGGCAAACCTGGGCGACTCGAGGGACCGGACCCCTCGCTGGTTGCCGCGGCCTACTCGGCGGTGGCCGCCGACGCACAGCCCGGAGGCGGCGTCCTGCTCTGACGGGGCGGCGGTTCGAGTCGGGTCTCGATACGCGTCGGGCTCGCTGCCGCTCGCTCGTCGCTACTCGACCATCGGTGGAATGTGTCATTCAGTGATCGAGACCATCGATGGGGTGTGTCATTCGGTGATCGAGACCATCGGTGGGGTGTGTCATTCGGTGATCGAGACCATCGGTGGGGTGTGTCATTCGGTGATCGAGTAGCCCGCGAGCGGAGCGAGCGGGCGTATCGAGATCCGGTCGGCGGCCCGGCTCGTGATCAGGCGGTCGGAACCGGGCGGGTGTCCTCGGATCGCGTCTCGGTCCAGTCATCCGATGAGCGATCCGACTTCCGCTGGTCCCGACGGACCAGGAAGCGACCCACGGCCGCACCGACGAACGCCGGGCCGAAGATCACCAGCGCGGTGAAGGAGCCGCCGGCGAACAGTTCGATGAAGAATCCCGCCTCGCCGATTCCGGCGAAGAAGAACCGGCCGAGAATCCAGCAGACGATCGCCGAGATGACGCCTGCGAGCAGGCCGGCCTTGAGCCAGCGGACGGTCAGGTCCTCGTAATCGTCGGGATCGGGATTCGCGCGGGCGTCGCGGACCCCGTCGATGCCGCCCCAGATGATCGCGATCAGTACGACCGCGGCGACGGCCAGGGTCTTCCAGACAGTGGAGTGCAGAGGTGCCTGCACGATCGCGACACCGAGTAGAACGCGCGCCAGGATGTGGACAACGGACATCGCGAGACCGCGCAGCAACCACGAAGACATGCGGACAGGGTACTGAAAGTGAAACGTGTTCGGAACCACATCCCCCGGTTGCGGTCGTCAGGTCCGGCGTGGCCGCACTCGGCCGTGGACAGACGGTAGCGTTGAAATATGGCTTCCACCCCGATGACCAGCAACTACCGGGCGCGCCGTGACCGGCTGCGCGCGCTGTTACGCGCCGACGACGGTCCCCTGGCCCGACTCCGGCCGGAGTCCGAGGTCGACGGCTTCGTCGTCAGCGATCTGGTGAACGTCCGCTACCTCACCGGGTTCACCGGGTCCAACGCGGCCGTTCTGATCAGTGCCGTCGACGCCGACGGTGACCGCATCAGCACCGATGGCCGTTATCTCACGCAGGTGGCGGAGCAGGCCGGTGATCTCGAGGCGGTGATCGAGCGCAACTGCTCGACGGCTCTGGTCCGGCACGCCCGCGATGGGGGTGCGCACGCCGTCGGATTCGAGGCCGACGCCGTCACGGTGGCCGCACACCGTGCGCTCGTCGCCGTCCTCGCCGACGAACTGCCCGCTGTCGGCCTGGTGGGGGCGTCCGGGGTGGTGCAGACGCTGCGCGAGGTCAAGGACGACAGCGAGATCGCGTCGCTCCGGAAGGCCGCGGCGGTCGCGGACGCCGCCCTCGCCGACATCATCGAACGCGGACTCATCCGGCCCGGCGTCACCGAACGGTCCGTCGCGCGAGCGCTCGAATGGGAGATGTACGCGCGTGGCGCCGACGCCATCGCCTTCGAGACCATTGTCGCCGCCGGACCGAATTCGGCAGTGCCACACCATCGTCCGACCGAGGCCGTCCTCGCCGACGGGGATTTCGTGAAGATCGATTTCGGGGCGGTCGTCGACGGTTACCACTCCGACATGACCCGCACCTACGTGCTCGGCCACGCCGCGTACTGGCAGCGGGAGATCTACGACCTCGTCGCGACCGCCCAGGCCGCCGGTCGTGCGGCGCTCGAGCCCGGTGCCGAACTGCGTGCCGTCGACTCGGCGGCGCGCACGGTGATCGCCGATGCCGGGTACGGCGAGCGCTACGTGCACGGACTCGGGCACGGCGTCGGACTGCAGATCCATGAAGCGCCCGGAATCGGTGCCACGGCAACGGGTACACTGCCTTGCGGCGCAGCGGTGACCGTGGAACCCGGCGTCTACCTCCCCGGTCGAGGTGGCGTCAGGATCGAGGACACTCTCGTCGTCACGAACGACGCTCCGGAGCTGTTGACCGCCACCGACAAGGCATTCACCGTCCTGTAGACGGATGTTTCCGCCCCAGACGACCCAGCCGACGACCAAGAGGGAAGAGTAACGACGATGGCGACCACCGCCGATTTCAAGAATGGCCTCGTGCTGCGCATGGACGACCAGCTCTGGCAGATCATGGAGTTCCAGCACGTCAAGCCGGGCAAGGGCCCCGCGTTCGTGCGCACCAAGATCAAGAACGTGCTGAGCGGAAAGACCGTCGACAAGACGTTCAACGCGGGCGTGAAGGTGGAGACCGCGACCGTCGACCGTCGTGACATGACCTTCCTGTACAACGACGGCACCGATTACGTGTTCATGGACTCGCAGGATTACGAGCAGTACCCGCTCGCTCCGGCGACCGTCGGTGAAGGTGCCCGTTTCCTGCTGGAGAACATGACCGTGCAGGTGTCGCTGAACGACGGCAACCCGCTGTTCGTCGAACTCCCGGTGAGCGTGGAGCTCGTCGTCACCCACACCGATCCGGGCCTGCAGGGCGACCGCTCTACCGGCGGTACCAAGCCGGCCACCGTGGAGACCGGTACCGAGATCCAGGTTCCGCTCTTCATCAATACCGGGGACAAACTGAAGATCGACACCCGTGACGGCAGCTACCTCAGCCGCGTCAACAGCTGATCGCGCGAGACCAGAACCAGCGTGAAGCAACCCGGAACCCGGCACAAAGCCCGCCGCCGCGCCGTCGATCTGCTGTTCGAGGCGGAGGCCAAGGGCGTTAGCCCCGAACAACTGGTCAACGAGCGCCGCGAGTTGGTGCGTGACGACGAGAGTGTCGGCACGATCCACGATTACACGGCGCGCGCGATCGACGGTCTGGCGGCGGACGCCGGGCAGGTCGACGCCGTCGTGTCCTCCCATCTGCGGGGGTGGACGTTGGAGCGCCTGCCCGCGGTTGATCGTGCGATCTTGCGGCTCGCCACCTGGGAGCTGTTCAATGCCGTCGACGTCGATCCGGTCGTGATCGTCGACGAGGCCGTCGAACTCGCCAAGGAACTGTCGACCGACGATTCGCCCGCCTTCGTCAACGGTGTCCTGGCGCGGATCGCCGAGCTGGCCCCGCAGGTGCGTGCAGCGGCGGCGGCTACCGCACCGCGAGACGAGAGCGGTTCGGCGACAACAGATTCCGCGGAGAACTGAGCCGTAGCCACGGGATCGTCGGTGGTACGTGACCCGGATCTCGCCTGATCGGCTCGGTTTGCCGATACGCGCGGTGTAAAGTACTTCGACGACAGACATCCTTTAACGATCCGTCCTGCGAGGCGGAGAAGGAGGTCGGCGTGGCCATGGCCACCGACAGCGGTATGCCCTCCGGCGGTGACGCATCTTCCGACGATGCCCAGCCCCGTACCCGGGTTCTCCTCGACGCTTCCGACGTCTCGCGTACCGTCGCCCGCATCGCGCACCAGATCATCGAGAAGACCGCGCTGGACTCGCCGGCCGGTCCCCATGTGGTGATCATCGGAATACCCACCCGCGGAACATCTCTCGCCAGCAGGCTGGCCGAGCGGATCAACGAGTTCGCAGGCACCGAGGTGCCGGTCGGCTTCCTCGACATCACCCTGTACCGCGACGACCTGCGCGACAAACCACATCGGGCCCTCGAACGCACCATGGTGCCGGCGGGTGGCGTCGACAACGCGGTGGTCATTCTCGTCGACGACGTCCTGTTCTCCGGTCGCACAGTCCGCGCCGCACTGGACGCGCTGCGCGATCTCGGCAGGCCCGCCGCGGTCCAGTTGGCCGTGCTGGTGGATCGCGGGCACCGGGAGCTGCCGTTGCGCGCCGATTACGTCGGCAAGAACATCCCCACCTCACGGGACGAGAGCGTCTCGGTGCACCTGGTCGAACACGACGGCGTCGACGAGGTCATCCTGACTCCGGCCCCGCTCGGCGGCCCCGCGACCACATCGCCTCCCGGCGAGACATCCCACGACGAGACGAAGGGCGGCCGATCCTGATGCGGCATCTGTTGTCCACTCAGGATCTATCCGCAGACGAGATCACCTCACTCCTCGACGAGGCCGAACGCTTCGAGCAGGCCCTGACGGGTCGGGAGGTCCGAAAGCTGCCGACGCTCCGGGGCCGCACGGTGATGACGGTCTTCTACGAGAACTCCACCCGCACCCGCGTGTCCTTCGAGGTCGCGGGCAAATGGATGAGCGCCGACGTGATCAACGTCAGCGCGTCCAGCAGCTCGGTCGGCAAGGGAGAATCGTTGCGGGACACCGCGAAGACCCTCCGGGCAGCCGGTGCCGATGCATTGATCGTGCGTCACCCGGCCTCCGGTGCGGCGCACCAGATCGCGGAGTGGACCTCGGAGATCGGCGCCGACGGCGAGATCGACGGCCCCGCGATCATCAATGCCGGTGACGGCACCCACGAACATCCCACGCAAGCATTGCTCGACGCGCTCACGTTGCGGCAGCGGCTGGGGAATCTCGACGGACGCCGCATCGCCCTCGTCGGCGACATCCTGCACTCGCGGGTCGCGCGCTCCAACGTCCACCTGCTCTCCACGCTGGGCGCCGAGGTGGTGCTCGTCGCGCCGCCGACATTGCTGCCGGTCGGAGTCGAGCAGTGGCCGGTGCAGGTCTCCGACGACCTCGATGCCGAACTGTCCGCCGTCGACGCGGTGATGATGCTGCGTGTCCAGGCCGAGCGGATGAACGGCGGATTCTTCCCGAGCGCCCGCGAGTACTCCGTGCGATACGGGCTCAACGACCGGCGCATGGCGCTGCTGTCCGACGATGCGGTCGTCCTGCACCCCGGACCGATGTTGCGCGGCATGGAGATCGGCTACTCGGTCGCCGACGCACCCCGGGCGACCGTACTCGATCAGGTCCGCAACGGCGTCCATGTCCGCATGGCGGTGCTGTTCCGCCTGCTCGTCGGTACCGACAGCACAGCAACCCAGTAAGCAGAGATGAGGCAAGAAGTGCAGAACGCAGGTCCGGCAGTCGGGTCGGTTCTCCTCGCCGACGTCCGGCCGTACGGTGAGGGCGATCCGGTGGATGTCCTGGTGGTCGACGGTGTGATCACCGAGATCGGCGCCGGACTGACCGCGCCGGAGGACATCGAGCGCATCGAGGGCGGTGGAGCGATTCTGCTGCCGGGCTTCGTCGATCTCCACACCCACCTGCGCGAGCCGGGACGCGAGGACACCGAAACCATCCGGAGTGGTTCGGCCGCAGCGGCTCTCGGCGGCTACACGGCGGTGTTCGCGATGGCGAACACCGATCCGGTCGCGGACAACTCGACGATCACCGACAACGTCTGGCGCACCGGGCGTGAGGTCGGGCTCGTCGATGTGCACCCGGTCGGTGCCGTCACGGTCGGGCTCGAGGGCAAGCAGCTCGCCGAGATGGGCATGATGGCCCGCGGTGCCGCCGGAGTCCGGATGTTCAGCGACGACGGCAAATGCGTCGATGATCCGCTGGTCATGCGCCGCGCACTGGAGTACGCGAAGAGTCTGGACGTGCTGATCGCACAACATGCCGAGGAACCCCGGCTGACCGTCGGTGCGGTGGCCAACGAGGGCGCGAACGCCGCTCGCCTCGGATTGACCGGCTGGCCGCGTGCGGCGGAGGAATCGATCGTCATCCGCGACGCGTTGCTGGCCCGTGATGCGGGGACCCGGGTGCACATCTGTCATGCGTCCACCGAGGGCACGGTCGAGTTGCTGCGCTGGGCACGGGAGCAGGGCATCGCGATCAGCGCCGAGGTCACGCCTCACCACCTGCTGCTCGACGACAACCGTCTCGCCACCTATGACGCCGTCAACAAGGTGAATCCGCCCCTGCGGGAGGAACGCGACAGCGTGGCACTCCGTCAGGCGCTGGCCGACGGTGTGATCGATTGTGTGGCAACCGATCACGCCCCGCACGCGGCGCAGGACAAGACCTGTGAGTTCGCGCAGGCCCGGCCGGGGATGCTGGGTCTGGAGACCGCGCTGCCGATCGTCGTCGAGACAATGGTCACCCCGGGACTGCTGGATTGGCGCGGGGTCGCGCGCGTGATGAGTGAACGGCCCGCGGAGATCGTCGGGCTCACCGATCAGGGCCGGCCGATCGCGGTCGGCGAACCCGGTTCGCTGGCCCTGGTTGATCCGGACACGTCCTGGGTGGTGTCCGGCGAGAGGCTCGCGAGCCTGTCGTCGAACACGCCGTACGAGGAGATGACGATGCCGGCCACCGTGGTCGCGACCGTGCTGCGCGGCCGGGTGACCGCACGCGACGGGGAGGTGGCGCGATGAGCAACACGCTGCTGCGCATCATTATCGTCGCGATCGTGCTCCTGGTCTGGCTCGGGTTGGTCGCACTCGTCCTTCGCGGATGGCGCAACCGTGGTCTGCGGCAGGCCGACTCGATCGGCGCATTGCCCGCGGTTCCCGAACCGCTGCCCGACCCGTTGCTCGGACCGCACTCCGGCCTGTACGTGGGCAGCACGATGGCGCCGAGCTGGCAGGATCGAGTAGCGGTGGGGGACATCGGCGATCGCGCCGCAAGCCTCATCGCCGGGTATCCCGACGGGATTCTGATCGGCAGGCAGGGAGCCACCGAGATCTGGATACCGCGCGACTCGATCGTCGCGATCCGGACCGAACGCGGCCTTGCGGGCAAGGTGATGACGGCCGACGGTGTGCTCGTGATCCGCTGGCAGCTGCCGACCGGCACCGAGATCGACTCGGGTCTGCGCGCCGACGACAAGAGCATCTATCCGGAGTGGATACGGGAGTTCACACCGGACACCGGGAACACAGAGAACGACGCCGAACAGAGGAAAGATCAATGAGCACAGCGGTTCTGGTGCTGGAGAACGGACAGGTCTTCCGGGGTCGGCCATACGGCGCGGAAGGCGAGACCCTCGGCGAGGCGGTGTTCTGCACCGCGATGACGGGCTACCAGGAAACCCTCACCGACCCCAGCTATCACCGGCAGATCGTGGTGGCGACCGCCCCGCAGATCGGCAACACCGGCTGGAACACCGAGGACGGCGAGAGCACCGGCAGCGCCGGAAGCGACTCGGCCACCGGTGATTCCGGAAAGATCTGGGTGGCCGGTTACGCGGTCCGCAATCCCACGCGCCGCGTGTCGAACTGGCGCGCGACGACCTCACTCGAGGACGAATTGACCGCCCAGGGCGTCGTCGGGATCTCCGGCATCGACACCCGCTCACTCGTGCGGGTATTGCGCGACCACGGATCGATGCGCGCGGGTGTCTTCTCCGGTGCGGCGATGGCCACCAACGACGAACTGCTGGCCCGGGTGCGCAATCAGCCGGAGATGACCGGCGCCAATCTGTCCGGCGAAGTCACGACCGACAACGCCTACGTCATCGAACCGACGTCCGGTGAGCCCCGATTCACGGTGGCCGCCATCGATCTGGGCATCAAGACCAATACCCCGCGGATGTTCGCCGCACGTGGTGTGCGCGTGCACGTCCTGCCCTCGACCATCGGTCTGGACGCCATCACCGACATCACACCGGACGGCGTGTTCCTCTCCAACGGCCCCGGCGACCCGGCCACCGCGGACAGCATGGTGGAACTGACCCGTCAGGTGCTCGGCGAGGACATCCCGCTGTTCGGCATCTGCTTCGGTAACCAGATTCTCGGACGTGCCCTGGGCCGCAACACCTACAAGATGAAGTTCGGTCACCGCGGTATCAACATCCCGGTCATCGACCAGGCCACCGGCAAGGTGTCGATCACCGCACAGAACCACGGCTTCGCCCTCGAGGGGGAGGCAGGTGAGGAATTCGACACCGACTTCGGACGGGCCCGCGTGAGTCACGTGTGCGCCAACGACGGAACCGTCGAGGGTGTGGAACTCGCGTCCGGACAAGCCTTTTCGGTGCAGTATCACCCGGAGGCGGCGGCCGGCCCACATGACGCCGCATATCTCTTCGACAAGTTCACGGCTCTCCTGGAGAGCCGCGCACACGGAACGGGGGCCTGATGCCACGCCGTACAGACATCCAGCACGTCCTGGTGATCGGCTCCGGCCCGATCGTCATCGGACAGGCCTGCGAGTTCGACTATTCGGGCACCCAGGCCTGCCGGGTCCTCAAGTCCGAGGGCCTGCGCGTCAGCCTGGTCAACTCCAACCCGGCGACGATCATGACCGACCCGGAGTTCGCCGACGCCACCTACATCGAGCCGATCACGCCGGAGTACGTGGAGAAGGTCATCGAGGCCGAGCGGGACGCCGGGCACCCGATCGATGCCGTGCTCGCCACCCTGGGCGGGCAGACCGCGCTCAATGCCGCTGTCGCCCTGCATGATCGCGGCTCGTTGGAGAAGTACGACATCGAGCTGATCGGTGCCGACTTCGATGCCATCCAGCGTGGCGAGGACCGGCAGATGTTCAAGGACATCGTCGCCAAGGTCGGCGGCGAGAGCGCCCGGTCCCGCGTCTGTCACACGATGGACGAGGTGCGCGAGACGGTTGCCGAGCTCGGCTATCCGGTCGTCGTGCGACCGTCCTTCACCATGGGCGGACTCGGCTCCGGAATGGCGTACGACGAGGCGGATCTCGAACGTATCGCCGGCGGCGGTCTGGCCGCCTCGCCGACCGCCAACGTCCTCATCGAGGAATCCATCCTGGGCTGGAAGGAATACGAACTCGAGTTGATGCGCGACAACCGCGACAACGTGGTGGTCGTCTGCTCGATCGAGAACGTCGATCCGGTCGGTGTGCACACCGGCGACTCGGTGACCGTCGCGCCCGCGATGACGCTCACCGACCGCGAATACCAGAAGATGCGCAACCTCTCGATCGACATCCTGCGGGAGGTCGGCGTCGACACCGGCGGCTGCAACATCCAGTTCGCGCAGGACCCCAAGGACGGACGCCTCGTCGTCATCGAGATGAATCCACGGGTGTCGCGCTCGTCGGCACTGGCGTCCAAGGCTACGGGATTCCCGATCGCGAAGATCGCCGCGAAGCTCGCCATCGGCTACAGCCTCGACGAGATCGTCAACGACATCACCAAGGAGACGCCCGCCTCCTTCGAGCCGACCCTCGACTACGTCGTCGTCAAGGCACCGCGGTTCGCGTTCGAGAAGTTCCCGGGTGCCGACGACACGCTGACCACGACGATGAAGTCGGTGGGCGAGGCGATGAGCCTGGGCCGCAGCTTCGCCGAAGCCCTCGGCAAGGTGATGCGCTCGCTGGAGACCAAGGCCGCGGGTTTCTGGACCGAACCCGATCGGCCCGATCCGGCTACCGTTGATCTTCCGGCCCTCCTGGAGACCCTGAAGACGCCGAAGGACGGACGCCTGTACGGCATCATGCTGGCGCTCGACGCGGGTGCGAGCGTGGAGGACCTGTACGCGGCCACCGCCATCGATCCCTGGTTCCTCGCCGAGATCGACGGCATCCGGGCGGTGGGCAATGCCGTGCGCGACGCCGAGAATCTGGACGAGGATCTGCTGCGCGAGGCGAAGTCGACGGGACTGTCGGACCGTCAGATCGCCGCACTGCGTGACGATCTGGCCGACGAGGCCGCGGTTCGTGCTCTGCGCGAGGAGTTGGGCGTCCACCCCGTCTACAAGACGGTGGACACCTGTGCGGCCGAATTCGAGGCGAAGACGCCGTATCACTATTCGACGTACGAACTCGATCCGGCTGCCACGAGTGAGGTTGCCCCGCAAACGGATCGGCCGAAGGTGCTCATCCTCGGCTCCGGCCCGAACCGCATCGGCCAGGGCATCGAGTTCGACTACTCCTGTGTGCACGCGGCGATCACCCTGTCCGAGGCCGGGTACGAGACCGTCATGGTCAACTGCAACCCGGAGACGGTGTCCACCGACTACGACACCGCCGACCGTCTGTACTTCGAGCCGCTGACCTTCGAGGACGTCCTCGAGGTGTACCGCGCGGAGTCCGCGTCGGGCACCGTCGCCGGTGTGATCGTGCAACTCGGCGGTCAGACCCCACTGGGTCTCGCGGAACGACTCGAAGCCGCGGGTGTCCCGATCGTCGGAACCAGCCCGGAGGCGATCGACCTCGCCGAGGATCGTGGCGAGTTCGGCAAGGTGCTCACGGCCGCCGACCTGCCCGCGCCCGCCTTCGGCACGGCGACCTCGTTCGACGAGGCCCGTGAGACCGCGGCGCGCATCGGCTATCCGGTGCTGGTGCGACCGTCGTATGTGCTCGGCGGTCGTGGCATGGAGATCGTGTATGACGAGAAGTCCCTGGAGGACTACATCTCTCGCGCCACCGAACTCAAGCCCGATCACCCGGTGCTGGTCGACCGCTTCCTCGAGGATGCGGTGGAGATCGATGTCGACGCCCTCTGCGACGGCGACGAGGTCTACATCGGCGGCGTGATGGAGCACATCGAGGAGGCCGGCATCCACTCCGGTGACTCGGCCTGTGCGCTGCCACCCGTGACGCTGGGTCGTTCCGATCTCGCGATGGTGCGTGCCTCCACCGAGGCCCTCGCCAAGGGCATTGGCGTCAAGGGACTGCTGAACGTCCAGTACGCCCTCAAGGACGACATCCTCTATGTGCTGGAAGCGAATCCGCGGGCCAGCCGGACCGTGCCGTTCGTGTCGAAGGCCACCGCGGTACAGCTTGCCAAGGCGTGTGCCCGGGTCATGCTGGGGGAGTCGATCGCCGATCTGCGCACGGCGGGCGTACTGCCGGAGAGCGGCGACGGCGGCGATGCACCGATCGACGCACCGATCTCGGTCAAGGAAGCGGTGCTGCCGTTCAATCGGTTCCGCCGCGAGGACGGCACCGGTGTCGACTCGCTGCTCAGCCCGGAGATGAAGTCCACCGGCGAGGTCATGGGCATCGACGCCGACTTCGGCCGCGCCTTCGCGAAGTCCCAGACCGCGGCCTACGGCTCGCTGCCCACGTCGGGGGCGATCTTCGTGTCGGTGGCGAACAAGGACAAGCGCGCCCTGCTGTTCCCGGTGAAGCGGCTGGCCGATCTCGGATTCGAGATCCTCGCCACCGAGGGTACGGCGGATGTGCTGCGCCGCAACGGTATCCACTGCCGGACGGTCCGCAAGCACTATGAGGCCGCCGAGGGGGTGTCCACCATCGTCGACCTGATCCGTGCGGGTGAGGTCGCGATGGTCATCAATACTCCGTACGGCAACTCGGGCCCGCGCGTCGACGGCTATGAGATCCGCAGTGCCGCGGTGTCGGCGACCATCCCGTGCATCACGACGGTGCAAGGTGCGAGCGCCGCGGTACAGGGCATCGAGGCCGCCCTGAGCGGGGAGATCGGCGTGGAGTCACTGCAGCGGCGGCATGCGGCCATGGGGACCAAGGAGTAGCGCGATGAACCGGCAGGGTTACGGGGCACGACACCGGGACGCGGTCGCCGCGCGCGGCCGGCTGTGTGCGGGCATCGATCCGCACGCGGCCCTGCTGGAGCACTGGGGTCTGACGGTCGACATCGACGGACTGGCCCGGTTCGCCGACATCTGCGTGGAGGCGCTCGGACCGGTGGCCGCGGTGATCAAGCCGCAGGTCGCGTTCTTCGAGGTCTTCGGTGCGGCCGGTTTCACCGTGCTCGAACGGGTCATCACCGGATGCCAGGAGGCGGGCGCCCTGGTGCTCGCGGACGCGAAGCGCGGCGACATCGGATCGACCATGGATGCCTACGCGGTCGCGTGGCTCAAGGACATGTCGCCGTTGTGCGCGGATGCGGTGACCGTGTCGCCGTATCTCGGCTTCGGCTCGCTGTCACCGGCCATCGACGCCGCGCGGGCCGCCGATCGCGGGGTCTTCGCACTGGCGCGCACCTCCAATCCGGAAGGTGCGGATGTGCAGCTGGCCGATGCCGGGGGCCGCAGCGTCGGACAGTCGATCGTGGACGCGGCAGCGGCCGAGAATGCCGACGGGAGCGGCACTCTCGGGCTGGTCGTCGGTGCGACGCGGGCACACGGCCTCGACCTCGCGGCCCTGAACGGCCCGATCCTCGCGCCCGGACTGGGCGCCCAAGGCGCCACCGCGGCCGACCTGCCGGAGGTCTTCGCGGGTGCGGACCGCTCGTGGCTGCTGCCGGCCAGTAGCAGGGGAGTTCTGCGAGCCGGCCCCGACCCTGCGGCTCTTCGCACCGCCTTCACGGTCGCACGTGATGAGGTCGAGATGGCCTTGCGCTGACTTCGAATCGCAGGCGAACTCAGGGCGCTTGCGGTTCCAGAACCGGCCGCGCGCGGGTCGCGTTCGACACCACCGTCGTCGTTCGGGATATGACCGGTATATGTTCTTCGCCGGGCACGTCGATGGGTTGGTCGTTGTCGTAATTCCACGGGACCGCCTGAACCGGGGTATTCCGATACAGGAATATGTAGTCTCCGGCTGATCGGGTCACCTGGTCCATATCGGCCTCCCAATAGTTCCAGCACACGCCCGTCGTACCCGAGAATCTGTCCAGTCTCTCAGGGCCGATCCCTTCTCTTTGGATGACAAGGCGATCCCACTTCCCAGTCCAGCCAGCTGCATCTGCGATCTGCCCCAGAGTGGTTGGCTGTCCGACGTTGTTCGCCGCGCGTCGAGCGGCAGCCATGAAGGCCTTCGACGAGCCCAGCGGCTCCGGTCGGTCTTCGGCGGGGAATTCCGGAGTGTTGCACTGTCTTTGGGGTGTGGACATTGAGGCGAACGGGTTTGACACGAGACCGCATGCGGTGGTCGAAGCCACGACAACACCAGCGAGGATCGCTGCGAGTCCGGCTTTGGCAGCTCGGTGGTGTCGCCGCGTGATCATGGTGTCCCCGCCGGAAGGGGCACGCTGGTGGTGCCCATGTTCTGGGGGCCGCGCAACGATGAAGTCGTACTCCGAGGACAGTGGCCTTACCTCCTTAGGTGTAATTCAGGGAACCCGTGGTTCCAGAGCCGGTGGATCGTAGGTCGCGTTCGACACGATCGTCGTGCTCCGATGGATCACTGCGGGCCGATCCACGGTGGTGACGATAGGTCTGTCATCGCCCCAGGAGATCGCCTGGAGGGGAGAGTTGCCACGCAAGAAAATGTAGTCCCCCGCGTGGCCACCGCGGTCGG
Source organism: Gordonia sp. B8661-1 (assembly GCF_059427765.1). Classification (NCBI taxonomy): domain Bacteria; kingdom Bacillati; phylum Actinomycetota; class Actinomycetes; order Mycobacteriales; family Gordoniaceae; genus Gordonia; species Gordonia sp. B8661-1. The sequence goes on from NZ_JCAHRL010000003.1 coordinate 444,786, forward strand.
GATCGGCCGCCCAGTAGTGCCAGCAGACGCCTGTCGTGCCCGAGACGCGGTCGAGATCAGCGGGACCCATCCAATCTTCTTGCATGACAAGCCGATCCCAGGAGCCGGTCCATCCGGCTGCATCGGCGATCTGACCGAGCGTGGTTGGCTGGCCGATCCTGTTGGCAGCTTCGCGCGCCGCGGAGATAAATGCCGCCGAGGAGCCCAAAGGCTCGGGGCGCCCCTTCACAGGGAACTCCGGAGTGGTGCACTGCCTTTCCGTAGTGGTCATGGGGGAGAAGGGGCTCGGCAGGATTCCGCAGCCGACTGTCGAAGCCATGACGATGGCTGCCAAAGCTGCGCATCCGGAGCGGCGGCCTGAGTACCGCCGTCGCATGGTCACCGCGACCGTCTGAAGAACCTTTTCGACATCAACTACCACGTGAATGCTTCCCTTGGTCTCGGACGTTCGCTCGCGGGAGCGCACGTCGGACATTTGTGTCGATGGCCGTGGCGCCCTCGGGCTGGTTGTGAATCGAACGCGGTCACCAGGCCCCGACCTCACACCGCCCTGAACGGCCCGATTCTCGTGCGGTCCTCGGCGCCCAAGCCGCTACGGCGAATTGTTGGCCGGAGGTCTTCACGGGGCGGATACGTCATAGCTTTCATGGCCGAACGTGATGAGATCGAGGCGGCCTTGGGCTGACGCCCGCATAGGTGGCTCAGGGGGCTTGCGGTTCCAGAATCGGCCGCGCGCGGGTCGCGTTCGACACCACCGTCGTCGTTCGGGATATGACCGGTATATGTTCTTCGCCGGGCACGTCGATGGGTTGGTCGTCGTCGTAATTCCACGGGACCGCCTGAACCGGGGTGTCCCGATACAGGAATATGTAGTCTCCGGCTGATCGGGTCACCTGGTCCATATCGGCCTCCCAATAGTTCCAGCACACGCCGGTAGTGCCCGAGAAGCGATCAAGTGTTTCCGGTCCGTTCCCGTCTTGTTGTATGACGAGACGATCCCAGACGCCAGTCCATCCGGCCGCGATGGCGATCTGACCGAGAGTCGTCGGCTGTCCGATATTGTCGGCCGCGCGTCGAGCGGCAGCCATGAAGGCCTTCGACGAGCCCAGCGGCTCCGGTCGGTCTTCGGCGGGGAATTCCGGAGTGTTGCAGTGTCTTTGGGGTGTGGACATTGGGGCGAACGGGTTTGACACGAGACCGCATGCGGTGGTCGAAGCCACGACAACACCGGCGAGGATCGCTGCGAGTCCGGCTTTGGCAGCTCGGTGGTGTCGCCGCGTGATCATGGTGTCCCTGCCGGGAGGGTCACACCGGTGGTGCCAACGTTCCGGGGTTTGCCGTGCACGCGGTTTGTCCAATCGATTTTGCCGTCGTCGCCGATAGCGACTGTTTTCCCGGTACTCACCTGTGCCGCAACATGATCGGCCAGTACGGAAGGAGACGCGCCCTGATGTGCAGCGGCGACGCCTCGGCCGACCTCGTTGTTGTATAGGTCCATCGCTTCCCGATTCGCGGGCTGACCACCAAGGCCTTCGTGTGCAGTGGTGTATTTCTTGGTCCACTCCTCCCCGTACTTCTGCGTCATCAAGGCGTTCCAATAGGCATGCCGGAAGGCGTCACCCTTCCCATCGTTTATCGAACGGCGATACCGCTTCGTCGCCTCTTCCTCGGCCTGTTTCTTGATAGCGTTAAATTCGGTGATACCACCCGGATCGCCGTCCTCGAACGGATTGGCTTTGTTGAGGAGCGATTTGAGAGCCATCTTATTGAGCATCTCGGCTTCTTCTCTCGACACAAGCTTAGGGTCCATTCCGATGTCAATGCCGGCCTTTTTCGCCTTCTCGATCAAACTCGGCGGTGGCCACAGTGCCGCTCCGTCTGGTGATGCCGAAACTTGATAGTTGTTGAGGATCTCTTTGAGCTTGGGATCGGTTGGAGTGGGAACCACACCCTCCTGGACGCCGCGAGACAGATTTTCGAACGCGCGACGGACCACATCGGAGCCGGCTTGATCTAGTTGATAGATATCCGCCCGGGCGCCAGAGATGGCGGAGCTCAGGAAGTGCTGTTCAGCGGTCATGGCCGGAAGTTTCACCGGTGTCTTCCAGCCCCAGATGTCCGTCCACTCGTCTACGGACTTGCGGGAGTGAACATCGCCTTCGGGCGTCACGACGAAGTCGTACTCTGAGGACTCGGCCTCTTTCATCTTGTCGTCGAGAACCTTGACCTGTGCCTCGATTTGCCCGATCAGCTTGCTCGACCTGTCCACGATGTCTTCCATGACCGCGACTGATCGCGTGAGGTCCTGATGATGCTGATTTGACAGATTCCGGGCCGCGTCGCCACTACGCGCGTCCCAGATATTGCGCGACCGGTCGAAGTCGCCTGCTGACGTATCGCCCTGACTAGTAATCTCCGCGCCTTTTGAGGTCATCGAAGCCAAGGCCGCGTGTGCACTGTTGAATGTCCACGTGCGCAGCTTGTGAACTGAGTATCTGTCGTCACTCATCAGTTGCCGATCACGTCGAACGCCTCAGTCGACATGTCCTCGGTCTTCTGATAGTCGCGTGCCGCCTGAATCGATAGGTCGCCGAAGTGACTGAGACGAGTCGCGTGGTACTCGAAGATCGAATCGAATGCCTTGGCCGCGTCATCGAGATTGCGGGCGATCTCGCTGCCACCGCACCCATGGGTGGGCGCGTTGCCGCCGTTCATGGGTTTCTGGCCACGGATTGCGTCTCCGTGCGCCTTGGTCGAATTGCCCAGCGCGACAACCTTCTCGACATCAATTTCCACGTGAGTGCTTCCTTGGTATCTGATGTTCGCTCCGGCAGCGCACGTCGGAGTTTGATCTTGTCAACGAGCTGTGTGGAGCGTCAATTCTTGTCATGCGCGCGATCGACAGGAGCGTCGGTTAGCCCAGGGGGGCGGTCTCCGTGCGCCGGTGGACGTTGCCCCACGACGCCGGATGAGTCGGGGGCGAACCCGCGACACGCGCGGTTGGGCACGGTCTTTCCTGAGAATCCGTCACGACCTCACGAGTCACACGTGCCCCATGCCTTGTTTCCGTGAAAACGGCGTGTGCCTGCGAGAACGTCGTGATACCTCCTCGGACGAGCCGATGTGACCTGCGACTTTGCGGCATCGTGCGACGTCAGGGCGGTGTCGTCGAAACCGGTCCCGGCAGCGCCCCGCTCCGGTTGGCGACGCAAGCTACAACACTGAGATTCGCCCACTTTTCGGGGGGTGGCGCTCGCAAATGCCTGTTCAGATGGGTACGGTCGCTTTCGCCGCATCAAAACGTCGGCTGTGGTCGACCACATCGCGTGACCGCCACCGCCGCACCGGCGACCAAACCGCCGTCAGGCGCCGAACGGAGTCTGACGACAGTCCAGAAGTACACACGAAAGACGGAGGAACCCGTGGCCCTTCCCCAGTTGACAGACGAGCAGCGCGCTGCAGCGTTGGAGAAGGCTGCTGCCGCCCGGCGGGCCCGCGCCGAGCTCAAGGAGCGCCTGAAGCGCGGCGGCACCGACCTCAAGCAGGTCCTCAAGGATGCCGAGAACGACGAGATCCTCGGCAAGATGAAGGTCTCTGCTCTGCTCGAGGCCCTGCCGAAGGTCGGCAAGGTCAAGGCGCAGGAAATCATGACCGAACTGGAGATCGCCCCGACCCGCCGCCTGCGTGGCCTCGGCGATCGTCAGCGCAAGGCTCTGCTCGAGAAGTTCAGCTCCTGAACGAGCACCGCATGAGCACGAGGGGCCGACTGGTAATTCTGGTCGGCCCCTCGGCCGTAGGTAAGTCCACCGTTGTCCGGAGGGTCCGGCAGCTCGTCCCGCAGCTGTACTTCAGTGTGTCGGTGACGACCCGCGATCCGCGGCCCGGTGAGGTCGACGGTCGCGACTATCACTTCGTGTCGCGCGCCGAATTCGATGCCATGATCGCCGCCGACCGGCTTCTGGAATGGGCCGAGATCCACGGAGGCCTGCAGCGTTCGGGCACACCGGCCGCCCCGGTCGAGAACGCGCTGGAGCGCGGTGCGCCCGTGCTCGTCGAGGTCGACCTGCAGGGTGCGCGCAACGTCGTCCACCGACTCCCGGAGGCCGTCACGGTCTTTCTCGCGCCGCCGAGCTGGGAGATTCTGGTCGAACGCCTGACCGGCCGCGGCACCGAGTCGCCGCAGGCGGTGGAGCGTCGCCTGGCCACCGCTCGCGAGGAGATGGCCGCCCAGGACGAGTTCGATCATGTACTCGTGAACACCGAAGTCGACCAGGTGGCATCGGAATTGGTATCCTTGCTGGTCGGGCCCGAAGCTCCGGCTTCCGGGCGGCCGGCCCCCATCGTTTGAACCGCCAGGTGATCTCGTCGCCGACGGCCGATACGTACACCGGATAGAGCACAGTGATGCAGGAGAATGCGTGAGCACCCAGAATTTGGAACTGACCGAGATCGTCGACGCACCGGCATATGACACCCCGCTGGGCATCACCAACCCGCCCATCGACGATCTGCTCGATCGGGCATCGTCGAAGTACGCGCTGGTGATCTACGCCGCCAAGCGCGCACGTCAGATCAACGACTACTACAACCAGCTCGGTGACGGCATCCTCGAGTACGTCGGCCCGCTCGTCGAGCCGGGCCTGCAGGAGAAGCCGCTGTCCATCGCGATGCGGGAGATCCACTCCGACCTCCTCGAGCACACCGAAGGCGAATAGAGGATTCCGCGGGATCGGGGATGAGCGCAGCGACCGGCGACGCAACTCGGCGCCGCATCCTGATCGGTGTGGGCGGCGGGATCGCCGCCTACAAGGTCTGTTCGGTGATCCGCCATTTCACCGAGGCCGGCCATGAAGTCCGCGTGGTTCCTACGCGGGCGGCGCTGGAATTCGTCGGCAAGGCGACCTTCGAGGCACTGACCGGGAACCCGGTGAGCACCGAGGTCTTCGACGACGTCGACCAGGTGGCACACGTGCGCCTCGGTCAGCACGCGGATCTGGTGATCGTCGCACCCGCCACCGCCGACCTGATGTCGCGGGCGGCGGCCGGCCGCGCCGACGACCTGCTGACGGCATCCCTGCTGACGGCGACCTGTCCGGTGCTGTTCGTGCCCGCGATGCACACCGAGATGTGGCAACACCCGGCCACGCAGGCGAACGTCGCGACCCTCCGGTCGCACGGGGTCACCGTGATGACCCCGGCATCGGGACGACTCACCGGTACCGACAGCGGACCGGGGCGTCTCCCGGACCCGCAGGAGATCTCGCTGATCGGCGAACTGCTCCTCGATCGACCCGACGCGCTGCCCCACGACCTCTCGGGGGTGCGCATCGTCATCAGTGCGGGCGGCACTCGGGAGCCGCTCGACCCGGTGCGTTTTCTGGGCAACCACAGCTCCGGCAAACAGGGCTTCGCTCTTGCGCGTGCGGCGGCCCAGCGCGGTGCGACCGTCACCGTGGTGGCCGGCTCCACGGCCGATCCGGGGGATCCGGCGGGCGTCGAGATCGTGCGTATCGACAGCGCCCAGGAACTTGCCGACGAGATGGCCAAGCGTGCCGCGGAGGCCGACGTCGTCATCATGGCGGCCGCCGTCGCCGACTTCCGGCCGATCGCCGTCGCCGACGCCAAGATCAAGAAGGGCGCCGACGGACCGGCACCCATCGAACTGGCCACCAACCCGGACATTCTGCGCGGACTCGTCGAAGCCCGCACCGACGGCCGGATCCCCGACAGCACCGTCATCGTCGGATTCGCCGCCGAAACCGGCGACGAACACGGTGGAGTCCTCGACCACGGACGCGAGAAGTTGCGCCGCAAGGGTTGCGATCTGCTGGTGGTCAATGCGGTCGGCGACGGCAAGGCGTTCGGCACCGAGGACAACACCGGCTGGCTGCTGTCGTCGACCGGCACCGAGACCGCGTTACCACTCGGATCCAAAACGCTCATGTCGAGCCGAATACTTGACGAGGTCCGCGCCCTGGTGCCAGATGGACAGGGCTCGGCCTGACCATCTTGCCGTCGGACCCGATGTGTAGGTTGGAACAGTTCCCGACCGGCCGAGACACGGCCGTCCACAGACATAGTGCCTGCCCCGTCCGAGGGGCCCGGAAGACCTGAGAGGACCAGATGACCACCTCTGCGTCACGCCTGTTCACCAGCGAGTCCGTCACCGAAGGCCACCCCGACAAGATCTGCGACGCGATCAGCGACTCCGTGCTCGACGCACTGCTGAGCGCCGACCCGGCCGCCAAGGTCGCGGTCGAGACCCTGGTGACCACCGGCCAGGTCCACGTCGCCGGTGAGGTCAACACCACCGCCTACGCCGACATCCCGACCATCGTCCGCGAGAAGATCCTGGAGATCGGCTACGACTCGTCGACGAAGGGATTCGACGGTGCCTCGTGCGGTGTGAACGTCGCGATCGGCGCGCAGTCGCCCGAGATCGCCCAGGGACTGACCGACTCGCACGAGTCGCGGTACGGCCAGGGCGGCGACGACATCGACAAACAGGGCGCCGGCGATCAGGGACTGATGTTCGGGTATGCCACCGATGAGACACCGGAACTCATGCCGCTGCCGATCTCGTTGGCGCACAAGCTTGCTCGTCGTCTGACCGAAGTCCGCAAGAACGGCACGCTGCCGTACCTCCGGCCGGACGGCAAGACCCAGGTCACCGTCGAGTACGACGGTGAGGTCCCGGTTCGTCTCGACACCGTGGTCGTCTCCACCCAGCACGCGGCCGACATCGATATCGATAACATGTTGACCCCCGACATCCGCGCCGAGGTACTGGCGCCGGTGTTCGAGGCGCTGGATCTGCCGAACGAGCTCGACACCTCCGACTTCCGTCTTCTGGTCAACCCGACCGGACGCTTCGTGCTCGGCGGACCGATGGGCGACGCCGGGCTGACCGGCCGCAAGATCATCGTCGACACCTACGGTGGCATGTCCCGCCACGGCGGCGGCGCCTTCTCCGGCAAGGATCCGTCGAAGGTGGACCGCAGCGCGGCCTACGCGATGCGCTGGGTGGCGAAGAACGCCGTGGCCGCCGGACTCGCCAGCCGCATCGAGGTGCAGGTCGCCTACGCGATCGGCAAGGCCGCGCCGGTCGGGCTGTTCGTCGAGACCTTCGGCACCGAGAAGGTGGACCCGGCGACGATCCAGAAGGCCATCTCCGAGGTGTTCGACCTGCGTCCCGGCGCGATCATCCGCGACCTCGACCTGCTGCGGCCGATCTACGCGCCGACCGCCGCCTACGGGCACTTCGGCCGCACCGACATCGATCTGCCCTGGGAGAACACCGACCGCGCCGAGAAGCTGCGGGCGGCCGCGGGTCTGTAGGGCCGGGAGTGTGCGCGGCGTCCGCGCGGCAACCGGCGCCGGAGCAGCAGACGATCGACGCGACACCGGCGTCGACGCCCAAGGGCGGTCGGCAGCCGGCCCCTGAGCTGCCCATCGGCAAAGTGCTGCCGATGCTGGGGCTCGCGCATCTGGATCGCCCGTTCGACTACCGGATCGACGCCGAGCAGGACGAGATCGCGAAACCCGGTGTGCGCGTGCGGGTTCGCTTCGGTGGCCGGCTGGTCGACGGCTATCTGCTGGAGCGTGTCGAGACCAGCGATCATCCCGGTCGGCTCGGCTGGCTCGACCGGGTCGTGTCTCCGGAGCCCGTTCTCGGTCCGGAGTTGCTCGAGCTCTGTCGTGCGGTGGCCGAGCGGTATGCGGGCACATTGTCGGACGTGATCCGGCTGGCCGTGCCCCCACGCCATGCGCGAACGGAGAAGGAGACCACGCCGGAACCCGAGACGCCGAGGCCGGAGACGGTGGATCTCGAGGGCTGGTCGGCATACCCCGCCGCGGAGTCCTTCGTCACGTCCGCCCGGACCGGGACGCCGCGGGCGGTGTGGCAGGCCACGCCGGGGGAGGACTGGCCGAGCCGGATCGCCGAGTTGGTCACCGCGACGGTCGCGAACGGGCGTGGCGCCATCGTCGTGGTGCCCGACCAGCGTGATCTCGAACGTCTGGAGGCGGCGTGTGCCGCGCTGGGCGATCGATGCGTGACCCTGGCCGCCGGCCTCGGTCCGACCGCCCGGTACCGGCGCTGGCTGCGGGTGCGGCGCGGTGCCGCCGATGTGGTCATCGGTACCCGCAGCGCGATCTTCGCCCCGGTCCACGACCCGGGTCTGATCGTCGTCTGGGACGACGGCGACGACAGCCTCAACGAGCCGCGCGCGCCCTATCCGCATCCGCGCGAGGTCGCGGTATTGCGTTCGCACCTGGAGAAGTCCGCGCTGGTCATCGGCGGCTATGCGCGAACGACCGAAGCGCAGTCGCTGGTCAGCGCGGGATGGGCGCACGACCTGGTCGCCGAGCGGGCGACCGTGCGCGCCCGTACGGCCCGGGTGGTCGCGCTCAGTGATGAGGACCGCCGCGTGGCCGACGACCCGATGGCGCGAGCCGCCCGCATTCCGAAAGTGGCCTTCGAGGCGGCCCGCGGGGCGCTCGATGCCGACCGCCCGGTCCTGTTCAGCGTGCCGCGACGCGGCTACATCCCGTCACTCGCCTGTGCCCGCTGCCGGGCGCGGGCGCGCTGCCGCGCCTGCCACGGTCCTCTCGAGTTCACCTCGCAGGGGCGATTGTCCTGTCGATGGTGCGGACGGCCGGAGACGTCGTTCCGCTGCCCGGAGTGTGGTCACACCTCCGTCCGCGCCCAGACGACCGGTGCGCGCCGCACCGCCGAAGAACTCGGTCGGGCGTTCGCCGGCGTGCCGGTCGTCACCTCGGGCGGCTCGACGATCTCCGACACCGTCGAGCCCGGTGCCCGCGTGGTCGTCGCGACCCCGGGAGCCGAGCCGCGCGTCGAGGGTGGGTACGGCGCAGCCGTCGTCCTGGACACCTGGGCACAACTCGACCGCGCCGATCTCCGGGCGGGTGAGGACGCGGTCCGACGATGGATGGCGGTCGGTGCCCTGGTGCGGCCGCACGGCGACGGGGGCACGCTGGTTCTCGTCGCCGATGCGGGTCTGGTTCCGGTGCAGGCCGTCGTCCGGTGGGATCCGGTCGGATTCGCGGATCGTGAACTGGCACAACGCATCGCTCTGGGATTTCCGCCCGCGGTGGCGATGGCGTCGGTCGACGGTGCACCCGACGCGGTGGCCGCGTTCGTCGATGCGGTGGACCTGCCGGCGGGCGGTGAGATCCTCGGCCCGGTTCCGCTACCACCCGGCGTGCGGCCCCCGTCCGGATCCGGTGAGAAGCTCGACGGTGACGTGGAACGTGTGCTGCTGCGCGTGGATCGACGTGCGGGCAAGGCGCTCGCGGCCGCATTGACGACCGCGCAGATTCATCGCAACACCCATCACGAGACCGGACCGATCCGTGTGCAGGTCGATCCGCCTACCATCGGATGACACATTCGCGTGCCCCGGTGCGCGGCAACGAGAGGTTCGTATGAGGGTCGTATTCGCCGGCACACCCGACGTGGCGGTGCCGTCGCTGACACTGCTGTTGCAGTCGCCGCAGCATGAGGTCGTCGGTGTCATCTCCCGTCCGGACACGGTGTCCGGACGCGGGCGCAAGGTCTCCCGATCGCCCGTCGCGACCCTCGCCGACGAACACGGCATCGAGGTCATCACGCCACGCAGGCTGGGGGAGCCGGAGGTCATCGAGACACTGCGGTCCTGGCGGCCTGACTGCGGCGCCGTGGTGGCCTACGGCGGGCTCGTGCCGCCGGCTCTGCTCGAGGTGCCCACGCACGGCTGGATCAACCTGCACTTCTCCGTGCTGCCCGCATGGCGCGGCGCAGGCCCGGTGCAGGCGGCCATTGCGGCGGGTGACGAGTTCACCGGCGCGAGCACCTTCCGGCTGGAGGAGGGTCTCGATACGGGGCCGGTTTTCGGAGTCATCACCGAACGCATCACGGACACCGATACCAGTGGAGATCTCCTCGGCCGGCTGTCGGAATCGGGTGCGCAACTGCTGGTCGCGACTCTCGACGGGATCGCCGACGGCTCCCTGGCTCCCGTCCCGCAGGAACGCGACGGGATCAGTCACGCACCGAAGGTCGAGGTCGATGACGCGCGGGTGCGCTGGGATCTGCCCGCTCACATCGTCGATCGACGCATCCGGGCGCACACGCCCGCTCCGGGCGCATGGACGACGCTCGACGGCACCCGCATCAAGATCGGGCCGGTGCAGGTGGAATCCCCACCGGGCGAACAGATTCCGCCCGGCCGCCTGGTCGTCACCAAGAAGGCTGTGTCGGTGGGCACGGCCACCGCACCCGTCGTGCTCGGACAGGTGCAGCCACCCGGCAAGAAGCCGATGCCCGCCGCCGACTGGGCGCGCGGGGCGCGCCTCACCGATGGGATGGAACTGTCATGATTCGACCGGACGACCGGCGCGGTACCTCGTCGCGCGGGGGATCGGCACGAACCCCGTCGCGTGGTGCCTCGGGCAACGCGAAGATGACGCGGGACAAGGCCGTGGACGCGCCGCGCGCCGCCGCCCGGGACACACTGCGGGCGGTCCGCGAACGGGATGCCTACGCCAACCTCGTACTGCCGAAGATGTTGCGGGAGAGAGGGATCACCGGGCGCGACGCGGCTCTGGCGACCGAACTCGCCTACGGCGCCGCCCGTGCCCAGGGTTTGCTCGACGCGGTCATCGCGGCGGCCGCGAAACGTCCGGTCGACGAGATAGACGGGGCGGTCCTCGACGTTCTCCGGCTCGGCGCCTACCAATTGCTGCGCACGCGGATCGGCGCGCACGCCGCCGTGTCGACATCAGTCGACCTCGTGCGCTCCGAGGCGGGCATGGGGCCGGCCGGGTTCGTGAACGCGGTGCTGCGCAAGGTATCCCAGCGCGACGAGGAACTCTGGATCGATGAACTCGCGCCGTCCATCGCCGACGACCTGATCGGCAACCTGGCTTTCCGGTACGCCCACCCGCGGTGGATCGCGCAGGTCTTCGCCGACGCGCTCGGGGGATCGGCCGGTGCGCTGCAGGCCGCGCTGGCCGCCGATGACGACCGCCCGCCGGTGCATCTCGTCGCCCGTCCCGGGTTCATCACCGCCGAGGAACTGGCACTGACGAGCGAGGGCGACATCGGCCGCTATTCGCCGTATTGCGTGTACCTGCCGGGCGGTGATCCGGGAGACCTGGAGGCGATCCGCGACGGCTATGCGGGTGTCCAGGACGAGGGCAGCCAGCTGGTCGGCCGCGCTCTGACGGTGGCCGATGTCGCCGACGATCAGGGGCGTTGGCTCGACATGTGTGCCGGACCGGGCGGCAAAGCAGCACTTGTGGCCGCGATCGCCGACATCGACGGTGCGCATCTCGACGCCATCGAGATCTCCGAGCACCGTGCCGATCTGATCCGGAAGGCCGTCCGGGATCTGCCGGTCGACGTGCATGTCGCCGACGCCCGCGACTCCGGACTCGAACCGGGCTTCGATCGCATCCTCCTCGACGCGCCGTGCAGCGGACTCGGCTCGTTGCGCCGACGACCCGAGGCGCGGTGGCGCCGGAAACCGTCCGATGTCGAGGAACTCGTGGTGTTGCAGCGAGAGCTTCTCGACGAGGCGCTGCGACTCGTGAAACCCGGTGGGGTCGTGGTCTATTCGACATGCTCACCCCATCCGGCGGAAACCGTCGAGGTCGTCGACGCGGTGCTGGCCGACCATCCCGGAGTCGAACGGCTCGATGCCCGCGAGCTCGTGCCGGTGCCCGCCGACGAACTCGGCGACGGCCCGGACGTACAGCTGTGGCCACATCGGCACGGCACGGACGCGATGTTCCTGGCCGCGCTGCGGCGAACCGCGGACTAGGCGCCGCCTACAATCTGGGGTCATGTGTGAGCGCCCCCAGCATCCGATGATCGCCCCGTCCATCCTGTCCGCGGATTTCGCCAACCTGGCGTCGGAGGCGCGCGCGGTCTCGGGCCCGGGGCCCGAACGTGCCGACTGGCTGCACGTCGACGTGATGGACAACCACTTCGTCCCCAACCTCACCCTCGGCCTGCCGATCGTCGAGAGCCTGCTGAAGGTCACCGACATCCCCCTCGACTGTCACCTGATGATCGAGGACCCGGCCCGCTGGGCTCCGCCCTACGCGGAGGCGGGCGCACACAACGTGACCTTCCACGCCGAGGCCACCGACGATCCGATCGCCGTCGGCCGGGACATCCGCGCGGCGGGCGGCAAGGCGGGCCTGGCCATCAAGCCGGGCACCCCTGTCGAGCCCTACCTGGAGATCCTGAAGGACTTCGACACCCTGCTCATCATGAGCGTCGAACCGGGCTTCGGCGGTCAGAAGTTCATCCCCGAGGTACTCGGCAAGTCACGCCTGATCCGCGAACGCATCGACGCGGGAGAGCTGAAGCTACTGGTGGAGATCGACGGCGGCATCAACGCCGACACCATCGAACAGGCTGCCGAGGCGGGCATCGACTGCTTCGTCGCCGGCTCCGCGGTCTACAACACCGCCGACCCGGGAGAGGCCGTCGCCGCACTGCGCGCCGATGCCGCCGCGGCCGGTGGTTGGCCGCACGCCCACTGAATCGATCGGTCCCGCGATGACCCCCGACACTGCTGCCATCGATGCCGCGATGTCCGATGCGCTCGCTCAGTCGCGTCATGCACTGGGCGTCAGTTCACCGAACCCTCCGGTGGGAGCGGTCATCCTGGATTCGGCCGGACACGTCGTCGGACGCGGTCACACCCAACCGGTCGGCGGCCCGCACGCCGAGGTGATGGCGTTACGCGAGGCGGGCGACGCGGCCCGGGGCGGTACCGCGGTCGTCACGCTGGAGCCCTGCGCACACACCGGGCGCACCGGACCCTGTACCGACGCGCTGCGCGACGCCGGTGTCACCACCGTCCACTACGCGGTCGATGACCCCAATCCGCAGGCCGCCGGCGGTGCGGACGTGCTCCGGGCGGCGGGCATCGACGTGCACGCCGGTACGTCGGCCGCGGTGGTTTCCGCAGGGCCGTTGCGCGGGTGGCTGTTCCGGCAACGACACGGACGCCCGTTCGTGACGGTCAAGATGGCGACCACGCTCGACGGCCGGGTGGCCGCCCCGGACGGCACCAGCCAGTGGATCACCGGCCCGGACGCGCGGGCCCGCGCACACCGGCAGCGCGCCGAGATCGACGCGATCATCGTGGGGACCGGCACCGTGCTGCGCGACGATCCGTCACTGACCGCGCGCGACGCACAGGGCGCTCTGCGTGACCACCAGCCGATCCGAGTGGTGATGGGCACCCGTGATCTGCCCGAGGGGGCTCGGATCACCGACAACGCCGCGAGCACCGAACACATCCGCAGCCACGACCCGGCCGAGGTCCTGGCCGCGCTACCGGACGCACTGTGGGTGCTCGTCGAGGGCGGACCGTCGATCATCGGTGCATTCATCGAGGCCGGGCTCGTCGACGAGATCGAGGCGTATCTGGCGCCGGTCGTGCTCGGCGCCGGGGCCGCGGGCGTCGAGATCCCCGGCGTCACCACGCTGAGCGATGCCCACCGGTTCACGGTGTCGGACACGGAGAGATTGGGCGAGGACGTCCTCGTCCGCCTTGCCCGCGGGACGTCGTCGGCGTGACGAAAGCCACCGAGATTTACTCAGCGAGGTGGCTAAATGTCAGTCGTGTGGTGATCGTGCTAATTTCGATAGCAGAGTTCTCGGGGCGGGGTGAAATTCCCCACCGGCGGTGATGGTGTCGAGTGAATCGGACATCGAGCCCGCGAGCGCCTGCCGAGTGGCAGGGACAGCAGATCCGGTGTGAATCCGGAGCCGACGGTCAGAGTCCGGATGTGAGAGAACCTGGCGGCCACCGACGGCCCCTCTTCTCACGTCACCTTCATGCTCCGGGTTCGCCAGCGAGGAGCAGGAGTGTTTACCGGAATCGTCGAGGAACTCGGCACCATCGTGCGCCGGGAAGAACTGCCGGATGCCGCACGACTCACCGTGCGCGGACCGCTCGTCACCGAGGATGCGAAATTCGGTGACTCGATCGCGGTCAACGGAGTCTGCCTCACCGTGGTCGAACAGACCCCCGGCGAATTCACCGTCGACGTGATGGCCGAAACCCTGCGCCGCAGCTCACTGGCCGCGCTCACCGATGGCAGCCCGGTCAACCTCGAACGCGCCATGGCGGCGGGCGGCCGTTTCGGCGGACACATCGTCCAGGGACACGTGGACGGCGTCGGTCGCGTGCTCTCGATCTCGCCCTCGGACAACTGGACCGTGGTGCGCGTTGCCGTGCCCGCCGAGCTGTCCCGCTACATCGTGGAGAAGGGTTCCATCACCGTCGACGGGGTCTCCCTGACCGTCGCGACGCTGGGCGAGGATGATGGCGGGGGTGGGTGGTTCGAGGTGTCGCTCATCCCGACCACGCTGCAGGAGACCAATCTGGGGACACTGGCCGTCGGAGCGCCGGTGAACCTCGAGGTGGACGTGATCGCAAAGTATGTCGAGCGCCTGCATCCCGCCCTGCGGGACGCCCAGGTGTCAGGAGTGGAGTGAACGATGTCCAGTGAAGCCATTCGGCCGGACGAATCCGTAATCGACAGCACCACAACCGATTCCGGCGCGGGCACCCGATTCGACACGGTGGAACGCGCCATCGCCGACATCGCGGCCGGCAAGGCCGTGGTGGTGGTCGACGACGAGGACCGCGAGAACGAGGGCGACCTGATCTTCGCCGCCGAGAAGGCGACGCCGGAGCTGGTGGCCTTCATGGTGCGTTACACCTCCGGTTACCTGTGCGTGCCGCTCGACGGCGACGACTGTGACCGGCTCGGGCTGCCGCCCATGTACTCGATGAATCAGGACAAACACGGCACCGCGTACACCGTGACCGTGGACGCCCGGGAAGGCATCGGCACCGGCATCAGCGCCTCCGACCGTGCGGCGACCATGCGGCTGCTGGCGAAGCCGGACAGCACCGCCGCCGATTTCACCCGCCCCGGACACGTGGTTCCGCTACGAGCCAAGGAGGGCGGCGTGCTGCGTCGCCCCGGCCACACCGAGGCCGCGGTCGACCTGGCCCGTCTGGCCGGACTCACCCCCGCCGGCGTCATCTGCGAGATCGTCAGTCAGAAGGACGAGGGTTCGATGGCGCAGACCGACGAACTGCGGGTCTTCGCCGACGATCACGATCTGGCCCTCATCTCGATCGCCGATCTGATCTCGTGGCGCCGACGCCACGAGAAGCATGTGGTGCGGGTCGCCGAGGCGCGGATCCCCACGCGGCACGGGGAATTCCGTGCGGTCGGCTACTCCAGCATCTACGACGAGACAGAGCACGTCGCCCTCGTGATGGGTGACATCACGGGCGCAGACGGGGCCGGACACGACGTATTGGTACGTGTGCATTCGGAGTGCCTCACCGGGGACGTCTTCGGTTCCCTCCGGTGCGATTGCGGACCGCAACTGGACGCGGCGATGGAGATGGTGGCCGCCGAGGGCCGGGGCATCGTGCTCTACATGCGCGGTCACGAGGGACGTGGCATCGGTCTGATGCACAAGCTGCAGGCATATCAGCTGCAGGACGCCGGAGCCGACACCGTGGACGCGAATCTCGAGTTGGGGCTCCCCGCCGACTCCCGTGATTACGGGCTGGGGGCGCAGATCCTCGTCGATCTCGGGGTGAGCTCCATGCGGCTGCTGACCAACAACCCGGCGAAACGCGTCGGCCTCGACGGCTACGGTCTGCAGATCGTCGACCGCGTACCGATGCCGGTCCGGGCCAACGCCGAGAATCTTCGCTACCTGCGCACCAAGCGTGACCGGATGGGGCATGACCTCATCGGACTCGACGAGGCGGGCTTCGCCATCGACGCCGAGCAGTCGGGAGACAGCGCATGAGCGGTCAGGGCGAACCCACCCTCGATCTGTCGGACGCCTCCGGACTGCGGCTGGCCATCGTGTCGTCGCAATGGCATGCGACGATCTGCACCGCGCTGCTCGACGGTGCGGTCCGGGCGGCAGCCGCGGCGGGCGTGCGCAATCCGACGATCGTGCACGTCGCCGGTGCGATCGAGCTGCCGGTGATCGTGCAGGCTCTGGCCCGCACCCACGATGCGGTCGTGGCGCTCGGCGTCGTGATCAAGGGTGAGACACCGCATTTCGAGTACGTCTGTGATGCGGTGACCGCCGGTCTGACCCGGGTGTCCCTCGACGAATCGACGCCCGTCGGCAACGGCGTGCTCACCACGCTCGACGAGCAGCAGGCGCTGGACCGTGCCGGACTGCCGGATTCCAAAGAGGACAAGGGAGCTCAGGCGGCAACCGCTGCCCTCGCGTCGGCGCTGACGCTGCGCGCCCTCGCCGCCGGCGAACCCTCCTCCGGGAAGCAGGCGGTGTGAGCCGGACGCAGGACACCGGACGGGCCACGACGGCGCCGGCCTGGGATATGGAGTACCGGCCACGGCGTATGCCGATGATCGCGATCATCGCGGCCGTCGTCGTGCTCGCGATTCACATCACCTTCGGTGCGTTGCTCACGATCTCGGACACCGGCGTGAAGAACATCGGAACCGGAGACCAGGTGGCGCTCGTGGTGATCGGCGTGGTGATCGCGGGCGCCATCCTGCTGTTCACGCGGGCCCGCCTACGCGTCGGCCCGCAGGGCGTCGGAGTCCGGAACCTGGTGGGGGAGCGGATCTTCGAATGGGACCGCGTCCGCGGACTGACCTACCCGGACAAGGGCATCGCCGCCCGGCTTCTGCTGCCGGAGGACGAACACGTTCCCGTGCTGGCCGTGCAGGCCTGGGATTCCGATCGGGCGGTCGACGCGATGAACCGTTTCCGGGAGATCGAGGAACGCTACCGCACCGGGGCCTGATCGTCCGCTCGGCTGCTCGGAGTTCGACCTCGTCCAGCTTCCCGGTGGCGACGTCGCAGACGAAAGCCGCGGGGGCCTGCGGAAACGACCATCGACTCGGCGGTGTCACTAACGCCAACTAGCCTGTAGGACGTGGCTGATCCGATGACCTACCGTCCCGCGCCGGGAACCATCCCGACCGATCCCGGGGTGTACAAGTTCCGCGACAGCCATCAGCGCGTCATCTACGTCGGCAAGGCGAAGAATCTGCGTTCGCGTCTGACGTCGTACTTCGCCGACCTGGCGTCCCTGCACCCGAGAACCCGGCAGATGGTGACCACTGCGGCGTCGGTGGAGTGGACGGTCGTCGGCACGGAGGTCGAGGCCCTCCAGCTGGAATACAACTGGATCAAGGAATTCGATCCGCGCTTCAATGTGCGCTACCGGGACGACAAGACCTATCCGGTGCTCGCGGTCACACTGAACGAGGAGTATCCGCGACTGCACGTCTATCGCGGACCGCGCAGGCGCGGAGTGCGCTACTTCGGCCCGTACTCCCACGCGTGGGCGATTCGCGAGACCGTGGATCTGCTCACCCGGGTGTTCCCGGCCCGCACCTGTTCGGCCGGGGTGTTCAAACGTCATCGTCAGATCGACCGGCCCTGCCTGCTCGGTTACATCGACAAGTGCTCGGCGCCGTGCATCGGACGTGTGACCGCCGAGGAGCATCGTGCGATCGTCGACGACTTCTGCGAGTTCCTCGCCGGTCGCACGGACACCATGGTCAAACGTATGGAACGCGAGATGGCCGCGGCCGCAGAGGAACTCGACTTCGAACGAGCCGCCCGGCTACGCGACGACGTGACCGCGATGCGCCGGGCCATGGAGAAGCAGGCCGTGGTGCTGGGAGACGGTACCGACGCGGACGTGGTGGCCATGGTCGGCGACGAACTGGAGATGTCGGTCCAGGTGTTCCACGTGCGTGACGGCCGGGTACGTGGTCAGCGCGGCTGGGTGGTCGAGCGCGAGGACGACGACTCGCTGGGGGCGCAGGTCGGTCAGTTCATCACGCAGTTCTACGGCACGCAGGCGGATCTGGACGCGACCGTCGAGGTGAACGACGAGCGACTCGGCAGCGAGTCGGTGCCGCGGCAGGTGCTGGTGCCCGAGCTGCCCGACGACCATGAGGAACTGGAACAGTGGCTGTCCGGACTGCGCGGTTCCAAGGTGGTGCTTCGCGTGCCCCAGCGTGGCGACAAGAAAGCACTGTTCGACACCGTCGCCCGCAACGCGTCGGAAGCGTTGGCGCAGCACAAGTTACGTCGCGCGGGCGATCTGACGACGAGATCCGCGGCACTCACCGAACTACAGGAGGCGCTCGGTCTGGATCAGGCGCCGTTGCGTATCGAGTGCGTCGACATCTCGCACGTCCAGGGCACCGACGTGGTCGCCTCGCTGGTGGTCTTCGAGGACGGTCTGGCCCGGAAGTCGGACTACCGTCATTACTCCATCCGTGAGGCGGCCGGCGAGGGGCGCTCCGACGACGTGGCATCCATCGCGGAGGTCACCCGGCGGCGCTTCCTCCGCCATCGGCAGGATCAGGGCGAGCAGCCCGCGGTGGATCCGGAATCCGGTAAACCCCGCCGCTTCGCCTACCCGCCTAACCTTTTCGTGGTCGACGGCGGCGCTCCGCAGGTCCACGCCGCCGCCGCGGTGCTCGACGAACTCGGCGTCACCGACGTGGCCGTGATCGGATTGGCGAAACGTCTCGAGGAGGTGTGGATTCCGGGGGACGATGATCCGGTGATCCTGCCCAGGACGTCCGAGGCGCTGTTCCTGCTGCAGCGCGTTCGCGACGAGGCGCACCGATTCGCGATCACCTTCCATCGCAGCAAACGCAGCAAGCGCATGACCGAGTCGGTGCTCGACGGCGTTCCCGGTCTCGGGAAAGCCCGGCGGACCGCGCTGGTCACCCACTTCGGTTCGGTGGCCCGGCTGCGGGAGGCCACCCCCGAAGACATCGCCGCGGTGCCCGGTGTCGGCCTCGCAACCGCTCGTGCCGTCCGTGACGCGCTTGCCGCCGAATCGCCATCGGTGACCGGATCGGGTGACATGGGCGGAGGCGGAGCCGACCGTGGGGAGTCGACAGCCGAGGAGAAGGCCGATGAGTGATCTGACCGTTCTGTTCGTCGCCGGAATGTCCGGTGCCGGGCGTTCCACCGCCGCCAACGTGCTCGAGGACGACGGCTGGTACGTCGCGGACAACGTCCCGCCGTCGCTCATCTCGACGATGGTCGAGATGGTGCGGGAGAACGATCCCGGGCTCACGCGGCTTGCCATGGTGATCCGCGCCTCCGACGACACCCTCGGCCGGCAGCTGGCCGAGGTGCGGAAGTCGTTGGAGGCCAGCGGGGCTCGCACGAAGGTGCTGTTCCTCGAAGCCAGTGATCAGGTTCTGGTCCGTAGATTCGAACAGGTGCGCAGACGTCATCCGCTGCAGGGCAGCGAAACGCTGATCGACGGAATCGCGCGTGAGCGCACACTGCTCGCACCGATCAAGGACACCGCGGATCTGGTGGTGGAGACCTCGGCACTGACCACGGCGAAGCTCCGTGAGGTCGTCGAGGGCGTGTACCCGCACGACACCGATCAGCGGCTCAGCGTGGCGATTCAGTCCTTCGGCTTCAAATACGGCCTGCCGATCGATTCGGATCTGGTCGCCGACATGCGATTCCTGCCGAATCCCTATTGGGTGCCCGAACTCCGGGAACACAACGGCCGCGACGCCGACGTCCGCGACTACGTCCTCGGACAGGAGGACGCCGAACCGTTTCTGCGCCTCTACCTGGAACTCGTGGATGTGGTGTCCACGGGCTATCTCCGAGAAGGCAAGCGGTACATGACGATCGGCATCGGATGCACCGGTGGCAAACATCGGAGCGTGGCGGTCTCGGAGGAGATCGGGCGACGACTTCGTGAGGTGACCGGCGAGAACGGAGCCCCCCGCTACGACGTGCGGGTGATCCACCGCGATCTGGGGCGCGAATGAGCAGGCGCATCGTTGCCCTCGGTGGGGGACACGGGCTGTACGCGACGCTCACCGCGATGCGCTACCTCACCGACGATCTGACCGCGGTCGTGACGGTCGCCGACGACGGCGGATCGTCGGGGCGCCTCCGCGCCGAGTTGGGACTGATTCCGCCGGGTGATCTCCGAATGGCGTTGTCGGCGTTGATGTCCGCGCCCGCGGCGCTGTCCGCCCGGCCGGTGTCCTCCGGCCACAACGGCGCGGCGCTGGACCGCGGTGAGCATGTGATGTGGGCCGACGTCATCCAGCATCGGTTCGGCGGTCGGGGTGCCCTCGCGGGGCACCCCATCGGCAATCTGTTGCTCGCCGGGATGACCGAACTGATCGGCGATCCCGTCGCGGCTCTCGACGCGCTGATCCGGGTCTTCGACGTCGACGGCCGGGTCCTTCCGATGTCGACGGTGCCCCTCGACATCGAGGCCGACGTGTCGGGACTCGAAAGCGATCCCCGGATCAGTCGGTGCATCCGGGGGCAGGTCGCGGTCGCCACGACACCGGGAAAGGTGCGCCGCGTGCGACTGCTGCCGACCGAACCGCCCGCCTGCCCGGAGGCCATCGCCGCCATCGAGGCCGCCGACGTGGTGGTCCTCGGGCCCGGCTCCTGGTTCTCCAGCGTCATTCCGCACGTCCTGGTGCCCGAACAGCTGAAAGCGTTGCGCGAGAGCGAATCCCGGAAGATCCTCATCGTCAACCTGGCGCCCGAACCGGGGGAGACGCCCGGCTTCTCCGTCGAACGTCACCTGCACGTGCTGCACGCGCACGCCGATTCCCTGCGCATCGACGACGTCATCGTGGACGAGGCCTCGGTGCCCGCCGGCCGTGAGCGGGATCACCTCGCGCGCGCGGCGGAGTTGTTCGGTGCTGCCCTGCATGTCGGCGACCTCGCGGTGCCCGGCCGGCATGTGCACGACCCCCAGAAAGTCGCCACTCTGGTGAATGAACTGTGCGAAGGTGAATTGAATGGCTAGTCTGTCCGAGCACAGGAAGTCTCATGAACGTGCAGGGTCGGGGTTGATCGAGTCCTCGTCGGCGTCGGCCGGCGTTTCGGGACCGAATGGTCGGGGATGTTTCGTCGGGGCCGGTTGTGGTCGCCGCGACCGGATGCCGGTGGGCATCATCGGGCACGGCCGCACATCGCCCACGACAGGAGGATCGTGACAGGAGGGCAGGGACCGGTGGCGATGACCGCTGCGGTGAAAGACGAGCTGTCGCGGCTTGCCGTGACGCAGGTGAGTGCGCGCAAGGCCGAGGTGTCGGCGCTGCTGCGCTTCGCCGGTGGCCTGCACATCGTGGCGGGCCGAGTGGTCGTCGAGGCCGAGGTCGACCTCGGGAATGTTGCCCGGAGACTCCGGCGGGAGATCTTCGACCTCTACGGGTACGGGTCGGACGTTCACGTACTGCGCAGCGGCGGTATCCGTAAGGGTGCTCGCTACATCGTGCGCATCACCAAGGACGGCGAGGGACTGGCGCGCCAGACGGGATTGCTCGATCTGCGGGGCCGTCCTGTGCGAGGTCTGCCCGCACAGGTCGTCGGCGGCAGTGTCGCGGACTCCGAGGCGGCCTGGCGCGGTGCCTTTCTCGCTCACGGCTCGCTGACCGAGCCCGGCCGGTCATCGGCCCTCGAGGTCAGCTGTCCGGGGCCGGAGGCCGCGCTGGCACTCGTCGGTGCGGCGCGCCGGCTCGGTGTGGCGGCGAAGGCCCGCGAGGTCCGCGGAGCCGACCGGGTCGTGATCCGCGACGGTGAGGCGATCGGCGCACTGCTGACCCGGATGGGCGCGCACGACACGCGGCTCGTCTGGGAGGAGCGGCGGATGCGGCGCGAGGTGCGGGCGACGGCGAACCGGCTCGCGAACTTCGACGATGCGAACCTGCGGCGCTCGGCGCGGGCGGCCGTGGCGGCCGCTGCCCGGGTGGAGCGTGCCCTGGCCATTCTCGGCGACGAGGTGCCCGATCACCTGGTCGCCGCCGGTCAACTGCGCGTGACCCACCGGCAGGCGTCGCTGGAGGAGTTGGGTCAGTTGGCCGATCCGCCGATGACCAAGGACGCCGTGGCCGGTCGTATTCGCCGCCTGCTGTCGATGGCGGACAAGAAGGCTCGTGCGGAGGGAATCCCGGACACGGAATCGGCGGTGACGTCCGACCTGCTCGACGAGGCGTGAGCGCACGCGGGCGGCGAACGTAGCGGGAAATGGCGGAATCGCACCCTTACGTATGACCTCCATAGGGTGGCCTACTAGGCTGAGGCATGCCGTGGATACGTTCACGATGGTGAATGTGACCGCGATCACCCCGCAGGCTTGATGAGTAATTCGCTAAGGAGCGCAACTGTGACCATTCGGGTAGGCGTCAACGGATTCGGCCGCATCGGCCGCAACTTCTTCCGTGCCGTGGAAGCGCAAAAGGCGTTGGGCACCACCGACATCGAGATCGTGGCGGTGAATGACCTCACCGACAACGCGACCCTCGCTCACCTGCTGAAGTTCGACTCCATTCTCGGACGCCTCGACAAGGACGTCAGCCTCGAGGGCGACGACACCATCGTCGTCGGCGATCAGAAGATCAAGGCACTCGAGGTCAAGGAAGGTCCCGCCGCACTGCCGTGGGGCGACCTGGGCGTCGACGTCGTCGTCGAGTCGACCGGCATCTTCACCGACGCCGCCAAGGCGAAGGGGCACCTCGACGCGGGCGCCAAGAAGGTCATCATCTCCGCGCCGGCAACCGATCCGGACATCACCATCGTGATGGGCGTCAACGACGACAAGTACGACGGTAGCCAGAACATCATCTCCAACGCCTCGTGCACCACGAACTGCCTCGGACCGCTCGCCAAGGTCGTCAACGACGAGTTCGGCATCGTGAAGGGTCTGATGACCACGGTCCACGCGTACACCGCCGACCAGAATCTCCAGGACGGCCCGCACAAGGATCTGCGTCGCGCTCGCGCGGCGGCGACCAACATCGTCCCCACCTCGACCGGTGCGGCCAAGGCCATCGGTCTCGTGCTGCCCGAACTGCTGGGCAAGCTGGACGGTTACGCGCTGCGCGTGCCGATCCCGACCGGCTCGATCACCGACCTCACCGTCGAGCTCGAGAAGTCGCCGTCCGTCGATGAGATCAACGCCGCACTCAAGGCTGCCGCCGAGGGACCGCTGAAGGGCATTCTCAAGTACTACGACGCACCGATCGTGTCCAGCGACATCGTCACCGACCCGCACTCGTCGATCTTCGATGCCGGACTGACCAAGGTCATCGACGGCAACCTGGCGAAGGTGAGCAGCTGGTACGACAACGAGTGGGGCTACTCGAACCGTCTCGTTGACCTGTCCGGCCTCGTCGGCAAGTCGCTCTGACACCCGTTCCCCACCTCGAGGAGTAGCGCCGCCATGGGCGTACCAACACTGAAAGACCTTCTGGACGAAGGCGTTTCGGGTCGTGGAGTGCTGGTCCGGTCGGATTTCAATGTCCCGCTCGACGGGGACGAGATCACCGATCCGGGCCGGATCCTGGCCTCGCTGCCGACGCTGTCGGCACTGATCGACGCGGGTGCCAAGGTGATCATCACCGCGCACCTCGGCCGTCCCGACGGGGCACCCGACCCGAAGTTCTCGCTGGCACCGGTTGCCGCCCGGCTCGGCGAAGAACTCGGACGCAATGTCCAGTTGGCCGGTGACGTGGTGGGTAGCGACGCCCTGGCGCGCGCCGAGGGATTGACCGACGGCGACGTCCTGCTGCTGGAGAACGTGCGGTTCGATCCGCGCGAGACCTCCAAGGACGACGCGCAGCGCGAGGCCCTCGCCAAGGCCCTGGTCGAACTCGTCGGGGACGACGGTGCGTTCGTCTCCGACGGGTTCGGTGTGGTGCATCGCAAGCAGGCGTCGGTCTACGACGTCGCGAAGCTGCTGCCGCATTACGCGGGCACCCTGGTCGAGGCCGAGGTCGATGTGCTCTCCAAGCTCACCGAGGACGTCGCCCGCCCCTACGCGGTGGTGCTCGGCGGGTCCAAGGTGTCGGACAAGCTCGGTGTCATCGAAGCGCTGGCACCCAAGGTCGACACCCTGGTGATCGGTGGCGGAATGGCGTTCACCTTCCTTGCCGCACAAGGGCATTCGGTTGGCGATTCGCTCCTGCAGGACGATCAGATCGAGGTCTGCAAGGACCTCCTGGAGCGGTTCGGCGACGTGATCCACCTACCCGTCGACGTCGTGGTCGCGGACAAGTTCGCCGCTGACGCGGAGGCGAAGACGGTGCCCGTCGACGAGATCCCGGACGGCTGGATGGGTCTCGACATCGGTCCGGAGTCGGTGAAGCGTTTTGCCGCGGTCCTCTCCGGTGCTCAGACGATCTTCTGGAACGGCCCGTCGGGTGTCTTCGAGTTCGAGAAGTTCGCCGACGGCACCCGCGGGGTGGCCGAGGCGATCGCCGGGGCGACCGGCAACGGCGCCTTCACCGTGGTCGGCGGTGGCGACTCCGCTGCCGCGGTCCGCACCCTCGGACTGCCCGACGACGGCTTCTCGCACATCTCCACCGGAGGTGGCGCGTCGCTGGAGTACCTCGAGGGCAAGGAACTTCCCGGACTGAAGGTGTTGGAGAACTGATGGCGAACGCACAACGGAAGCCCCTGATCGCGGGCAACTGGAAGATGAACCTCAATCACCTCGAGGCCATCGCCCTGGTGCAGAAGATCGCGTTCGCGCTGCCGGCGAAGTACTTCGAGAAGGTCGACGTGACGGTGATCCCGCCGTTCACCGACATCCGCAGCGTGCAGACCGTCGTCGATGGCGACAAACTCCTGCTCACCTATGGCGCGCAGGACATCTCCGAGCACGATTCCGGCGCGTACACCGGCGAGATCAGCGGTGCGTTCCTGGCCAAGTTGGGCTGCACCTTCGTGATCGTCGGGCACTCCGAGCGCCGCACACTGCACGGTGAGACCAATGAGGTCGTCCTGGCGAAGACCAAGGCGGCCCTGCGGCACGGTCTGACCCCGATCGTCTGCATCGGTGAGGGGCTCGAGGTCCGCGAGGCCGGCGATCAGGTCGCCTACAACGTCGAGCAGCTCAAGGGCTCGCTCGCCGGGTTGTCCGCCGAGGAGATCGGCAAGGTCGTCGTCGCCTACGAGCCGGTGTGGGCCATCGGCACCGGCCGCGTCGCCAGTGCTCAGGACGCGCAGGAGGTGTGCCACGCGATCCGCGGGGCGCTCGCCGAGATCGCCGACGAGGCCACCGCGAACGGTGTCCGCGTGCTCTACGGCGGTTCCGTCAACGCCAAGAATGTCGGCGACATCGTCGGTCAGGCCGACGTCGACGGCGCGCTCGTGGGCGGTGCGTCGCTCAAGTCCGACGAGTTCGCCACGCTGTCGGCCATCGCCGCCGGTGGGCCGCTGCCCTGACGGGCCGCAGAGATCTGTAGACTGTTGCGGGTTGTGCCCGATGCCGCGTCAGGGGCCGGGCACACCCCGCAGCTTTCGTTTCAGAGCCCGATTAGCAGATCAAGGACAGACGACACGTGACTCTCGCACTCGACATCGGTTTGGTCGTCACCAGCGCGTTGATGATTGTGTTGGTGCTGCTCCACCGCGGTAAGGGCGGCGGTTTGTCATCGCTGTTCGGTGGTGGCGTGCAGTCCAGCCTGTCCGGTTCCAGCGTGGTGGAGCGCAACCTCGACCGCCTGACCGTCTTCGTCGGCATCATCTGGTTCATCTTCATCGTCGCGATCGGCCTCGACATCAGCCTCGGCTGACCGCACCAGACCATCCTCGTCGGCCCGGTTCTCTGCTTCGGCGGATGACCGGGCCGTCGTCGTATGCGGATCGCACGCACAACAGAGCCGCAGGAGCGGGACGATGTCGTGCGGCCGTTGGCTCCAGGGGATGCAGGTGCCGGGGGATGCCCGGATACTTGGAGGGATGACGCACACGAAGGACTCACGGGGCGCCCCCGACTGGCGGCCGTCCATCTCGATCGTCGAACATGTCACCGTCGATGACGAGGGCCGCGCACTGACGGAGCCCCTGCGCGAGGACATCCGGCTGCTGGGCGGGATCCTGGGCGAGGTGATCCGCGAGCACGCCGGCGAGGAGATCTTCGATCTGGTCGAGGCGGCCCGGGTCGCGGCCTTCCGGATTCGCCGTGCCGAGATGGATCGCGGGCAACTGGCCGACATCCTCAGCGACGTCGACATCGCCACAGCGGTACCGGTGATCCGCGCCTTCAGCACGTTCGCGCTCCTGGCCAATCTCGCCGAGGACATCCATCGGGAACGGCGCCGCGCCATCCACCTGCGTGCCGGTGACCCGCCGCAGAACAGCAGCCTGGCCGCGACCTACGGCAAGCTGGAGGCGGCCGGTCTCACGGACGCCGAAGTGGGTGCGGGGCTGGCCGATTCCACGGTCGTGCCGGTGATCACGGCGCATCCGACCGAGACACGGCGGCGCTCGGTGTCCGATGCACAGAACCGGATCACCGAGCTCATGCGGTTCCGTGGCCGCACGCAGCTCACCCCGGCCGAGGAGGCCGAGGTCGTCGACGGCATCCGGCGGCAGATCCTGACTCTGTGGCAGACCGCGCTGATCCGTCTCGAACGGCTGACGATTCAGGATGAGATCCGTTCCGGCCTGCGGTATTACGATGCCTCGTTCTTCGACGTGGTGCCCCGGATCAACCACACCATGAGACTGAGGCTCCGGGAGACCTACCCGGACGCGGGCCTCGACGATCATCCGATGATCCGGATGGGCTCGTGGATCGGTGGCGACCGTGACGGCAATCCCTTCGTCGACGGTGAGGTGGTGGAGTTGGCGACGACGCTGGCCGCGCAGACGGCCATCGACCACCACCTGTCGGAGTTGTCGGAGCTGCGCCGTGAACTGAGCATGTCGGCGCGGCTCATCGACGATGCGGGCGGTCTGCTCGACCTTGCCGGTATCGCAGCGGACGATCCGGCCGCCGACGAGCCGTTCCGTGCCGCCCTCCGGCACATCCGGTCGAGGCTGATGGCCACGGGTGCTGCGATGTTCGCGGGCAAGGGCGACGGCCTGTACCTGAACAGTGACGACGGTCCGCACCCGTGGGAGCAGATCGGCAACGGTGATTCCACGCCCTATGCGACCGCCGACGAACTGGCCGCCGATCTCGACGTGATCGACGCGGCGTTGCGGGCGAATCAGGATGGCGCCATCGCGGACGACCGTCTCCTTCGTCTGCGAGAAGCCGTGCGCACCTTTGGCTTTCACCTGTCCGGCCTGGACATGCGACAGAATTCGGATGTCCACGAGGAGGTCGTCGCCGAATTGCTCGCCTGGGCGGGCGTCCATCCCGACTACGCGGCACTCGGCGAGGACGAACGGGTCGAGATCCTCTCCGCCGAATTGCAGGCCCGTAGGCCGCTGACGACCCCCGACGCCGAGTTGTCGGAACTGGCCCGCAAGGAACTCGCCATCGTGCGGGCGGCTGCGGCCGCGGTGAAATCCTATGGCCGGCAAGCGGTCCCGAACTACATCATCAGCATGTGCACCTCGGTCAGCGACATGCTGGAGGCGATGATCCTTCTGAAGGAGGGCGGCCTGTACGACCCGAACGCGGGGGAGCCCGTGTGCTCGGTGCGTGTGGTGCCGCTGTTCGAGACCATCGAAGACCTGCAGCAGGGCGCCGAGACCCTGCTCGGTGCACTCGAGATCCCGTTCTATCGGCGGCTTGTCGAGTCCCAGCAGGGCATGCAGGAGATCATGCTCGGTTATTCCGACTCCAACAAAGATGGCGGATACATGGCTGCCAACTGGGCGCTCTACCGTGCCGAACTCGATCTGGTGGAGGCGGCGAAGAAGGCCGGAATCAGGTTACGGCTCTTCCACGGCCGCGGTGGCACGGTCGGGCGCGGTGGCGGTCCGAGTTATGACGCGATCCTCGCGCAACCGCCCGGCGCGGTGCACGGATCGCTTCGGATCACCGAGCAGGGCGAGATCATCGCCGCCAAGTACGCCGAGCCGGTCATCGCCGAACGCAACCTCGAAACCCTCCTCGCCGCGACCATCGAATCGACACTGCTCGACGTCGAGGGACTGGGTGACGAATCCGAAGCCGCCTACGTGATCATGGACGAGATCGCCGCGCTGGCCCGTAGCGCGTACGGCGAGCTGGTGCACGAAACACCGGGATTCGTCGACTATTTCACCCAGTCGACCCCGCTGTCGGAGATCGGCGCGCTCAACATCGGCAGCCGTCCCGCGTCTCGGAAGCAGACTGAGAAGATCTCGGATCTGCGTGCCATTCCGTGGGTGCTGTCCTGGACCCAATCGCGGGTGATGCTGCCCGGCTGGTACGGCACCGGTTCGGCGTTCGAGCAGTGGATCGGCGACGACGACGAACGCCTCGCGACCCTGCGCCGCTACTACCGTGAGTGGCCGTTCTTCGCGAGCGTGATGTCGAATATGGCGCAGGTGCTGGCCAAATCCGATATGGGGCTGGCGCACCGCTACGCACAGTTGGTGCCGGACGAAGCATTGCGCGACAC
This sequence comes from Gordonia sp. B8661-1, assembly GCF_059427765.1. NCBI lineage: Bacteria > Bacillati > Actinomycetota > Actinomycetes > Mycobacteriales > Gordoniaceae > Gordonia > Gordonia sp. B8661-1. The sequence continues at coordinate 473,208 of NZ_JCAHRL010000003.1, forward strand.
CGTGTTCGGGATGATTGTCGACGAGCACGAGCGGACCATCGACATGTACTCGAAGATCACCGGTTCCGATGATCTGCTGTCGGACAACGCCGCGCTGAAACGATCCGTCTACAACCGCTTCCCGTATCTGGAGCCGCTCAACCTCCTGCAGGTGGAATTGCTGCGCCGCTTCCGCGCCGGAGAGGATTCCGACCTGGTGCGCCGGGGAATCCAGTTGACGATGAACGGGCTCGCCACCGCGTTGCGCAACAGCGGCTGACAGCGGGAGCGCAGTGGCCGACGTCGTCGCGGGCTGCGGAAAACAGCGCCCTGAGCGGCCTTCGAGGGCATATTGCCCTCGGGGAGGGCTGTCGGCGATGTTTTCGGCAGCGGTCGGCGGTATCAGATCACCCGGTCGACAACGGTGAGGTCAACGCCGTCGGCGCGCGCGAGATGGACACGGTGGCGGGCCACACCGCCGCGAAGATCAACCGGCCCGTGCGGGGAGTCCCAGCCGTAGGACTCGTAGGCGCGTCGCGCGTCATGGATGGTGGGCAGCGAATCTCCCGCGATCCCTGCGAGTACATGGATGGCGGAGTGGGTGGTCTCGGCCATCGTCCCCGGTGGCGGTGCGTCGGCCGGACCGCCCGGTCCCGCGCCGTTGAGAAGGTGGAACGCACGACGGAATCCCGAGACGAAATCGTCGGCGGCGGTGCCGCCGAGGTCGGCGAACCATCCCGCGGCCACGAACAGGTCGTCGGTGGCGTCGGGCCCGGTGGCCAGGACGACGGTCTCATCGGTGAACGGACTGAAGCGGGTGATGCCCAAGGTCCCCGGATGCGCGGCGAAGGCCCGATGGAAACGCACCGCGTCGGAACCGACGAGCAGGGTCACCACCGCGTCCGCGCCGGCTGCGCACACATCGTCGACGATCCGCGCCCAGCGCAGGTCGTCGTCGAGGCCCAGAGGCACGAATGTCGCACCGGAGATGGAGATATCGGTGCCGGCAAGGGCCGCGCGGGTGCCGGCCGCGGTGCCGCGTGGCCACACGTAGTCGTTGCCGACGATGAACCATCGCCGGATGCCGTGGTGGTCGCGGAACCAGCGGAGTGCGGCCAGCACCTGATCGCCGGGTGTCTCGCCGCTGCACAACACGCCGTCCGAGGCCTCGCCGCCCTCATAGGCGGTGGCGTACACGTAGGGGATACGGCCGGCGGTGACCGAGGTGATCGCCTGCCTGGTGTTCGACAGGTGCCAGCCGGAGACGGCGTGGATGCGACCGGAATCGAGGAGTGCCCGAATGTCGCCGGCCACCTCGTGCGGTGCGCGTCCGGCGTCGACATGGACGAACTCCACCGATCGGCCTGCCACTCCGCCCGCGGCCTCGATCTCCGAGGCGGCCAGTTCGGCGGCGGCGTGGCACTCGAGGGCGAACATCCCCGCGGGTCCCCGGCGGGGAACGGCCAGGGCGACGCGAAACCCGCGGTCCGCCGGGCCGATCGGTTCGAGTGTGATGTCATTGTTTGGCATGCTGATACGGCCGAACGTATCAGCGGCCGGTTCCACCGATCCGACAGGAGTCCACGCATGTCCGAAGTCACGGCGGCCCTCCGCCTGCTGCGTGAGGCAGCGGTCGTGGGCGGGCAGATCGACGCCGCGGTGCGCGGGCACGGACTGACCGTCGATCGATGGCGCGCCCTGGTGGTCATCGCCGGGAATCCCGGGTGCTCCATGGGGGAGGTCATCGACGCGCTGGTGCTCCCGGCCACGACGGCGACACGCACCGTCGACGCCCTCGTCGACATGGGGGCTGTGTACCGGACCCCGGCCGTCGAGGATCGTCGACGCGTCACGCTGCGCGCGTCCGGTCATGGCCTCACCCTCCTGCGCGGCCTCGAGTCGGGCGTCGAGTCGATCATGGTGGCGCATACTGCCGCATCCGTCGACATCGGCTGACCGTCTCGTAGCCCCCTCGGCCGCGAACCTCTCCCTCCAGACTGCCGGATTCCGTCCGCGCGTGCATGTCGCATGCGTAACATGCGGGCCCGGTTGCGGCCACTCCCGGTGACGATCTGGTTAATTGTCATGTCTTCTGTTGGGCGCCAGTCGATTTCGAATTGACATCGGAGTCCGGCCGAGTAGGTTCCCTACACATCCCGAATGGGATCAATGCCACCCCGGACACGGAGACGCCTCATGCCGACCTATCGCTATCGCTGTGCCGAGCACGGAGACTTCGACAGCAGCCATCCGATCACCACGGTGCCCGAACGGCGACCATGCGCACTGTGCCCGGCAACCGCCGTGCGCGTCTTCACCCCGCCGGGGCTACTGACCACCTCGGCGACAGTTGCTCGGGTGATGGATCTCCATGCCCGCTCCGCAACCGCCCCGGCCGTGACGAACCGGGCAACCATCGGCTCGCCGGCCCGTGCCGGTCGCCATTCCGCGCTGCCCCGTCCCTGACTCTTCCACCCCGTCAACCAGGAGCCTTCATGCCCGATGTGATCTTTCCCGTCGATCAGACCCTTCCGTTCCGGGAGCAGGAGTTGGTCGGCCACAACCGCTGGCACCCCGACATCCCGCCGGTGGCGACCGTGAAATCCGGTGACGTGTTCCGCGTCGAATCCAAGGAGTGGTTCGACGGCACGATACTCAACACCGATGACGCCGACGACATCCGTGACTGCGACCTGTCGATGGTGCATCAGTTGTCCGGGCCCTTCGGGGTGGAGGGTGCGCGGCCCGGTGACCTGCTGATGGTCGACGTCCTCGACGTCGGGCCGGTGCCGCAGGAGGTCGGTCCGGTCGCCGGTCAGGGGTGGGGATACACCGGGATCTTCGCCAAGGAGAACGGCGGAGGCTTCCTGACCGACTGGTTCCCGCAGGCGTACAAGGCGATCTGGGACTTCACCGGGCAGCGGGCCACGAGCCGGCACGTACCGGGCGTGGAATTCATGGGATTGATCCATCCCGGTCTGATGGGCACCGCACCCAGCCACGAGTTGCTGGCCCTGTGGAATGCCCGGGAGCAGAGGCTCATCGATACGGACCCGGATCGTGTTCCCGCACTGGCACTTCCGCCGCTACCGCACAACGCGGTGCTGGGTTCGCTCACCGGCGACGATTTCGAGCGCGCGGCCGCCGAGGCGGCACGGACGGCGCCGCCCCGGGAGAACGGCGGCAACCAGGACATCAAGAACCTGTCCAAGGGCAGCCGGATCTTCTACCCGGTGTTCGTCGACGGTGCGAACCTGTCGCTGGGTGATCTGCATTTCTCCCAGGGAGATGGTGAGATCACGTTCTGCGGTGCCATTGAGATGGGTGGGTTCATCGATCTCCGGGTGGAGGTCATCCCCGGCGGTATGGAGACGTACGGCATCACCACCAATCCGGTGTTCATCCCCGGCACCGTCGATCCTCGGTACTCCGAATTCCTCACCTTCGTGGGCTTCTCGGTCGATCAGCATGGCACACAACACTTTCTGGACTCGACCCTCGCCTACCAGAACGCATGCCTCAATGCGATCGAGTACCTCTCACGGTTCGGCTGGACACGGGAGCAGGTGTACCTGATGCTCGGCGCGGCCCCCGTGGAAGCGCGATTCTCCGGAGTGGTCGACGTACCGAATTCCTGTGCGACGCTCTACATTCCGACCGCGATCTTCGATGTCGACGTGCGGCCGTCGGCGTCCGGACCGGTGCGGGTCGACCGCGGTCAGTGTGCGGTCAGTACCTGAGGCCGGTCCGGTCGACCTTCATGCGCGGTGAGCGTCGAGGCCGACCGTCTCGGCCGCGACGTGGGGATGCAGGGCGATGCTGTGGTCGTAGTAGCGATCGTTCATCGGCAGATACCGAATCGGTTCCTCGTCGGCGATGCCGCGGAGTCGTGCGGTGAAGGCACCCTCGACATCCGGCAGCGAGCACGTGTCGACATCGCGGGCACGGGTGATCAGGTGCGGCCGAAGCGGGTCCATTCCCGTGTACCAGAAGGTGCCGTGCAGCGTGGTCCAGAGGACGTCCTCGATGTCACCGCTGATGCCGCGGGGACCGAGGGTGCCGGGCCGATCGCCCGCGGTCACCACGGCGAGAGCGCGACGGCCGACGAGTCCGCCGTCGCCGTATTTGCGTGCGCGGCCGGTCGCGGGATCGATGACGTCATAGGCGAATCCGGCCTCGAAGACCCGGTCGATCCACCCTTTGAGCATCGCGGGCATGCCGTACCACCAGAGCGGGAATTGCAGTACCACCAGGTCCGCCGACATCAGTTTCTGCTGCTCACGCCGGACGTCGTCGCCGCCCTCGGTTCGCAGCACCGGATCCCAGTCCATCGCGTAGAGATCGGATTCGATAATGTCCCAGCCGGATTCCCTCAGGGTGGCCAGCCCGGTGTCCCGGAGCCGGGCGTTGAGGGAGTCGGGGTGCGGGTGTGCCAGAACCCAGAGTGCGCGCACGGGAAACGTCCTGCCGTCGTCGGTGATGGTGCGCCCGGTGCAACCCTCGTCGACGGCGGTTGATTCCGCGGGCGGTCCTCAGAGGTCGGCTGCGGCCGCCCGGTCCAGGAACCACACCGTGGCATCGGTGCCGTGGGCGCCGGCACAGGGCCAGTCCTCCGGGTCGGCGCCACGATGCGCGGCGGCCACCGCTTCGGCCTTGTCCGCACCCGACACCAGGAACCACACCTGCTTCGACAGGTTCACGACCGGGAGGGTCAGCGTGATCCGGCGTGGCGGCGGTTTCGGTGAATCCTCCACCCCGAGCACCGGCCGCTGCTTCTCGGCAACCGCGGGAGTATGCGGGAACAGCGAATTGATGTGGCCTTCGCCGCCCATGCCGAGCAGGTGCACGTCGAAGACGGGCAGCCGACCGTCCGCGGCCCCTTCGAGGACCAGTGCGTAATCCTGGACGGCCGCGTCGAGGTCGTCGCCGAGCGGGCCGTCGGACGGCTGCATCGGATGGACGCGGTCGGGATCGACCGGGACGTGGTCGAGGAGGGCTTCGCGTGCCTGACGGTAATTGCGTTCCGGATCGTCGGCGGGGACGAAACGGTCGTCGCCCCAGAAGATCTCGACGCGCGACCAATCGATCGGGCTGCTGTTCGCCGCGAGCGCGCGAAGCAGCGCGATGCCGTTGGAGCCACCGGTGAGCGCCACGCGGGCGATGCCACGTTCGGCCTGTGCGGTGGTGACCAGATCGACGAAGCGCGCGGCGGCGGTCGTGGTCAGTTCGTCCTTGTCGTCGAAGACCAGTGTTTCGGTGCTCATCGGGTACCTGCCTCGGTGTCGTGGCGGACGCTCGCGACCCCGGCCAGGGCCCGAGCGTAGATCTCGTCGTCGTCAAGCCTGCGCAACTCTTCGGCCAGCAGGAAGGGAAGATCGCGCCGGGTCATCGCGACCCGACCGTCCGGATGGCCGGGAACCGACAGGACCGCATTGTTCTGTTCGTCGACGGCCAGCACGATCGGGCCGTCGTCGCGGATGAGTCGCACCTCGAAGCTGCCGGACAGCCGATGCGTGGGGACATCGAGTTCGGCGCTGAGCCACCCGGCCAGTAGGTCGACCCCGGGGGAGTCGGCGGGGCCGCTGACCTGCACCTCGGTGATGGGGGAGTGCGGCGGCCGGTCCAGCGCGGAGGCGAGCAGCGCGCGCCAGTGTGTGATGTGTGTCCAGGCCAGATCGGAGTCGCCGGGCGCATACGTCTCCAGACGGTGCGCGAGGATGGTGTCCGGGTCGGATGCCTTGTTGGCGTCCAGGATCCGGCGATGTCCCAGTTCGCCCATCGGGTCCTCCGAGGGGTTCTCCGGCGCCGTGCCGGGCCACCACGTCACCACCGGGGTGTCCGGCAGTAGGAACGGAAGCACCACGGAGCGTGGATGATTCGCGAGCTCGCCGACGAGGTTGAGGATGACGACCTCGGATGCACCCGCGTCACCGCCGACACGGATCTCCGCGTCGAGGCGGGAATCACCCTCGGTGGTCCCGCGCACCACCACGATGACTCGGCTCGGGTGTTCGCGACTGGCGCCGATCGCCGCCTCGATCGCGCCTTCGGTGGGTTCGCCCGCCTCGGTGCAGACGACGAGGGTCAGCACCCGGCCGAGGCTGATCGCGCCACCGGCCTCCCGGACCTCGACGATCTTCTTGGCCACCTCTGCCGTGGACGTGTTCGGGAGTTCGACGATCATGCGGTGTCCTTCTGTCGGCTGGTCACGGCGCAGGGGTCACGGCTGCCGGGTCAGGGTCGTCGCCAGGCGCGGCCGTGCCGGGTCATCATCTCGTCGGCCGAGGTCGGGCCCCAGGTACCTGATTCGTAGGTATCCGGCCTGCCACCCTCGGCCCAGTGTTCGATCACCGGATCCAGGATGCGCCATGCCAATTCGACCTCTTCGTTCACCGGGAACAGCGACGGTTCGCCCAGGAGCACGTCGAGGATGAGGCGCTCGTAGGCCTCCGGCGATGCCTCGGTGAACGCGGTTCCGTAGCTGAAGTCCATGTTGACGTCACGCACCTCCATGCTCGACGCAGGCACCTTGGACCCGAACCGCAGGGTGATGCCCTCGTCCGGCTGAATCCGGATGACGAGGGCGTTCTGGCTCAACTCCTCGGTCATCGTCTCGTCGAAGGGCAGATGCGGTGCGCGTTTGAAGACGATGGCGATCTCGGTCACCCTGCGCCCCAGTCGTTTTCCTGTTCGCAGGTAGAATGGCACGCCCGCCCAGCGGCGCGTATCAACCTCGAGTGCGATGGCGGCATAGGTCTCGGTGGTCGAGTCCTTGGAGAAACCCTCTTCCTCCAGCAGGCCGGGCACCTGCTGGCTGCCCTGCCAGCCCGGTCCGTACTGGCCGCGCGCGGTGTTCTCGTCCAGCGGCAGGATGTTTCGCGTCGCCGAGAGCACCTTGATCTTCTCCGTCTGCAATTGCTCAGGGGAGAAGGAGATCGGTTCCTCCATGGTGATCAGTGCCATCAGCTGTAGCAGGTGATTCTGGATGACATCACGCGCCGCGCCGATCCCGTCGTAATATCCTGCGCGACCGCCCAGTCCGATGTCCTCGGCCATGGTGATCTGGACGTGATCGACGTAATGCGAACTCCACAGCGGATCGAACAGCTGATTGGCGAACCGCAGCGCCAGGATGTTCTGGACGGTTTCCTTGCCGAGGTAGTGGTCGATGCGGAACACCGACGACTCGGGGAACACCTTGTTGACGATCGCGTTGAGCTCCTGCGCGGACTCCAGGTCATGACCGAACGGCTTCTCGATGACCACCCGGCGCCAGCTGCCCTCCGGCGGATCGGCGAGACCACTGCGCTGCAGTTGCTCGCAGACGACCGGGAAGGCCTTCGGAGGGACGGACAGGTAGAAGGCGTAGTTGCCGTCCGTGCCGCGCTCGGTGTCCAGGTCGTGCAGAGTGGACACCAACCGGTCGAAGGCCTTGTCGTCGTCGAAGGACCCCTCGACGAACCGGAAGCCCTCGGCGAGGCGTTCCCAGACCTCCTCGCGGAACTCGGTGCGTGAGTGCTCACGCACCGCATCGTGGACGACCGTGGCGAAATCCTCGTTGTCCCAATCCCGCCGGGCAAAGCCGACGAGTGCGAAGGACGGCGGGAGCAATCCGCGATTCGCCAGGTCGTACACGGCGGGCATCAGCTTCTTGCGTGCCAGGTCGCCGGTAACGCCGAAGATGACGAGGACACACGGTCCGGCGATGCGGGGAAGTCGTTTGTCGTCGGGGTCGCGGAGCGGATTCTGCCAGGCCTCCGCCGTCCGATCGGTGACCGCGAACGGCGCGGACACGGAGGTCAGGCCTTCGCCGCGTCGAGTTGCTCGGCCGTCGCGTCGAGCAATTCCTTCCAGGCGACCTCGAACTTCTCGACGCCCTCGTCCTCGAGCACCCGGAATACGTCGGGGAGGTCGATGCCGATCGCCGTCAGAGCGTCGAAGAGCTCCTGCGATTCGGGTCCGCGACCGATGATCGAGCCGGTGTCCACCCATCCGTGGTCGGCGAACGCATCCACGGTCTTGCCCGGCATGGTGTTCACCGTATTGGGCGCGACGAGTTCGCTGACATACAGCGTGTCCGGGTAGTCGGGGTTCTTCACGCCGGTCGATGCCCACAGCGGCCGCTGCGGGCGGGCACCCTGCGCCAGCAGATCCGGGAAGCGGGACTCGACCTCGAAGACCTGCTGATACGCCTGGTAGGCGAGGCGCGCGTTGGCGAGTCCGGCCTTGCCCCGCAGTTCCTGCGCGTCGGGGGTGCCGATGGCGTCGAGGCGCTTGTCGATCTCGGTGTCGACGCGCGAGACGAAGAACGACGCGACCGAGTGCAGCGTGGACAGGTCGTGACCGGCACGCGCCGCGGCGTCGAGTCCGTCGAGATAGGCGTCCATGACCTCCTGGTAGCGCTCCACTGAGAAGATCAGGGTGACGTTGACGCTGATGCCCTCGGCGAGGGTCCGGGTGATCGCCGGAAGCCCCGCCTTGGTGGCCGGGATCTTGATGAGCAGATTCGGGCGGTCGACGATCTTCCAGAGTTCGACGGCCTGCGCCACGGTGGCATCGGTGTCATGGGCCAGACGGGGGTCGACCTCGATGGACACCCGGCCGTCGACACCCTGCGTCTCCTCGAAGACCGGAGCCAGGACGTCGCACGCGTTGCGCACGTCGTCGGTGGTGACCGTACGGATCGTCGCGTCGACGTCGGCACCCTGCGCCGCGAGCTCGTTGACCTGGGCGTCGTAGGCGCTGCCCTTGGACAGTGCGGCCTGGAAGATCGCGGGGTTGGTGGTCACTCCGACGACGGACTTGGTGTTGATGAGCTCGGCCAGGTCGCCGGACCCGATCAGGTCGCGGGACAGGTCGTCGAGCCACACCGAGACACCGGCGGCGGACAGTTCGGCGAGCTTCTCGTTCTGGGTCACGATTTCTCTCCTCTGATGCGATGGTGTGCGGTCGCGCGTCGCGACGTGGGTCTTCGCCCGACGCTACTTGTTCGCGATGGCCTTCTGTGCGGCCTCCACGACGGCATCCGCGGTGATGTCGAACTCGCGGAAGAGGATCTTGTAGTCGGCGGAGGCACCGAAGTGATCGAGGGACACGATCTCGCCACCCGGGCCGACGATCCGGTACCAGGGCATGGCGATGCCGGCCTCGACCGAGACGCGCGGCACGCCCTCGGGGAAGACCGAGTTCTGGTACTCGGTGGTCTGCTCGTCGAACCACTCGAAGCACGGCATGGAGACGACGCGGGCATTGATGCCCTTCTCCGCCAAGGTCTTCCGCGCTTCGACGGCCAGCTGGACCTCGGAACCGGTGCCGATCAGCACGACGTCGGGGGTGCCGTCGGCGTCGATCAGCGTGTAGGCGCCGGCGGCGACGCCCTCGGCAGTGGTGCCCTCGAGGATGGGGACGCCCTGACGGGTCAGTGCCAGACCTGCCGGGTGGTCGCGCCGGGTCAGGATGTGCTGCCAGGCGTAGGCGGTCTCGTTCGCGTCGGCGGGACGCACGACATCGAGGTTGGGGATCGCGCGCAGCGCGGCGAGGTGCTCCACCGGCTGATGCGTGGGTCCGTCCTCGCCGAGCCCGATCGAGTCATGCGTCCAGACGTAGATCGGGTCGATCTCCATCAGTGAGGCCAGACGGACGGACGGCCGCATGTAGTCGGCGAACTGCAGGAAGGTGCCGCCGTAGGCGCGCGTCGGCCCGTGCAGCACGATGCCCGACAGGATCGCGCCCATCGCGTGCTCCCGGACGCCGAAGTGCAGAGTCCGGCCGTACGGCTGTGCGTTCCAGGTCGACGTGCTGATCGACGACGGGCCGAAGGAGTCTGCGCCGTCGATGGTCGTGTTGTTGCTGCCCGCGAGGTCGGCCGAACCGCCCCACAGCTCCGGCAATACCGGTCCGAGTGCACCGAGCACCTTTCCGGAGGCGGCGCGCGTGGCGACGTCCTTGTCGCCGACCTTCCAGGACGGCAGCACGTCGGTCCAGCCATCGGGCAGCTCATGCGCCTGCAGACGGTCGAAGAGCTTCTTGCGCTCCGGGTTGGCGGCGGCCCAGGAGTCGAAGGACGTGGTCCACTCGGCCTTCTCCGCCTCGCCTCGCTTGACCAGTTCCCGGGTGTGGGAGATGACCTCGTCGGAGACGTCGAAGTTCTTCTCCGGATCGAAGCCGAGGATCTTCTTGGTGGCCGCGACCTCGTCGTCGCCGAGTGCCGCACCATGTGCCGCACCGGTGTTCATCTTGTTCGGCGCGGGATAGCCGATGATGGTGCGCAACACGATGATCGACGGCTTGTCGGTCACGGCCTTGGCGGCGTCGACGGCGTCGATGATGCCGGTGACGTTCTCGCCGCCCTCTACGGTCTGCACGTGCCAGCCGTAGGACTCGTAGCGCTTCGCGACGTCCTCCGACAGCGCGATGTCGGTGTTGTCCTCGATGGAGATCTGGTTGGCGTCGTAGAAGACGATGAGGTTGCCGAGCTGCTGGGTGCCGGCCCAGGACGACGCCTCACTGGTGACGCCCTCCTCGATGTCGCCGTCGGAGGCGATCACATAGATGAAGTGATCGAAGGGGCTGGATCCGGGAGCCGCATCGGGATCGAACAGCCCGCGCTCGTAGCGCGATGCGGCGCTCATGCCGACGGCCGAGCCGAGGCCCTGGCCCAGCGGGCCGGTGGTGATCTCGACACCCTTGGTGTGGCCGTACTCGGGATGGCCCGGTGTGAGCGAGTCCCACGTGCGCAGCGCCTCGAGATCGGAGAGTTCGAGGCCGAACCCGCCGAGGTACAGCTGGATGTACTGGGTGAGGCTGGAATGGCCTGCGGAGAGCACGAAGCGGTCGCGCCCGACCCAGTGCGGATCGGCGGGATCGTGTCGCATGATCCGCTGGTACAGCGTGTAGGCCAGGGGAGCGAGGCTCATCGCGGTGCCCGGGTGGCCGCTGCCGCACTTCTGCACGGCATCGGCGGCCAGGATGCGGGCGGTGTCCACGGCGCGGGTGTCCACGTCGGTCCAGTCGGCCGGGTGAGCGGGCGTGGTCAGTTCGCGGATGTCGTCGGTGGGCGCCACGGTGCTTGCTGTCTCCTCTGGGCTTGGCGATGTCGTCGCTTGTGCAATGTCCGGAGCCGAGCCGAACGCAGGATCGTCGGCGGCTACATGCACCAGCCTAATGCGCTTGACCGAGTGGGGTGCGACGGCACCGCGTGTTCCGCCCGCCCACCGGCGCGATTCTTTGATCGGCGAACGTGCGGTCTACCATGCTCTGTAGTAGCCCACCGGCGATCTGCCGGTCCCGGCATCGAAGCAGCCACAGTGAGGATTGGGGAGCATGTGAGCGGAGATCTGTCCGCCGCGTCGCAGCGCACCGCAGGATCCGCCGCTTCTCGACCCGATCCCGCGGTCACGGATGCGACTCCAGCGAGCCCGGAGCGACTGTCGTTGCCGGCGCGTATCAAGGGCACGGTTCTCGCCTACATCGCGCTGACCAAACCGCGTGTCATCGAGTTGCTGCTCGTCGCCACCATCCCGGTGATGCTGCAGGCCGATCGCGGGCATGTCGACCTGGCCCTCGTGGCGTTCACACTGATCGGCGGATGGCTCGGCGCCGCAAGCGCGAACACGCTGAACATGGTCGTCGATGCCGACATCGATCAGAAGATGAAGCGCACGGCGCGCAGGCCGCTGGCCCGGCACGCGGTGTCCACGCGTGCGGCCCTGATTTTCGGCATCGTGCTGTGGATCGCGTCCTTCGCGGTCCTGTGGTGGGCGGCCAACCTGCTCAGCGCTCTGCTCGTCACCGCGACGATCGCGTTCTACGTGGGCGTCTACACGATGATCCTCAAGCGCCGTACCTGGCAGAACGTTGTGTGGGGCGGCGCTGCCGGGTGTATGCCGACGCTCGTCGGCTGGGCCGCGGTGACCAACAGCATCAGCTGGCAGCCCATCGTGCTGTTCCTGGTGATCTTCTTCTGGACGCCGCCGCACACGTGGGCGCTCGCCATGCGCTACAAGGAGGATTACCGAGCGGCAGGCGTGCCGATGCTGCCGGTGATCGCGACCGAGGAACGCGTCACCCGGCAGATGGTGTTCTACACCTGGGCGACGGTCCTGGCCTCCCTGGTCCTGCTCTGGGGCGCGAGCTGGATCTACGCGGCGATCGCCGTGGTCGCCGGCGGCTGGTTCGCCAGCCGGGTGCACAAGCTGTACCGCGAGACCAAGGCGGGCGCCGAGGTGGCACCGCTGAAGATCTTCCTGCAGTCCAACGAGTACCTCGCGATTCTGTTCTGCGGTCTGGCCGTCGACGCCGTGGTGAATCTGCCGACGATCTCCAGCTACTTCTGATCCTGATCGGCTGATCTCGATACGCCCTCGGCTATCGCCTCGGTCTACTCGATCAGCGGTCTACCCGAATTTCGGTGGTCGAGTGGCGTCGTGCCACTCGATCGGCGGTCTGCTCGATTTTTCGGTGGTCGAGTAGCGTCGCGCGAGCGCAGCGAGCCCGGCGCGTATCGAGACCCGGCGACATGATCTCGATACCCACTCGGTGGCCGCACTCACCCGGGGACGAGCGCAGTGGCGCCGGTCGTCGACCTGGCCTCCAGATCGCGATGTGCATCGGCGGCATCGGACAGCCGGTACTTCTGACCGACGCGAACATCCAGATCGCCGGACGCGATGGCACCCAGGTATTCGCCGGTCCGCCACCGGAGTTCGTCCGGGTCGGCGATGAAATGCGCCAGGGTCGGCCGGGTCACCGACAGCGATCCGGCACCGTTGAGGCGCTGCAGATCGAACGGTGGCACCGGGCCCGACGCGGCCCCGAACAGCACAACCGTGCCCCGCACCGCGGTGGCGGCGATCGACTGCTCGAAGGTGTCCGCGCCGACTCCGTCGTACACCACGGCGACGCCCGCGCCGTCGGTCAGCGTGCGGACCCGAGCCGCCAGGTCGTCGTCGTAGCGCAGCACGTGATCGGCTCCGGCGGCCCGCGAGAGTGCCTCCTTCTCGTCGCTCGACACCGTGGTGATCACCGTGAGTCCCTTGAGCTTCGCCATCTGCGTCAGGATGAGTCCGACGCCACCGGCTCCGGCATGGACGAGGATCGTGTCACCGGAATCCGGGTGGGCGCTGCCGTCGAGGAGATAGTGCGCGGTCAGGCCGCGCAGCAGTGCCGCACCGGCGACCTCGTAGGAGACGCCGTCCGGGATCGGTACGGCACGGGCGGCGGGCACCGCGACGAGTTCGGCGTAACTCGCGGGGGCGTCGACCCAGCACACCCGGTCGCCGACGGAGAGCGAGTCCACATCGGCGCCCACCGCGACGACCTCGCCCGCGCCCTCGGTACCCGGGATGTACGGCGGCTGGGACGGATACATGCCGCGCCGGAGATACGTGTCGATGAAGTTGACGCCGATCGCATGCGTCTTCACCAGTACTTCGCCGGGGGCGGGAATCGGGTCGTCGACGGTGCCGTGTTCCAGGACCTCCGGGCCGCCGTGTCTGATCACCTGTGTCGCTCGCATGGCCTCAGTTCTACACGGCCACGCGGTCGCTCGGCGCGTCGCTCATTCGACGCGATCGTGACGCGACGCCGTGCCGTACCTGTCCTCGAAACGTCCGAGGATCTCGGAGAGGTCCCGGTTGACTGTGGCGAGGCCGGCCATGTCGAGGCCCGCGAACATCTCCTTCTCGCGCGCCACCCGATCACGGGTCGCCGCGCTCCACGTCCGCCTGCCCGCCGCGGTGAGGGTGATAGGGCGGCTGCGACCGTCCTCGGACGCCACCGTCTCGACGAGCCGGGCACGGGACAGGCGGTTGATGCGGGTGCTGACCGTCCCGGACGTGAGGCCCAGGGTCGCTCCGAGTTCGGTTGGCGTGCAGGGTCCGTCACGGCGGGCGAGGACCGACAGGGCCTCCCAGTCGCCCATCGACATGTCGTGGGCTTCGGCGACCTCGGCGAGAACGTGCCCGAACACCCGTGACAGGCGGCCGATGCGTTGCCGGGCCTCCTCGACGCATGCGGCGCGCGTACCCCGTTCGATGCCCATACAGTCAAGCCATTCGTCCAGCTCATGCGACAACGAATCCATGACAACTCCCTCGGTACGACAATTCCCTTGATACTCAAGATAACCGGGCCTAGGGTTACTTGAGTATCAAGATAGATGGCCGCTAACCCAGGAGGGGCGATGTCGAAGGTATGGCTGATCACCGGTGCGAACACCGGATTCGGTCGCGCGATCGCGGAGGAGGTCACCGCATCGGGCGACACCGTCGTGGCGACCGCCCGTGACCCCGAGACGATCGCCGACTACAAGCAGCGGCTGCAACTCGACGTGCGGGATCCGGAGCGGGCCGAGGCGGTCGTCGCGGAGGTGACCGACAGGTTCGGTGCCATCGACGTGCTCGTGAACAACGCGGGCCACGGCTTTCTCGGAGCCGTCGAGGAGTTGAGTGATGACGACCTCCGGGACGTGCTGGACACCAACGTCTTCGGGGTTCTTCGGATGACCCGCGCGGTGCTACCGGGAATGCGTGGACAGGGCAGCGGCACGATCGTCCAGATGGGATCGGTGGGTGGCGTGGTCGGAAATCCCGGCCATGCCGCGTACGCGACATCGAAGTTCGCGCTCGAGGGGTTGTCCGAGGCGCTCGCAGGAGAGGTCGCCGGTTTCGGTATCCGGGTGCTGATCGTCGAACCCGGGCCGTTCCGTACGGAGTTCGCGGGCCGGTCGATTCGCGCGGCGGAAGCCATCGACGCGTACGCCGAGTCGCCCGCGGGGGAGTTGCGCCGCCGGTTCCCGACGCAGGACGGCGCGCAGCCGAACGACCCGCGACGCGGTGCGCGGATCATCGTCGACGCGGTGCGGAATCCCGACGCGCCCCTGCGGCTGCCACTCGGCCCCGAGGCGATAACGCGGATCCGGAGCAAGCTCACGGCACAACTCGACGATGTGTCCCGGTGGGCCGACCGAGCGGCCGGCACCGCCTTCGACGAACACACCGGATGATCCCGCGGGCCGGAGCCGTCGACCGCGGACGGTATGCTTCGACCCATGAGCGATCAGCCCGGATCCGAAACCCCAGCAACCGAACCCACCACGACGGTCACCGCGCCCGACGAGGTCGTCCGTTCGATCAAGGGCTTCATCCGCCACGAGGGCGGCTCGGCGAAGGCCGTCCTGCAGCCCGTCGGCGAGGCCGGTGTCCGCATCACGCTCGTCGGCGAGAAGGGCGGAATCCTCGGTGATCGCGTCGTGGTCGACTCGGCCACCGCCGAAGCGGTCGTCGCCGCCGTGCCGGACCTGGAGCAGGCCGAATGGGATCGCCAACTCAACGCCGACACCAACGTGCTGCCGAAGCACTGGCGCAAGATGGCCGGCTGGGTGGCCCACCAGTTCATCTATCCGAAGGCCCGCAACAGCGCCATCATCTGATCGGCGTCGGTCCGCGAGATCTCGCGGCGGAGTGCGTGATCTCGATACGACGGCTCGCTGCGCTCGCGGCCTACTCGATCAGCGGGTGGGCTGCTCGATCGACGGGTGGGCCGTTCGATCAGTGGGCGAGCGCTTCGCTCTTCCGCGTTCCGAACTCCAAAATCTGCCAGGTCGCGCAGATCAGGAGCAGCGCGCTGCCGGTCATGTGCGCGATGACCCAGGCGATCGGGAGGCCGGTGTTGTATTGGATGACGCCGATCGCTCCCTGGAGGAGCAGCAGTCCGAAGAACGTATAGGCGGTGCGTCGCGCCCGGAGTCCGCTCACGCGGGTGAACACGATGAGCGCGACCGACAAACCGATCAGGACGAACACGGCGTCGGCATGCAATTGGGTCGCGTTGTCGGGGGCCAGTCCGTTGCGGGGGGCGTCGGCGTCACCCGCATGCGGACCGGAGCCGGTGACCACCGTTCCCAGGTAGATCGTCACCCAGGTCACCAGATACTGGAGCCAGGAGAGTTGACGGCCCAGGCGCATCCGTGTCGACTCCGCCGGACGCTCGGGTGCATCGGGACGCAAGCGATACACGACCACGGTCGCGCCGGACACCAGGACCATCGAGAGCACGAAATGCAGTGAGACGACCCAGGGATTGAGCTTCGTCAGCACGGTTATGCCACCGATGACGCCCTGGAACGGGATGCCGAGCGCCACCAGGGTGACCAGCCAGCGGGAGTCGCGGGCGGCCGCGTCGACGCGTGCCCGCCGCCAGATCGCCACCCAGGCCGCGATCGCGATGACGATGAGCACCCACGTGAGCATGCGGTTGCCGAACTCGATGGCGCCGTGCAAGCCGAGAGCGGAATGGGGGACGAAGGATTCGTCGGTACAGCGTGGCCACGTCGGGCAGCCGAGGCCGGAACTGGTGAGGCGGACCGCACCACCGGTCGCGACGATGCCGACATTCGCCACGAGCAGGGCGATCGCCCACCAGAACACGAAGCGCGCGGTCGGGCGGCCGAAGCCCGGAATTCGATCGAAACGTCCGGGGGCCGACGCGCTCCCGGCGGCATTCGTTGTCGGGGGCGTCTGCGTGTCTGACGTCATTGGAACCGGAACCACCTCACTGCCAGCAGGCCGCCGACCGCGGCCCACACCAGCAACACACCGATACCGAAAAAGTCCACCGAACCATGGGTGGCCTGTCCGAGCGCCTCGGTGAGGGCGCCCGATGGAAGACAACGCGCGACCCAGTGGGCGGCATCGGGTACGCGGTCGCCGAGCACGACCAGACTTCCGACGCCCACGAGCGCGAACCAGAGAAGATTTGCCAGCGCGAGAACGATCTCGGCCTTGAGTGTGCCGCCCAGCAGGAGGCCCAGCGCCGCGAACGTCAGTGTGCCGATGGCGATGACGACGATGCCGAGCAGAAGGCCCGCGATCGAGGGCCGCCAGCCGAACGCGTAGCCGATGGCCCCGATGATCAGCGCCTGCAGCGCGACCACGGCGACGACCGCGAGGGATTTGCCCGCGATGATGCCCCACCGGGGAATCGGCGTGGCGCCCAGGCGTTTCAGAGCTCCGTACCGTCGGTCGAAGCCCACCGCGATGGCCTGCCCGGTGAACGCGGTCGACATGATCGCCACGGTCATGATGGCGGGTACGAACCGGGCCGCGCGTTCGGCCGTCGAGTCGCCGAGGCCGGAGTCGATCGGCAGCAGACAGAGTCCGATCAGCAACGTGATCGGGATGAACATCGTCAGCAGGAGCTGTTCGCCGTTGCGGAGCAGCAGGGTCAGCTCGAGTCGGGTCTGCGCCAGCAGCATGGACGGCAGCGAGGCTGCGCGGGGACGCGGCGTGAAGGTGCCGGGGGCGAAACGATTGTCGTGGGCGGCCGCGGCGGTCGCCGGGTCCGGGGTCACGAGCGCACCTCCCGTCCGGTGAGATCCAGGAAGACGTCGGACAGGCTGCGGGACTCGACGCGGAGATCTGTCGCGAGCACGTTCATCTCCGCACACCAGGTCGTGACGGCCACCAGGATCTGCGGCGTCACCTCACCACGGACGAGATAGGTGCCCGGCGCGGGTTCGCTGCAGTGGTAGCCGTCCGGGAGATTCCGTTCGAGGCTCCCCGGGTCCAGTCCGCGGGGAGCCGTGAAGCGCAGTTCGTGTTCGGCGCCACGGCTCGCGAGATCCTCGGGCGAGCCCGCCGCGACGACCCGTCCGTGATCGATGATGACCACCTGGTCGGCGAGTTCCTCGGCCTCGTCCATGAGATGGGTCGTCAGCAGTACCGAAACGCCGTCGCTGCGCAGGCGGTCGATCAACTCCCACACCAGGATTCGGGCGTGGGCGTCGAGTCCGGCGGTGGGTTCGTCGAGGAACACCAGCTCCGGGCGGCCGACGATGGCGCAGGCGAGCGACAGGCGCTGCTGTTGTCCGCCGGACAGTCTGCGGAACGGTGTGCGCGCCGCGTCGGCGAGACCGAGGACGTCGAGAAGCCAGTCGGGGTCGATGGGATCGGCACTGTACGCCGCGCAGAGGCGCAGCATCTCGGCCGCGCGGGCGCCCGGGTAGGCGCCTCCGCCTTGCAGCATCACGCCGATCCGGCGTCGCAGTTCGTCGTTGTCGGCCACCGGATCGAGGCCGAGGACACGGACCGTGCCGGCATCCGGCGTCAGGAATCCTTCGCAGAGTTCGACGGTCGTGGTCTTGCCCGCACCGTTGGGTCCCAGCAGGGCGAGCACGGTTCCGCGATCGAGATGGAGGTCGAGCCCGTCGACGGCGACCTTGTCCCCATACCGCTTGACGAGGCCGGTGACATCCAGAGCGGAGGACGTGTCGGCGGGATGACCGGTGGGGCGGTCATCGCCGTGGTGTCGCTCTCGGGTCGTCGTGCCGTGCACATCGGCAACCCTATTCCCTCGGCGGCCACGGCCAAAAACGGCTCAGGAGCGGTCGCTGCCCTCCGGGGCACGGTCGCGTCGTGTGAGGCGGCGCAGCCAGCGATGGATGGGCAGATCCTCGAAGAACAGCGCGGTCATCACCGCGACCATGATCACACCGGCCAGGAGTCCTTGTGCGAGAACGACTCCGCTGGTGTTGGAGCTCGTCGGCATCACCACGATGGCGATGATGGCGGTGACCGCGACGGCGGTGAGGCGGAACCACGGCCGGGTCGCCCAGGCGGCCAGGGGGATGACCGCCCAGAGCAGATACCAGGCCTGGACGAAGGGGAAGAACACCACGACTGTGGCCATTGACACACCGAGGGCACCCAGCGGGTGCAGTCGTCCCGCAAGACAGGCGAGCATCCACCGGACGATGAAGATCGCGGCTATCAGCTGTCCGAGCGGGCGGCCCACCTCGAGAATCGCCTGCGTCTGATCGCCGAGTCCGAGTCCCAGTCCGACACGTCCGGTGGTCACCGAGAGGAGGGTGGGTATGGACATCCAGGACCGCACCACGTCGCCGGTCGACAGGGTGCGTGTCCAGCCGAAGCCCAGCCCGGTGCCCAGGCAGATGCCGACCATGACGACCAGCAGGACTCCGAAGAGGAATCCCGCCGATCCGGTCAGCGCGATGATCGAGCGGCGTGAGCGATGCCACCACTCGCGCACGGGGGCGTTGCGCAGCGCGGGGAGTCCGGCGCCCCAGCGTTGGGCCAGGGCGATGCCGATGAATCCCATCGCCAGCAGCGAGGTGACCTTGACCATCGACGACGCGGAGATGACGGCCGCGCCCGCGATGAGTGTCCAGCCCGCGCTGCTCGGCCAGAGTGATCCGGCGCGGTGGAGGGCCTCCACCCCGTAGATGGCGCGGAAACACAGCTCCATGCCGACGAGCATCATGCCGAGCATCAGCGCCTCGTTGTGAATGCCGCCGACCAGATGCAGGATCAGCAGCGGATTCATGGCACCGAGCCAGAGCGCGGCGACCGACGAGACCCCGCATCGGCGAGCCAGCCGGGGCAGGGCCCAGACGATGAGTGCGATCCCGACCAGCGCGAGAAGCCGGTGCAGGAAGATCGCGGCGGTGATGTTGTCACCGGTGATCGCCGTGATGCCCTTGCCGAGCCAGAGGAACAGCGGGCCGTACGGCGCGGGCGTGTCCCGCCAGATGTTGGGCACCGAGCGCGTGAGGGTGTCCTCGACGCCGAGTCCGCGCAGCGGGCTGACCTCGTACGGGTCCATCCCGCGATGCGCGATGGCGCTCTGTGCGAGATAGGAATAGATGTCCTTGCTCAGCAGCGGGGGCGCGATGATGATCGGCGCGATCCACAGCATGAGGGTGCGGTCGGCCTGCTGACGGGTCATCCGGCGTTCCGGGCTCCGTCCGTGCCGGACCTCGACGCTGAACCGTCCGACGGCGAAGCGTCCGATCAGCAGCCATGCCACGACCAGCATGATCGTGCCGCCGATCGACAGCGTCAGCGCGGTACTCCACATACGGGACGGAAGAGACAGGACGCGCATCCCGGCGATCGGGTTCTGCAGGACGGGGATCGCACCGGTGGCGAGGGAACCGATCAGCAGCAGGACCGAGCCGGTGGCACCGAAGAGCTTGATGCGGGTCAGGCGGCTGTTCTCGGCGGCATTGAGCGGGCCGACCTCGCGTTCGTCGTCGTGCAGGCGCGCAACGGTCTTGCCGTAGTCGCCCCGGCGTTCGGTCGACGGGGGACGGGTGACTCGTTCGCCCTCCTGTCGCCGGAGCCCGAGGAAGTCGGTGGTGTCACGCACGATGCGGCGCACGGGACCCGGGCGTCGGTCCGTCGCGGTGTCCGCCGCTGTCGTTTCTGGCACGCCGCTGACTCTAATGCCTGACGCGGGCGCCGCGGTCGACGGTCGAACGGTGGCGCTGCTCGCTCGTGGGCGGCGGGGCGCATATTCCCGTTCACGCGCACAAGTCACTAAGGTCACCCTTGGTAGCCACCTGCACTCAATTACGTCACACTTGTGTTGTGAAAACACTGCGGACGACTGAGGGGCTGCCCGGCGGAGGTGCACGCGTGCACTCCGCAGGTTCCGCGTCCGACGGTGTTTCCGCTGTTCACGACGGTCAGACCCGTGCGGCGGTGGTGTCTCTCCTGATGGAGGACGGCCCGTTGACCGCCGGCGAGATCGGTGACCGTCTCGGCATCAGCGCGGCCGGTGTGCGGCGTCATCTCGATTTGCTGACCGAGGCCGGTGATGTGGAGACCTCCGCATCCGGATTCGGTCGTCGCGGCCGGGGACGACCCGCCAAGTGGTTCCAGCTCACCGCCGCGGGCCGCGGAAAAATGCATCACGCATACGACGATCTGGCCGGTTCCGCGATGCGGAAGCTCCGCGAGATCGGTGGACAGGAGGCCGTCGACGCATTCGCCCGCGAACGCGTCGAGCGGATCGTCGCCGATGTCTCCCCGGCCACCGAGTCGGGATCGGTCACCGGCACCGTCGAGCAGATCGCCGACGCCTTCACCGGCGCCGGGTTCTCGGCGAACACCCGGCAGGTCGGTGCGGGCGTGCAGATCTGTCAGCACCACTGTCCGGTGGCGCACGTCGCGGGTGAATTCCCCGAACTGTGCGAGGCCGAGACCGCGGTGTTCTCCGAGCTGCTGGGCACCCACGTGCAGCGCCTGGCCACCATCGCCAACGGGGACTGCGCCTGCACGACCCACGTGCCGTTGCATCCGCCCGTGACCAGTCAGGCGGAACCGGGAGATCCCGCGACACAACCGAACACACAGCCACCTCCGGATGTGCAGCCCACATCCGAATCCGCACCCGAAAACCAAGGAAAGGCCCCGCGATGACAGTCACCGACCCGAACGCGACCGATACCGGCGCACCGGTCGCAGGTGCACCGCTCACCCAGGAAGAGACGATTGCCTCGCTCGGCACCTACGGATACGGCTGGGCCGATTCCGACGTGGCGGGGGCCAGCGCGCAGCGCGGTCTGTCCGAGGCTGTCGTGGCCGACATCTCCGGCAAGAAGGACGAGCCCGAGTGGATGCTCGAGCAGCGTCTCAAGGCTCTGAAGATCTTCGACCGCAAGCCCATGCCGCACTGGGGTGCCGAACTCGACGGCATCGACTTCGACAACATCAAGTACTTCGTGCGGTCCACCGAGAAGCAGGCCACCTCCTGGGAGGAACTGCCCGAGGACATCAAGAACACCTACGACAAGCTCGGCATCCCCGAGGCGGAGAAGCAGCGCCTCGTCGCAGGCGTGGCCGCGCAGTACGAGTCGGAGGTCGTCTATCACCAGATCCGCGAGGATCTGGAGGAGCAGGGCGTGATCTTCGTCGACACCGACACCGGACTGCGTGAGCATCCGGAGATCTTCCGTGAGTACTTCGGCTCGGTGATCCCGGCAGGCGACAACAAGTTCTCCGCGCTCAACACCGCGGTGTGGTCGGGTGGATCGTTCATCTACGTTCCGCCGGGAGTGCACGTCGACATCCCGCTCCAGGCCTACTTCCGGATCAACACCGAGAACATGGGTCAGTTCGAGCGGACCCTGATCATCGTCGACGAGGATGCCTACGTGCACTACGTCGAGGGCTGTACCGCACCGATCTACAAGACCGACTCGCTGCACTCGGCGGTCGTCGAGATCGTCGTGAAGAAGGGCGGCCGGTGCCGCTACACGACCATCCAGAACTGGTCGAACAACGTCTACAACCTGGTCACCAAGCGTGCGAAGGCCGAGGCCGGCGCGACGATGGAATGGGTCGACGGCAACATCGGCTCGAAGGTCACCATGAAGTACCCGGCCGTGTGGCTCACCGGTGAGCACGCCAAGGGTGAGGTTCTCTCGGTGGCGTTCGCCGGTGCCGGTCAGCACCAGGACACCGGATCGAAGATGGTCCACCTGGCGCCCAACACCTCGAGCAACGTGGTCTCCAAGTCGGTGGCCCGCGGCGGTGGCCGGTCGTCGTACCGCGGTCTGATCAAGGTCAACCCGGGTGCGCACGGCAGCCGCTCGACGGTCGTCTGTGATGCGCTGCTGGTCGACCAGATCAGTCGCAGCGACACCTATCCGTACGTGGACATCCGCGAGGACGACGTGACGATGGGCCACGAGGCCACCGTCTCCCGTGTGAGCGACGAGCAGCTCTTCTACCTGATGAGCCGCGGGCTCACCGAAGAGGAGGCGATGGCGATGGTCGTGCGCGGCTTCGTCGAGCCGATCGCCAAGGAGCTGCCGATGGAGTACGCGCTCGAACTCAACCGGCTCATCGAGCTGCAAATGGAAGGAGCCGTCGGCTGATGACGGAGGTCACCGACAATCAGGCCGCATCCGCGGGTGCGATCGCCACGAACAAGGGCGAGCTGTTCACGTCCTTCGACGTCGAGGCCTTCGAGGTACCGAATCAGCACGAGGAGGCGTGGCGGTTCACGCCGTTCCGCCGGCTGCGGGGACTGCATGAAGGCACCGTGCCGGCAACCGGCACCGTGGGCGTCGAGGTCACCGGCGCGGGCGACGACGTGTCCGTGGAGACCGTCGGCCGCGACGACCAGCGTCTCGGTACCGCCGGCGCGCCCTTCGATCGCATTGCGGCGCAGGCCTACAGCGGCTTCGAGCAGGCCACGATCGTCACCGCGCGTCGCGAGGCGCAGGTGGCCGAGCCGGTCGTGATCACCACGACGGGACCGGGCGAGGGCGAGGTCGCGTACTCGCACGTGCAGATACGTGCCGAGGCGTTCGCGAAGGTCGTCGTCGTCCTCGATCAGCGTGGCGGCGGCACCATCGCCGAGAACGTCGAGATCATCGCCGACGACAGCGCCCATCTGTCCGTCGTCAACGTGCACGACTGGGACGACGACGCCGTGCACGTCACCGCGCATCATGTCTCGGTCGGCCGCGACGCGGTGATCAAGCACTTCGCGATCAGCTTGGGCGGCAACACCGTTCGGCTGTCCCCGCGCGTCAGCTACCGTGGCCCCGGCGGCGACGCCGAGCTGTGGGGTCTGTACTTCGCCGATGCCGGACAGCACCTCGAGCAGCGACTGCTGGTCGATCACGCGCAGCCGAACTGCCGGTCGCGAGTTGTATACAAGGGTGCGCTGCAGGGTGACACCTCGGGCGATCGTCGCCGCGAGGCACACACCGTGTGGATCGGCGACGTGCTGATTCGCGCCGAGGCCGAGGGCACCGACACCTACGAGCTCAACCGGAACCTGGTACTCACCGACAACGCACGCGCGGACTCGGTCCCGAATCTCGAGATCGAGACCGGCGAGATCGTCGGCGCGGGCCATGCCAGCGCCACCGGCCGCTTCGACGACGAGCAACTGTTCTACCTGCAGGCCCGCGGCATCCCGGAGGATCAGGCCCGTCGCCTGGTGATCCGCGGATTCTTCGGCGAGGTGCTCGCCAAGATCACCGTGCCGGAGGTGCGTGAGCGCCTCGAGGCGGCCATCGAGGCCGAACTCGAGATCGCCGGCGCCTGACCCCTCACCTCCCAGACCCCAACAGCCCGAGGAAATATCACCGATGACCACACTGGAAATCCGCGACCTGCATGTTGATGTCGCACAGTCCGATTCCGACGCCGAGCCCATCCACATCCTCAAGGGTGTTAACCTGACGGTGAAGTCGGGGGAGACGCACGCCATCATGGGGCCCAACGGTTCCGGCAAGTCGACGCTCTCCTACGCCATCGCCGGTCACCCGAAGTACGAGATCACCAGCGGCACCATCACTCTCGACGGCGAGAACGTGCTCGACATGTCCGTCGACGAGCGGGCGCGAGCGGGGCTGTTCCTCGCCATGCAGTACCCGGTCGAGGTGCCCGGCGTGTCGATGAGCAACTTCCTGCGCACCGCGGCCACCGCGGTCCGTGGCGAGGCTCCCAAGCTGCGTCACTGGGTCAAGGAGACCAAGGAGGCGATGACCGAGCTCGAGATCGATCCGGCGTTCTCCGAGCGCAGCGTCAACGAGGGTTTCTCCGGCGGTGAGAAGAAGCGACACGAGATCCTGCAGCTGTCGCTACTCAAGCCGAAGATCGCGATCCTCGACGAGACCGACTCCGGTCTGGACGTCGACGCGCTGCGTGTCGTCTCCGAGGGCGTGAATCGCTACAAGGAGCGCGAGGACGGCGGAGTCCTGCTCATCACGCACTACACGCGGATTCTCCGCTACATCAAGCCCGACTTCGTCCACGTGTTCGTCAACGGGCGCATCGTCGAGTCCGGTGGTGCGGAACTGGCCGACGAACTCGAAGAGAACGGCTACGAGCGCTTCACCGCAGCGGCAGCAGCCAAGTAGCCGAAGGCCACAGGAGGCACGCATATGAGCATTGCCACCGATATTCCACAGTCGCTCGACGTCGCGCGTCTGCGGCAGGATTTCCCGATCCTGTCGCGGACCGTCCGCGACGACAAACCGTTGGTGTATCTGGATTCCGGTGCCACCGCGCAGCGTCCGCTGCAGGTGCTCGACGCCGAGCGTGAGTTCCTCGTCACCCACAACGCCGCGGTGCATCGCGGTGCGCATCAGCTCGCCGAGGAGGCGACCGACGCCTACGAGGGTGCGCGCGAGGGCATCGCGCGGTTCGTCGGTGTCAGCGCCGACGAGATCGTGTTCACCAAGAACGCCACCGAGGCGCTGAACCTGGTCACCTACACGCTGGGCGACGAGCGAAGCGCGGCGGTGCTGGGCGGCAAGCCACTCGGTCCGGGTGACACGGTGGTCATCACCGAACTCGAACATCACGCGAATCTCGTTCCCTGGCAGGAACTCTGCCGCCGGACGGGTGCGACGCTCAAGTGGTACGGGGTCACCGACGACGGCCGTATCGATCTGGATTCACTGGAACTCGACGAGTCGGTCAGGGTGGTGTCGTTCACGCACCAGTCCAATGTCACCGGTGCGGTGGCAGATGTCGCCGAATTGTCGCGCCGCGCACGGGAAGTCGGCGCCCTTGTGGTGCTCGACGCCTGCCAGTCGGTGCCGCATGCACCGGTCGACTTCCGGGCTCTCGACGTGGACTTCGCCGCGTTCTCCGGGCACAAGATGTTCGGTCCGTCCGGGGTCGGGGTGCTGTACGGAAAGGCGGAACTGCTCACGCAGCTGCCGCCGTTCATCACCGGTGGCTCGATGATCGAGACCGTCACCATGGAGGGTTCGACCTATGCGGCGCCGCCGCAGCGATTCGAGGCCGGGGTGCCGATGACCTCCCAGGTCGTCGGACTCGGAGCCGCCGTGGACTACCTGAACGCCATCGGCATGGATGCCGTTGCGGCACATGAACATGCGTTGGTGTCACGAGCCCTCGACCGGCTCGGAGCGATCGACGGCCTGCGGATCGTCGGTCCGACGACCGCCGAGAACCGTGGTGGGGCGGTGTCGTTCGTCGTTGACGGCATCCACGCCCACGACCTCGGTCAGATCCTCGACGACGAAGGTGTGGCGATTCGTGTGGGCCATCATTGCGCCTGGCCGCTGCACCGCCGATTCGGTATCGCTGCGACCGCCCGTGCCTCCTTCGCGGCGTACAACAC
The DNA here is from genome assembly GCF_059427765.1 of Gordonia sp. B8661-1. NCBI lineage: Bacteria > Bacillati > Actinomycetota > Actinomycetes > Mycobacteriales > Gordoniaceae > Gordonia > Gordonia sp. B8661-1. The sequence continues at coordinate 499,104 of NZ_JCAHRL010000003.1, forward strand.
CCTGGACGAGGTCGATGTGCTGGCTGCCGCGATCGAACGGGCGCAGGACTTCTTCGGTGCGCGGGGAGGTGCGGCCTAGTGCGGATGGAGCAGATGTACCAGGAGGTCATCCTGGATCACTACAAGCACCCGCACGGTCGCGGTCTCCGGGATCCGTTCGGTGCGGAAGTCCATCACGTGAATCCGACCTGCGGTGACGAGGTGACCCTGCGGGTCGAATTGTCGCCGGACGGCACGACCGTCTCCGACATCTCCTACGACGGGCAGGGCTGCTCGATCTCGCAGGCCTCCACGTCGGTGCTCTATGACCAGCTCGTGGGCGCGCCCGTCGCCGATGCGTTGGCGACGGTGGATGCGTTCAACGCGATGATGACCTCCCGCGGCGCGGACGACGGGGACGAGGACGTGATCGGCGACGGCATCGCCTTCGCCGGGGTGAGCAAGTATCCGGCTCGCGTGAAATGTGCCCTCCTGGGATGGATGGCGTTCAAGGATGCGTTGGCACAGACAGTCGACGCAACACATTCGTCAGAAGCGGAGTCAGCATGAGTGACGACACCACCACCCCGGTCGCCGACGACACGGTGACCGATACCCCGGCCGGCGACACCGCCGCCCCACAGGCGGATTCGTCTGCGGAGCCGACGGTTCCGGCATCGCAGCTGCCCACCGTCGACGATGTCGAAGAGGCGATGCGCGATGTCGTGGACCCCGAACTCGGCATCAATGTCGTCGACCTCGGTCTCGTGTACGGCATCGAGGTCGACAACGACGCCGCCGCGAAGATCGACATGACGCTGACCTCGGCGGCCTGTCCGCTGACCGACGTCATCGAGGATCAGACCCGTGGTGCACTCGTGAACAGCGGACTGTGCACCGACATGGAGATCAACTGGGTGTGGCTGCCGCCGTGGGGCCCGGACAAGATCACCGACGACGGCCGCGAACAGCTGAGGGCGCTCGGCTTCACCGTCTAGACACCCGACCGGGAGGGATTGTCGATGGGCCGCATCGAGGACCGCGTGGAACGCATGATCCGCGAGGCGACCGAGGCCGGCGCCTTCGACGACCTGCCCGGCAGCGGCAAGCCCCTCGACCTGTCCGACTCGGACGACCCGAACTGGTGGGTCAAACGCAAGATCCGCGAGGAGGATCTCGACTCGGCCGCGCTGCTGCCCGAGCCCCTGCAATTGCGCAAGGAGGCCCAGGGCTTTCCGGAGTCCTTGCGGGACATACCGACCGAGGCGATGGTCCGGCAGATTCTCGACGACTACAACACCCGCGTTCGCCGGTCACGTCTGACGACGAGACTGCGCGGCCCCGTGGTGTCGGCTGTCGCGCAGACCGTCGACGTCGACGATCTCGTGGCGCAGTGGCGAGCGCTCCGCGATTTCCGGTGACGCCGGTCTCGATACACGGCGGCTCGCTACGCTCACCGCCGCTACTCGACCATCGAATGGCCTCGTCGACCATCGGAGGGGCTCGTCCTGACTGTGTCCCGCCGGTGGTCGAGTAGCGGCCGAGCCGCCAGCCGAGGAAGCGTATCGAGACCCGCGCCCGGCGCCGTTGTCGGTCAAGCAATCGGCTGCTGCAGATCGACGACCCACGAGTCGGGCTGGTCGATGTTTCCTTCGAGGTAGACCTCGCGGCAGGGCCCGACCGGCGTGTGCCCGTCGGCGATCAGCTGCTCATGGAGCGCTGCCCAGGCCGTGCCGATGCCTTCGAGAGTGCCGCGATGGCGAACGGTGATTGCCTTGGCCGCCCCCGGCAACTGATGCCGTTCGAGGCCGCCGATCGCAGGGGCATTCGACTCGACGCCGACCCCGAGTTCGGTGACGTCGGTGCCGCCGCCATACCAGGCGACCGTCGGATGATCCGGGGACAGCCCCAGTGCGGGCAGCTGCGGTATCAGCCGCGCGAACAGCCCGCCGACCGTCTCCGGCACCTCGGCTTGGGAGCGAACCTGCGCCGGATACTGCAGCAGCGTCAGGGCCGGCAGCGATGTGGTCGGGTAGTCGGTCATGGTGTGCTCCTTGATGATCGGTCCGTCATGGCAGGAACAGTTGTACGGATTGACACACTGTGAAGGTCAAGCGCCGGGGTGCTGTCCGGCCGGGATATCGATCGGCAACTGGACTTCGGTGACCCATTCGTCCGGGTGATCGAACGGCGTCTCGTGATAGACCTCGCGGCCGGGGCCCGCGACCGCATACCCGCGAGCATCGACCTCGCGGGCGAGTGACTGCCACGCGCGATCGATGCGGTCGATGACTCCGTGATGCACCGTGGTCAATGCAGCGGGCGATTCGGGCAGGTCCACGGTGGGGAGTCCGTCCGGAACCGTTGCGGGTGCGCGAAATCCGACTCCGAAATGCATGCTGTCGCCTATGGTTTCGTACCACGCGTAGGACGGGGCCGTCATCGGCAGTCCATGGCCGGCGAGATCCGTTGCGAGTGATTGGAACAGCGGTCCGACGGCCTGGTTCAGTTCGCCCGCGTCATCGACAACGCCGGTCCGATGCACGAGGCGCAGAGCAGGCATGGAGCGCTGAACGAAGGCGAGATCACCGGCGTTCTCGTCGGCGATCAGGTCGAGGCGCGCATCCACCGCGGCCAATCTGCGGCGGTCCGCCTCGATGTCCGCGGCCAGGGCATCCCGCCGGCGTGCCAGGCTCGCCCGCGTCGTTTCCGCATCGGCGTCGAGCAACGTACCAATTTCCTGCAGGCCGAAACCCAGCTCTCGCAAGGCGATGAGCCGATTCAGCCGGGTCAGTTGCGCGGCGTTGTAGTAGCGGTATCCCGAGGATTCGTCGACCCGATCCGGTTGCAGCAGCCCCAGGCCGTCGTAGTGGCGCAGCATCCGCGTCGAGACGCCGGCCAGGCGCGCGAAGTCTCCGATGGTCAGCGGCATGCGTCCACCATGTCAGAAAGTCTGTACCCAATCCGGATCAGTTGTTCGGCGGACGATATTCGATTGCCGCCATCGATAGTGTGATCGAGTGATTGTCACCATCGACGTCGCCGGGGATGATCTCCGGCCCGCCACCGACCTCGGCTTCCTGCTGCACAAACATCCGGATCGGGTGCAGACCTTTCCCACCACGCAGGGCACGGCGACGGTCTTCTACCCCGTGGCGACGGTCGCGCGTTGCCGTGCAGTGCTTCGTGTCGACGGTGCAGGGGCTCGAGCCACCACGGATGCGGGCGAACGGTACGTGAACACCATTCCGTACGCGGGTTCATCGCGTCTGGTCGTGGCGCTGGGGAAGGTCTTCGGTGATGCGATCGGGGGCCGGTCACCGCGTGCCGACGCGGTGGGGCATCGTTGGCCGATGACGCTGACGGTCGCGGCCGTGCCGCTCGACGGGGACGTGTCTCCCGAGGATCTCTTCGGGCCGCTGGGCTGGGACGTCGAGGTGCGGCGTCGGCCGCTGACACCGCCGGAGTGGGGAGACTCCGACGTCGCGACCGTGAGACTTCGAGGCGAGCACACAGTCCGTGATGCTCTCCGGCATCTGAGCGTGCTGATCCCGGTGATCGCCGGGGACAAGCACTATTTCGTCGACGATTCGGAGGTCGACAAACTGCAGCGCCTCGGCGACGGTTGGCTCGCGGCGCATCCACGACGCGACGATATCGTGCACGGCTACCTGAAGCGCATTCGCTCGCTGGCGGACGAGGCGATCGGCCGGATCGCGGGGGCCGACATCGTCGACGAACCCGTCGGCACGCCCCGAGAGTCACTGGCGCGCAAGCGACTCGAGGTGGTTGTGGATCTCGTGAAGGCATCGGGTGCCCGGTCGGTGCTCGACATCGGTTGTGGCGAGGGCCGATTGTTGGCCGCGCTCGCCGAGCGGGCCGGAATCCCGCGGCTCGCCGGGGTCGACGTGTCGATCGGCGAACTGCGTCGCGCGCAGCGGCGCCTGGCACGTTACCGAGATGTGGAGCTATGGCAGTCCTCGGTCATGTACACCGACGACCGCTGTCGCGGTTTCGGCACCGCCGTCCTCATGGAGGTCATCGAACACATCGAACCGGAGCGCCTGCCGATGGCGATGGCGTCGGTCTTCGGCGCCATGGCGCCCCGCACGGTCGTGGTGACCACCCCGAACCGCGAGTACAACCCGGTGTACGGTCTGACGGATACGTTCCGGCATCCCGATCATCGATTCGAGTCCACCAGAACGGAATTCGCCGAGTGGGCGGCGCGTATCGCCGATGACTACCGCTACACCGTCACCTACCATCCGATCGGCGATCCGGTGGACGGTCTCGGCGCGCCGACGCAGTGCGCGGTCTTCACCCGCATCGACGACGGAGGGCTTCATGACGACGCGGAACGAGAACGGCACCGGGGGAGTGCTGGAGATACCGCAGCTGTGCCTCGTCGTGCTCGTGGGAGCCTCCGGGGCCGGTAAATCCACCTTTGCGCGCAGGCACTTTCGCGACACCGAGGTCCTGTCATCGGACGTCTTCCGGGGGATGGTGTCCGACGATCCCACCTCGCAGGAGGCCACCGGGGACGCCTTCGCGGCGCTCCTCGACGTGGCCGCACGGCGCTTGCGGCGGGGACTGCTGACGGTCGTCGACGCGACGTCGGTGCGGCCGGAGGATCGGAAGGTTCTCCTGGACCTCGCCAAGGACCTCGACGTGTTCGCCGTGGCGACCGTTCTGGATCCACCTCAAGGAGAACTGCAACGCCGTGTGGACGCCAGGCTCGAGAACGATCCGTCGGCTGCGGACCGGGCGGTGGCGCTCCGCCAGCACCGGATGCTGCGCGAACGCGGAAAGAACCTGCGCAAAGAGGGATTCAGGTTCGTATACACCCTGTCGCGGGCCGACGAGATCGATGCGGTGCAGGTGGTGCGCACGCGACTGTTCAACGATCGCACCGACGACCACGGTCCCTTCGACATCATCGGGGACGTCCACGGCTGCTTCACCGAACTCTGCGATCTCCTGCGTGCCTTGGGCTGGGAGACCGCATCGGAGCCGGACGGCGTCGTATCCGGTGTGCACGATCATCCGGAGGGGCGACGTGTGGTGTTCGTCGGTGATCTCGTCGATCGGGGACCGGACACACCCGGCGTGCTGCGGTTGGTGATGTCGATGGTCGCCCGGGGACAGGCGGTCTGTGTACGCGGGAATCACGAGGAGAAGCTGTTGCGGGCACTTCGGTCACGCAACGGCCGGGATCGTTCGGGCAAGCAGATGTCCACCGGCAACGGGCTCGCCGAATCGCTGGAGCAACTCGGCAGTACACCAACAGAATTCGTCACCGAGGTCACCGAATTCCTGGACGGCCTCGTCTCTCATCTGGTCTTCGACGACGGACGCCTCGTCGTGTCGCATGCCGGCCTGGCGGAGCGATACCACGGACGTACGTCGGGGCGGGTGCGAAACCTCGCGATGTACGGCGAGACGACCGGTGAGACCGACCGCTGGGGCTACCCGGTTCGGGTCGACTGGGCGCGGGACTACCGGGGGCCGGCCCGCGTCGTGTACGGCCACACCCCGGTTGCCCAGGCCGCGTGGACCAACAACACACTCTGCATCGACACCGGGTGCGTCTTCGGCGGCCGACTCACGGCGGTGCGATATCCGGAACTGGAGATCGTCGACGTGGACGCCCGGGCTGTGTACTGGGTGCCGGAGCGGCCGATGGGATACGGCGACACGGCGGCCGACGCTCTGCTCCGGGCTGAGATGGCGATCACGGATGTGGCCGGAAAGCGCAGTGTCCGAACACGGTTCGGCGGCTCGGTCACAATCCGCGAAGAAAACGCCGCGGCAGCCCTGGAGGTCATGTCGCGCCATGCGATCGATCCGCGGTGGCTGCGCTACCTGCCGCCGACGATGAGTCCGATCGGGAGCAAGCGTCCCGATCTGCTGGAGGATCCGGAGGCCGCCTTCGATCACTACGCGGAACTCGGTGTTCGCGAAGTGATCTGCGAACGTAAACACATGGGGTCGCGTGGCGTGCTGGTCGTCTCTCGCGACGACGGCGTCGCAGCAGCCGCATTCGACGATGCGCCGGGCCACGGGGCGCTCTACACCCGTACCGGACGGTCATTCTTCGACGCATCGGCCACCGAGCAGATTCTTCGGCGGGCGCGAACCGCCGCCGAGCCGGTCTTCGCGGATCTCGGATGTGACTGGCTGATCCTCGACGCGGAGGTGCTGCCGTGGAACATCAAGGGGGAGAAGCTGATCCGGGACCGGTTCGTGGGACTCGCCGCGACCGCGGTCGATGAGCTGGAACTCGTCGACGCCGAACTGAGGCAGGCCGCCGAGCGGGGACTCCCGGTTGGGGAGTTGCTCGACGAGGTGCGCCGGAATCGGCGGGACGTCGACGATTTCACCACCGCCTACCTGAGCCACGTTCAGGTGGGAGCCGGAATCGATGATGTTCGCATCGCCCCCTTCGAAGTACTGGCCGCCGGAACGAGGGAGACGCGGCACACCTTCGAAAAGCACTCCCATGATTGGCATCTGGCGGTCGCCGATCAGCTCGCAACGTCGGATCCGGCGCTCTTCGAGAGGACCGACCGACTGGTCGTGGACACCGGATCGGCCGAGTCACGGGCACGGGGGGCGCGGTGGTGGACGGAGATCACCGATACCGGAGGCGAGGGCATGGTCGTGAAGCCGCTCGGGAATCTGGTGCGGGATCAGCGCGATCGGCCCCTGCCGCCCGGCATCAAGGTCCGTGGCGCCGAATATCTGCGGATCATCTACGGACCGGGATATCAGCGAAACCTGGATCGCCTGCGTTCCAGGGATCTGCGCCACAAGCGATCGATGGCGATGCGCGAGTACCAACTGGGCCGGGAGGCGCTGGCCAGACATGCCGACGGCGCGCCGCTGTGGCAGGTCCACGAGTGCGTGTTCGGGGTGCTGGCACTGGAATCCGAGCCGGTCGATCCGCGGTTGTAGGTGGATCTCGATACACGATCAGCGGTGGTTTTCGCGGGTCGGGTAGCGGTGCGGGCGTAGCCCTTTCCGGGGTCGAGTAGCGACGTGCGAGCGCAGCGAGTCCGCCGCGTATCGAGACCACCACCCGCAACCCTCGATACGATCAGCGTCGGAACATGGCTCGCGCCAGAGTGTTTCGGGTCCGGTTGGGTACGCGTCGGAAGACTGCCGTCATTGCGGCCGAGACTCGTAACAGGTCCGTTCTCTCGGACAGAAAGGCCCGTTGGTGATCAACCGGAAGTTGCGCGAAGACGTCGAAGAACATTCGCACGTCGTCGTCGGGTAGGTCGAGCAGGGCCCGCATGCCGACGAGCCGCAGCCGGTGGATGACTCGGGCACCGCGAGGCCACAGGGCACGGCGCGGGTCGCGCCCCTCGGCAATCGCGATGGCGACCGTCTCGGCGGCGCACAGCGCGGCGGCCACGCCGTAGCCGGTGGCCGGGTGCATGAGTCCGCCCCGCGCGCCGAACGTCATCGGAGTGGACCGCCAGGGTGTCGGGCTCGGGCCGGTCAAGGGAAATGACACGGTCTCGGTGTCCTCGATGCTTGCGACATCCACCTCCGGAAGTCTGTCCGCGAGACGTCCGGCGAGCTCGGCCCGGGTGAGCGCGGGCGAACCCGCGAGGCATGTCTCCTCCAGCAGCACTCGCTGCTCGTCCACCGGTACCGCATAGAGAAAACTCGGCAACCCCTCGTCGGCCGATGCACCCTCCGGCATCGACCAGTCCATGAGGATCCCCTCCGTGCCACCGAGGATCTCGTCGGCTCGCGCGGTGGGCACGATGACCCCGAAGGCCGTCTGGCGTGGTCCGGTCCCGCCGGGACCACGGGCGTCGATCACGAGTGCGCCCCGCAGACGCTCGCGAGACGACAACTCCACATGGTCGGCGGCGATGCCGACCACGCGGCCGGACACGATTCGGGCGTCGTCCACGGTGAGTGCCCGCCGGAGCGCGTCGTTGTCCAGGACGCCGTACCCGCGGTCGACGTCTGCCACCCGCTCGCCGCGAATGCGCACCGAGCGGAGGGACACCCTGAGGACATTGTGCGGCAGCCAGTCCGGCAGTTCGTCGATCCAGCAGGCGTAGGTGGCCCGCCACGGGCGCTGCGGGGCCGGATCGACCAGTGTCACCGGCACCGACCGGCGCAGAAGTCGATGGGCCAGTGCGCGGCCGGCCGGGCCGGCGCCGACGATGATGACGTCGGCGCGCGGCACGGTCACATCGAGCCGGTGGCGAGCACCCCACCGTCGACGGCGAGTGTCTCACCGGTGATCCAGGACGATTCGTCGCCGGCGAGGAAGGCCGCGGCCCGCGCGATGTCGGCGGGCTCACCGAGCCTGCCGAGCGGATAGGCGGCCACGGCGCGCGCCTCGTTCTCACCCGCGATCAGATCCTTCGCGAACTGGGTCCGCACGATCGCGGGAGCAATGGCGTTCACACGAATCTTGTTGGGGCCCAACTCCCAGGCCAATTCGGCGGTCAGGCGGATGAGCGCGGCCTTCGACGCGCCGTACGCGCCGAGGACACCGGTCGACCGGATCCCGGCGACCGACGAGATGTTCACGATCGCACCGCCGTTCTCTCGCATACCGGCATGAAAGGCCTCCTGGACGAATCCGAGCGTGGCCACCACGTTGGTGTCGAAGATCTTCCGGACGGCACCGAGGTCGGCGTTCATCATGGGGCCGAAGGTCGGGTTGATGCCGGTGTTGTTGATCAGGATGTCGATGCCGTTGCCCTGGGCGACCGTCGCCGCGACGGCCTCCGCGCGGTGGTTCTCGTCGCCGGTGTTGCCGGGGCACGCGGTCACGACGGCGCCGGGAACGTCGGTGCGGATCTGCTCGGCAGCCTCGGACAGCGGGTCCGGTTTACGGCTCGTGATCACCACTGCCGCCCCGCGGCGGGCGAGTTCGGTGGCGATCGCCAGCCCGATGCCCCGGCTTGCGCCGGTCACCAGTGCGGATCGTCCGGACAGGGAAGATGTCGATGTCTCTGCTGTGGGTTCGCTCACGTTTGTCACCGTAACCGGCCGGTGAGTGCCGTGGCGCCGGTCGGGCGGGAAAACCTGTGGTGGATGGCGGGTAGACTTGGCCGCCGTGATCACCGCGACCGACCTGGAAGTTCGAGCGGGCGCGAGGACTCTGTTGTCGGCGCCCGGCGATCAATTGCGCATTCAGCCCGGCGACCGCATCGGTCTCGTCGGCCGCAACGGCGCCGGAAAGACCACCACGCTCCGGATTCTCGCGGGGGAGACGCAACCGTACAGCGGCGCGGTCCGCACCTCCGGGCCGATCGGCTACCTGCCACAGGATCCGAAAGAGGGTGACCTCGACGTCCTGGCCAAGGACCGGGTGCTCTCCGCTCGCGGCCTCGACGAGATCCTGTCCGGGATGGCGAAGCAGCAGCGTCTGATGGAGGAGACCGCCGACGACAAGGTGCGCGATCGGGCCATCGCCAAATATGCGCGTCTCGAGGAGCGTTTCGGCGCACTCGGCGGTTATGAGGCAGAGTCGGATGCCGCGCGGATCTGTTCGAGCCTGGCTCTGCCGGATCGGGTCCTGGCGCAACCGCTCCGCACGCTGTCGGGTGGCCAGCGACGCCGAATCGAGTTGGCGCGCATCCTCTTCGCCGCCTCCGACGGCTCCGGGAAATCCGATACCACCCTGCTGCTCGACGAGCCGACCAACCACCTCGACGCGGACTCGATCGCCTGGCTGCGGACCTTTCTGCAGAATCATGAGGGCGGACTCGTGGTGATCAGCCACGATGTCGACCTCCTCGCCGACGTGGTGAACCGGGTCTGGTTCCTCGACGCGGTGCGTGGTGAGGCCGATGTCTACAACATGGGCTGGAAGCGGTACCTGGATGCACGCGCCACCGACGAACAGCGTCGTAAGCGGGAACGGGCCAACGCGGAGAAGAAGGCCGGAGCGTTGCGCGCGCAGGCCGCGAAACTGGGTGCGAAGGCCACCAAGGCGACTGCCGCACAGCAGATGCTGAAGCGCGCCGACCGGATGATCGACGCTCTCGACGAGGAGATCGTGGCCGATCGCACGGCCCGTATCCGCTTCCCGGAGCCCGCGACCTGCGGCAAGACGCCGTTGATGGCCAGCGGACTGACGAAGATGTACGGCTCGCTGGAGATCTTCGCGGGGGTGGACCTGGCCATCGACAAGGGGAGCCGTGTCGTCGTCCTGGGGCTGAACGGTGCGGGCAAGACCACGTTGCTGAAACTGCTCGCGGGTGTGGAGAAACCGGATACCGGCGAACTGGAACCCGGCTACGGCCTCAAGATCGGCTACTTCGCCCAGGAGCACGACACCCTCGACGACGACGCGACGGTCTGGGAGAACATCCGGCACGCCGCACCCGACGCCGGTGAACAGGATCTGCGCGGTCTGCTCGGTGCGTTCATGTTCAGCGGGCCGCAACTCGAACAGCCGGCGGGCACCCTGTCCGGTGGCGAGAAGACGCGTCTGACCCTGGCCGGTCTCGTCTCGTCGGCGGCCAATGTGCTGCTGCTCGACGAGCCGACGAACAACCTGGACCCGGTGTCCCGTGAACAGGTGCTCGACGCACTCCGCAGCTACACCGGAGCAGTTGTCCTGGTGACCCACGATCCGGGCGCGGCAGCGGCCCTGGAGCCCGAGCGTGTCATCCTGCTGCCCGACGGCACCGAGGATCACTGGTCCGACGAGTATCAGGAACTCATCGAACTCGCCTGATCCGACGTCGCCGACGGAAGGTGCGGCTCGTTCTCCGGTGGACGGTCGATAATCGATCCATGGCACAGTCTTCGGGCCGACGCGCACCGCTGGGGCCGGATGCGCTCCGGACGTTCATGGTCGCGACCTACTTCACCCTGCGGGTGATCATCGCGGGCAGCGCCATCGGGTTGCCCGCGGTGCTCCTGTCCTGGAGTGCTCTGGATCCGGATCTGGGATCGCCGGGCTCGCTGAGCGCCTACTACTACACGGACGCCCGGACGGTCTTCGTCGGTGCGGTGGTCGCCATCGGTGTCAGTCTCATCGCCTACCGGGGCTACGCGGTCGGTGAGAACTGGTTGCTCAATGCCGCCGGCATCTGTGCGATAGCGCTCGCACTCAGTCCGACAACCCCGCCCGGCGTACGGGATATGAACGCGGGCAACATCGTTCATGCGGTATCGGCGGTGCTGTTCTTCCTCTTCGTCAGTGCTGCCATCGTGCTGTATTCACGGACGACGCTGCCCCTGCTGCCGGCGCGGGTCGCCCGGGCGTATCTCGTTGCCTACGTGATCCTGTCGGTCTGCCTCGTCGCCCTGCCGGTGCTCGCCGTGGCAGTGCTCGATCTGACCGGCCCGGGAAAGACGCTGCTGGGACTCGAGACCGGGGCGATCGTGGCGTTCGCCGCCTACTGGGCACTCAAGACACTGGAGTTGCGCAGCTCATCGGCCGACGACCGGACCGTCGACGGGCGGATCGAGGTACGCGCGGACGGGTGCCTGATACCCCGGCCGGACTCCTGATCAGGCGGAGGGCCAATACTGCTTGCGCAGTTCGCCTTTGACGAGTTTGCCGGTGGGTGTCCGGGGAAGTTCCTCGACGAAGTCCACGGTCCGGGGTGCCTTGAACGCGGCGAGTGAGGACGTCGTGTACGCGAGCAGTTCGTCGGCGAGCTCCTCGGACGGCGAATATCCGTCCGCCAGTTGAACGCACGCCTTGACCTGCTCACCACGATCATCGTCGGGTACCCCGATCACCGCAACGTCGTAGACCGCCGGGTGGCCGATGAGGATGCTCTCGGCCTCCTGGGGGTAGATGTTCACGCCGCCGGAGATGATCATGAAGGCCTTGCGATCGGTGAGGTACAGGTAGCCGTCCGCGTCGACGTACCCCATATCGCCTGTCGTGGCCCAGTTCTCGTGTTCCGGGTGCTGCGCCTTCTTCGTCTTGTCCGGATCGTTGTGGTAGCGGAACGGCACCTCGTCGCGTTCGAAGTAGATCAGTCCGGTCTCGCCGGTGGGCAGTTCGGTTCCGTCGTCGTCGCAGATGTGCAGGATGCCCTGACCGGCGCGGCCGACCGAACCGGGTCGTTCGAGAGCCTCGTCGGGGCCGATGAAGGTGGCGCCTGCGGCCTCCGTCGCCGCGTAGTACTCGTGGATGACGGGTCCCCACCACTCGATCATGGCGCGTTTGACGTGTGCGGGGCAGGGTGCCGCGGCGTGGATGGCGATCGTCATGGTGCTCACGTCGTGCGCGGCACGCTTCTCCTCGGGCAGCTTCAGCATGCGGACGAACATCGTCGGCACCCACTGGCTGTGGGTGGCGCCGTACCGTTCGATGTCCGACAGGGCGGTGTCCGGTTCGAATCGGTCGGCGAACACCACCGTGCCGCCGACCGAGTTCGTCATCGCGCAAAACCGCAGCGGCGCCGCATGATAGAGCGGTGCGGGGGAGTAGTACACGGTGCTCGAGTCGAACCCGTAGATGATCGAGAACACCGGGGTCAGCCGATCGGGGATCTCGTCGATCTGCCCCTCGGGCAGCGGTAGCTTGATGCCCTTCGGGTGTCCCGTGGTACCCGACGAATACAACATGTCGGTACCGCGGGGCTGATCCGCCCGCGGGGTGGCCGGCGTGCGCGCGAGGATGTCGTCGAGATCGACGAAGCCTTCCGGAAGCGCTTCGGGAGTTGCTGCGCCCCAGGCGATCCGGTGCCCGTCGACGGCGAGCGGGGCTAAGGAGTCCGTATCCGCGACCGCCCTGGGCGCCGACCGGTCGGCGAACAACACCTTGGCGTCGCAGTCGGCCAGGATGTAGTTCGTCTCCGCTGCGGTCAGATGGTGATTGATGGCGGTGATGTACATGCCGCTGCGAACGGCGGCCCAGTAGACCTCGAACATGTGGAGGTCGTTCGTCGAGACCATCGCCACGGTGTCGCCGGCCCGGAGGCCGAGGGCATCGAGATGGTTCGCGATGCGCGTCGAGTTCTCATCGAGCTCACGGTAGGTGAGTTGCTCGCCGGTCGCGGCCCGGATCACCGCGGCCTTGTCGGGTGTCGTGACTGCGAAAATCCCAGGGAACAACGCGCCCTCCTCCGTCGGTGTCCCACCCAACGAAAGACGATGGGGCCGGTCCCGTCAACCATGTCGGCGGCGAGACCGCCCCATCGGGGATTCGTTCAGGCAGGCCAATACTGCTTGCGCAGTTCGCCCTTGACCAGCTTGCCGGTGGGCGTGCGGGGAAGATCGTTCACGAAGTCGACGCTGCGGGGCACCTTGTAGGCAGCCAGATTGTCCTTGGTGTACTCGATGAGTTCGGCCGCGAGTTCCGGCGACGGAGCGAAGCCGTCTTGGAGTTGCACGCAGGCCTTGGCGACTTCGCCGAGATCGTCGTCGGGTACGCCGATGACGCCCACGTCGTACACCGCCGGGTGATTCACGAGGACGTTCTCGGCCTCCTGCGGATAGATGTTGACGCCGCCGGAGATGATCATGAACGCCTTGCGGTCGGTCAGGTACAGGTAACCCTCGTCGTCGACATAGCCGACATCGCCTGTGGTGGACCATTTCTGATGTTCGGGATGTTGTGAGGCGCGGGTCTTCTCGGGGTCGTTGTGATACTCGAAGGGCACCTCGTCGCGTTCGAAGTAGACCTGGCCGACCTCGCCGGTCGGCAACTCCTTGCCGTCTTCGTCGCAGATGTGGATGATGCCGAGCAGGGGTTTGCCGACGGAACCGGGATGGTCGAGGGCTTCCTGCGGTCCGATGAAGGTGGCGCCTGCGGCCTCGGTCGAGGCGTAGTACTCGTGGACGACCGGTCCCCACCACTCGATCATGGCGCGCTTGACCTCGACGGGACACGGCGCGGCGGCGTGGACGGCGAGGCGGATGCTGGACACGTCGTACTTCGCGCGGACCTCCTCGGGCAGTTTGAGCAGGCGGATGAACATCGTCGGCACCCACTGGCTGTGCGTCACCCCGAACTTTTCGATCGCTGCGAGCGCCTCTTCGGGATCGAAGCGATCCATGAAGACGACGGTGCCGCCGACCGAGTTCGTGACCCCGCAATATCGAAGGGGTGCAGCGTGATACAGGGGTGCGGGGGAGAGATACACGGTGTCGGTGCCGAAGCCGTACATCGGCCCGAAGATCGCGGTGTAGGTGTCGGGCACCTCGTCCACCTGTCCGACCGGGAGTGGCGTCTTGATGCCTTTCGGCCGACCGGTGGTGCCCGACGAATAGAGCATGTCGGTGCCCCGTGGCTGATCATTGCGTGCAGAGTCGGAGGCCGTCGCGAGCACGTCGTCGTAGGACTCGAAGCCGGCGATGTCACCGCCCCAGGCGAGCCGGTGGCCGCGCTCGGCGAGAACGCCGATGTCCTCCGACTCGGCGACCGCATCCGCGACCGATGCCCCCGCGAACAGGACCTTCGCGCCACAGTCGGACAGGATGTAGTTGGTTTCCGACGCGGTCAGATGATGGTTGATCGCCGTGACGTAGAGGCCGCTGCGCAAGGCGGCCCAATAGACCTCGAACATGTGCAGATCGTTCTGCGAGATCATCGCGATGCAGTCGCCGGGACGCAGTCCGAGCGACTCGAGATGGTTGGCGAGCTTGGTCGAGTTGACGTCGAGCTCGCGATAGGTCAGTTGGTCACCGGTCGCCGCGCGGATCACCGCAGGCTTGTCGGGGGTGGATGCGGCGAAAACTCCAGGGAACAACGTAACTCTCCTCTGCCATTGCGGGACAACGCGATCGGGCGTCATGACGGCAGATATCGTTACGCTACCGAACGATCGATCGGGTCGAATTCGACAGTACCGGATGGACGCGGGCGCGGATGTTCGATTGCACGCGAAAGTGTCGCGGGGGCCGATCGTCGATGTCGAAGGACTAGCGCGGGTCCATATAGGGATCGGTGATGGGGCGCAGTTCGGTGAGAAGGCGATACAACTCGGCCATTCCCTCGGTGCCGAGACGTTGTTCCCATTCGTTCTCGATGCTCGATACGGCAGCGTTCGCCACCGCTCGGGCACGGTCGCCGAGTTCGGTGATGCGCACCAGACGTACCCGTCGGTCATACGGTGCGCTCACTCGTTCGGTGTATCCGCGTGCTTCCAGCTGGTCGACGAGAAAGCCGGCCGTCTGCTTCGTGATCTGAGCGGATTCCGCCAGCTTGCTCATGGGCGTACCTCCGGGATCGATGCGTGCGAAAACGCGCCCCTGGGCCAGCGTTACGTCGAAACCCGCGTCGACGACGGCCCGCCAGGCCGCCTGTTCCATGTGCCGGAACGCCACGAGCATCAGTACGCCAAGCGGTGGATTCTCCATGCCTGCTGTCCTTGTCGGCGGAATGAGGTCTTGAGTTAGTCAGAGTATCTGACTATTTTAGTCAGAAAGACTAGGTTGTCGGAAGGGCGGCCATGGACAGGGACGACGTGTGGCGCCAAACGGACCGGGCACGGATGAACATGGCCGCACTGCTCGAGGACATCGGGGCGAGCGAGTGGAATCACCGGTCGCTGTGCTCGAAATGGGTCGTGTCCGATGTCGCGGCCCACATGTCGCTCGCGCCCAGCGCGACCATCTCATTCGTCGCGCGCGAACTGATACGAGCTCGGGGTGATATGGACGAGGTGATCCGTCGGACGGCGATCGAGAGGTCGAGCAGGCGGACGCCGGAGCAGTTGGTCGCGGACGTCACCACGCTCATCGGCAGCCGGCGCCTCGCGCCCACCACGTTTGTGCGAGATCCGTTGCTGGACACACTCGTTCACACCATGGATATCGCGATTTCATTGGGTCGGCCAGTGGTCGCCGACCCGATGGCGCTACGGGAGGCGGCGGAGTGGGCATGGCGTCGTCGTTTCCCGTTCTTCCCGGCACGCCGGCTGTCCGGGGTTCAGCTCATCGCCGATGACATCGAGTGGTCACGCGGCAGCGGTGCGCCGGTGCGCGGGCCCATCGCGTCGTTGCTGCTGTTGATAACCGGTCGCGGCGGCGCGGCGACCGGGCTGCGAGGGGACGGAATGGATGTCATTCCCACGATGTTGCCGACGGATCAGACGTGACGGCTGCGTGTGACCGAGTGGCCGGCGACCGGACTCAACGTTCGGCGCGCACCGATTCCTCGACGAGGTCGAGCACGGCGTGCAGATCGTCGGTGGGCTGGCCGGAGGCGAGCCGGGTGATCAATCCGTCGAGGATCAGATCGAGATATTTCAGCAGGACGGCGGTGGGGACGTCGTCTCGCAGACGTCCGGATTCGCGGCCCCGTTCGAGTCGCCGGAGTGTGGCGGCCTCGACATCGGCGGAGTGGGCCAGCCACGCCGACCGGAACGACGGGTCGGTGCGCAGCTTGCGGGCGATTTCCAGGCGGGTGCCGAGCCAGTCGAAATCCTGTGGGCGCGTGAGCATGTCACGCATGACCTGAACAAGGCCCTGATCGGCGGCGACGTCCGCCATACGTTCGGCGTCCTCCTGTGCCAACGCCAGGAAGAGCGCCTCCTTGTCCCGGAAGTGGTGAAAGATGGCGCCGCGGGACAGGCCGGTCGATTCCTCGATCCGCTTGACGGTGGCGCCGTCGTAACCGTATTCGGCGAAGCAGTGCCGCGCGCCGTCGAGAATTTCCCGACGACGCGCGGCGAGCCGGTCATCACTGACCTTGGGCACGTTTCCTGCTCCCCGAATCGTTGATCGGCGACATCAGTCGCTGATCATGTTGCGCAGCACGTACTGCAGGATGCCTCCGTTGCGGTAGTAATCGGCCTCACCGGGGGTGTCGATGCGGACCTTCGCGTCGAACTCCACGGTCGAGCCGTCCTCCTTGGTGGCGACGACGTGCACGGTCTCGGGCGTGGTGCCCGAGTTGAGCTCCTCGATACCGGTGATGTCGAAGGTCTCGGTGCCGTCGAGGCCCAGCGACTTGTGCGACTCACCGTCGGGGAACTGCAGCGGGATGACGCCCATGCCGATCAGGTTCGAGCGGTGGATGCGCTCGAAGCTCTCGGTGATGACTGCCTTGACGCCCAGCAGACGGGTGCCCTTGGCGGCCCAGTCACGCGAGCTGCCGGTGCCGTACTCCTTGCCGCCCAGCACGACCAGCGGGGTGTCCTGCGCCGCGTAGTTCTGTGCGGCGTCGTAGATGAACGACTGCGGGCCGCCGTCCTGGGTGAAGTCACGGGTGTAGCCACCGGCGACGTCGACCAGCTGGTTCTGCAGGCGGATGTTGCCGAAGGTCGACCGGATCATCACCTCGTGGTTGCCGCGACGGGCGCCCAGCGAGTTGTAGTCCTTGCGCTCCACGCCGTGCGAATCGAGATACTGCGCGGCGGGGGTGCCCGGCTTGATGGTCGAGGCGGGGGAGATGTGGTCGGTGGTGACCGAGTCGCCCAGCTTCGCCAGCACGCGTGCGCCCTTGATATCGGAGACGGGCTCCGGCTGCAGGGTCATGCCCTCGAAGTACGGAGGCTTCCGCACGTAGGTGGACTCGTCGTCCCACTCGTAGATCTTGCCGTCCGGGGTGGGCAGGTTCTGCCAGCGCTCGTCGCCCTTGAAGACGTCGGCGTAATCCTCGGCGTACTGCTCCGGCGAGATCGACGACTCGATGGCGCTCTGGATCTCCTCGTTGGACGGCCAGATGTCCTTCAGGAAGACGTCGTTGCCGTCGGCATCCTGACCCAGCGGATCCGACTCGAAGTCGAAGTCCATGGTGCCGGCCAGTGCGTAGGCGATGACCAGCGGCGGGGACGCGAGGTAGTTCATCTTCACGTCCGGGTTGATCCGGCCCTCGAAGTTGCGGTTACCCGACAGCACCGCGGTGGCCGCGAGGTCGTTGTCGTTGATCGCCTTGCTGATCTCCTCGGGCAGCGGGCCCGAGTTGCCGATGCAGGTGGTGCAGCCGTAGCCGACGAGGAAGAAGCCCAGCTTCTCCAGGTACGGCCACAGGCCGGCCTTGTCGTAGTAGCCGGTGACGACCTGCGAGCCCGGTGCCATGGAGGTCTTGACCCACGGCTTGGAGGTGAGGCCCTTCTCGACGGCCTTCTTGGCGAGCAGGCCCGCGCCGAGCATGACCGACGGGTTCGAGGTGTTGGTGCACGAGGTGATCGACGCGATCGTCACGATGCCGTGGTCGAGGACCATCTTGCCGCGCTCCGCGGAGTCGACCGTGACCGGATTGGTCGGGCGGCCCTCGGCACGCTCGGACGCGTTGTGCAGGGGCTGATCGTCATCGGAGAACGACAGCGTCGCCGCGCCCGGATTGATGGCGGGCGAATCGGAGGCCGGGAAGCTCTCCTCGTTGGACTCGTCGACACCGTTGATCTTCGGGGTGTTGCCCTCTTCCACATAGTTGTGGATGTCCTTGCGGAACGCGTTCTTCGCATCCCAGAGCTCGATGCGGTCCTGCGGGCGCTTCGGGCCGGCGATCGACGGCACGACGTCGCCGAGATCGAGCTCGAGGTACTCCGAGTACTGCGGCTCGGTCGCGTCCTTCTCCAGCCACATGCCCTGCTCCTTGGCGTACGCCTCGACGAGGTCGAGGGTCTCCTTGGAGCGTCCGGTCAGCTCGAGGTACTTGATGGTCTCGCCGTCGATCGGGAAGATCGCACAGGTCGAGCCGAACTCCGGGCTCATGTTGCCGATGGTGGCGCGGTTGGCCAGCGGGACCTCGGCGACACCGTTGCCGTAGAACTCGACGAACTTGCCGACCACACCGTGCTTGCGGAGCATGTCGGTGATCGTGAGCACCACGTCGGTGGCGGTCACGCCCGGCTTCGCGGCACCGGTCAGCTTGAAGCCGACGACACGCGGGATGAGCATGGAGACGGGCTGTCCGAGCATCGCGGCCTCGGCCTCGATGCCGCCGACGCCCCAGCCCAGCACGCCGAGGCCGTTCTCCATGGTGGTGTGCGAGTCGGTGCCGATGCAGGTGTCGGGGTAGGCCTGGCCGTTGCGGACCATGACCGAGCGCGCGAGGTGCTCGATGTTGACCTGGTGCACGATGCCGGTGCCCGGGGGGACGACCTTGAAGTCGTCGAATGCGCCCTGGCCCCAGCGGAGGAACTTGTAGCGCTCCTCGTTGCGCTGGTACTCGATCTCGACGTTGCGCTCGAAGGCCTGCGCGTTGCCGAAGGCCTCGATGATGACGGAGTGGTCGATCACCATCTCGGCGGGAGCGAGCGGGTTCACCTTGTCGGGATCGCCGCCGAGCTGCTTGACGGCATCACGCATGGTTGCGAGGTCGACGATGCACGGCACGCCGGTGAAGTCCTGCATGATCACGCGGGCCGGCGTGAACTGGATCTCGACGCTCGGCTCGGCGTTCGGATCCCAGTTGGCGATCGCCTCGATGTGGTCGGAGGTGATGTTCGCGCCGTCTTCGGTGCGGAGCAGGTTCTCGGCGAGAACCTTCAGCGCGTAGGGAAGTTTCTCGGTACCCGGGACCGCGTTCAGTCGGAAGATCTCGTAGGAATTGTCGCCCACCTCAAGGGTGCCCTTGGCGCCAAAGGAATCGATACTCACCTGTTGTCCACTCTCCTCAGAACGTGCCGGCGGGCTGCGCCGGCCTCTTTGTCACTCCCGACGGGCTGCGTCGGCGATGCTGCTGCAGCGGGTGTACACGCTGCGACGGGGGTGTCGGGTGCGGACGCGTCCGAGCGGAGCGCACCGCGGCGACGACCCCACCATGTTAACAGTACGGCCGTACTGTTAACAAGCTTTTCCGGTGCGACACGCCCGGTCATCCGGGGAGTGCGAAAGGTGCGCGTCGGGGACCTGGCGGCACCGGGTCCTCCCATTCTGACGTACGGTTCTGCAGAAGGTTCGCCCGTGATGGCATCCGTCCGGGTGAATTCACGCCCGGGACACCTCGGTGGACCGGCGCTGACAGGCGCACCGCGACGACGGTGGTGCAGATCGATGTGAGGATGGGTAGATGACGACCGGTGCGACGACCCACCATGTGCTGGCGCTTCCGCCGCTGGCGGCTCCCGAGGGTGCCACCGGCACGAGTCTCCCCGAATCCGTCGACATGCAGGCCATCAAGGACGCGGTCAAGGCCGAACGCGTCTCGGCGCCCGCCGACCAGGTGCCTGCGCTGCGTCAGTTGGTCGCGGACGCCAAGGCCGACGGCCACGACGTGAGCTTCGTCGTGCTGCCGGGGGCGCAGTTCAAGTTCACCATCTACCGGGACATCGCCTCCGAGGTGCAGTCGGAGGTGGGCGGCACCGTGATCGTGCTCGGCGCCAACTCCGTCGGCAGCGCATCGCCGAACTTCAGCCGGGTGGTGCAGGAAGAGGCCACCGACAACCTGACTCTGACCAATCCGCCGCTGGCGGCTCGTCAGATGTGGGACCAGATGTCCGGTCCGTCGCTCAACTGGACGGCGATCACCCTGGTGCTGATCCTCGTGGTGGTCGTCGGTGCCGTGGTCGCACGCTGGCGCCAGGTGCGCGCTCGCGGCGCCGATCCCGCGACCGACGATCGGACCGCCACCACCGCCACGTCGACCGATGCCGTCGACGACCTCGCCGAGGACACTCCGCAGCGCGGTTCCTGATCGTCGGTGCCGGCCGTCGACGGCCCGCCGTCATCTCGTCCCGGCGACGTTGGCGTCGCGTGATACTCCCTGCCGACCCGACGCGGGCATTTCGTTGCGAATTCGAGACATCCGACGCCGGGTGCTCTTTGGCCTGTTCACGGCATTTTCCCAGGTAATCACCTGTATGTAATTCGTTGCCATTGTTTTCCGATGTGTCGGATGTGACGTACGGTTCGTATGTCACGTGTGGTGAATCTGATGTTTGAGAAGCCTCACGTGATGCATGTTGTAGGGCGTCACGGCAATTTCGGGGTGACGGGACGCCTGTGGAAACCGACAGGGGAGTCAAGGGTGAGCCGAGGAGAATCCGGGCAGGCGCGGAGCGGGTTCGCGTACGCGCGTCTGTGCGCGTTCGTGGTGGTGCTCCTGTTCTCGGTCGTCGGTGCGGGGCAGGCCCTTGCCGCGCCGGACCGCAAGTCCGGCGGAGTCGCCTCGCTGATCAATCAGATCGCCAAGGCGAACCAGAATCTCGCCGATCTCGACAACGCCGTCGCCGTACGCCAGGAGAACGTGAACCGCGCTCTGGTCGACTACCAGAACTCGGTCGCCGCCGAGCGGCTCGCCGCGCTCGCGGCGAACGGCGCCAAGAAGTCGCTCGCCGATTCGGCGAAGAAGGTGAGCGCCGCGCAGAAGAAGTTCGACGGCTTCGTGCGCAACGTCTACCGCAACGGCAGTGCGCAGGGATCGATGTCGAACTATGTCTCGTCGGACAATCCCGATCAGGTCCTGAACCGCGTCTCCGTGCTCGATCGCCTCGGGCGCGAACAGCGCGCGACCATCGATCGTCTCCAGGTCGCACGCAATCAGCAGGCCAACAAGGTCGCCGCCTTGCAGGCAAGCCGCAAGCAGGCGGCCTTCGCAACCCGGAGTGCTGCGACCCGCAAGGAGGACGCACTCGCCGCGGTCGCGCAGGCCCGCTCCGCCGCGGCCTCCGAACAGCAGCGACGGACGGCACTGGTCGCCCAGCGCGACAAGGTCCAGAAGTCGTTGGATCGGTTGCGCGGCACCGTTCCCCGCAAACCGGTCGAGGGTCCGGCCGCGTCGGATCTGCTCAAGAACCTCTTCCCGGACAGTCCGGGACAACCCGCTCCGCCCGCGACGCCCAATGCGCCCGGCGCCGTCCCGGCCGGCGACAACCAGGCGCTCGCCGTGGCCGCTCAGGCAGCCGCGAAGCTGGCCCTCGACGTCGGGCAGCAGGCGCTCGCCGCGCTGGTCGGCAAGCAGCAGGTCCCGCATTCCCAGTTGCTCGACGAACTCGGCGTCGGCGGCTCCGACATGACCGGCAGCGGCTCCAACTCGCTGAGCTCGGTGCTGTCCACCGGCAGCCTCGGCTCACTGTTCGGCAGTTCGTCGGGCGGCGGGGGCATGGTCCGGCCGGGTCTGCGCGGACCGCAGGCGGTGGAGGTCGCCGTGAACCGTGCGCTCTCGCAGCTCGGCGTGACCTACGCCTGGGGTGGCGGCGACGCGAACGGCGCGACGCGGGGCATCCGGGACGGCGGCGTCGCCGACGCGCACGGTGACTACAACAAGGTGGGCTTCGACTGCTCGGGTCTGATGATCTACGCCTTCGCCGGCGTCGGCATCGAACTCCCGCACTACACCGGTTACCAGTACACGTCGGGCCCGCAGTTCCCGCTGTCGCAGATCAAGCGCGGCGACATGATCTTCTACGGTCCCAACGCCAGCCAGCACGTCGCGCTCTACCTCGGCGACAACAAGATGGTCGAGGCACCGGAGTCCGGTTCGGTCGTCAAGGTGTCGCCGCTGCGTACCGACGGCGCGATGCCGATGGTCGTTCGCCTGCTCTGAACGATCCGGGTCGATCGAATGACCGATCCGGCCGACCTTCTTGGTCGCATATCAGGTGATCCCGCTACGCTGGCGTCAACGGGCACCCGTCTGTCGTCGATCGGTGTACGCGGGGCCTCCAGGACACATCCGAACACGTAACAGTGCACGTTCCGAACAGGAGTACCGGTTGACCTCCACTCAATCCCCAACCGATCCCGGCGGTCAGGGCCGCGACGGGTCGGTGTCACTGTCCGACGCCGACGTGAAGCTCCTCGAGCGCGCCATCTACGAGGTGAAGCGGGTCATCGTCGGCCAGGACCAGCTGGTGGAGCGCATCCTCGTCGGCCTCCTGGCGCGCGGGCACATCCTGCTCGAAGGTGTTCCCGGCGTCGCGAAGACCCTTGCGGTGGAGACCTTCGCGAAAGTCGTCGGCGGCTCCTTCTCCCGCGTGCAGTTCACCCCCGACCTGGTGCCCACCGACCTCATCGGAACCCGCATCTACCGTCAGGGCAAAGAGGAATTCGACACCGAACTCGGCCCGGTCGTCGCCAACTTCCTGCTGGCCGACGAGATCAACCGTGCGCCGGCGAAGGTGCAGTCGGCGCTCCTCGAGGTGATGGCCGAGCGTCACGTGTCCATCGGCGGCACAACCTATCCGATGCCCGATCCGTTCCTCGTCATGGCCACGCAGAACCCGATCGAGAACGAGGGCGTCTACCCGCTGCCCGAGGCCCAGCGTGACCGCTTCCTGTTCAAGGTCCTCGTCGATTACCCCTCCGTCGAGGAGGAGCGCGAGATCGTCTACCGGATGGGCAACGTGCCGCCCACCGCGTCGCAGGTGCTGGATCCCGAGGCGATGATCCGCCTGCAGAAGACCGCCGCGAACGTCTTCGTGCACCATGCTCTGGTCGATTACGTGGTGCGCGTGATCAATGCGACGCGGCGTCCGAAAGACTTGGGGCTCAACGATGTTGCGTCGTGGCTGTCCTACGGCGCCTCGCCGCGCGCGACGCTGGGCATCGTCGCCGCCGCCCGTGCGCTCGCGCTGGTACGTGGACGCGACTATGTGATCCCGCAGGACATCGTGGAGATCGTGCCGGACGTTCTGCGTCATCGCCTGGTGCTGTCCTACGATGCGCTCGCCGACGAGGTGGACGCGGATCAGGTCATCACGCGTGTGCTGCAGACCATCGGCCTGCCGCAGGTCGGTGCCCAGCCGGTCACCGCGGGCACCTCGGGTGTCAACGGCGGACTGAGCACACCGCAGGGCGGTGCGCCCGCCGGGCAGCAGGGCTACCAGCAGCAGGCCCCCAACCAGCAGCACGCCCCGAACCAGCAGGGCAGCGTGCCGCACCCGGGGCAGCAGCAGCCGAGTGGCAACCCAACCACCCAGGGGCCGCCGCGGTATGCCGGCCAATAAGGACCTGCCGTCGCTGGGAGCGGGGGTGTTGTCGGAGCCGCAGCTGACCGCTGCGCTGCGCACCCTGGAACTCACCGTGCGACGCAAGCTGGACGGGGTGCTCCAGGGCGAACACCTGGGACTGATCCCGGGGCCCGGATCGGAGCCCGGCGAGGCGCGTCCCTATCAGCCCGGCGACGACATCCGTCGCATGGAATGGTCGGTGACCGCCCGGACCACGCAGCCGCACGTCCGGCAGATGGTCGCGGACCGGGAACTCGAGACCTGGCTGGTCGTCGACGTGTCGGCCAGCCTCGACTTCGGCACCGTCAACTGCACCAAGCGTGATCTGGCCGTGGCGGCCGCCGCCGCGATCGTGCATCTGACCTCGGGCGGCGGCAACCGGCACGGCGCGATCATCGTGACCGGTGATCAGGTGGTCCGCGTGCCCGCCCGATCGGGTCGCGCGCATACGCGCAACCTGCTGCAGACGATCGCCACGACGACCCGCGCCTCGCAGGGCGTTCGCGGGGACCTGAATGCCGGCATCGAGGCGCTGCGCCGCCCTCAGCGACGTCGCGGCCTGGCAGTGGTGATCAGCGACTTCCTCGGTCCCGTCGACTGGGAGCGGTCGCTGCGCGCGGTGGGCGCCCATCACGAACTGCTCGCCGTCGAGGTGCTCGATCCCCGCGACCTGGACATCCCGGATGTCGGCGAGGTGACCCTGGCCGACGCCGAGAGCGGACAGATCCGCGACGTGACCGTCACCCCCGCGTTGCGACGGGACTTCGCCGCCGCGGCCCGGGCACACCAGCGCAAGGTCCATCGCACCATTCGTAGCTGCGGCGGTCCGGTGCTGAGTCTGTCGACGGATCGCGACTGGATCACCGACACGGTGAAGTTCGTGGCGCAGCGGCGCCGCGGACTGGCCGCCGGGGTCGGGTGAGGTTGTCGATGTTCTCCAATCCCTGGTGGCTGTTGCTGCTGCTGGTGGTCGCCGGCCTCGGTGGCCTCTACGTCTACATCCAGCGCATGCGCCGCAAGCGTGCGCTGAAGTTCGCCAATCTCGAAGTGCTCGACTCGGTGACGTCGGCCGAAAAGGACTGGCGCCGATGGCTCCGGCATGTGCCGATCGCCGTCCTCCTCATCTCCATGGTGGTCCTCGTGATCGCGCTGGCCGGACCACAGGCCGAGCGGAACGTGCCGCGTAACAAGGCCACGGTCATCCTGGTGATGGACGTGTCGCGGTCGATGAACGCGACGGACGTCGCGCCGTCGCGGATCAAGGCCGCACAGGACGCGGCCAAAAAATTCGCCGACGACCTGACCGACGGCATCAACCTCGGACTGATCTCGTTCGCGGGTACCGCCGCCACGCTCGTGTCGCCCACGCCCGACCATGACGCCACGAAGCGGGCCGTCGACAAACTGCAACTCGACGACAAGACGGCCACCGGTGAGGGCATCTTCGCCGCGATCCAGCAAATCCAGACCCTCAACGCGGTCCTCGGCGGTCAGGGCGTCGCGCCGCCGGCGCGGATCGTCCTGCTGTCCGACGGCAAACAGACCGTCCCCGACGATCCCGACGATCCGCGCGGAGCCTTCAGCGCGGCCCGCAAGGCGAAGGAGGAGAAGATCCCGGTCTCCACCATCTCCTTCGGCACCAAGACCGGAACGGTCGATCTCGAAGGTGATCGGGTGCCGGTGCCGGTCGACGACGAATCGCTGCGCAAGATCGCGAATCTCAGTGGGGGACAGTTCTTCACGGCGTCGAGCCTGGCCGAGCTGAACAAGGTGTATTCGACGCTGCAACAGCAGATCGGCTACGAGAAGGTCAAGGGTGACGACTATTGGCCGTGGCTGCTGGTCGGCACGGTACTCGCGCTCATTGCCGCATTCTCGGCGCTGTTCATCAATCAGCGACTACCCTGACCCCGGCGTACCACCCTGCACATCGACTCCGCGGGCAGGGGCAGCGTGGCGCAGTCAACCTGCTCGGCGTCCGCGGATCATGAACCGATAGGTTTGCATTCATGGCAGATAGCACCGCACCGGGACCCGTGTCCCGCTCCGTTCTCGTCACCGGCGGCAACCGTGGCATCGGTCTGGCCGTCGCCCAGCGACTCGCCGCCGACGGTCACAAGGTGGCCGTCACCCATCGCGGCTCGGGAGCCCCCGAGGGCCTGTTCGGCGTGCAATGCGATGTCACCGACAACGAGTCGGTCGAGCGGGCCTTCAAGGAGGTCGCCGAGCATCAGGGGCCGGTGGAGATCCTCGTGGCCAACGCCGGTATCACCGACAACATGCTGCTGATGCGGCTCTCGGAGGAGTCTTTCGAGAAGGTCGTCGACGCCAACCTCACCGGCGCGTTCCGCTGTGCGAAGCAGGCCACCAAGGGTATGCAGCGAGCCAAGTGGGGTCGCATGATCTTCCTCGGTTCGGTCGTCGCGACGTCCGGCATCCCGGGGCAGGCGAACTACGCCGCCTCGAAGGCCGGGCTCATCGGTCTGGCCCGATCGATCGCCCGTGAGGTCGGATCGCGCAACATCACGGCGAACGTCGTGGCGCCCGGTTTCATCGACACCGACATGACCGCCGCCATGGAGGACCGCTACATCGAGATGGCCAAGCAGGCCATCCCACTCGGGCGCACCGGCAAGCCCGAGGACGTCGCCGCCGCCATCAGCTTCCTCGCCTCGGACGAGGGCGGTTACATCACCGGCGCCGTGATCCCCGTCGACGGTGGCATGGGGATGGGTAATTAGCCTCCCGGCCGTCGCCGCAGATCCGACAGACATCGACCCCCGACCCAGGAGTACTCAATGACCGGCATCCTCGACGGCAAGACCATTCTGGTCACCGGCATCATCACCGACGCCTCGATTGCCTTCAGCACCGCCAAGGTGGCCCAGGAACAGGGCGCCACCGTGATCATCACCGGAATCCCGGAGCGGTTGCGGCTCATCGACCGCATCGCGAAGCGGCTGCCGCAGGAGGTGCCGCCGGCGATCCCGCTCGACGTGACCGACGAGGAGTACCTCGGTGGCCTCGCCGACAAGATCCGCGAGCTCGCACCGGAGGGTGTCGATGGCGTCGTGCACTCGATCGCCTTCGCCCCGCGCACACTGATGGGGCCGGATGCACTGCCGTTCCTCGAGGGACCGGGGCCGGACGTGGCGAAGTCGTTCGAGATCTCGGCGTGGAGTTACGCCTCGCTGGCGCGCGCCGTGCTGCCCGCCATGAACGAGGGCGGCTCGATCGTCGGTATGGACTTCGATCCCCGTACCGCGTTGCCCGACTACAACTGGATGGGCGTCGCGAAGGCCGCGCTCGAGTCGGTGAATCGCTACGTGGCCCGCGAGGTCGGTTACGCCAAGCGGGTCCGTTCGAACCTGGTGGCTGCCGGTCCGATCAAAACCCTTGCTGCCAAGGCGATCTCGGGTACCGCCACCGATGACGCCAAGAAGCTGAACATGCTCAACGAGTACTGGAACGGCGCCTCGCCGATCGGCTGGAACGTCGACGATCCGGAGGTCGTCGGCAAGAGCGTGGTGGCATTGCTGTCCGACTTCCTGCCCGGTACCACCGGCTCCATCGTGTACGTCGACGGTGGCGCCAGCCACAACACGTGGTTCCCGGAGAAGTTCATGGACGAGGCCTGAGCCGCCGGCGATGACCGGGTCCACCGGCTTCGACGCCGTCCTGTTCCTCTCCTTCGGCGGGCCGGACGGCCCCGACGACGTCATGCCGTTCCTGGAGAACGTCACGCGAGGCCGTGGCGTGCCCCGCGAACGACTCGAGGCCGTCGCCGAGCACTATCTGCACTTCGGCGGCGTGTCACCGATCAATCGACTCAACCTCGACATGATCGATGCCCTCCGGGATGTGTTGCGCGAGCGGGGTATCGATCTTCCGGTGTACTTCGGCAACCGCAACTGGCACCCGATGGCCGAGGACACCCTCGCCGAGATGTATCGCGACGGGCATCGGCGGATTCTCGTGTTTCCGACGTCGGCGTGGGGCGGGTACTCCGGCTGCCGTCAGTACCACGAGGACATCGGCCGTGCGATCGACGCCCTCCGCGATCGGGAACCCGCCAGCATCGACGATCCGGTGCTGTTGCGCAAACTCCCGCAGTACTGGAACGAACCCGCGTTCGTGGCGGCCGGTGCCGACGCCGTCCGGGGTGCGTGTGCGGAACTGCCCGAGTCCGACGAGGCGCCGCGTCTCGTGTGCACCGCACACTCCGTACCGGTCTCCGCCGACCGCACCTCCGGTCCGCCCGACGAGGGTGGGGGACTCTACTCACGTCAGGTCGCGGCCGCCGCGGATGCGGTGACCACCGCTGCGGGGATGAGCGATCGCGATCAGGTGTGGCAGTCGCGTTCCGGCCCGCCGCAGATCCCCTGGCTGGAGCCGGATATCTGCGATCATCTGGAAACGATTGCCGGACAAGGCGCCACGCAGGTCGTCGTCTACCCGGTCGGGTTCATCTCGGATCATCTCGAGGTGATCTGGGACCTGGACAACGAGGCCGCCGAGGAGGCGGACCGTCTCGGCGTGGATTATGCACGCGCCGCTACGGTGGGTACCGATCCACGGTTCGTGGAGATGATCGCGGACCTCATCGGACGCTACGCCGACGGCGGGGGAGACCTGGAGGCTCTCGGGTGCGGCGACAACGGCGGGCCGTGCCGGCCGGGCTGCTGTGAGCCGCCGGCTCGTCGCGGTTGAGTGCTTTGACCGATTGTGCGCTCCGGCAGCACTTTCCGGTCTGTCCGATCGGTGGCCGGATACCGCGGAGAGATGGCATGCTGACCGTGGTCGCGGCGCGTGGGACCGCGGCATCAACAGGTCAGGAGATGAACGCATGGCAATCGCCGACAAGTTCGACAAGGCGTACGAGGACAAGTCGATCGACGAACTCGCCGCTGCTCCGGTGGCCGCCCTGCAGGGCGTGAGCGACAAGGATGCCGAACTCCTCAAGGAGGCCTTCAACATCACCACCGTGAAGGATCTCGGCACCAACAAGTTCTTCCGGTGGGCACAGGCGGTCGCCACACTGGCCGAGTGAGAGCACGTCGTGCCACCGCCGGCCCATGGCGGCGGCACGACGGGTCAGGCCAGCAGCCTCGACAGGGTCCGGTTCATCGCGGCGGTGCGGGCGGTGCGCGCCAGGCCCGACAAGCGACGCAGTTCGTCGTCGCCGGTGACGGCCTGACCGGCCGTCACCGCGGGTACGGCGTTGCGGGCGGCGTCCACGATCGCCTCGACCTGTGCCGCGGTATCCACCATCCGGTCGGCGCGCGCGTCGTCGTGTGGCGGCAGGGATATCCGCAATTCGGCGGTGCGCGTCCGGATCCGTTCACGGAGATCGGCCGGTGCGAAACGAACCCCCGAGAGTCTGCCGATGATCTGTGCACTCTCCGAGACGGCTTGTCGCAGTTCGTATTCGATGTCGCCGGCATTCT
The DNA here is from genome assembly GCF_059427765.1 of Gordonia sp. B8661-1. Lineage (NCBI taxonomy): Bacteria > Bacillati > Actinomycetota > Actinomycetes > Mycobacteriales > Gordoniaceae > Gordonia > Gordonia sp. B8661-1. The sequence goes on from NZ_JCAHRL010000003.1 coordinate 528,325, forward strand.
CCGGCCCGACAGTGGGGCGTGCGACGGGTGCGCGGAACACCTGCCAGCGGCAGGTCGTCCCGTCGCATGCGGGCACCACCACGAGTGGATCGGCTCCGGTTCCGTCGTCGACGATGACGGCTTCGCCCGATTCGACGGCGGCCGCGGTGGCGGCATGCGGGGGCATGCCCTGGGGATCGCCGGGGGACGGCAGGCGCACGGTGATCGACCGGGCGCCCCGGAAGAGTCCGAGTACTCCGAGCACGCCCTCGGCGGGTTCGACGCCGTCGGCACACGGTTCGACGACGTGCCGATCGGCGAATTCCGCGAGCGTGTCGGCGACGTCGTCGGGCGCGCATCGACCGGCGACCCAGGCGGCGGCCCAGCCCGCGAGGGCGCAGGCGGGCAAGGCCTGTCGCAGAGTCCGGTCGGTGGATGTCACGGGGATCCACGATACCGGCGGCGCGACGGTCGGCGACATCCGTCACTGCCGGACGGGTTGTCGGCGTGGCGTGCTGCGGTGAGTGGTTGTCGCACCTAGCGTCTGGAGACCATGGCCGACGATCGTTATGGACGGGATGTGCTCTCCGCGCCCCGGCGGAAGGCTCCGCGGGTGCCGGAGGTGGCCGCCGAGCGGGACCTGGTGGCCGAGGATGCGGCGACCGGGTTCTGTGGCGCCGTGGTCGGCTGGGAGAAGTCCTATGCCGGCGATCTGGTGCGCCTCGAGGACCGTCACGGGCAGACGCGGGTCTTCCTGATGAACCCGGCGGCATTCCTGATCGACGGCAAGCCGGTGACACTGGTGAAGCCGAGGGCGGCGGGCCGGGCGCCGGGCGCGCCCGCCGCGCCGACGATCAATCGCACGGCGTCGGGATCGCGTGCGGTAGCGCGGCAGCGCGCACGCACCGCCCGGGCGAGCCGCATCTTCGTCGAGGGAGTGCACGACGCGACTCTGCTGGAGCGCGTCTGGGGCGACGACCTGCGAGTCGAGGGAGTTGTGGTGGAGAGCCTCGACGGTCTCGACAATCTCGACGACGCGCTCGTGGACTTCGGCCTCGCCGACAACCGGCGGGCCGGTGTCCTGGTCGACCATCTGGTGGCGGGGTCCAAGGAGATGCGACTGACCGAGCGACTCGGCGACCACGTGCTCGTCTGCGGGCACCCGTACATCGACGTCTGGCAGGCGGTGAAACCCGCGTCGGTGCGGATCCCCGCCTGGCCGGTCATCCCGCGCGGAACCGATTGGAAGACCGGGATCTGCCGTGAATTGGGTTGGGGCACACCACAGGACGGCTGGCGCAGGGTGCTCGGCGGTGTCCGCGATTTCCGGGATCTCGAAGTGGACCTGTTGCGATCGGTCGAGGAGCTCATCGACTTCGTGACCGCCGCCCCGGAGTGAGTACACGGCAGGTAGGCGGAGAGTTCGTCGCGGTGTGATCGCCGACCTGCGGGAGGGCCGGTCTGGCAGACTGGAGTCATGACCGCGCTGATATGGCTGGGAGCCGCGAACCTGTTGGTCATCGCGGAGATCTTCAGTGGCGATCTCGTCCTGCTGATGCTCGGCGGTGGGGCTCTGGCGGCAGCCGGTGCGGACGAGGTGTTCGATCCGCCGATCTGGGTCGACGGCGTGGTGTTCGCGGTGGTGTCGGTGCTCCTGTTGCTCGTGGTCCGGCCGATCGCGCGACGGCATATGCTCTCGCGACCGCGCGTGCTCACGAACGCCGAGGCGCTCGAAGGCCGTCCCGCCGTGGTCACCGAACAGGTCGACGGACAGGGCGGTCGGGTGAAGATCGGCGGTGACGTGTGGTCGGCGCGCGCCTTGTCTGCGGACGACGTCTTCGAGACGGGCGCCCACGTGACCGTCACGGCGATCGACGGCGCCACCGCGGTGGTCTCGCGGATCTGATCAGGAGTCAATCGTGTCCGGGGGCGTGAGCCCGCCGGGAAGGGAAGAGGATCCGGATGGAAATCTTCGGTTTGGTCGTACTCGTACTACTGGTCCTCCTGGTGGTGGTGACCCTCGTCAAATCGGTCGCACTGATACCGCAGGCCGAGGCCGCGGTGATCGAACGCCTCGGGCGCTACACGCGAACGGTGTCCGGCCAGCTGACCCTGCTCCTGCCCTTCATCGACCGGATTCGCCAGCGCGTCGATATCCGTGAGCGGGTGGTCTCCTTCCCGCCGCAGCCGGTCATCACCGAGGACAACCTGACCCTGTCCATCGATACCGTCGTCTACTTCCAGGTCACCAATCCGCAGGCCGCGGTCTACGAGATCGACGACTACATCGCCGGCGTCGAACAGCTGACCATCACCACGCTGCGCAACGTCGTCGGCGGCATGACCCTCGAGGAGACACTGACCTCGCGCGACTCCATCAACGGGCAGCTGCGCGGTGTGCTCGACGAGGCCACCGGACGCTGGGGCCTGCGGGTCGCGCGGGTGGAATTGAAGAGCATCATGCCGCCCCCGTCGATCCAGGAGTCGATGGAGAAGCAGATGAAGGCCGACCGCGAGAAGCGGGCGACCATCCTTGCCGCGGAAGGCAATCGGGAGTCGGCGATCAAGACCGCCGAGGGCAACAAGCAGAGCCAGATCCTCGCGGCCGAGGGTGCCAAGCAGGCGGCGATCCTCGGGGCCGAGGCCGAACGCCAGTCCCGCATCCTCCGCGCACAGGGTGAGCGTGGCGCGGCCTACCTGAGGGCGCAGGGTGAGGCGAAGGCGATCGAGAAGACCTTCGCGGCGATCAAGTCGGCCCGCCCGACGCCGGAGTTGCTCGCGTACCAGTACCTGCAGCAGCTGCCCGAGATGGCCAAGGGCGAGGGCAGCAAGGTGTGGGTGGTGCCCTCCGATTTCGGTTCGGCCCTACAGGGTTTCGCGAAGTCCTTCGGAGTGCAGGGCACCGACGGTGTGTTCCGGTACGAGCCGTCGGCCGACGACAGCCCCACGCCGGTCGACGAGTCGGAGATCGAGGACTGGTTCTCGCTGGCCAGTGACCCGAAGGTCGCGCAGGCGGTCGCCGAGGCCGAGGCGGTGGCGCGCACGCCGATCGCCGAGACGGATACCCCGGCCGCCCGCGCGGCCCAGCGGGAGGTCACCCGGCAGTCGAGGCTTCAGGTGGAGGAGCGGCAACCGTCCCCCGAGCCGAACCCCACCGATCCCGCTGCGCGCAATCCGGCGGTCACTCCGCAGGCGGCCGACGATGAGCAGGGGCCGGCCGTATAGGCGGTCAGTGCAGGATCAGATAGCCGAGACCGGACATGCCGGCCGCCCACAGCACCGACGCGAAGGTTCCCATGATGAACTGTTCGCTCGCATGTGGGGCGCGCAATTCCGGGTAGCGCGCAAGGCTTTTCACCGCGAGGATGACGGCCATGCCCTCCGGCCAGCCGACGAGGAGCACGATGGCCACCGCCGAGCGCTCGAGGTAGCCGATGACGCGTCCGCCGCGCAGGGGGCCGACCACTGCGCGTTCCGGATCGTCGGTGTCGTCGGGGGTGGCCGGGTCGCCTGCCCCGGATGCGGGTGCCGGGCTGATCACGCCACCGGCGGCCAGTACCCGACGGACCACGAATCCGCCGCCGGTCGTCGCCGCGACCACCGCCGCGCATGTGGTGACGACCGCCCCGACGCCGTGTGCGGCGCCGCCGGCGAGCGCGAACCCCGCGACGACGGCTGCGATCACGGCGAAGAGCACGACCGTGACGGAATCGATCACGGGTCGGGGATCGTTGTCGGATCCGCCTCGGCGAGTGATGGTTTCCCGCACGATGGCCGGTCCGATCGGGATCAGGGACATGACGACGAGCAGGACGATGGCGGTTGCGGTCATGCGGTCTCGGCCTCTCGGTTCGGTGCGTCGGCACGGGTGAGTAAGTCGGTGACAAGTGCGAACGCGTCGTTCTCGATGTCCCAGCGTGCGGTGCGCAGTCGCAGGGACATCGCCTGCGGGGTGATGCCGAGCTCCTTCGCGGCGGCCTGCTGGGTGGCGCCCGCCCGCATCGCGGTGACGGCCTCGTGTCCCGCGTCGCTCCGCGCGCGCAGGACATCGGCCAGGAGCGCGGCGGCGGTCTGTGCGTGTCGGCATGCCTCCTCGTCGCTGCCGCGGACCGCGAGCGGGACGCGCTGTCCCTTGGCGGCCTCCACCGCGTCGCGGGCGTATTCGAAGGCCGGGCCGCGGCCGGCGCGTGTCTGCTCGGGGAGTGGCTCGTCGACGCGGGCCACTCCGAGCCCGACACTCCAGTGGCCGTCGGCGGCGACGGTGATCGCGAGTCTGGCCGCGAGTTCGGGATCGTCGGTGACCGCCTGGACCTCGTCGCCTGCCGTACGTTCGAAACCCCGGAGCAGTTTTTCGCCCGCGACCGAGGTCAGCAGATCGTCGACGCGATCGATGTCGGTGCGGCTGCCGCGCTGGTCGATGGTGAGAACGAACATGGGCTCGTCATCCTTACCGGCCGCTAGTGGGCGACCTGTAGGCAGGATATCAAGCTGTAAGGCTTGATTGTCAAGTATCAAGTCCAATAGCTTGATATTGCTCGATCAAGCAACAGGGCTTGAACCGGAAGGCGCGGGCGACGTCGCCGTCGTCGACGTGGTCGAATCCCGGCGCACGGGCAGCCGCGCGTCCAGGATCAGTCCGATCACACCGGTCGCGAACAGGGCCGCGCTCAGCAGCAGGAGCCACGGATTGCGCTCACCGGTCAACGCGTTGCCGAGCAGCACCACGGCCGCCGTTCCCGGCGCGATCCCGACCGCCGATGCCAGCAGGTAGGGGAGCAGGCGCACCGACGACAGCGCCGAACAGTAATTGGCGACCGAGAACGGGCACGCCGCGATCAGTCGCAAGGAGCCGACGGCGAGCCATCCGCGCCGCTGCAGCCGATATTCGATGGCGGCGAGCACCGGTTTCTTCAGATAGGGCCGCACGCGTTCCCGGCCCAGTCGACGGACCACGATGAACGCCAGCAGCGCGGCGCTCATGGAGGCGATCATGGCTCCGGCGAAGCCGACGGCCGGCCCGAACAGCACCCCCGACATCACCGTGAAGGTCGTCCGCGGAACGGGGCCGACGGTGATGATCGCGTAGGCGGCGAAGAACATCCAGGCAAACCAGGGGCCGAGACCGTCGCCCCAGTCGCGGACGCTGGCGACCGAGGGGAGCGGGATGAGATAGGAACCCACCAGAAGGGCCGCGACGAGAGCCGCCCCGAGGAGTGCCCGGCGCAGCACCCTGGGATCGATACGGGACGGCACCAGGGCCACCTTACTGGGGTGACGCGGTACCGAAGTCCGAAGCCGCCGGGTCGCCGCAACCCTGGTGAGTCGATTCACATCGACGGCCTCATGTGAGGGCCGAGCGAGCGTTCGGCTAAAGTCGAGAACGCGCTCGACCGAGCGACTCGGTACGCCCGCTTCGCCACCGCCGGCCCGCCCGGACGGGGCAACATGGAGGTTTCGCTCACCCATGCCGCAGACCAACGAACCGGATTCCGCGTCGACCGCCCGTTCGCTCGACGAGGCGTACGCAGCCTGGTCGGACGCCGCCGCGGCGGTCCTGGCGAAGGCGCGCCGCGTCGACGCCGCGGAACTCCCGGACACCCCCGAGACGCTGCTGTCGACGCACACCCTCGACGGTCTCACCGTCCGCCCCCTCTACACACGCCGCGACGAGATCCCCGAAGCGGGACTTCCCGGCGAGTTCCCGTACGTCCGCGGGGCCGACCCCGATCGGGACGTGACCGTCGGATGGCGCGTCACCGAGCGCTTCGGCGACGGTGATCTCGACGGCAGCGCAGCCGAACTCAACAACGCGGTTCTCGACGCCCTGGGCAACGGTGCGAGCGGACTCTGGCTCTCGTTCGGCAACGGCATCACCCCCGACGATCTGCCTGCGCTTCTCGACGGCGTCTACCTCGACCTGATCCCGGTGACACTCGACGCCGGAAGCGACGGCATCGCGGCCGCCCGCGCACTGCTCGACCTCCGCGCCCGGGCCGACTCGGCGCCGCAGGCCGCACCGGCGACCGCCGCGACCATCACCTCGCTCGGATTGTCGCCGCTCACCGCCGCGTACTCCGGACGCCCGACGGTCGACGCCGCGGAGGCCACCGGTCTCGCCGCCGGACTCGGCGACGCCGCCGGATCGGTGCGCACTTTCCGCGTAGACGGCACCGATTTCGCGACCGCGGGCGCCGACGACGTCGTCGAACTGGCGCTGATCGTCGCCGCTGCGGTCGAGCATCTGCGCGATCTCACCGGGGCCGGACTCTCCGCCGCCGATGCCCTGCGGCAGATCAGCTTCGCCGTCGCCGCGGGCGACGACCAGTTCGCGACCATTGCCAAGTTCCGCGCACTGCGCACTCTGTGGGCCCGCGTGGCCGAGGTTCTCGGGGCGCCCGAGGCCGGTGCCGCGATCACGCACGGCGTCACCGACCTGTCCATGCAGTCGCAGCGTGACCCCTGGGTGAACATGCTCCGCACCACCATCGCCGCTTTCGGCGCCGGTGTCGGTGGCGCCGACCAGGTGACGGTGCTCGGCTACGACGCCGCGATCCCCGCCGACCGGCGGACCTCGAGTGCGACCTTCTCGCGGCGCATCGCGCGCAACACGCAATTGCTGCTGCTGGAGGAATCCAATATCGGTCGCGTCCTGGATCCGGCGGGCGGATCATGGTTCGTCGAGTCCCTGACCGTCGACCAGGCGGCTGCGGCCTGGGCGCTGTTCACCGAGATCGAGGCGGCCGGTGGATATCGTGCGGCGCTCGAGTCGGGCTGGGTCGCCGACCGGGTCGATGCGTCGCTGGGCCGCCGGGACGACGCCGTCGCCCATCGGTCCGCCGCACTGACCGGAGTCAACGAGTTCCCGAATCCGGACGAGAAGCCGCTCGGCGACGGCGCCGCCGACACCACCGACATCCCGCTCGGGAGCCCGCGTCTGGCACGTGTCGGGCGGGCCTACGAGAAGTTGCGCGACCGTTCCGACGCGATCCTGGCCGCCGATGGTCAACGGCCCGAAATCCTGCTGCTGCCTTTGGGATCCGTTGCCGAGCACAATGGACGCACGACCTTCGTCGCCAACCTGCTCGCCGCAGGCGGCATCGCGGTCAACAATCCCGGACCGTTGACCGCCGACACCATCGCCGGGGCCGTGGCACCGACGACCTCGATCGCGGTCCTGTGCGGAACCAAACAGCGATACGCCGACGACGGTCCGGCCGCCCTCGCCGCGGCACGCGCGGCCGGCTTGCAGACCGTGCTGATGGCCGGCGCCGACAAGGAGTGGCCGGACGGCGACGATCGTCCCGACGGCTCGCTGCGTGTCGGTATCGATGCCGTTGCCGTTCTCAGTGACCTGCTGGACCGGCTGTCGCCGGCTACCTCCACCCCCGAGTCCGCTGGAGCATCATCATGACCCAGACCGAATCGACGTCCACCGTCCCGAACTTCGCCGATGTGCCGCTGACCTCCGGGAGTGCCCCGGTGGCAACGGGTTCCGCCGGTTCGGCGACCGAACGACTCGCCTCCGCGCACGGCTACACGGCCGAACAGGTCACCTGGAGCACGCCCGAGCAGATCGACGTGCAGCCCGTCTACACGCGGGCCGAGCGCACCGAGGTCACCGACGGCGGCGACCACCCGTACCCGCTCGATTCGATTCCCGGTGAGGCGCCGTTCATCCGCGGGCCCTATCCCACGATGTACGTCAACCAGCCGTGGACGATCCGCCAGTACGCCGGGTTCTCGACCGCGGCCGAATCGAACGCCTTCTACCGCCGGAATCTGGCCGCGGGCCAGAAGGGTCTGTCGGTGGCCTTCGACCTCGCGACGCACCGCGGCTACGACTCCGATCATCCGCGCGTCGCCGGCGACGTCGGCATGGCGGGTGTCGCGATCGACTCGATCCTCGACATGCGTCAGCTCTTCGACGGGATCGACCTGGGCAATGTCTCGGTGTCGATGACGATGAACGGCGCCGTCCTGCCGATCCTCGCGCTCTACGTGGTGGCCGCCGAGGAACAGGGCGTACCTCCGGAGAAGCTGGCCGGGACCATCCAGAACGACATTCTCAAAGAGTTCATGGTCCGCAACACCTACATCTATCCGCCGAAGCCCTCGATGCGGATCATCTCGAATATCTTCGAGTACACCAGCCAGAAGATGCCGAAGTTCAACTCCATCTCCATCTCCGGCTATCACATCCAGGAGGCCGGGGCGACGGCCGATCTGGAACTCGCGTACACACTTGCCGACGGCGTCGAGTACATCCGCGCCGGTCTCGAGGCCGGGCTCGACATCGACAAGTTCGCGCCGCGCCTCTCGTTCTTCTGGGGCATCGGCATGAATTTCTTCATGGAGGTCGCGAAGCTTCGTGCCGCGCGCCTGCTGTGGAGTGAGCTCGTCGCACAGTTCGAGCCGAAGAACGCGAAATCGCTGTCGCTGCGCACACATTCGCAGACCTCCGGGTGGTCGCTGACCGCGCAGGACGTGTTCAACAACGTGGCGCGAACCTGTGTGGAGGCGATGGCCGCGACCCAGGGACACACCCAGTCGCTGCACACCAACGCCCTCGACGAGGCCATCGCTCTGCCGACCGACTTCTCCGCCCGCATCGCGCGCAACACCCAGCTGTTGCTGCAGCAGGAGTCCGGAACCACCCGGCCGATCGACCCGTGGGCGGGTTCCAACTACGTCGAGTGGCTAACCCATCAGCTTGCGCAGAAGGCTCGCGCACATATCGCCGAGGTCGAGGAGACCGGCGGAATGACGCAGGCTATCAACGAGGGGCTGCCGAAGCTGCGCATCGAGGAGGCCGCCGCGCGCACGCAGGCCCGTATCGATTCGGGTCAGCAGCCGCTCGTCGGCGTCAACAAGTACCAGGTGACCGACGACGAGGAGATCGAGGTCCTCAAGGTCGAGAACTCCAAGGTGCGCGCCGAACAGCTCGACAAGCTCAAGCGCCTGCGCGACGGTCGCGACCAGGCGGCGGTCGACCACGCGCTCGCGGAACTCAGCCGCGCCGCGGAGTCCAACGAGGGCGGTCTAGAGAACAACCTGATGGCCCTGGCCATCGAGGCCGCTCGGCATCAGGCCACCGTCGGCGAGATCTCCGACGCCCTGGAGAAGGTCTATGGTCGGCATCAGGCGGAGATCAAGACCATCAGCGGTGTGTATCGGCATGAGGCGGGCGATGTGAGCAATGTGGACGCGGCCATCGACGTCGTGAAAGCATTCGCCGACGCCGAGGGTCGCCGTCCCCGTGTGCTCGTCGCCAAGATGGGTCAGGACGGCCACGACCGCGGCCAGAAGGTCATCGCCACCGCCTTCGCCGACCTCGGCTTCGACGTCGACGTGGGTCCGCTGTTCGCCACCCCGGAGGAGGTCGCGGCGCAGGCCGCCGACAACGACGTGCACGTCGTCGGTGTGTCCTCCCTGGCGGCCGGCCACCTGACCCTGGTGCCCGCATTGCGCAAGGCACTTGAGGAGGTGGGACGTCCCGACATCATGATCGTGGTCGGCGGCGTGATCCCGCCCGGTGATTTCGACGAACTGCACGAGGCCGGTGCCGCGGCGATCTTCCCGCCGGGCTCCGTGATCGCCGACACCGCGGTGGAGCTGATCCGGAAGCTGGCCGAGCGTCTGGGCCACGAGCTCCCCGACACCGCCGCATCGTGACCGGCGGGACGCCGGGGCCGGCCCGCCGGGTCGACGTCGACGCCCTGGAGGAAGGCGTGCTGGCCAATCGCCGGGCTGATCTGGCGCGGGCGATCACCCTGGTCGAATCGACGCGACCGGATCATCGCGCCGCAGCGCAGGAGTTGCTGCTGCGCCTGACGCCGGAGTCGAGCAAGTCTTTCCGGGTGGGGATCACCGGTGTTCCCGGGGTCGGGAAGTCGACGACTATCGAGACGCTCGGCATGTACCTCATCGAGCAGGGACATCGCGTGGCCGTGCTCGCCGTCGATCCGTCGTCGACCCGCACGGGTGGTTCGATTCTCGGTGACAAGACCCGGATGGGCAGGCTCTCCGGCGAACCCAACGCCTACATCAGGCCGTCACCGACATCCGGCACGCTCGGCGGCGTCGCCAAGGCGACACGCGAGACGATCGTGCTGGTCGAGGCGGCGGGCTTCGATGTGGTCCTCGTGGAGACCGTCGGCGTCGGTCAATCCGAGGTGACCGTCGCGAACATGGTGGACACCTTCACCTTCCTGACCCTGGCACGCACGGGAGATTCGTTGCAGGGCATCAAGAAGGGCGTGCTGGAACTCGCCGACCTGGTGGTGGTGAACAAGGCCGACGGCAAACACGTCAACGAGGCGAAATCGGCTGCGCGTGAACTCCGGAACGCGCTGAAGCTCATCTACCCCCACGACGCGCTGTGGACGCCACCGGTGCTCACCATGAGCGCGATCGAGAACACCGGCGTGGACGACTTCTGGACCGCCGTGCTCAAGCATAAGGAAACCCTTACCGCCGCAGGCGAATTCGAGGCACGCCGCAACCAGCAGCAGATCGACTGGACGTGGGCGATGGTCCGCGACGAAGTGCTCTCCCGGCTCGCCGACAGTCCGTCGGTGAAGTCCATCCGCCGTGACGTGGAAAACGGAGTGCGTTCCGGTGATCTCACGCCTGCGCTGGCGGCTCAGCAGATCGTCGAGGCCTTCGACAAGCGGTGATCTCGATACGCTTCCTCGCCTGGCGGCTCGGAGGCTACTCGATCAGCATCGGGTGGGGGCGTGTTGTCGCCTGGACGGCTCGGACTACTCGATCAGCATCCGGGGCCACTGCCCTCGCTGGTCGAGTAACGGCGTGCGAGCGCAGCGAGCCCGACGTGTATCGAGACACACGTCCACGCACCGAGCCCGACGCGGATCGAGACACACACGTCCACCCGCAGAGCACGGACGTCGTCCTACGCCGAAACGATTCTGGCGAGCCCCGCGATGCGGTCCAGTAGTTCGTCGAAGACCGCGTCGACGTCGATGCCCGTGACGATCCGCGCGTTCGCCGGCCCGGTCATGCCACGCTCGTCGGCGACCGTCATGCCGCGGGTCAGGGTCCCGTTCAGTTCGACGCCGATGCGGGCGGGCACCGTCTCGGCCATGTCCGGTGCGAGCGCCACCAGGGTGGCCATCGGATCGTGCATGTGCGCGATGTAGCCCTCGTCGACGGACTCGTGGAACTCGAAGTAGAACCGTACGGCGTCGACGAGGTGCCGGACGATCTCGTTGCTCGCCACCGAGCGGCCGCCGGGTTCGTCGGTGGCATCCGGGCATTCGACCGGCGCACTGCCTGCCGCCGCGGCAAGCCGTACCAGGTGATCCGGCGTCATCGCGACGGACTCGGTCACATCGAGCGCGCACACGAGAGGATGCGGGGCGCCGTCGATACCGAACGCCTCGAACGCCTCAGCCGCTGCCTCCGGATCGACCACCACATTCCATTCGCCGGTCGGAGTTGTGTTGCCGTGGACATGGAACGCACCGCCCATCACTACGAGCCGACTCAGTCGGGACGGCAGCGTGGGATCCCGGCGGATCGCGGTCGCCAGTGAGGTCAGGGGACCTGTGACGACACCGATCAACTCGCCGTCATGCGCCACCGACGCATCGATCCAGGCGTCCGCGGCATCGACAGGGGAAGCCGGTGTCGTTGCCGACGGCAACTCCGCATAGCCCACCCCCAGGGGTCCATGCGTGTCCTCGGCGGTCCGCAGCGTACCCACGAGTGGCGCGGACGCACCGAGGTGCACAGGAACGTCGGTGCGCCCGCAGAGCTCGAGCCAGGCCAGATTGTTGGCGGCCACCACGTCCACCGGTACGTTGCCAGCCGTCGATGCCACGCCGACGATCTCGACGTCGTTTCGCGCGAGCAGATACAGCAGGGCGAGGGAATCGTCGATGCCGGTGTCGCAGTCGAGGAAGAGTCGGGCCACACCTCATTGTGACCGGACGCCGGACGGCGACCCGACCTCGGGGGCGCTCGACAGATCGCGAGGAGTCGTTACGGTCGGGTCCATGGTCACTCAGCACATCGCATTCGAATGGACCGACACGAGCCGCATGTGGTTGATCGAGAGTCCCATCCGTATCGCCGCCTATGTGGTGGGCGCCCTGGTCGTGCGGTTCGTCCTGCACCGCCTGATCGATCGGGCCACGCGGCGGAAGAAGACGGAAAGCGTACCGGTCGAAGCGAATTCGGGGTTTCTGCACAAATCCGGGGCCAAACAGCGCCGCGTCCGGAGTCCGGAGGCGGCCGAACGCCGTGCCCAGCGCGCCCGGACGATCGGTTCGGTGCTCAAGTCGACGGTGTCGATCGTCCTGCTCATCTGGGTGGTGCTGTCGATCCTCAGCGTGCTGGGCGTGAACATCGCGCCGTTCATCGCCTCCGCGGGCATCGTCGGGCTGGCGATCGGCTTCGGCGCCCAGAATCTGGTGCGGGACTTCGTGTCCGGGATCTTCATGCTGCTCGAGGACCAGTACGGTGTCGGTGACTTCATCGATCTCGGCGAGGCGGTCGGTGAGGTGGAGAGCGTCGGACTGCGCGTCACCACCGTCCGCGACATCGACGGCACCCTCTGGTACGTGCGCAACGGCGAGATCGCCCGCGTGGGCAACATGAGCCAGGAGTACGCGGTCGCACGCGTGGAGGTGCCCCTCGCGCTCTCCGCCGACATCGACCGCGCGGAGCAGATCGCCTCCGGGGCCGCGTCCACGGCCATCACCGATCCCGCCATCGCGAAGGACGTCCTCGGCACGCCCGAGATGCTGGGCGTTCAGGAGGTTGCGCCGGACATGGTGGTGTTGCGTCTCACACTCACGACGAAGCCGAACGCGCAGTGGGCAATCCAGCGCCGCATCCGGCGCGAGATCCTGCGCGAGTACGAGGCCAACGACATCGCGCTGCCGTACCGGCACGGCATGCTCGTCGGCGCCGCGGCCCGCTGACGAGCGCCCGATCAACGAGAGAACCCCCGGTCGATCGACCGGGGGTTCTCGCTCTGTGTGTCCGGAGGGGGACTTGAACCCCCACGCCCGTTAATAGGGCACTAGCACCTCAAGCTAGCGCGTCTGCCATTCCGCCACCCGGACCCGGTGTAGCGCGCACAAGACTAACCGAGGTTGCCCGGCTAACCCAAATCACGTAGGAAACAGGTGTGACATCCCAGCACAACGAGGTCCGGGCCGTCGACGAAGTCGTCGACATCGTGAGCCGTCTGATCCGCTTCGACACGTCCAACACCGGCGAGCCGGAGACCACGAAGGGCGAGGCCGAGTGTGCCGCGTGGGTGGCTCAGCAACTCGAGGATGTCGGCTACACCACCCAGACGGTGGAGAGCGGCAGGCCTGGACGGGCCAACGTGTTCGCCCGGCTCGCGGGTCCGCCGGACAGTGATCGCGGCGCGCTGCTCCTCCACACGCATCTGGACGTGGTCCCCGCCGAGCCGGCGGACTGGAGCGTGCACCCGTTCTCCGGATCGATTTCCGACGGCTACATCTGGGGCCGGGGCGCGGTCGACATGAAGGACATGGTGGGCATGGCGCTCGCGCTGGCCCGCCAGTTCAAGCGGGACGGAACGGTCCCGCCGAGAGAGATCGTGTTCGCGTTCCTGGCCGACGAGGAGGCCGGCGGCACCTGGGGATCCCAATGGCTGGTGGCGAATCGGCCGGATCTGTTCGAAGGCATCACCGAAGCCGTCGGTGAGGTCGGCGGATTCTCGCTGACGGTCGATCGCCCGGACGGCACGCAGAAGCGCCTGTATCTCGTCGAGACGGCCGAGAAGGGCCTCTCGTGGATGCGACTCACCGCGGAGGCGACGGCGGGCCACGGATCGTTCCTGCACGCCGACAACGCCGTCACCGAGATCGCCGAGACGGTCGCGCGGATCGGCAGGCACACCTTCCCGCTCGTGATGACCGATTCGGTGCGGGAATTCCTCTCGACGGTCTCCGACGAGACCGGTCTCGATCTGAGCCCGGAGTCACCGGATCTGGACACCACGCTGTTCAAGCTCGGCAATCTGGCCCGCATCATCGGTGCGACCTTGCGCGACACCGCGAATCCGACGATGCTGCGCGCCGGCTACAAGGCCAACGTGATCCCGCAGAAGGCGGAGGCTGTCATCGACTGCCGCGTGCTGCCCGGCAGGCAGGCCGCGTTCGAGAAGGAGATCGACGAGCTGCTCGGCCCCAATGTGCGGCGCGAATGGATCACCCATCTCGATTCGTACGAGACCACTTTCGACGGCGATCTGGTGGACGCCATGAACGCGGCCATCCTCGCTCACGATCCGGATGGAAAGACCGTGCCCTACATGCTGTCCGGCGGCACCGACGCCAAGGCCTTCGCGAAACTCGGTATCCGCTGCTTCGGTTTCGCACCGCTGCGACTGCCGCCGGATCTGGACTTCGCCGCGCTGTTCCACGGCGTCGACGAGCGGGTTCCCGTTGACGCCGTGCGATTCGGCACCGACGTGCTCGAGCACTTCCTGCTCCACAGCTGATCCCGTCCGGCATCATCGAAGGACGACGTCCCCACCGACCGACGAAAGGCGCATACATGTCCGCGGACACACCTCGCACCCCGAATCCCTACGACGCGCTGCCCGCTCTGCCGACCTTCACCCTGACCTCGGAGAACGTCACCGACGGTCAGCCCCTGCGTACACCGCAGGTGAGCGGACTGATGGGGGCCGGCGGCGAGGACCTGTCGCCCCAGTTGTCCTGGTCCGGATTCCCCGAGGGCACAAAGAGTTTCGCGGTCACCGTCTACGATCCCGATGCCCCGACGGCCTCCGGGTTCTGGCACTGGGCCGTCGCCGACATCCCGGCGTCGGTGACCTCACTCGCCGAAGGCGCGGGCGACGAGAAGGGCAGCGGACTGCCCGATGCCGCGCAGACGCTGGCCAACGACGCCGCCCTGAAGCGGTTCGTCGGTGCGGCACCGCCGCCCGGACACGGACCGCACCGGTACTACATCGTGGTGCACGCCGTCGACGTCGAATCCCTCGACCTGCCCGACGAGGCCACACCCGCGTACCTGGGATTCAACCTGTTCTCCCACGCCATCGGCCGGGCGATCCTCGTCGGTACCTACGAGGAGGCATCCGAGGACGTCTGAGCGCCGGGACTACCGGTACTGGCGTCGGTCTCGATACGCGGCGGACTTCGTCCGGCGCTACTCGACCGGCGGGGGCCGCGCCGGTAGGGCCCCTGTCGATCGGGTGGCGGTTGCTGCTGATCGAGTAGGCCCCGAGCGAAGCGAGGCGCCGTATCGAGATCCCCCAGCACTCCTGGGCCGTCAGTCGTGCGCGTCGATGCCGACGGCGTCGGCGAGCGACGTCAGGCCGGCCGCCCGCACCCGTTGCGCGAGTCCGCGGTGGATCTCACGAGCCCACAGAGGACCGCCGTAGATGAAGCCGGTGTAGCCCTGCAGTAGTGAGGCGCCCGCGCGGATGCGTTCCCACGCCTGATCCGCCGTCTCGATGCCGCCGACACTGATCAGTGTCACCCGGCCACCGACCCGGCGGTGCAGCCTGCGCAGCACGGCCAGGGACCGGTCGGCGAGCGGCGCGCCCGACAGGCCACCCGCTCCCATCTCGGCGACTTCGTCGGCGGGTGTTTGAAGACCACTGCGGGCGATGGTGGTGTTCGTCGCGACGATGCCCGCGAGTCCGAGTTCGAGCGCGAGATCGGCGACGGCGTCGATGTCGTCGTCGGCGAGGTCGGGTGCGATCTTCACCAGGACGGGGACGTCGACCTCGTCCTGGACCGCCGCCAGGATCGGACGAAGCGAGTCGACGGCCTGCAGGTCGCGCAGCCCGGGGGTGTTCGGCGAACTGACGTTCACCACCACGAAGTCGGCGAGCGGCCCCAACATGCGTGCACTGAACCGATAATCGTCGACGGCCTCGTCCACCGGGACGACCTTGGTCTTGCCGATGTTGGCGCCGATCGGCACCCGCACCGGGCCGGGGCGCAATCCTCCGAGGTTCTCGGCGGCGGCCAGTGCACCGGGATTGTTGAAGCCCATCCGATTCACCAGCGCGCGGTCGGCGGGCAGCCGGAACAGCCGCGGCGCCGGATTGCCGGGCTGTGCCTGCCCGGTGATGGTGCCGACCTCGGCGTAGCCGAAACCCAGTTGGCCCCAGGCGTTCACCGCGGACGCGGTCTTGTCGAAGCCGGCTGCCAGCCCGAGCGGCGCCGGGAAATCCACCCCGAAGACCTCCTGGCGCAGGATCGGATCGTGGCCCGCGAGTACGCGCGCCGCCAGGCGGCGCAGCAGGGGATTGCGGCCGGTGATCCGGATGGCCGCCGACGAGAGACCGTGGATCCGTTCCGGGGGCAGCAGGAACATCAGTCGCAGCAGGACCGGATAGAACAGGTGGTTGATCCGGCTCAACATGCTTCGGCTCCGGGGGTGTCGTCGGGAAGGATGCGGGGACGATCCGGCCGCGGATGGCCCACAGGGTCGGGATCGGACCGGCGCCGTGGAGGCTTCCGGCGGCGCAGCAGGACCTTGCGGGTGCCGTCGGTGTAGCGCCGGACCCGCTTCAGTTCCCAGCCGCCGAATTCGGCTTCGATGGACAGGCGCATCGACGCGGTCACGCGTGTCACGTCGGGCGGCAAGGTGATCAGGACGACCTCATGATCGGCCGTCGACACCTCCCAGCCGTGGGGGTGCCGTGAGCCGATCCGGGCGCCGGCCGACATCAGAGGGCTCCGATCGAGGAGCGGTCAGCCGACACGGATCGCCTGCAGCCCGTCCCGATCGGACAGGACGTACACCGTGCCGGTGCGATCGTCCACGGCGATGTTGTTCGGTTGCGGGACCGTCGGGAAACGATGCCTCTCGACGGGTTCGCCTCCGGACAGGTCATACGCCACCACCTCGTTGTTGCCGGTCGTCGAGATCCACGCCAGGTTGCGCGAATCGTCGTAGTCTACGGCGTACGGACCGTCCGGCACCGGGTAGCGGAAGCGCATGACCAGCGGAGATCCGAAGAACCCGATGATCTCTCCGTCGCGGGTGTTGGCCGTGAGGATCCGTCCGTAGCGGTCGACGACGGTGTTCGTGGCGCCGTTGCCCGCGCGCAAGGCGGCGCCGAACTCGCCGTCGGCGATGGTTACCGGTGTCACCGAGGACTGGGCGCGATCAAGGACCACGACCTGTTCGCGCGGCAGGTCGGCGCCCGCAGGGGAGACCGTGATGTCGTCGACGCGAACGAAGCCGTCGATGTCGCGGAGGTGCTTCAGGTTCTTGTCGAACACCAGAATCCGGCCGTCCGCGGTGCCCACGAGCACATCGCCGGATGCGGAGTGCGCCAACGCGGTCGGCTGATCCGTCCCGATGTCGGAGGTCGTCACGGCGCCGTCGGCGGCGATCCGGACGAGGACCGAGGGGCCCGCACCGAGGAAGCCGTCGCCGCTCCCGATCAGCTGCGTCAGCGGCGGCGTCGCGACCGGTGCGGCGGGACGGGTGAGATCGTCGGCGGCGTAGCGCGTGACCGATGTACCGGCGGCGTCGAGAACCGCGACGACATTCCCGTCGAGGGCGAGGGCCCGGCTGCCCGGGGCAGTGGATACCACGATTCCCGCGGGTGCGGCGGTGCCGGTCGGCGGTGACGCCACGGCCGTCGCCGGAGCGACCGTCGGCACATCGGGCGTCGACGACGAGTCGCCGGAATCGCCGCACGCGGTGAGTCCCACGGCCAGCAGCGCGGCCGACAGGCCGGTCCCGAGGCGGACCGCCATCGTGCGGGAGAGTCCGATCCGTCCCCGAGGCGTCGGCGGCGGCGAGAACGTGGGGGCGGCGTGCATGCCAACCATCTTGCGGCACGACCGTCGGGGCGTGCCGCCGGGGGCGTGTCCGTCGGGGCGGAATCGGACTGCACATCGATATCCGGCAAAGCGCCCACCTGCGGATAGCCCGTGCACACGGGCGAATCGAGGGTGGTCCACGACCACGGGCGCCGGTTTCCGGAGCGCCGTTGGGTACCAGTAGCATCGGTCGCCGTGAGTGACACCATGACGTGGACCCAGTCGATCGTGCTCGGCGCCCTCCAGGGGCTCACCGAGTTCCTGCCGGTCTCGTCGTCGGGGCACCTGCGTATCGCGTCGGAGATCATGTTCGGCCAGGACGCCGGAGCCTCGTTCACCGCGGTCACCCAGCTGGGCACCGAAGCCGCGGTGCTCGTCTACTTCGCCCGCGACATCGTCCGGATCGTCGTCGCCTGGTTCCGCGGACTCTTCCATCGCGACGAACGAGGTCTCGACTACCGGATCGGCTGGTATGTGATCTTCGCGACCATCCCCATCGGTGTTCTCGGGTTCCTGCTGAAGGATCAGATCCGGACCGTCGGCCGGAACCTGTGGCTGGTGGCCACCGTGCTGATCCTCTTCGCCGGCGTCATCTGGCTCGCCGAACGGTACGGCCGCAAGGATCGGTCGATGGATCAACTGACCCTGCGTGACGGCCTGGTGATGGGTCTGGCGCAGTGCCTCGCCCTGATCCCCGGAGTGTCCAGGTCCGGTGCGACGGCCAGCGCCGGCCTGTTCCTCGGCCTGAATCGTGAAGCGGCATTTCGCTTCTCGTTCCTCCTGGCGATTCCGGCGGTGACCGCCTCCGGTCTGTTCAGCCTGCCCGATGCGTTCAATCCGAGCGGCGAAGGGCTGGAGGCGAGCGGATCGCAACTGCTGGTCGCCACACTGATCGCGTTCGTGATCGGTTACGCATCCATCGCCTGGCTGCTCCGATTCGTCAGTGCGCATTCGATGAACTGGTTCGGCGCCTACCGGGTGATCCTCGGCCTCGTGGTGTTCGGGCTCCTCATCGGCGGCGTCATCTCGGCGACCTGACCTATGGTTGTCCCATGACCGTGATCCTGGTGCGGCACGGCCGGTCGACGGCCAACACCTCCGGAGTGCTCGCCGGCCGGACTCCGGGAGTCTCGCTCGACGAGAAGGGGCTCGAACAGGCCGCCGCGTTGCTACCGCGTCTCGGAAACCACATCGATGACCTGCGTGCCGTGGTGCGTTCACCGCTGGATCGGTGCGCACAGACGGTGGCGCCATTGGTGGCCGCGCTGGACGCGGATCCGGAGCGTGACGTCCCGGAAATCGTCGTCGATGCTCTCGCCGAGGTCGACTACGGGGACTGGACCAACCGGCCGATCAAGGAGCTGCTGGCCGAACCGCTCTGGAAAACGGTGCAGCATCACCCGTCGGCGGCGGTGTTCCCCGACGGCGAAGGACTCGCCGACGTGCAGACCCGGGCGGTCTCCGCGATCCGGCAACTCGATCGCACCTATGGTGGGGAGAACGGACTGTGGCTGGCGTGTTCGCACGGTGACGTCATCAAATCCGTCATCGCCGACGCCATGGGTATGCACCTCGACGCCTTTCAGCGCATCGTCGTGGAACCGGCATCCATCAGCGTCATCCGCTACGGGGCGAGCCGTCCGTACGTGCACACCGTGAACCACACCGCGGTGCTGTCGGTGCCGCTACCGCGCACCGACGCGGGCCGCGACGACGCAACCGTCGGCGGCGAAACCGGCGCCTCCGCTGCACGAGCACCCGCCGGACGCGGATAATGGACGACACGACGAAGGAGGTCTGATGTCACGCGCGATACATGTGTTCCGTACCCCGGACCGGTTCGTCGCCGGTACCGTCGGCCAGCCCGGCGACCGCACGTTTTACCTGCAGGCCGTCCACGAATCGCGGATCGTCAGCGTGCTGCTGGAGAAGCAGCAGGTGGCGATTCTGGCGGACCGGATCGGAGCTCTGCTCGAGGAGATCCATCGGCGTTTCGGAACCCCGCTGCCGCCGGAGACGGACCGGGTCGGCGATCTGAGTCCGCTCGTGATGCCGGTCGATGCCGAATTCCGCGTCGGCACGATGGGCCTCGGCTGGGACGCCGAGGCCGAAGCCGTGGTCGTGGAGTTGCTCGCCATCACCGAGGGCGACTTCGACGAGAGTGTCGTGCTCGACGACTCCGAGGAGGGGCCGGACGCGGTGCGTGTGTTCCTCAGCACCATCGCGGCCCGGGAGTTCGCGGCGCGGTCGTCGCGGGTGATCTCCGCCGGGCGACCGCCGTGCCCGCTGTGCCACGAACCGCTGGACCCGGACGGTCATCTCTGCATTCGGACCAATGGCTACAAGCGCGGCGCCGAACTCAGCAAGTCGGTGGACTTCGTCGACCCCGAGGTGTTCCGGCACCTGCAGATGCCGAGCGAGTCCGAGTACGGCGACGACCCCGATCTCGGGGAGGGCGACGACACCGATCCCGGCCGGCCACAGCAGGACTGACCGCACATGGGTGTCATGACGGGCGACCGGTGAGCGGCGATGTGGCCGACGACAGCGCGCCGGGGTTGTCGGCTCTGCCGCCGGTACGTGTGGACGAGATTCTTCGCACCGGTGAGCTGATCGTCCTCGGCCGGATCCCGCACGCCAGCAACGCCACCCTCGTCTGCGACGCCGTCCTCGACGGTGATGAGGTGCGCTGCGTCTACAAACCCGTACGCGGTGAGGTGCCGCTGTGGGATTTCCCCGACGGCACGCTCGCCGGACGTGAGGTCGCGTCGGCGACGATCTCCGACGCCCTCGGCTGGAAGGTGATACCGCCGACGATCCATCGCGACGGACCGCTGGGGCCCGGCATGGTGCAGCTGTGGGTCGACATGGATCTGTCCGGCGAGGACGGCGACGAACTCGACCTGGTGGATCTGTGCCCGGTCGCGCAGGTGCCGGACGGGTACCGGATCATCCTGCGGGCCCTGGACGCATCCGGTGAGCCGGTAGTCCTGGTCCACGCCGACGATCCACGTCTGTTCCGGATAGCGGTCCTCGACGTGGTCCTGAACAACGCGGACCGCAAGGGCGGTCACGTCCTGATGGGCGACGACGGCGCCGTCCACGGGATCGACCACGGGATCTGCCTGCACAGCGACGACAAATTGCGGACGGTGCTGTGGGGTTGGGCGGGCGAGCCGGTGCCCGCGGACCTGCTCGCCGACCTCAGACGGCTGCGTAACAGACTCGCCGACTCCGCCGACCCGGTCACGCAGGCGCTGTGCGCACATCTCACGGTCGACGAGATGCGGGCACTCGACGAGCGGATCGCCACCCTTCTCCACACCGGGGTCATGCCGCTGCCGCCGGGCCATCGGCCCATTCCGTGGCCACCCTTCTGACGCCCGGCAACGGAACCGGCACGGCCCGAAACGGCCACCCGAACAGGCGGGCCATACAGTAGGGGCATGCAGTCGTGGCCTGATCCCGTCCTGCCGGCGGTGCCCGGCTCCGGACCCGCACTCCGCCTCTACGACACCGCCGACGACGCGGTACGTCCGGTCAGTCCCGGCGAGACCGCAACGATGTACGTCTGCGGTATCACTCCTTATGACGCAACCCATCTGGGACATGCGGCCACCTACCTGACCTTCGATCTCGTGAATCGGGTGCTCCGCGACCAGGGCCACGACGTCCACTACGTGCAGAACATCACCGACGTCGACGATCCGTTGTTCGAGCGCGCCGAGCGGGACGGCGTCGACTGGCGGGACCTCGGTAACCGCGAGATCGATCTGTTCCGTGAGGACATGTCCGCGCTGCGGATCGTGCCGCCGCGCGACTACATCGGAGCCATCGAATCCATCGACGAGGTGATCGAGGTCGTCGGCAAGCTGCTGCAGTCCGGCGCCGCCTACGTCGTCGACGATGCGGAGTTCCCGGACGTCTATTTCCGTGCCGATGCGACCGAGCAGTTCGGATACGAATCCGGGTACGACGCGGAGACCATGGCCCGGTTGTTCGCCGAGCGTGGCGGCGATCCCGATCGTCCGGGAAAGCGGGATCCGCTCGACGCGCTGCTCTGGCGGGCGGCACGTCCCGGTGAGCCGTCCTGGGACTCGCCGATGGGGCCGGGACGACCCGGATGGCACATCGAATGTTCCGCGATCGCCCTCAATCGTCTCGGGGTGAACTTCGACATCCAGGGCGGCGGCAACGATCTGATCTTCCCGCACCACGAGTTCTCTGCCGCTCATGGTGAATCGCTCACCGGAGCACGACGTTTCGCCCGCCACTACGTCCACACCGGGATGGTCGGCCTGGACGGCGAGAAGATGTCCAAGAGCCGCGGAAACCTGGTCTTCGTGTCCGCGTTGCGTCGCGACGGTGTCGATCCCGCCGGGATTCGCCTGGCGCTGCTCGCCGATCACTATCGCGGCGATCGGATGTGGACCGATGACGTGCTGTCGACCGCGTTGACCCGCCTCGATCGGTGGCGGAAGGCGGCGTCGGCCCCTGCCGGACCCGACGCCGAGCCGGTGATCGCGCGAATCCGGCAGCATCTCGCCGACGACCTGGACACCCCGAAGGCGCTGGATGCGGTGGACGGGTGGGTGCGCGACGTCGAACAGGGCATCGGTGGTTCGGCCCAGGCGCCCGCCGACCTCACCGCGGCGGTCGATGCCCTGCTGGGCGTCGACCTCGCGCGCTGATCGTGCGCCACGCTAGTAGAGTGCAGCCGTGGCACTAGCGCAGGAGATCGCTTCCGATACGACCGGTGGGGTGTGGACCGTGGTGACCCGCACCTCCACCTATCTGTTGGATTTCGACGAGATGACCCTGCTCCGAGCGCCCGGCGTGGGGGGCACGGAGAGCGAGGAATGGACGGTCAGCCGACTCCGTCGGGACAGCGAGGACATCCCGCTGCTCGGCGTGAAGTCGTGCCGGGTGGGGGAGTCCGCCCAGTTCTGGGTGCGGGCGGCCGACGATCCGGATGTGCGGACCTGGAGGATCACGACGCCGGTGGTGTCGATCGAACGGATCGGCTGAGATCCGTCACCTGCTGCGGCGTAATTCCTGCAGCAGACCGATCATGAGTTCCGACTTGTCCCGCTTCACGTCGTGGCCGGTACGCACGTCGTCGACGAGGCGGCTGCCGTCGATGAGTCGGTGTGCGCGTTGCGCGTCCGCATCGCTTGCGGCGCCGAGCAATACGCCGTCCGCGGCATGCCGGACGCGGGTGTGGACGAGGGTGGTCGGTGCCGTGATTGCGCTGAGCGTCGCCTGCTGGTCGAAGCCGTCGAACCAGCTGCCGTCGTAGAACATCCGTCCGAAGCGCAGGTCGTAGTCGCCGGTGCCGTCCTGGAGGCAGGCGGTCAGGTCGAAGGCACGATTCATCGAGATGCCCAGCCACCAGAGACGCGGAATCCGCATCGGGTCACGATCCATCTGCCGTCGCGCCGGACGCGCGACCATCGGCTCCCACCCGTTGCCCCACAGGGTCCGCAGATAGTTGTGGTCGAGCCAGTAGCGCGTCCACCGCGTGCGGTCGGCAGGCGGGATCGACAGGTAGTCGTGCATCGGCCGAAATCCGTCGAGCCAGGCGTAGGTACCGGGCGCGCGGTCCGGTTCGGTGGCGAAGAACGGCGCGTCCTCGACCAGCAGACCGCTCACCAGGTGCGGCGACCGTGCGGCGAGCAGCGACGCGAGCAGCCCGCCCGATGAGTGGCCGGACACGACGGCCGGTGCGCCGATCACCTCGTCGACGAACCAGCTCAGTGAGTCGGCCTGCGCACGTGCGGGATAGCGGTCCGGCTCCTTCGCCGACCCGCCGTGGCCGAAGCAGTCGACGGCGAAGACGTGGAAGTCACGCGTGAGTGCACCGAGGACGGGTGCGTAGTCCCACCACGACGACATCTGCCCGTGAATGAGCAGCAGGGGGTTCCCTCCCGCGGGCCCTTCGCCGTAGGCGATGAGTCCGCCGTCGGGATCGGTGACCGTCGATTCGACCATCCCCGCGCGGTCGATGCGCCCACGGTCGGCCCGGTCATAGGTGAGGTTGCGGAGCGCGGCGGCTCCGGTGACCGCGATGGCCGCCGCGCCCGCCCCGATGCCGAGCCGTGCTCCGGGCGGGAGCGGCATCAGCCGAAGGAACCCGGAGTGCGGCCCGAAGAGCCGCCCGGGCCGGGACCACGCCGCTTGAGATAGCGCTCGAACTCGGCGGCGAGAGCGTCGCCGTCGATCTTCGACATCACCTCGTCGGGATCGATCTCTGCGTCACCGCGTTCCTCGAGTCCCCGGACGTAGTCGGCGATCTCCTCGTCGTCCTCGGTCATCTCGGTGACCGCGTGCTCCCATTCCTCGGCCTGCTCCGGCAGTGTGCCGAGCGGCACCTCGATGTCGAGGACCTCCTCGACCCGGTTCAGCAGGGCGACGGTGGCCTTCGGGTTCGGCGGGGTGGAGACGTAATGCGGGACCGCGGCCCAGAAGGCGACGGCGGGCAGGCCGGCCTGGACGAACAGGTCCTGCAGGACACCGGTGATCCCGGTCGGTCCCTCGTACCGGCTCTCGGCCAGGTTGAAACGGGCCGCGGACTCGCTGCTGTACGCCGTACCGGTGACGGGGACCGGACGCGTGTGTGGTGTGTCGGCCAGCAGTGCGCCCAGCATGACCGTCGTCTCCACCTCGAGTGCCTCGGCCAGGTCGACGATCTCGGCGCTGAACGCCCGCCAGCGCATATTCGGCTCGATCCCGCGCAGGAGTACGATGTCACGGTCCGCACCCGGGGGAGAGCAGTACGAGATGGATGTGGTGGGCCAATCGATACGCCTGGTCACGCCGTCGATCTGCCGGACCGTCGGACGGTTGACCTGAAAGTCGTAGTAGTCGTCGGAGTCGATCTCCATCAGCGGCACCGCGTCCCAGGCCAACGCCAGATGCTCGACCGCAGCGGTTGCCGCGTCGGCCGCGTCGTTCCAGCCCTCGAAGGCAGCGAGAATGATGGGCCTGCGAAGTGTGGGAAGGTTCGACTTCTGCGCGGCGTTCACTGAACCAGCCTACGACCGAACCCCAAGAGAGAGCGAACTACGCTGAGAACCATGTCTAACATCTCCGACGACCGACAGAACTACGACACGACATTGCTCACCGCGATGTCGCGTCGCGTGTTGATCGGGGATGGGGCGATGGGCACGATGCTGCAGGCCGCCGATCTGACGCTCGATGACTTCCAGGGACTCGAGGGCTGCAACGAGATTCTCAACGAGACCCGGCCGGACGTCCTCGCGCACATTCATCGCTCGTACTTCGAGGCCGGCGCAGACGCCGTGGAGACGAACACGTTCGGCTGCAACCTGTCCAACCTCGGTGACTATGACATCGCCGACCGCATCCGGGAACTCGCCTACAAGGGCACCGCGATCGCACGTGGTGTTGCCGACGAGATGGGACCGTCGGCGGACGGCACGGACCGGTTCGTGCTCGGCTCGATCGGTCCGGGCACCAAATTGCCGAGTCTGGGACACACGACCTTCGAGGTCATCCGCGATGCCTACTACGAGTGCGTCGCGGGCATGCTCGACGGTGGTGCCGACGCGATCCTCGTGGAGACCTCCCAGGATCTTCTGCAGGTGAAGGCCGTCGTGGTCGCGGCTCGCCGGGCGATGGCCGATCTGGGTCGCCACCTTCCGATCATCAGTCACGTGACCGTGGAGACCACGGGCACGATGCTCCTCGGATCCGAGATCGGTGCGGCACTGACCGCCATCGAACCCCTGGGCGTCGACATGATCGGGCTGAACTGTGCGACCGGTCCCGCCGAGATGAGCGAGCACCTGCGGTACCTGTCGAAGCATGCCCGGGTTCCGGTGTCGGTGATGCCGAATGCCGGTCTGCCGGTTCTCGGCCCCAACGGAGCCGAATATCCGCTGCGCCCCGACGAATTGGCGACGGCCCTCGGCGATTTCGTCGGTGACTACGGTCTGTCCCTGGTGGGTGGATGCTGTGGCACCACCCCGGAGCACATCCGGCAGGTCGCCGAGCGTGTGGCCGAGGTGACGCCCGCGCAACGGAAGCCGGAGCACAGCTCCGAGACGTCGTCGCTGTACACGGCGGTGCCGTTCGATCAGGACTCGAGCTTCCTGGTGATCGGTGAGCGCACCAACTCCAACGGCTCCAAGGCCTTCCGTGAGGCGATGATCGCCGAGGACTACCAGAAGTGCCTCGACATCGCGAAGGATCAGACCCGCGACGGCGCGCATATGCTCGACCTCAACGTGGACTACGTGGGCCGTGACGGTGCGGCCGACATGACCGCGCTCGCAACACGTTTCGCGACGTCGTCGACGCTGCCGATCATGCTCGACTCGACCGAGCCCGACGTGATCCGCGCCGGTCTGGAGGCCCTCGGTGGTCGATGCGCGGTCAACTCGGTCAACTACGAGGACGGCGACGGGCCCGATTCGCGGTTCGCCCGCATCATGGCGCTGGCCGTCGAGCACGGCGCCGCCGTGGTCGCGCTGACCATCGACGAGGAGGGGCAGGCCCGCACCGCGGACTGGAAGGTCCGGATCGCCGAGCGTCTCATCGCCGACATCACCGGGAACTGGGGATTGTCGGAAGAGGACATCATCATCGACGCCCTCACCTTCCCGATCTCGACGGGCCAGGAGGAGGTGCGTCGCGACGGCATCGAGACCATCGAGGCGATCCGCCGTCTCCACGAGGCGCATCCCGACATCCACTTCACCCTCGGCATCTCGAACATCTCGTTCGGCTTGAATCCCGCTGCGCGACAGGTTCTGAACTCGGTGTTCCTGCACGAGTGCGTGCAGGCCGGTCTGGACACCGCGATCGTGCACGCCTCGAAGATCCTCCCGATGGCGCGGATTCCGGAGGAACAGCGCGAGGTGGCGCTCGATCTGGTGTACGACCGCAGGCGCGAGGGCTACGACCCGCTGCAGAAGCTGATGGAGCTGTTCGAGGGGGTGTCGGCGGCCTCGGCACGTGAATCCCGCGCGGCGGAGCTGGCCAAGCTGCCGCTGTTCGAGCGTCTGGAACGACGCATCGTCGACGGCGAGCGCAACGGCCTCGAGGACGATCTCGACGAGGCGATGACACAGGTGCCGCCCCTGCAGATCATCAACGAGACACTGCTGTCCGGCATGAAGACTGTCGGTGAGCTCTTCGGTTCCGGTCAGATGCAGCTGCCGTTCGTGCTGCAATCCGCCGAGGTCATGAAAACCGCTGTCGCACACCTGGAACCGCATATGGAGTCCACCGGCGAGGACGGCAAGGGCCGGATCGTGCTGGCCACCGTCAAGGGCGACGTCCACGACATCGGCAAGAATCTCGTCGACATCATCCTGTCCAACAACGGATACGAGGTGGTCAACCTCGGCATCAAGCAGCCGATCAACACCATCCTGGAAGCGGCGGCGGACAAGCGTGCCGACGTCATCGGTATGTCCGGCCTGCTCGTGAAGTCGACCGTGGTGATGAAGGAGAACCTCGAGGAGATCAACGCCCGCGGCGTCGCCGACACCTACCCGGTGCTGCTGGGTGGTGCGGCACTCACCCGTTCCTACGTGGAAAACGATCTGACCGAAACCTACGAGGGCGACGTTCACTATGCGCGTGATGCGTTCGAGGGTCTGCGTCTGATGGACGAGATCATGGCGACCAAACGCGGCGAAGGGCCTGCCCCGGACAGTCCGGAAGCCCTGGCCGCCAAAGAAAAGGCCGCCGAACGCAAGGCGCGGCACGAACGATCCAAGCGGATCGCGGAGAAGCGGAAGGCCGCGGAGGTGCCGGTCGAGGTGCCGGCCCGATCGGACGTCGCCACCGACAACCCGGTGCCGTCACCGCCGTTCTGGGGCTCACGGATCATCAAGGGTGTGCCGGTCGCCGACTACCTGCAGTTGCTCGACGAGCGCGCACTGTTCCTGGGGCAGTGGGGTCTTCGAGGAGCGCGGGGCGGCGACGGACCGTCGTACGAGGATCTCGTGGAGACCGAGGGCCGCCCTCGGCTGCGCTACTGGATCGACCGGTTGTCGACCGAGGGCATTCTGCAGCACGCGGCGGTCGTCTACGGGTATTTCCCTGCGGTGAGCGACGGAGACACGGTGCACGTGCTGGCCGAACCGCACCCGGACGCCGAGATCCGGCACAGCTTCACCTTCCCTCGGCAGCAGCGCTCGCGGTTCCTGTGCATCGCCGACTTCATCACGTCGGCCGAAGAA
This sequence comes from Gordonia sp. B8661-1, assembly GCF_059427765.1. NCBI lineage: Bacteria > Bacillati > Actinomycetota > Actinomycetes > Mycobacteriales > Gordoniaceae > Gordonia > Gordonia sp. B8661-1. The sequence continues at coordinate 556,340 of NZ_JCAHRL010000003.1, forward strand.
GCCCGGGCGACGGGTCAGGTCGACGTGTTGCCGTTCCAGCTCGTCACCATGGGCCAGCCGATCGCGGACTTCGCGAACAAGCTGTTCGCCGAAGACGCCTACCGGGATTACCTGGAGGTGCACGGTATCGGCGTGCAGCTCACCGAGGCACTCGCGGAGTACTGGCATCAGCGGGTCCGCGGTGAATTGACCGTCGCCGGAACATCATTCGCCGGGGACGATCCGGACGACGCGCAGGGCTTCTTCGACCTCGAATACCGGGGTGCGCGCTACTCCTTCGGTTACGGCGCATGCCCGGACCTCGAGGACCGCGCGAAGATGATCGATCTGCTCGAGCCGGAGCGCATCGGCGTCGAGCTGTCCGAGGAACTGCAGTTGCATCCCGAACAGTCGACCGACGCGTTCGTGCTCCACCACCCGGAGGCGAAGTACTTCAACACCTAGGCGCTTGTGCGACCTTGTTTCGTTCCCGCGATCTCGGCCGAAGTCGCGGGAACGATACGAGGTCGCAGCACCGTCGATCAGGTCTCGCGGGACGGCAGTGGTCGGCACTGCGACCACCAGCCGACGATCCGGTCGACGACCGCATCCGGGTGACGTGCCCATCGGACGTGATCGGTGGTGCCCCCCGGCGGACAATCCGCTGCCGTGTAGGTCCAGCGGGTCAGTGCTTCCGGAGAGATTGCCTGTTCGTGTGCGCGGCAGGCGGATTCGGTGACGAAGGTGTCGTTCTCGAGGAAGATCGACAGTGTGGGGACCGTGGTGGCGCCGTCGGTGGGAAAGGGGGCGCGACCGGTCACCACCATCGCGGCCCATTCGCGCATCAGTGTGCGAGCGTTGGGTGCCCCGAAACCCGGTGTGGGCCAATAGCCCGCGACGACACTGACCGGAAAGACCGCCAGTCCCATCCCGAGCAATGCCGCACCGGAACGCAACGGATAGCGGGCGAAGAACGGAATCGATCCCGCGATGGCCACGATGCCGTCGGGGCGGCCCTCGGCCGGGCCGCGGGCGACCAGTTGGGCCAATTGGGCGCCGATGCTGTGGCCGGCCAGCACGATCCGTTCGGTACCCGCTGCCCGCAGGCGCGCGATCTCGCCGGAGAGTCGGTCCGCCTCATCCTGGTAGGACCAATCAGCAGAGCGGGACGGCGAGGCGTCCCCGTCCTCGATCCCACGACGCGCGACGATCGACGCCGACCATCCCTGCTCCCGCGCGGACTCGGCGAATCGGTCATAGAAGCGGGCGGGCACCGCCATCGCCGGGGAGACGAGCATATGAGGTCGGGACATGTCGGTCAGTCTCACACCTCCGCATCGGCGGAGCCACTACCTGCCGGGTAATCGAGTTCATTACCCGCCGATGCCTACCATGACCACATGACGGTCACGGTCGGGGCGCTGCTGCAACAGTGGCGTTCGCGCCGGTCCATCAGCCAACTCGACCTCGCCTACCGCGCGGGCGTGTCTCCCCGCCACCTGAGTTTCGTGGAAACCGGGAAGTCGACGCCGAGCGCCGCCCTGCTCGAGACCCTCGCCGAGCATCTCGATGTGCCACTGCGGGAACGTAATTCGTTGCTCATGGCGGCCGGCCACGCCCCGCGGTATTCCGAAAGGTCCCTCGACTCGGAGGCCATGCGACGGGTGCGGGGGTCGGTACAGCGACTACTCGACGCACATCAGCCGAATCCAGGGCTTGCCGTCGATCGCGTGTGGGACGTGGTACTCGCCAACGATGCCGCGGTCGCCCTCGCCGCGCTCCTGCCCGAACATCTGGTCCGGCCGACGATGAATCTCTTTCGCGCATCGCTGCATCCGGAGGGGTTCGCGCGATTCACGGTGAACTTCGACGCGTGGGGGACGTATCTGCTCGACATGCTGCGTCGTCTGGTGCGCACGACCGGCGACACGGCGTTGGCTGAGCTCGAGCGAGAGGTCGCGACGTTCCCCACGGTTGTCGAGTTGGACACCCGGGCCACACGGCAATCGGTGCTGTCGCCCGAACCGTTGCTGCTCGTGCCCTTCGAACTTCGTGTCGGCGACACCGCGCTGGCGTTCTTCACGACACTGACGACCTTCGGAACTCCGCGCGACATCACCCTTGAGGAGCTGACGATCGAGCTGTTCTATCCCGTAGACGAGGCCACCGAACACTGGCTGACGTCCTCGGCACCATGCCGCTGAGCGGACGCGGCAGCAGGTTGCGATGATGCAGGGGTGACGTTTGCTCAGACCGGCCCTGCCGCAGTCCTCTGGGACATGGACGGAACCCTGCTCGATACCGAGCCGCTATGGGACATCGCGATGGTGGACTTCGCGCTCAAGAACGGGATCACCATGAGCCCTGAACTCCGCGAGTCGACGTTGGGCAATTCGTTGCCCAACGCGCTCACCAAGGTCTACGACGCGGCCGACGTCGCCGCGAAGGACCAGGATCGCGAGGCCGACAGCCGGTGGATGCTCGACCGGGTCATCGAGATCTTCGCGCAGGACCTGCCCTGGCGCCCGGGCGCCCGCGACGCGCTGGACCTGGTGGCCGACCGTGGGCTCCCGATGGTGCTGGTCACCAACACCGTTCGAGAGCTCACCGACCACATGCTCGACACCATCGGACGGGAACGGTTCACCGCGACGATCTGCGGTGATGAGGTGCGCAACGGCAAACCCGCCCCCGACATCTACCTGCGCGCCGCCGATCTCGTCGATCTACGCACCGGGCAGTGTCTTGCCGTGGAGGATTCTCCGACCGGCACGCATGCGGCGACGACCGCCGGGGTGCCGACTCTGGTGGTGCCCTCGGCGGTGCCCGTTCCGCAGGGGCCGCTACGGACGTTCCGCGGATCACTGACCGGACTGCGCGACACCGACCTGGATCACGCCTGGACCGGGCAGCGCACCGGCGATTCCGACATGCGAGAATGAGACATCGTGAAGACTTTCGATGAGCTGTTCGCCGAACTGAGCGACAAGGCGCAGAACCGGCCCGCGGGCAGCGGGACCGTCGCCGCTCTCGATTCGGGTGTGCACACCCTCGGCAAGAAGATCATCGAGGAGGCCGGCGAGGTGTGGCTCGCGGCCGAGTACGAATCGGACGAGTCGCTCGGCGAGGAGATCTCGCAACTGCTGTACTGGCTCCAGGTGATGATGATCAAGCGTGGTCTGACGTTGCAGGACGTGTACCGGCATCTGTAGGGGCGCCGGCACCCGGTGCCCCGAGAGCACACCGACTCCGATGACACCCACCTCTCGTTAGGACCTTTCGACATGCTGCGCGTGGCCGTGCCCAACAAGGGATCGCTGTCCGAATCCGCCGGGGCCATCTTGGCCGAGGCCGGGTACCGGAAGCGGTCCGACGCCAAGGACCTCACCGTCCTGGACAATCACAACGACGTCGAGTTCTTCTTTCTTCGCCCCAAGGACATCGCGATCTATGTCGGTCAGGGCACCCTCGACCTCGGCATCACCGGACGGGATCTCGCGGGGGACTCAGGCGCCGCCGTCGACGAACAACTCGCGATGGGATTCGGATCGTCGACGTTCCGCTACGCGGCGCCCGCGGGCCAGCAGTGGTCGGTCGACGACCTCGCGGGCAAGCGGATCGCGACCTCGTACCCCAACCTGGTCCGGCGCGACCTCGCGGAGCGCGGGATCGAGGCCGAGATCATCCGCCTCGACGGCGCCGTGGAGATCTCCATTCAGCTCGGCGTCGCCGACGCGATCGCCGACGTGGTGGGTTCCGGCCGAACGCTGCGCGCCCATGAGCTGGCGGCGTTCGGTGAGTCGCTGTGCGACTCCGAGGGCGTGCTGATCTCCCGCGTGGACGCGGAACTGTCGAAGGCGGCGCGGCAATTCATCGCCCGCGTGCAGGGCGTGGTCTTCGGGCAGAAGTACGTGATGATCGACTACGACTGCCCGCGTTCACTGCTCGATCAGGCCACCGCGCTGACCCCGGGAATCGAATCGCCGACGGTCTCGCCGATGGCCGATCCCGACTGGATCGCCGTGCGCGCGATGGTGCCCCGCAAGGATCACCAGAACCTGATGGACGAACTGTCCGAACTCGGCGCCAAGGCCATCCTGGCCACCGATATCCGTTCCTGCCGTTTCTGACTCTCCCGCTGGTCGCACGCGGCAGGCAGGTGGGGATCTCGATACGCTGCCTCGCTGCGCTCGGTAGCTACTCGATCAACGGGTTCGGGTGTCTGTCGTCCGTTGGTGGAGTGGCCGCGCAATTGGTTCCACGGGTTCGTGCGTC